>JAVEWG010000072.1:4678-8188 GCA_034004685.1 Rhodocyclaceae bacterium | reverse complement strand
TGCCGCACGCCAATCATTCCGGTCCCACCGATTTTTACCAGTTCCAGGCCCGCAGTCTGCGGGGTGATGACATTTTCATGGAGCGTTACCGAGGGCAGGTGGTCCTGCTGGTCAATACCGCCAGCAAATGCGGTTTCACCCCCCAGTACGAGGGCCTGGAGGCCCTGCACCGCAAGTACTGCGCCGTCGGGCTGGCGGTGCTGGGCTTTCCTTGCAATCAGTTCGGAAATCAGGAGCCTGGCGACGCTGATCAGATTGAAGGCAGCTGCCTGATCAACTATGGCGTCAGTTTCCAGGTATTCGAAAAAGTGGAGGTGAAGGGCCCTTGGGCGCACCCCCTGTTTTCCTGGCTGACCGGCCGTCTGCCGGGAATTCTGGGCCCGACGGTGAAGTGGAATTTCACCAAGTTCCTGATCGGCCGGGACGGTACGCTCCTGCGGCGTTTTGCGCCCATCACCCGGCCGGAAAGGATGGAAGGCGAAATCCGCAAGGCCCTGGGGGTTTGAGATGGAACGCATGGCGCCAGACGATCCGGGCAGCGAAGACCTGCTGAGGCTCGACCGGCAACTGTGCTTTCCCCTCTATGCCGCCTCCCGGTTGGTGACGCGCCTCTACCACCCCTTGCTGGAACCCCTCGGGCTGACCTATCCCCAGTACATCGTATTGCTGATCCTGTGGGAGGAATCGCCCTGCCGGGTTTCCCGCATCGGGGAGCGGGCCCAGCTCAATTCCAACACCCTCACGCCCCTGTTGAAGCGGCTGGAGCAGTTGGGCTATGTGGAACGCAACCGGAGTGCGGCGGACGAGCGCAGCGTGGAAATCAGCCTCACCGACGCCGGGCTTGCCCTGAAGGCGCGGTGCGCCTGCGTGCCCCAAACCCTGGTGGCTTCCCTGGACTATCCCCTGGAAAAGGCCGCCGCCCTGAAAGTGCTCCTGGAGGAATTGATCCGGCACCTGCAAGCCCATGCCGGTGCCGTGACGGGCGGCTAGGGGCCGGAATGCCCGAGGCGCGGGCGCCGCTACGGGCAGCGGTGAATCTCAATTTGGGTATTGGCGGTTTGCCTGGGGGCGTCCGGGCTAAAATCCAGGTAACCCCAGATCTGCCATTCCGAGACGATAATGACAAAGCCATCCCTCATTCCTGCCGGGCTGCTGCTTGCAGCAGCCTTCGTCTTAGCTCCCCAGTCTGCACAAGCCGCAGAGGACATCGTGGCCAGCCGGCCCGCCTTGACGGTGCAGGCCACCTTGCCCCGAGAAGTGGTCCTGCCCCTGCGGGTGGCTGCCAATGGCAACATCCAGGCCTGGCAGGAGGCGATGATTGGCGCTGAAACCCAGGGTCTGCGCCTGGCCGAGGTGCGGGTGAATGTGGGCGACCGGGTCAGGAAGGGCCAGCTGCTGGCGGTTTTCGCGGCTGAAACCGTTGAGGCCGACCAGGCCGAGGCCCAGGCCAGGCTGGCCGAAGCCCTGGCCCATCTGGAGGAAGCCAAGGCCAACGCCCGGCGCGGGCGGGATCTGCTGGCCAAGGGTTTCATCAGCCCCCAGCGGCTGGCGGAGTATGAGACGGCGGAAAGCACGGCGGCCGCCCGGGTGGAGGCCCAGCGGGCAGCCCTGGCCTTGCGCCGTCAGCGCCTGGAGCAGACTCGGGTCAAGGCGCCGGACGACGGTTTTATCTCCGCCCGCAGCGCCACGGTGGGGGCGGTGCCCGGAGCCGGTGAGGAACTCTTTCGGCTGATCCGCCAGGGGCGTCTGGAATGGCGTGCCGAGGTGGCGGCTCCCGATCTAGCCCGGCTCAAGACCGGCATGGTTGCCACGGTCATCCCCTCCGGGGGCGAAGCAGTTGCCGGGCGGGTACGCATGGTGGCCCCCACCGTGGATGCCCAAACCCGCAATGGCCTGGTCTATGTGGATTTGCCCGACCCAGGCACGGTCCGGGCCGGGATGTTTGCCCGGGGCGAGTTCGAGGTGGGCAGCGCCCGGGGGCTGACCTTGCCCCTGGGGGCGGTGGTGACCAAGGAAGGCTTCAGCTACGTGATGCGCATCGGCGCCGATGGGCGGGTGAGCCAGGCCAAAGTGACCACTGGGCGCCGGGTGGGGGATCTGGTGGAAATCCTCGGGGGCCTGGAGGCCTCGGTCCGGGTAGTGGCTTCCGGGGGGGCCTTCCTGGCCGAGGGTGATCTGGTGCGGGTGGTCGAGGCCGCGCCGGCCACGCCGGCCCGTTGAGGATGGAGGCGCCATGAACGTTTCCGCCTGGTCCATCCGCAACCCGATCCCGGCTGTCCTGCTGTTCCTGCTGCTGTCCATCCTTGGTCTGGGGGGCTTCCAGGCCATGCGGGTTCAGGCCTTCCCGGACATCGACCTGCCCATGGTGATCGTCACCGCCAACCTTCCGGGGGCCTCGCCAGCCCAGATGGAAACCGAGGTGGTGCGCAAGATCGAGAATGCCGTGGCCACCCTGCAAGGGGTGAAGCACATTTACGCCAAGATCCAGGATGGCACCGCCGTGATCACCGCCGAGTTTCGCCTGGAAAAGGTCACCCAGGAGGCGGTGGATGACGTCAGGGATGCCTTGTCCCGGATCCGCGCCGACCTGCCCCCCGACCTGCTGGACCCGGTGATCGCCCGCATGAACCTCGCCGGAGCCCCCGTCCTCACCTACACCGTGGCGGCGGAGGGCATGGACGAAGAAGCCCTGTCCTGGTTCGTGGATAACCAGTTGATCAAGAATCTGCTGGCGGTCAAGGGCATCGGTGCCGTCAGCCGGGTGGGGGGCGTCAGCCGGGAGATCCGGGTGGAGTTGGACCCGGTCCGGCTGCTGGCCCTCAACGCCACCGCCGCCGACATCTCCCGCCAGTTGCGCCAGGTGCAGCAGGAGGCCTCGGGAGGGCGCATCGACGCCGGCGGCGCCGAGCAGGCGGTGCGCACCATCGCCACGGTGCAGACCGCCCAGGCCCTGGGGGCCCTGGAGATCAGCCTGTCCGACGGCCGCCGCATCCGCCTGGACCAGGTGGCCAGCGTTTCCGATACGGTGGCCGAGCGACGCTCCGCCGCCCTTCTCAACGGCCGGCCGGTGGTGGCCTTCGAGGTGGTACGGGCCCGGGGATCGGGGGAGGTGGAGGTGGCAACCGGGGTGCGGGCTGCCCTGGAGCAGCTGCGGGCAGAACACCCGGAGGTGGTCATCGAGGAGGCTTTCAATTTTGTTGATCCGGTCGTGGAGAACTACCACGGCTCCATGTATCTGCTGCTGGAGGGCGCGGCCCTGGCGGTGCTGGTGGTCTGGTTGTTCCTGCGGGACGGGCGCGCCACCCTGGTGGCGGCCACGGCCCTGCCCCTGTCGATCGTGCCCACGTTTGCGGCCATGTACTGGTTCGGGTTTTCCATCAACATGGTGGCCCTGACCGCCCTGTCCTTGGTGGTGGGCATCCTGGTGGATGACGCCATCGTCGAGATCGAGAACATCATGCGCCACCTTGGCCAGGGCAAGACACCCTACCAGGCGGCCATGGAAGCAGC
>JAVEWG010000072.1:0-4578 GCA_034004685.1 Rhodocyclaceae bacterium | reverse complement strand
CAACGTGGCGGAAGTGCGCAAGGCGGTGCTGACCGTCAAGCTTACCCATCGCACGGAGCGCCGAGGCTTGAGCCAGCAGGACGTGGATCGTCAATTGCGGCAGGCCCTGGAGCCCCTGGCCGGAGCCCGGATCAAGGTGGGCCTGGGCGGATCTGCGGAGAAGTACGTGCTGGTGCTGGCCGGCGACGATGGCCCTGTGCTGGCGGAGCATGGCGCCAAGGTGGAGCGGGAACTCCGCACCATCCCCGGCCTGGGCAGCATCACTTCGTCTTCCAGCCTGGTACGGCCGGAACTGATCGTGCGCCCGGATCCGGCCCGGGCCGCCGACCTGGGGGTGAGTACCGCCGCCATCGCCGATACCCTGCGGGTGGCCACGGTGGGGGACTACGCCCAGAACCTGTCCAAGCTCAACCTCTCCCAGCGCCAGGTGCCGGTGGTGGTGCGCCTGCCCGATGCCACCCGCCAGGACATGGAATTGCTGTCCCGCCTGCCGGTGCCCGGCGCCCGGGGGCCGGTGCCCCTGTCCAGCGTGGCAAGCCTGGCCTTCGACAGCGGACCAGCCCAGGTGGACCGCTATGACCGGCGGCGCAACATCAACTTCGAGGTGGAACTCAACGGCATGCCCCTGGGGGCGGCGGAGAAGCAGATCCTGGCCCTGCCCAGCGTCAATCAGTTACCCCCGGGCATTTCCCGCACCGCCGTGGGGGACGCGGAGGGCATGGCTGATCTTTTCAAGGGCTTCGCCTGGGCCATGGGCACCGGCGTGCTGTGCATCTACATCGTGCTGGTGCTGCTGTTCCGGGACTTCGTCCAGCCGGTCACTATCCTGGCGGCCCTGGTGTTGTCCATCCCCGGCGCCTTCCTGGCCCTGTTCCTGACCCACACGGCCTTGTCCATGCCGTCCCTGATCGGCCTGGTGATGCTGATGGGCATCGCCAGCAAGAACTCCATCCTGCTGGTGGATTACGCCATCATGGCCCGCCGCGACCTGGGGCTGGGCCGTCGGGAGGCCTTGCTGGATGCCGCCGCCAAACGGGCGCGGCCTATCGTCATGACCACCATCGCCATGGGGGCCGGCATGTTGCCCGTGGCCCTGGGGATCGGCGTGGACCCGGCCTTTCGGGCCCCCATGGCGGTGGTGGTCATCGGCGGCCTGATCACCTCCACCTTCCTCAGCCTGCTGGCGATCCCCGTGCTGTTCGATTGCGTGGACGACTTGATCGGGTGGTTCCGGGGGCGGACAGTCCGGCTCCCCAGGCCGGCGGAGGAATCCGCTGGCGGGGGAGGGTAAGTGGATTGGCGCCGCCTCGGCCTTCCGCGCCCCCGTGCTACCCTTGGGCACCCGGACGGAGGGGAAGGGCGCAAGGGAGCGCAGATTTGAACGACGAGAATTTCATGGCCCTGGCCCTGGCGGAGGCCCGCCAGGCGGGGGCCGCCGGGGAGGTGCCGGTGGGGGCGCTGGTGGTGCGGGAGGGCCTGATCGTGGGACGGGGCTTCAATCAACCCATCAGCCGTCGTGATCCCACCGCCCACGCCGAGGTGATGGCCTTGCGGGACGCGGGCCTGGCCCTGGAAAATTACCGCCTGCCCGGCTGCACCCTCTACGTGACCCTGGAGCCCTGCGCCATGTGCGCCGGTGCCATCCTGCACGCCCGCATCGGGCGGGTGGTCTTCGGTGCCCGGGATCCCAAGACCGGGGTGGCCGGCAGCATCATCGACCTCTTTTCCGAAGGGCGCCTCAATCACCATACCCAGGTGACCGGGGGCATCCTGGCCGAACAATGCGGCGGCCTGCTTTCGAGCTTTTTCGCCGCCCGGCGGGGGCGCAAGTGATGGGCGCGATGCGCATCCAGATTTGCCTCGATGGCCAGCAGCTGGACCTTTTCGGCCCAGACGGCGCCTTGATCCGCCGTTATGCCGTATCCACAGCCCGCAACGGTGGGGGCGAGCGCAATGGCTCCGGGCGCACCCCCCGGGGCTTGCACCAGGTGCGGGCCATCATCGGCCGGGGCCTGCCGGCGGCCACGGTGTTCAAGGGGCGCCGCCCCACGGGCGAGTACTGGACGCCGGCCCTGGCTCAGGCCCATCCTGAGCGGGATTGGATCCTCGGCCGGATCCTGTGGCTCTCTGGCCGGGAGCCAGGCCGCAACCGGCTTGGCGTGGTGGATTCCATGGCGCGTTACATCTATATCCACGGCACCGGGGACGATCAGCCCATGGGGCAGCCCCTTTCCCATGGCTGCGTGCGAATGCGCATGGGGGACGTGGTGGAGCTGGCCGGACTCGTCGGAGCCGGCACTCCGGTGGATATCCGGGAGTCGGCCCCGCCGGCCCTGGAGCTGGCAGATTGGGCTGCCGCCCAAGCCCTGGTGATGCCCCTGCGCCTGGCGGTCTTCGTGGTGGAGCAGGGGGTGCCTGCGGAGATGGAGATGGACGAGTTCGACCCGCTCTCCCTCCATGCCGTGCTGCGCAATGAAGCCGGAGAGGTGGTGGCCACCGGGCGCCTGCTGCCCGACGGCCATATTGGCCGCATGGCGGTGCGCCGCGACGCCCGGGGGCGGGGCCTGGGGCGCCGGGTGCTGCTGGCCCTGCTGGCCCAGGCCCGGGCCGCCGGCATGGCGCGTTTGGTGCTCCATGCCCAGATCACGGCCCAGGGCTTCTACTCGGGCCATGGTTTCGTCCCGGAAGGGCCGGTTTTCCAGGAGGCGGGGATTGCTCACGTCCGCATGGTGCGCAGCGGGGGATCCTAAAGTTTTCGTCTTGCGAGTTGATCCAAAGCATCCTTTCGGCCCTCCGTCGGGCGATAATGGCAAACTTTTTTGCAAACGGATGTGCAAGTGATGAAGCGCGTGGACGATTTTCGCCTGAGGATGGGTTCCCGGGAGTTGGTGCCCATCATGGTGGGGGGCATGGGGGTGGATATCTCCACCGCCGAACTTTCCCTGGTGGCGGCGCGCCTGGGGGGCGTCGGGCATATCTCCGACGCCATGGTGCCCACCGTGTCCGATCGGCGCTTTCACACCAAGTACGTCAAGAACAAGCTCCAGCAGTACAAGTTCAACGTGGCCAATTCGGACAAATCGGTGGTCCAGTTCGACCTGGGCTTGCTGGCCGAGGCCACCCAGCGGCATGTGGCGGCTACCATGGAGGCCAAGCAGGGCGATGGACTGATCTTCATCAACTGCATGGAAAAGCTCACTATGAATGGCCCCAAGGAAACCTTGCGGGTGCGTTTGCGGGCGGCGCTGGATGCGGGCATCGACGGGATCACCCTGGCGGCCGGGCTACATCTGGGCTCCTTCGCCCTCATCGAGGACCACCCCCGCTTCCGGGATGCCAAGCTGGGGATCATCGTTTCTTCCCTGCGGGCGCTCCAGCTTTTTCTCAAGAAGAGTGCCCGCACCGGCCGCTTGCCGGACTACGTGGTGGTGGAAGGCCCCCTGGCCGGCGGCCACCTGGGTTTTGGCATGGATTGGGCCCAGTACGATCTGGCCACCATCGTGGTCCAGATCCGGGACTGGCTCGCCGCCGAAGGGCTGGCGATTCCCCTGGTTCCCGCCGGTGGCATCTTTACCGGCACGGACGCGGTGCGCTTCCTGGAGGCCGGTGCCGCCGCCGTGCAGGTGGCCACCCGCTTTACCGTCACCCGGGAATGCGGCCTGCCGGAGAATGTGCAGCAGGAGTACTTCAAGGCCAGCGAGGCGGACATCGAGGTCAACCAGATCTCCCCCACCGGCTACCCCATGCGCATGCTCAAGAACAGCCCCGCCATCGGCGACGGTACCCGTCCCAACTGCGAAGCCTTCGGCTACCTGCTGGATGCCTCGGGCAACTGTCAGTACATCGACGCCTACAACCGGGAGGTGGCAGCCCACCCCGGCGCCAAGAAGGTGAAGGTGTGGGACAAGACCTGCCTGTGCACCCACATGCGCAATTTCGACTGCTGGACCTGCGGCCATTACACCTACCGGCTCAAGGACACCACCCGTCGGAACGAGGATGGCAGCTACCAGATCCTTTCTGCCGAGCACGTCTTCAAGGACTACCAGTTCAGCACTGGCAACGCCATCGCCCTGCCGGCTTGAGGTCACCCGACCCAAAGGCCGGGGTTCGCGGCAAACCGTGAGATAGTCCCTTCAGCGGGTGCGGTTATCCATGGAAAATGTCCGGTTTGGGCACTTCCGGGGGGCGATGGTCGCACCCCGGGGCATTTGTCCCCGGACGAACTATTCTCGCCAGATTGCCGATGGAGTCAGATTCAGAATCCTTTCCCCCTTGGGATCGGGCGTTCAGGTTCGCCGGTTGGGGGGTCGCCATCGGCAGCGCCGACGGCACCACCCTCCTCAAGGTCAATCCGGCTTTTGCGCGGATGCACGGCTATAGCGAGGAAGAACTGGCCGGTCGGCCGATCCTCCAGATGTTCGCGCCCCAGTCGCGGGCCGCCCTGGTCCACCAGCTCTCGTCGATCCACGCCGCCGGCCATCTGTGCTTTGAATCCGTGCACCTGCGCCGGGACGGATCCACCTTTCCGGTACGGATAGATGCCACCGCGGTTAGAGACCCGGACGGGAACGTGCT
>JAVEWG010000003.1:0-137510 GCA_034004685.1 Rhodocyclaceae bacterium | reverse complement strand
GCCTAGGATACATTTTTCCGGCAGCCGATCCGCCGGGGCCCAGGCCAACCGCCCCCCGCACGGGATGGCCCCACTCCGGCTCCCCGTCATGAAAGCTTCACCAAACCGTCACGGCGGCTTCGCCCTCGCGGGCGAAGCTGTCCGCCATGGACGCCAACGACTTCATCACCGAAGACCTGTGCCTGCTTCCTAGCCTGCGGATCGCCCTGGTCACCGAAACCTATCCCCCGGAGGTCAACGGGGTGGCGATGACCCTGGGGCGCATGGTGGAGGGACTGCTGGCCCGGGGCCACCGGGTGCAGCTCATCCGCCCCCGCCAGACCACCCGGGACCAGGCAGCCCAGGGCCAAGGCTTCGAGGAGATCCTCGCCTGGGGGCTCCAGATCCCCCGCTACGAAGGCCTGCGCTTCGGCCTGCCGGCCCGCCACGCCCTGATCCGCCAGTGGAGCCGCCAGCGGCCGGATCTGGTCCACGTGGCCACCGAGGGGCCCCTGGGCTGGTCGGCGGTTTCCGCCGCCAGCAAGCTGCGCCTGCCGGTGACCTCCGACTTCCACACCAATTTCGACCACTACAGCAGCCACTATGGGGTGGGCTGGCTGCGCCAGCCGGTGGCGGCCTACCTGCGGCGCTTCCACAACCGCACCGAACGCACCTTCGTGCCCACCGAGCCGATGGCCGAGAGCCTGCGCAAGCAGGGCTACCAGCGGGTGGAGGTCATCGCCCGGGGCGTGGATTGCGCTCTGTTCAACCCGGCCCGCCGCAGCCCGGCCCTGCGGGCCAGCTGGGGCCTGGCCCCCGGCGACCTGGCGGTGGTGAGCGTAGGCCGGGTGGCGCCGGAAAAGAACCTGCCCCTGACCCTGGCGGCCTTCGCCGGGATCCGCCAGGTGCGGCCCGATGCCCGCCTGGTGATGATCGGCGACGGCCCCCTGCGGACCCAGCTCGCCCAGCGCCATCCGGAACACATCTACGCCGGCATGCGCACCGGGGAGGATCTGGCCGCCCACTACGCCTCGGCCGACCTGTTCCTGTTTCCCAGCCTCACCGAAACCTACGGCAACGTCACCCTGGAGGCCATGGCCAGCGGCCTGGGGGTGGTGGCCTACGACTGCGCGGCTGCCGCCGAGGTGGTGAAGGCCGAAGTCGAAGGCCTCAAGGCGCCCCCCGGAGACGAAGCCGGCTTCATCCGGGCCGCCGTGGAGCTGGCCCGGGACGACGCCCTGCGCGCCCGCCTGGCCCTGGCAGCCCGGGCCCGGGCCGAAACCCTGGACTGGGACCGCATCCACGACCGCTTCGCCGCGGCCCTGGCCGAGACCGCCGCCCGGCCGGCGCGGCCGGCCCGCGCTCCCCTGCTGGGCCAGCCCCGGAGTCAAGAAGCCTGATGCCAGCCGTCCGCTCGGTCTTCATCTCCGACGTCCATCTGGGCACCCGGGCCTGCCAGGCCGACCGCCTGGTGGCCTTCCTGCGGGAATACCCCTCCGAACACCTCTACCTGGTGGGGGACATCATCGATTTCTGGGCCATGAGCCGGGGCATCCAGTGGGCCCCCGCCCACAACACGGTGGTCCAGAAGGTGCTGCGCCGGGCCCGTCATGGCTGCCAGGTGATCTTCATCCCCGGCAACCACGACGAAGCCCTGCGGGATTACGCCGGCCTGGCCTTCGGCGACATCCAGGTGGAGGCGGAGTGGACCCACCTGGCCGCCGACGGCCGCCGCTACTGGCTGATCCACGGGGACGACTACGACCAGGTGACCCGCCATCACCGCTGGGTGGCGGTGCTGGGGGACGTAGCCTACAACGCCCTGGTGCGCATCAACCTGTGGCTGGCCCGCCTGCGCCGGCTGCTGCGCCGGCCGGGTTACTGGTCCCTGGCGGGCTATGCCAAGGCCAAGGTCAAGAAGGCGGTGAACTTCATCTTTGACTTCGAGGATGGCATTGCCCACGCCGCCCGCCAGCGGGGGGCCGACGGGGTGATCTGCGGCCACATCCACTGGGCCTCCGACCGGCAGCTGGGGGAAGTGCGCTACCTCAACTGCGGTGACTGGGTGGATAGCTGCAGCGCCATCGTGGAGCACCCGGACGGCCGGATGGAAGTGGTCTATTGGCACGGCCCGTCAAATCCGGCGGCGGAGGCGGAAGACGCCCAGCCCGACCCGGCACGCCTGGCGCCGCCGGTCCCGACGCCCACGCCCACGCCGACCCCCGCGCCGGTCTTCCTCCGCCAGGGGGTCGGCCTGGGGCTGGCCGCCGGGCTAGGCCCATACCCCCAGGCTGCGCTCACCCTCGACCGCCGGGCAGGCTAATTTTCCCGCGAGCCGGGACCCCGTGGGAAAATCCGCCCTCCACCGGACCTGGAGTGCCCATGCCCCGCTTCTCCGCCAACCTTTCCATGCTGTTCGCCGAGCGCCCCTTCCTGGCGCGTTTTGGCGCCGCCGCCCGGGCCGGCTTCCAGGCGGTGGAATGCCAGTTTCCCTACGCCTTCCCCCCTGACGAAGTCGCCGCTGCCCTGGCGGCAAGCGGCCTACCCCTGGTGCTCCACAATCTGCCGGCAGGGGACTGGGCCGCCGGAGAGCGGGGAATTGCCTGCCATCCCGAGCGCATCGCCGAATTCCGCCAGGGTGTGGAGCAAGCCCTGGAGTACGCCCGCGTCCTGGATTGCCCGCGCCTCAACTGCCTGGCAGGTATCGCGCCGGCCGGGGTCGCCCCCGAAGCAGCCCGGGCCACGTTGATCCATAACCTGCGCTTTGCCGCCCGGGCCCTGGCCCAGGAGGGCCGCCAACTCCTCGTCGAGCCCATCAACACCTTCGACATCCCGGGATTTCTGCTCCACCACAGCCACGACGCGGAAACCCTCCTGGACCAGGTGGGAGAGCCCAACCTGCTGATTCAGTACGACATCTACCACGCCCAGCGGATGGAAGGGGAACTGGCCGCCACCCTGGCCCGCCTGCTGCCCCGGATTGGCCACATCCAGCTCGCCGACAATCCGGGGCGTCACGAACCGGGCAGCGGGGAGATCAATTTCCCCTGGCTGCTGCGCCACCTGGACCGCCTGGGCTACCCCGGCTGGGTGGGCTGCGAATACCTGCCCCTGGCCAGCACCGAGGCCGGACTGGGCTGGATGGCGGAATTCATCTGAGGCGCCGGCCTCAAGCTGCCACGCCTCCGTCCGTTATCCAACGGACACGCCAATTTCCGAAGACCCCATGCCCAAGGCCAATGTACGCCTGCAAATCCGCTTCGACTTCGACCTGGAAGTGCCCGCCGCCCTCGCCACGGCGGACCACGCCCAGCTCTGCAAGACCCTGGCCGGCGCCCTGGGGGTGGCGGTCAACCAGGGCATGCCCACGGTCTCGGCCAAGCAACTGGAGAAACTGGGAATCCGCCTGGTGGCCCACCACCACCATCTGGATGCCACCAACCTGAGCGCCCCGGCGGTACCCCGGGAAGCAGTCCTGGCGGTGGCGCCCCACCTCACCGAGGATGAGGCCGACCAAGTGGCCCGGACCGCCGCCAGCCGGATGCCCGCCACGGCGCCAGAGCAGGAACGCCACCTACGCCGGGCGGCCCTCGCCCTGGTCAACGAATACCGCCTGGTTCCCTGCCAGGTGTGCGCCGCCCTGCCCAACGGGACCCCCGTCATCCTCCAGGGCGCCCTCAATCTCACCAACGGCCATGTGGTCATCGGCGAACAACATCGCCAGACCCGTCTGCGGGCGGGGGGCAAGGCCCTGCCCCTGAAGATCGACGGCACCGCGCTAGAATTGGCGGCGGAGTGCTCGGGCCACACCCTCACTGGTCCGGTGCTGGACGTGGCGGTGGCGTCCCTTTCTCCCCACCGGGAAACCCTCATGGCCGCCTGGCGCCGCCAAACCTGACAAAACCGTGGCGCGGCAGGGTCCCGGGGCCGTGTTAAACTTCCTTTTTGAACCACTCCCGCCGAGCTAGCCCCATGTTTTCCAAGCAAAATAC
The DNA here is from genome assembly GCA_034004685.1 of Rhodocyclaceae bacterium. Lineage (GTDB taxonomy): Bacteria > Pseudomonadota > Gammaproteobacteria > Burkholderiales > Rhodocyclaceae > JAEUNX01. The sequence goes on along the minus strand of JAVEWG010000003.1, from coordinate 133,539 downwards.
CCTCGCAGTCGCCGATCCCGAAGTCTGGCAGGCCGTCCAGGCCGAAAACCGCCGTCAGGAAGACCACATCGAGCTGATTGCTTCCGAGAACTATGTGTCCCACGCGGTCATGGAGGCCCAGGGCTCCCAACTCACCAACAAGTATGCCGAGGGCTATCCGGGCAAGCGCTACTACGGCGGTTGCGAGCATGTGGACGTGGTGGAGCAACTGGCCATCGACCGGCTCAAGAAGCTGTTCGGCGCCGATGCTGCCAACGTCCAGGCCAACTCCGGCTCGCAAGCCAACCAGGCGGTGCTGATGGCCTTCGCCAAGCCCGGCGACACCATCATGGGGATGAGCCTGGCCGAAGGCGGCCACCTCACCCACGGCATGCCACTGAACATGTCCGGCAAGTGGTTCAACGTAGTGGCCTATGGCCTCAACGCCAAGGAAGAGATCGACTACCCGGCCATGGAAGCCCTGGCCCGGGAGCATAAGCCCAAGATCATCATCGCCGGAGCCTCCGCCTACGCCCTGCGCATCGACTTCGAGCGCTTTGCCAGGATCGCCAAGGAAGTGGGCGCCATCTTCTGGGTGGACATGGCCCACTACGCCGGCCTCATCGCCGCCGGCTTCTACCCCAACCCGGTGCCCTTTGCCGACGTGGTCACCTCCACCACCCACAAGACCCTGCGGGGCCCCCGGGGCGGCGTGATCCTGATGAAGGCCGAGCACGAGAAGGCCCTCAACTCCGCCATCTTCCCGGGCCTCCAGGGCGGCCCCCTGATGCACGTGATCGCCGCCAAGGCGGTGGCCTTCAAGGAAGCGGCCACCCCCGCCTTCCGGGATTACCAGGAGCAGGTCATCGCCAACGCCCGGGTGATGGCCCGGGTGCTTTCCGAAGAGCGGGGCCTGCGCGTCGTCTCCGGCCGCACCGAAAGCCACGTGTTCCTGCTGGACCTGCGGGCCAAGAAGATCACCGGCAAGGATGCCGAGGCCGCCCTGGGCCGGGCCCACATCACGGCCAACAAGAACGCCATCCCCCACGACCCGGAAAAACCCTTCGTCACTTCCGGCATCCGCATCGGCTCGCCGGCCATGACCACCCGCGGCTTCACCGAGATCGAGGCGGAAAAGATCGCCCACCTGATCGCCGACGTGCTGGACGCCCCCGCCGACGAGGCGGTGCTGGCCCGGGTGCGGGGCGAAGTGGCTGCCCTGTGCGCCCGTTTCCCGGTCTACGGCGCCTGATCGCGCCATGATCCACCCTGGAGCGCGCCACCTCAGCCTTGGGCGCAGGGCGCCGCTCCCGGGGGCCCCCGCATGAAGTGCCCCTTCTGCGCCGCCCACGACACCCAGGTCACCGACACCCGTCTCAACGAGGAGGGGGATATCGTCCGGCGGCGGCGGCGCTGTCTGTCCTGCGACAAGCGTTTTACCACTTACGAGCGCATCGAGCTCAAGTTTCCCCAGATCATCAAGCGCAACGGTACCCGGGTGGAGTACGACCGGGACAAGCTGCTTTCCAGCCTCAAGTTGTCGCTCCGCAAACGCCCTGTCACGGCAGAAGCCGTCATGGCGGCGGTGGACCGTATCGAAGAGCGCCTGCTCTCCCTGGGGGAACGGGAAGTCCCCTCGGAGCGCATCGGCGAGCTGGTGATGCGGGAACTGCGCAAGATGGACAAAGTGGCCTACATCCGCTTTGCCTCGGTGTATCGCAACTTCGAGGACGTGGACGAATTCTCCAACGCCATCCGGGAAGTCCAGAAGCGCCCCCGCTCAGCCCGTACCGCCAAGGAAGATCCGCCCCCCCATCCCGAGCATGACCTTTTCGGCAGCTGACCACACCGCCATGGCGCGGGCGCTTCAGCTCGCCGCCCTGGGCCTGGAAACCACCACCCCCAATCCCCGGGTGGGCTGTGTCATCCAGCGGGAGGGGGTCACCGTGGGGGAAGGCTGGCATGCCCGAGCCGGCGAGCCCCACGCCGAAGTACACGCCCTGGCCCAGGCCGGCCAACTTGCCCGGGGCGCCACCGCCTACGTCACCCTGGAGCCCTGCAGCCACCACGGCCGCACGCCCCCTTGCGCAGAAGCCCTGGTGGCCGCCGGCGTGCGCCGGGTCGTGGCGGCCATGCGCGACCCCAACCCGCTGGTGGCGGGCCGTGGCCTGGCCCTCCTGGCAGAAGTCGGCATCCAGGTAGACGCCGGGCTGCTGGAGGATGAGGCCCGGGAACTCAACATCGGATTCGTCTCCCGCATGACCCGGGGCCGCCCCTGGCTACGCCTGAAGGCAGCCGCCTCCCTGGACGGCAAGACGGCCCTCGGCAACGGGGTCAGCCAGTGGATTACTGGCCCGGCGGCCCGCGCCGACGGCCACCGCTGGCGCGCCCGGGCCTGCGCCATCCTCACCGGCATCGGCACGGTGCGGGAGGACGACCCCCAGCTCACCGTGCGGGCCGTGCCCTGCCAGCGCCAGCCCCTGCGGGTGGTGGTGGATGCTCGCCTGGAGCTTCCCCCCTGCGCCCGCCTGGTGGACGGCAGCCCGGTGCTGGTGGCCTGCGCCCAGGCCGACCCGGCCAAGGTGGCCGCCCTGGCCGAACGTCAGGTGGAAGTGGTGGAACTACCCAACGCCGCGGGCAAGGTGGATCTGCCCGCCCTGCTGGCGGAACTGGGCCGCCGGGGCATCAACGAAGTCCACGCCGAAGCCGGCTTCAAGCTCAACGGTTCCTTGCTGCGGGAAGGCTGCGTGGATGAACTGCTGCTCTACCTGGCGCCGATCCTCACCGGCGACGCAGCCCAGGGCCTGTTCAACCTGCAAGCGCTCACCTGCCTGGAAGATGCCCGCCGCCTCAAGATCCGGGATATCCGCCAGCTCGGCGACGACCTGCGCCTGGTGGCCCGCTTCTGAACATGCCCCAGGGTCAGTTGTCCTTGGATTCGGGGGATCTGAATCCAAGGACAACTGGCCCTAGCGGGCGGCGCATACCGGGCAGGCCGGGTCCCGCGCCAGGGCGATGGAGCGCCACTCCATCCGGAGACCATCCAGCAGCAACAGCCGGCCCACCAGGGGCTCGCCGCAGCCTGCCAGGAGCTTGAGGGTCTCGGCGGCCTGAACGGTGCCCACGATGCCGGTGAGGGGCGCGAACACCCCCATCACCGCGCAGCGCACTTCCTCCACGTCTTCCCCCTCGGGAAACAAGCAGTGGTAACAGGGACTATCATCCCGCCGCAGGTCGAAGACCGAGAGCTGACCATCGAAGCGGATCGCCGCGCCGGACACCAGGGGCTTGCGGTGGACCACGCAGGCCCGATTGATGGCGTGGCGGGTGGCGAAATTGTCGGAGCAATCCACCACCACGTGGGCCAGGGCTACCTGAGCATCCAGGGCGGCGCCCTCCAGCCGGCCATGGATGGCGTCCACTCGGATTTCCGGGTTGAGGCGGGCCAGGCTGTCCCGCCCGGACTCCACCTTGGGCCGCCCCACCCCGTCGGCGCCATGGAGAATCTGGCGCTGCAGGTTGGTCAGGTCCACCCTGTCCCCATCCGCCAGCACCAGGGTACCCACCCCGGCGGCGGCCAGGTACATGGCCGCCGGCGACCCCAGCCCGCCCGCCCCCACCACCAATACCCGCGCCCCCAGGAAAGCCTCCTGGCCCTCAACGCCGATTTCAGGCAAGAGAATATGGCGGCTGTACCGAAGCAGCTGATCATCGTTCATGGATGCACGGGCCGGGGAAGCCAGCCGGAAAGAGGGTGTTACTTGTATTCCCGCAGCTCCAGGGGGGTCTCGTCGTGATCGCCGTGGAGGTGGTGACCATAGACCTGGATATAGACCTCGTTGGATTGCTTGAGCAGGCGCTCCGGGGAGAGGAGGTTATGGCGCTGGGTTTCCTCGCAGTAGTAGACGACGGCCCGCACCAGCTTATTGTAGAGAGAGCTTTCCAGGAAGAAACCTGCTTTCAGCAACGCCTCCTCCAGGAGTTCCAGGGAATAGTCCACCACGGAGTAATGGACCACCACACCATCGGGACGGGGCGCGAATTCCACCTGGATCCCCGGCAGCGCCGCCAGGGCATTCAAGGCCCGCTGCGCCTGGCCTTCCGGGAAGGAGCGGAACCGGATCTCCCGCCGCTTCTGCAACCCGGTCACCTGCGTGCCCCGATGACTATGGCGCCGGCCCGCCAGCTTGTAGGCAGTTTCACGGCGCATCATCCTGGTCCCCCTTTATTGTTGTATTGTGCTAGCGCTTATTCTGGACGATCTGCAGACCCTTGAGAAGGTTCAGGGCCTGACCCAGCTGGTAATCGTCCTTGCCGGCGATCTCGAAGCGCGGGCGCTCCTCGGCTTCTTCATCCCTCTTGGGCTCATCCTTGCGGGCAGGCTCCTTGTGGCCATTGCCGGGGGCGGTCTTCGCCTCCGTTGCCTTGGGTTCCGGGGCCTTGGCGCCGGGATCCTTGTCGTTGACCAGATGGCCGTCCAGGTCCGCCTCCCGCAGCCGCATGGCGGAAGCACCATTGGGCATTTCCTCAACCTTGATGTCCGGCTCGATCCCCTTGGCCTGGATGGAACGGCCACTGGGGGTGTAATAGCGAGCGGTGGTGAGCTTGATGGCGGTGTTGCTGCTGAGGGGCAAAATAGTCTGAACCGAACCCTTGCCGAAGCTCTGTGTCCCCATTACCACGGCCCGCTTGTGATCCTGCAGGGCTCCGGCAACGATCTCGGAGGCGGACGCGGAGCCGCCGTTTACCAGCACCACCATGGGCACGTCCTTCACCCCGGCAGGCAGACCCTTGAGGAAGTCGTCCCGGGTTCCCCGCAGATAGTCCTCGGGCGCGGCCAGATAGCGGCGCCTGGCGTCATCGGTCCGGCCATCGGTGGACACCACCAGGGCATTGCTGGGCAGAAAAGTGGCGGCCACCCCCACCGCCCCATGGAGCAGACCGCCCGGGTCATTGCGCAGATCCAGCACCAGGCCCTTTACCGCCCCCTGTTTGTAGAGCTTGTCCAGGTGCTGAACCACCGCCGCGGCAGTGCCTTCCTGAAACTGGACCACCCGTAGATAGGCAAAGCCCGGCTCGATGATCTTGGACTTGACGCTCTGGACCTTGATCACCTCCCGGGTGAGGGTCAGCACGATGGGTTTGGTCTCCCCCTTGCGGGCGATGGTGAGGACAATCTGGGTCTTGGGCTTGCCCCGCATGCGCTTGACCGCGTCCGAAAGGCTCATGCCCTTCACCGGAGTCTCATCGAGCTTGACGATCAGGTCGCCCGCCTTGACGCCGGCCCGATAGGCCGGGGTGTCCTCGATGGGGGACACGACCTTGACGAAGCCATCCTCCATGCCCACCTCGATACCCAGGCCACCAAACTCCCCCTGGGTGCCCACCTGGAGCTCCTTGAAGGCCTCCGCGTCCAGGTAGGCGGAATGGGGATCCAGGCCGGTCAGCATGCCGCTGATGGCATTGGTGATGAGTTTCTTGTCCTCCACCGGCTCCACGTAACCCTGCTTGACCGCATTGAAGACGTCTGCCAAGGCCCGCATTTCTTCCACGGGAAGGGGGGCTGCCACCCCGTTGCGATCGGCACTGGCGGAGAAATTGAGGCTGATGAGTACCCCGGCGCACAAGCCGGTGAAGACCAAACCAAACTGCTGCAACTTGCTACGCATGAAAACTCCAGATGATTGGCCTGGACGTCAATGCCTGAGTCATTGCAGGCGTATCCATTTGAGGGGGTCCACGGCCTGTCCTTCCCGCCGGATTTCAAAGTATAAACCGGTTTCCGCGCCCCCACCGCTCGCCCCGGCGCTGGCTACCACCTCGCCTCCCGACACCCGCTGACCGGCTGTCTTGAGGAGGGCGTCGTTGTTACCGTAAATCGAAAGATACTCGCCGCCGTGATCCACGATGATCAGGTTGCCGAAACCCCTCAGCCAGTCGGAAAAGACCACCTCCCCCGCCGCCACTGCATGGATCTCCGCTCCCGACGCAGTGCGAAAAAAAACCCCCTTCCAGCTGGGTCCGCCACCGGCCCTTGGGGTGCCGAAGCGGCCAATCAGCTCGCCTCGCACCGGCGCCGCCAGGCGCCCCTGTAGCTGGGCGAAGCTCACCCCCATGGGGGTTGGCCCCGCCACCTGGCTGGAGCGCCCCACCACCACCTCCTTGCGCGATGCGACGGCGGGCTTGGCCGCCGCCCCTTCGGAATGCTCCGCGATGGCTTTGCGGCGGGCCTCCGCCTCGGCGGCGGCGGCCGCTGCCGCCCGCTCTCGGGCGATCCGCTTCAGTCCAGCGATGAGCCGGCCCAGCCGCTGCTCATCCTCCTTCAGGTCGTCGATCTCGCGGCGCTGCTGGCCCAGTTTGGCGGACAGCTCCGCCACGGCCTTCTTGCGGTGTTGCTGCAGGCGGGCGAGTTCCTCGCCCCGGCCGCGCTCGTCCGCCTCCAGCACCAGCAAGGCCTGCCTCCGCCGGCCGATCTCCTCGCCGAGCTGGACCTTTTCCCCCAAGTCCGCCCGCAGACTGTCCAGCAGCGCCCGGTTGGCATGGGCGATGCGCTCCATGTAGTAAGCATTGCGGGCCAGCTGGTTGAGGTCGCCGGCATCCAGCATGTGGGCGACACCCTCGCCCCGGGCGTGGGTGTAGTAACGGCGCAGCCATGCCGCCAGCTCTCCATGGCGGCCCTCGATGCGCCGCTCCAGCGACTGACGTTCCGCCTCGAGGCCGGCCAGCTCGCCCTCAAGCCGCCGTCGCTCCGATACCGCCGACTGCAGCCGCCGGGCAGCATCCGAGTAGGCCTGCTCCGCCGCAGCCAGGGATTGGCTGGCTGCCGAACGGGATTCCTCGGTGGACGCGATGTCCTTCTGGAGCGCCTTGAGGCGGTTCTTGATTTCCTCAAGATCCGCCTGGTGCGCCCCCAGTTCCGCCGGCGCGGCGGGACTGGCGCGGGCCGGCAGGCCGGCGGCGCAGACCCCTCCGATCAAAAACCAGGCGGCAGCGCGCAACGACACCAATGCAGCCATCCGCGCCATGGGAATGACGGGCTTCAGGCCTTGGCCTTACCCTGTCCGGCCACCGCGGCCTGGGCGGCCTTGATGGTGTCCTCATCCGCCAGGTAGTAGCTCTTGATGGGCCGGCAGTTGGCGTCCAGCTCATAGACCAGGGGCTGGGCGGTGGGAATGTTGAGGCCAACGATGTCCTGGTCGGAAACATTGTCCAGGAACTTGATGAGGGCCCGGAGGCTGTTGCCGTGGGCCGCGATCAGGATGCGCTTGCCGGAAAGGATCTGGGGCACGATCACCGTTTCCCAGTAGGGCACCACCCGGGCCACCGTGTCCTTGAGGCACTCGGTCCGGGGGAACAGGCTCTTGGGCAAGGCCGCGTAGCGCGGGTCATCGGGAGTCAGCCGGGCATCTCCCGCTTCCAGCGCCGGTGGGGCGGTGTCGTAGGCGCGGCGCCAGATCAGCACCTGGTCATCACCGAACTTGGCTGCCGTTTCGCGCTTGTCCAGGCCCTGGAGGGCGCCGTAGTGGCGCTCGTTGAGGCGCCAGGAGTGTTCCACCGGTAGCCACAGAGAATCCAGCTGCTCCAGCACCACGTTGAGGGTCTTGTTGGCGCGCTTGAGCACCGAGGTGAACGCCAGGTCGAAGGCATAGCCCTCGCGCTTGAGGAGCTGGCCGGCGGCCACCGCCTCCTGGACGCCCAGTTCGGTGAGATCCACATCGGTCCAGCCGGTGAAACGGTTTTCCTTGTTCCAGGTGGATTCGCCGTGGCGGAGAAAGACGATTTTGTACATGGCAATGAGCGGGCAGTTGATGGAAAGGGGCCGGCGAAAGATACTGACGTAGCGGGCACGAACAGGTATTTTATAATATTGATTTATGCCGCGACGAAACCAATCGTGAATCAGCACCCGATCATCGACCTCATAGGTCATCAGGAGCACATCGAGACCGCAGCCCGGGCCCTCAAGGCAATCGCCCATCCCCTGCGCCTCAAGATCCTGTGCGTGATCGGCGATGGCGAAGTGTGCGTCCAGGACATCGTAGACGCCGTCGGCACCTCCCAGAGCAACATCTCCCAACACCTTGCCATCCTGCGGGACAAGGAGGTGCTGCTGACCCGCAAGGATGCCAACCGGGTGTTCTACCGAGTGGGCGACAAACGCACCCTTCAGCTCATCGTCATGATGCGCGAAGTATTCTGCGGCGATGTCCTCCAGTAATCCATAGCACCAACCCTTCCGACCCCCACGGAGTCTCAAGCAGTGGAATTCCTTCAGCAAAATTGGTATTGGGCCGCCCTGGCCGCGGTAAGCGGCGGCCTGCTGGTTGTGGACCTTCTCCGCAATCGGAGCGGGGGCGACATGCTGTCCCCCCTTGACGCCACCCTCAAGATCAACCGGGAGGACGCCCTGGTGGTGGATGTGCGCACCCAGGACGACTTCATGGGGGGCCATATCGTGGGTGCCCGCCACATTCCCCTGGCGGAGCTGGAGAAGCGCGCTCCGGAACTGGAAAAACTCCAGCCCAGGCCCGTCATCCTGTGCTGCCAGTCGGGCAGCCGTTCCGCCAACGCCGTCGCCATCCTGCGCAAGGCCGGGATCGGGCAGGTCTTCAACCTGCGGGGCGGGGTCATGGAATGGGAGCGGGCCGGTCTGCCCCTGGCCCGGGGCAGAAAATGACCGCAACACCCAGGATTACCATGTATTCCACCGCCGTCTGCCCCTACTGCGTGCGGGCCGAAGCCTTGCTGACCCGCAAGGGCGTGACAGTGACGGAAAAGATCCGGGTGGATCTGGATCCCGGACGCCGGGATGAAATGATCACCCGGACCGGCCAGCGCACGGTTCCCCAGATTTTCATCGGCGACTATCATGTGGGCGGCTGCGACGACCTCTTCGCCCTGGATCGGGCGGGCAAGCTCGACCCCCTGCTGCGGGGCGATGCCTCCTGAACCCATCCGAACACCCCCTGACACTTCCCTCCAAACCACACAGGTTTCAAGCTCATGTCCGACAACGCCCAACCCGTCTTCACGATTGAAAAACTCTACGTGAAGGATCTGTCCATCGAAGTGCCCCACGGCCCCAAAATCTTCCTGGAGCGGGAATCCCCCGAGATCAGCGTTCAGTTGCAGAACCAGGGCAACGCCATCGACGAGGGCGTCTTCGAAGTGGTGCTGACGGTCACCGTTTCCGCCAAGCTGCCCGACGATCGGGCCGTATTCCTGGTGGAAGTGGCCCAGGCCGGCATCTTCCAGATCCGCAACGTGCCCCAGGAAGACCTGGAGCCCATCACCATGATCGGTTGCGCCAACATCCTGTTCCCCTATGCCCGGGAAGCGGTCTCCGACGCCGTCACCCGCGCGGGCTTCCAGCCCGTGCTGCTGGCGCCGGTCAACTTCGAAGCCCTCTTCCAGGCCCGCCAGCAGCAGGAAGCCGGCGGCCCGGTGGAAGTGCCGGTCCAGTAAAGCGCCCTTCCATGGTGAAGATCCAGCGACTCCTTCTCGCCCTGGCCCTTGCAACCGGGGCGGCCCCCGCCCTGGCCCTGGAGCACCGCTCGGTGACGGAAGCCACGGTCCTGTTTGACGCCCCCTCGGAGCAAGGCCGAAAACTCTTCGTGATCCTCCCCCAGACCCCGGTGGAACTGGTGGTCACCCTGGACAAATGGGCCAAGGTCCGGGACATGACGGGTGGACTGGCCTGGATCGAACGCCGTTACCTTTCCGACCACCGCCGGACCGTCCAGGTGCGGGTGCCCCGGGCGGCCGTCCGGCAGCGCCCGGAAGACTCCGCGCCACCGAGCTTCGAAGTCTTGAAGGACGTGGTGCTGGAATTGTCGGACGCACCGGTCGGCGGCTGGATCAAGGTGAAGCATCGGGACGGGGTGAGCGGCTATATCCCGGTGACCGACGTCTGGGGGCTGTAACCGGCCCATGAACATCACGGTACTCGGGGCTGGCGCCTGGGGCACGGCGCTGGCCATGGCCCTGGCGCGCCAGCATGAAATCACCCTGTGGGGCCGGGAAGCCGACCTACTGGAAGAGATGGCCCGCACCCGGCGCAATCCCCGTTATCTGCCGGAAGCCATCCTGCCGGAAGGCCTGCGCTATCAGCGGAACTTCGCCTTGGCCGTCCAAAGCGCCGACCTCCACCTGGTGGTCACCCCCCTCGCCGGGCTGCGGACCACTGCCCGACAACTGCGCGCCACCGCCCCCGACACCCCCTTGATCTGGGCCTGCAAGGGCCTGGAGGCCGGCACCAGCCGGCTTCCCCATGAAATCGTGGCCGAGGAGCTCGGCGCCGAGGCGCCCTGCGGCGTCCTCACCGGCCCGAGCTTCGCCGCCGAGGTCGCCCAGGGTCTTCCCACGGCGGTCACCCTGGCGGCCCACAAGCTGGACTTCGCCCGCCACTGGGCCACCGAGCTACACCAACCCCTGCTGCGGATCTACGCCGGCGACGACGTGGTGGGCGCGGAAGTGGGGGGCGCGGTCAAGAACGTCATGGCGATTGCAGCCGGCATCGCCGATGGCATGGGCTTCGGGCTCAACACCCGCGCGGCCCTGATCACCCGGGGCCTGGCCGAGATGGCCCGCCTGGGGGTCGCCCTTGGGGGACGGCCGGAGACCTTCATGGGCTTGGCCGGAATGGGAGACCTGATCCTCACCTGCACCGGCGACCTCTCCCGCAACCGGCGAGTCGGCCTGGCCTTGGCCAGCGGCCGCAGCCTGGCGGAAATCCTTACCGACCTGGGCCACGTGGCCGAAGGCGTGGGCACCGCCGAAGCAGTGGACGCCCTGGCCAACCGTCTTGGGGTGGACATGCCCATCACCACCGCCGTAGCAGCCTTGCTGCGGGGTCAGCTGACACCCCGGGAAGCCGTGGAGAGCCTGCTCGCCCGCGACCCAAAGGTGGAGTGAGCTCCACCCCGCGAGTTTGCCCAGCGCGGGGGCTCACGCCCCGCCGGCGAACCCCCGCTGACGCCAAGCCTCGAAGAGCACCACCGCCACCGCGTTGGATAGATTCATGCTCCGGTTGGAGGGGCAAAGAGGGATCCGCACCCGCCGGTCCGGCGCGGCCGGCTCCAGAATCTCGGCAGGCAAGCCCCGGGTTTCGCAGCCGAACACCAGCGCATCTCCCGGCAGATAAGCCGGTGCGTCATGGCGCACCGCACCCCGGGTGCTCAAATAGAAATAGCGCACATCCTCACCGATACTGCGCCGGCAGGCGCCCCAGTCCTCGTGGACGCTGACTCGCGCCAGATCGTGGTAATCCAGGCCTGCCCGGGCCAACTGCTTGTCGGAAAGATCGAAACCCAGGGGCTTGACCAGATGCAAATGGGCGCCGGCATTGGCACACAGGCGGATCACATTGCCGGTATTAGGGGGAATCTCCGGCTGATGAAGGACGACATGGAACATGGGTCCGGATTCTGCCCGTGGCGCCCCCCTGGGGCAACCTGCCCCTCAAGGAGTGCGGGCCACCACCCAGTTGGTCACCCGGCGGGCCCCCCGGGCCTTCAGGCAGCGGGCCACCTCCGCCAGGCTGGCCCCGGTGGTCAACACGTCATCCACCACCGCCACCTGGGCGCCGGTCAAATCCCGCTGGCAGCGAAAAGCGCCCCGCACATTGCGCTGCCGAACCTGGGAAGAGAGGCCTACCTGAGGAGGCGTGGAAACATCCCGCACCAGGGACAACACATCCACTTCGATGCCCAGGCGCCGCGCCAGGGGCCGGGCGATTTCCGCCGCCTGGTTGAACCCCCGCTCCGCCAGGCGCTCAGGGTGCAAGGGCATGGGCAAGACCAGATCCGGGAGCCGCTCATGGCTCCGTAGCACCGCCTTGGCCAGCACGCTTGCGAAATAGCCAGCCAGTTCCAGGCGATGACCGTACTTCAATCCTTGAACCATCGCCCCCACTGGAAAGTCGTAAGCAAACGCTGCCAGGGTTTCATCGAACGGAGGCGGGTCCTTCTGGCAGGGGCCACAGACCCCGCCACCCGTGGGCAGGGCGCAACCGGGGCAGGCGTCCGCCGGCAGCCAAGGCAGGTCTCTCCCGCAATCGCCGCACACCAAACTGGCACCGGAGGGCTGGCCGCATAGATGGCAGGTCCGGGGCAACACAATCTCCATGCCCCTGGCAGCAAGGCGGCCAAACCAGCCTTGGTATGGATTTGACAATCCCTACTCCGATAGTCGACCATTTAGGGTTTTGTATTACACGAAAAAGCCCCGCCATGACAAGTCCTTCCCTTGCCCAGCCGGCAGCCGCCGAATCCCGCCCTGCCCTCGCCCCCCGGCGCTGGACGGTGGCCGAAGTCGAAGCCCTCTTCGCTCTGCCCTTCTTCGACCTTCTCTACCGTGCCCAGCAGGTCCATCGGGAGAACTTCGACCCCAACGCAATCCAGCGCTCCACCCTGCTCTCCATCAAGACTGGCGGATGCTCCGAGGACTGCGGCTACTGCTCCCAGTCCGCCCGCTACGACACCGGCCTGGAGCGGGAGAACCTGATGCCCCTGAATGAAGTGCTGGACAACGCCCGGGCCGCCAAAGCCAAAGGCGCCTCGCGCTTCTGCATGGGAGCCGCCTGGCGTGGCCCCAAGGACAAGGATCTGGAACCGGTCCTGGAAATGGTCCGGGAGGTCAAGAAGCTGGGTCTGGAAACCTGCGTCACCCTGGGCATGCTCAAGGAAGACCAGGCCGTGGCCCTCAAGGACGCCGGTCTGGACTACTACAACCACAATATCGACACCTCGCCGGAGTTCTACGGCCAGGTCATCACCACCCACACTCTCCAGGACCGCCTCAATACCCTGGGCAAGGTCCGGGATGCCGGCATCAACGTCTGCTGCGGTGGGATCATCGGCATGGGGGAAGGTCGCAAGAGCCGCGCCGCCCTGATCGCCGAACTGGCCAACATGAGCCCCGCGCCGGAATCGGTGCCCATCAACAACCTGGTGGCGATCCCCGGTACCCCCCTGGCCGAGGCCGAAACCCTGGATCCCTTTGAATTCGTGCGCACCATCGCCTGCGCCCGCATCACCATGCCGAAGAGCTTCGTGCGCCTGTCGGCGGGGCGTCAAGAGATGAGCGACGAACTCCAGGCCCTGTGTTTTCTGGCCGGCGCCAACTCCATGTTCTACGGCGACAAGCTCCTCACCACCGCCAACCCGGGCGTCGATCGGGACGAGGCCCTGTTCGCCCGCCTGGGATTGAAGGCCATCTAAGGCCCCATGGCCATCCCGGACTTCGAGTTGGACCGCAGCCTGGTCCGGCGGCGGGCCAACGCGGCGGCGGCCACCTATCCCGAGGCCGACTTCCTGCCCAGGGAAATCGCCCGACGGATGGCCGAGCGACTGGACTACATCCGCCAGGACCCCCGCCGCATCCTGGATCTGGGCTGCGGCCCAGGAGCGGATCGAGCGATTCTCGAAGCCCGTTTTCCCCAGGCAGAGTACGTGGGGGTGGACGCGGCCCGGGCCATGCTCGGCCCGGTCACCAACGGCGGCTTCCTGCGCCGCCTGCTGGGCAGGCCGACCCAGCCCGCGCGGATCTGTGCCGACGCCGAAGCCCTCCCCCTGGGCCGGAGCAGCGTATCCCTGGTGTGGTCCAACCTGATGCTCAACTGGCTCCACGACCCCCTGCCCGCCTTGCGGGAAATCCACCGGGTCCTGGAAGTCGGGGGACTGGTGATGTTTTCCACCCTGGGGCCCGACACGCTGCGGGAACTGCGTCAGGCACTGCCCTCCCGGGCTGGCGAACGGGTCCATCGCTTCATCGACATGCATGACCTGGGGGACGCCCTGGTTCAGGCCGGCTTTTCCGATCCGGTGATGGACATGGAAATGCTGACCCTCACCTATACCGACCTGGACCAGTTGTTCGCCGACCTGCGCCATGCCGGCGCCACCAACGCCGCCGTCGGCCGCCCCCGGGGCCTGACCGGCCGGAGCGGCTGGGAACAAGCCCGGGCTACCTACGCCACCCTTGCCCGGGAGGGGCGGCTACCGGCCACCTTCGAAGTGCTCCAGGGCCACGCCTGGAAAATGCCCGCGAAAGTGACCGAGGACGGTCGGGCGGTAATCAACTTCCAACCCCGCAAGCCGGGCTGAATCCGCCATGGAGCAACGCCCGGTGTGGCTGTTCGACCTGGACAACACCCTCCACGACGCCAACCCGCACATCTTTCCCCATATCAACCGCAGCATGACTGCGTATCTACGGGAGCATCTGGCGGTGGACGAAGCCACCGCCAACGCCCTGCGCATGGGCTACTGGAAACGTTATGGCGCTACCCTGCTGGGCCTCATGCGCCACCATGGCACCAACCCCCATCACTTCCTGCAGGAAACCCATCGCTTCCCCGACCTGGCCAGCATGATGGTATTCCCCCGGGCCCTGGCAGGTTTGCTCGGCCGCCTGCCGGGCCGCAAGATCGTGTTTTCCAATGGGCCCCAAGCCTATGTGGAAACGGTGGTGGGCCTGATGGGGATACGGCGGCACTTCCAGGATGTATTCGGCGTGGAGCAAATGGGTTTCCACCCCAAGCCCCAGATGCGTGCCTACCGCAGCCTACTCCATGCCCATCGACTGAATCCCCGCCGCTGCATTCTGGTGGAGGATTCTGCGGAGAACCTGCGCACCGCCAAGCGCCTGGGCATGACCACCGTCTGGGTCAGCCGCAGTCTGCGGCAGCCCGCCCACGTCGACTACAAAATCAGCTCGGTGCTGGCCCTGGGTCGGAGCCTGGGCCACCCAATGGTCAAACCCTGAAGGGGGGCGGTGAGCTAGGCGCCAGCCTTCAACCAGCGGGCGGCATCGAGGGCGAAGTAGGTCAGGATGCCATCGGCCCCCGCCCGCTTGAAGGCCAGGAGGGATTCCAGCACGCAGGCCTCCTCGGCCAGCCAGCCGTTGGCGATGGCGGCCTTGAGCATGGCGTATTCACCGCTCACCTGATAAACGAAGGTGGGTACCTCCAGCTCGTGCTTGACCCGCCGCACGATATCCAGATACGGCATACCCGGCTTGACCATGAACATATCCGCCCCTTCGGCGACATCCAGCTCCACTTCCCGCAGGGCTTCATCGCTGTTGGCCGGATCCATCTGGTAGGTGTATTTGTTGCCCTTGCCCAGGTTGGCGGCGGACCCCACCGCGTCCCGGAAGGGACCGTAGAAGCTGGATGCGTACTTGGCGGAGTAAGCCAGGATGCGGGTGTGGATGTGGCGCCCCACGTCGAGAGCAGCCCGAATCCGCCCGATTCGGCCATCCATCATGTCGGACGGGGCCACCACGTCGGCACCGGCCTGGGCATGGCAGACCGCCTGGCGGGTCAGGGCCTCCAGGGTCTCGTCATTGAGCACGTAGCCGGAGGCATCGATCAGCCCATCCTGGCCATGGCTGGTGTACGGATCCAGGGCTACGTCGGTGATGACCCCCAGTTCCGGGAAGCGGGCCTTGAGAGCGGTCACCACCCGGGGCACCAGGCCGTCAGGATTCCAGGCCTCATCGGCGCCATCGCTCTTGCCGGCGGCATCAATCACCGGGAACAGGGCCAAGGCGGGAACGCCCAACTCGCAAGCCTCTTCGGCAATCCGCAGGAGGCTCTCAAGACTCACCCTGCTCACCCCCGGCATGGAGGCTACGGCCTCATCGGGCTTGGAGCCATCCAGGACAAACACCGGGTAGATCAGATCGGACGCCGTCAGGACGTGCTCCCTCATCAGGCGGCGGGAAAAATCGTCGCGGCGCATGCGGCGCATGCGGGTGGCAGGAAATTGTCCGGTTGGTCGCATGGTAGTCCTGGGCACGATGGAAACAATTGGAAACGAGGAAAAGGATTATCCGGGGAACTTCAACCAGGATCGCTTGATCCTAGGCAATAGATGGTGTTGAGCCATCTCCCGCTTTACCTCCCTGAGCGGGTGCCTTAAACGCAATTAAGGCTCTTCGACCCCCGGCTTCCCCTTTGGCCGGGGGTTTTTTATTCTCCGGCCGGCGCCACCTCGCCACCCACACCCAGCCAGCCCCCCACCACCTGCTCCACCTCCTCGCACCCCGTCTTTTTGAGGCTGGAGAAAAGCTGCACGGTGACATTCCCGCCCCACGCGGCCAGCTCCTTGCGCACCGCGAACAAAGTGGCATTGGCTTCGTTCCGGCTGAGCTTGTCGCACTTGGTGAGCAACACGTGAACCGGTCGGCCACTCGGGGCGAACCAGTCGAGCATCTGCCGATCAAGGGGCGTGAGGGGGTGCCGGGAGTCCATGATCAGGACCAGGCCCACCAGACTGGGCCGATGCCGCAGATAGTCCTCCAGCAGCCCTTGCCACTGGCGCCGGACCTGCTCCGGCACCTTGGCATAGCCATACCCGGGCAGATCCACCAGGGCGGCACCACAGTTGAGACGGAAAAAATTGATTAGCTGGGTGCGCCCAGGGGTCTTGGAGACGAAAGCCAGCCGGGTATGCCCGGCCAGGGTATTGATGGCGCTGGATTTCCCAGCATTCGAGCGGCCTGCGAAGGCTACCTCAGGGCCAAAAGGCGCGGGAAGCCCTTCAGTCTTGGCAATGGAGATTTCAAATCGTGCGGCGCGAAAAAGGCTCATGGACGGGGGACGGGGATGAGGGGGCGGATCGTCGCGAAGACCGAAAACCCAGCCATGGGCTCAACATCGCATCGCGCAGGAAAGCTGGCATGGTATAGAATAGCAGGATTTTATCCATCCCCTTAATGGCATCCGAGGACATCATGATCAAGCGTTCCCTGCTGCTTTCGCTGCTGCTGGTCGCAGGCAGCCTTCAGGCCCAGGACCAGGCGGCGGCCAAGCCGGATCTGGCCAAGGCGAAACAAACCGCCGAGCAGATTTGCGCTGGCTGCCACAGTGCCGATGGCAACAGCCAGCTCCCGGCCAACCCCAAGCTGGCAGGGCAAGGGCCTGAATACCTCGCCAAGCAGCTGAAAGACTTCAAGAGCGGCGAGCGGGCCAACCCGATCATGGCCGGAATGGCCGCAGCCTTGTCGGACGAAGACAGAGCCGCCCTGGGCCAGCATTTCAGCAGCCAGAAACTCCAGCCGGACACCGCCAAGAGCAAGGCCACCATCGCCGAAGGCCAGAAGATCTGGCGCGCCGGCATTGCCGCCAAGGGCGTTCCGGCCTGCTCCGGCTGCCACGGCCCCACCGGTGCCGGACTGCCCGCCCAGTACCCGCGCCTGGCCGGCCAGTTCGCCGACTATACCGAGGCCCAGCTGAAGGCTTTCCGCGCCGGCGAACGGGCCAACGATCCGGCCAAGATGATGCGCACCATCGCCCTCAAGATGACCGACCCGGAAATCAAGGCCGTAGCGGATTACGCGGCCGGGCTGCGTTAAGCCGGAAAAACGTCCGCCAAGGGACGAAGGGCGCCGAAAGGCGCCCTTTTCATTGGTGGATCATCCGCGGGGCCGGCCCCGGGCAAGCCGATCCAACTCTTCGGCCCCAAAGCCAGCCTCGCGCCGGGCCGCCACATTGAGGGGCGCCTGGGGCCAGGGCGCATCGAAGCGGGTGAGCAACGCCAGATAGGTAGCCTCCGGCTCCAACCCCCTCTCCCGGCAGAGATACCGGAACCACTCATCCCCCAGGGCCACATGGCCCACCTCGTCCCGCAAGATGACTTCCAGCACCTGGATCGACGCCAGGTCGCCGATGGCTCGCAACTTGGCCATGATGGGTGGCGTAGCATCCAGCCCCCTGGCCTCCAGCACCCGGGGCACCAGGGCCATGCGGGCCAGGGGGTCATCGGCGGTCTTGCAGGCCATTTCCCACAGGCCGTTGTGGGCGTCGAAATCCCCGTACTCGAAACCCAGGCTGTTCAGGCGCCCCCGCATCAAGCGGAAATGGGCGGCCTCCTCGGCCGCCACCCGCAACCAGCCTTCGTAATACAACCGGGGCAAACCACGGTAGCGATAGACACAATCCAGGGCCAGATCAATGGCGTTGAACTCGATGTGGGCGATGGAATGGAGCAAGGCCCCGTGACCCGCCGGGGAACCCGCCCTGCGTCGGGGCAAATCGGCCGGCGCCACCAGCCGGGGCCGCTCCGGACGCCCAGGCCTGGGAACAGGAGTCGCCGGTTCGGCGCCGGCATCTCCCGCCATGGGCAACCCCAGCGCATCATCTCGCCAGGCTGACTCCACGGCAATCGCCGCGGCAGCCTTGGCTTCCGGATCGGCGGTCATGAGGGCGGCAAAAGCAGCCCGATGGACCGAATCAGGAGAACAGGATGTGGCGACCATCACGCTCGCAGCGGCCGGGGCCAGGACAAGGATGATCCAACTCCCGGGGGTAGCACACTCAGCGCATCATGCCGGGCAACATGCCCTTCATGCCCCGCATCAGCTTCTGCATTCCCCCCTTGGAGAACTGCTTCATCATTTTCTGGGTCTGCTCGAACTGGTTCAGGAGACGATTGACCTCCTGCACGGTCACGCCGGCGCCCGCCGCGATGCGCCGCTTGCGGCTCGCCTTGATGAGCTCGGGTTTGGCCCGCTCACCGGGGGTCATGGAGTTGATGATGCCCTCGATCCGACCGACCGTTTTCTCTTCCGCTCCGCCCTTCAACTGGCCCGCCATCTGAGCGAACTGGCCAGGAAGTTTTTCCAGCATGGAGGCCATCCCCCCCATCTTGCGCATCTGGCCGATCTGATCCTTGAAATCATTGAGATCGAAGCCCTTGCCTGACTTGAGCTTCTGGGCGAAGGCCTTGGCCTGCTCTTCATCCACGCCCCGCCGGGCATCTTCCACCAGACCCAGGATGTCCCCCATGCCCAGGATGCGGGACGCCATCCGCTCGGGGTGGAACTCTTCCAAGCCGCCGAGCTTCTCCCCCACCCCGGAAAACTTGAGAGGCTTGCCGGTCACATGGCGCACCGACAAGGCCGCCCCACCCCGGGCATCCCCATCCAGCTTGGTGAGGACCACCCCCGTCAGGGGCAGGGCGTCGTTGAAGGCCCGGGCAGTATTCACCGCATCCTGCCCCAGCATGGCGTCCACCACGAAGAGGGTCTCGATGGGCTTGACCGCACCATGGAGAGCTTTGATTTCCGCCATCATGGCTTCGTCGATGGCCAACCGGCCGGCGGTATCCACCAGAACCACGTCCAGATAATGCCGGCGGGCATGGTCCAACGCCGCCAGGGCGATATCCACAGGCTGCTGGCTGATCTCGGACGGGAAGAACTCCACCCCCGCCTGCTGGGCCACGGTCTGCAACTGGGCGATGGCCGCCGGGCGATAGATGTCGGTGGACACCACCAGCACCTTCTTCTTCATCCGCTCCCGCAGAAGCTTGCCCAGCTTCCCCGTGGTGGTGGTCTTGCCCGCCCCCTGGAGGCCGGCCATCAGGATCACCGCCGGCGGCTGAGTAGCCAGGTTCAGGCCCTGATGGCTCCCCCCCATGAGGTCGGTAAGCTCCCGATGCACCACGCCCACCAAGGCCTGCCCGGGGGTGAGGGAACCAATTACCTCCTGACCCAGGGCCTTTTCCTTCACCCGGGAGATGAAGTCCTTCACCACAGGCAGGGCCACATCGGCTTCCAGAAGCGCCATGCGCACCTCCCGCATCATTTCCTGGATGTTGTCCTCGGTAAGGCGGGCCTGGCCACGGATGGTCTTGACGACTTTGGAAAGCCGCTGAGTGAGGTTGTCGAGCATGGTTGGGGGCGGACCCTTCAGGTAGACTTGGAAAATGCGTTCGATTTTACTGCATCTGTTGCCGGCCTCGCTTTACGCCGCCCTAGGGGTTCACTATTGGCGCACCCGCTGGGCCCAACCCGCCCTCGCGCCGGGGCGGAGCGTATCCATGGGCGAGCGGATCCTGCTGCTGCTGGCCCTAGCCGCCCATGGGATACTCCTCCACGACGAACTGTTCCCCGGGGGCGGGATGCGCTTTGGCTTCAGCGTGGCCCTGTCCCTGATGGTGTGGCTGGCCGTGATGTTCTTTTGGATCGAAAGCCTCTATTCCCGGCTCGAAGGCCTCCAGGCCCTGGCCATGCCCGCAGCCACGGTAGCCTCCCTGCTGCCGGCCCTCTTCCCCGGCCAGCATCTGCTGGAGAACTCCGCATCGCCGGTTTTCCGGGCCCATTTCATCATTGCCATGCTGGCCTACAGCCTGTTCACCCTGGCGGCCTTCCACGCCCTGCTCATGTCGGTGGCGGAAAAACGCTTGCACAGCGGCAGGCTAAGCCGCGCCCTGGCCAGCTTGCCACCCCTGCTAACCATGGAGGCGCTGTTGTTCCGCCTCATCTCGATCGCCTTCATTCTCCTGACCCTGACGCTGGCCTCAGGCATCGCCTTTTCCGAAACACTATTCGGCAAGGCATTTCGGCTGGACCACAAGACCCTCTTCGCGGTGCTGTCCTGGCTGCTCTTCGGAACCTTGCTGGTGGGACGCCACGCCTGGGGCTGGCGGGGTCGGCACGCCCTGCGGTGGACCCTGGCGGGCTTCGTGGCGCTGCTCCTGGCCTATGTGGGCAGCCGCTTCGTCACCGAAGTCCTCCTGGGGCGGATGGGTTGAATCCCAGGGACTTGTCCGCAAGGCACGTAAACTCCTCAACCTTTTCGGCATAAAGCCGAAAACAGCGGGACACCCTCGGCAAAGCTTCGAGTTGCCCGCTCCGGGCCCATTCCCGCCCCCTCCGGACACCACCAAGCTGGCGAATAATCTTTTCTGCATGTGGGGTTAGGCTAGAATCCTGACACATTGCCCGAACCTGTGATGACTTTCTCCCACGCTGATGGCCGCTAATCCCCAGACACCCCTGAGCGGCCTAGCCCGCGCTCTGATCCAGCAGGGCCGTCTTTCCGAGGCGGATGCGGCAGCTTGCTCGACGAAAGCCAGCGAATCCCCCAACGGTTTCATCCAGGAACTCCAGCAGCGCAATCTGATGTCCGGCCGGGATGTCGCCCGCTTTGCCGCGGAGACCTTCGGCCACCCCCTGCTGGACATCTCCGCGATCGATTCCGCCACCATCCCGCGGGATGGCATCGACCGCAAGCTGATGACCAAGCATCAAGTGGTCGCCCTGTGCCGTCGGGCCAACCGCCTGACGGTGGCCCTGGCCGATCCCACCAATCTGCGGGCCCTGGACGAAATCCGGTTTCAGACGGGGGTCCCGGTCGAGCCGGTGGTCGCCGAACTCAACCCCCTGATCAAGCTGGTTGAACGTCTGTCCGAAACCACCGAAAGCTCCCTCAAGGAGCTCACCGGTGACGATTTCGACATGGACCTCCTTGACCAGGAAGCCCCCACCGTTGAAGGTGCAGATGACAGCACTCAGGAGGTGGACGACGCGCCAGTGGTGCGTTTCATCCAGAAGGTGCTGATCGACGCCATCAACGAGGGCGCCTCGGACATTCATTTTGAACCCTACGAGCGGTACTACCGGATTCGGGTACGGACCGACGGCATCCTGCGGGAAATTTCCCAGCCCCCGCTGGTGCTGAAGGAAAAGATCGCAGCCCGGATCAAGGTCATCTCCAGGCTGGATATTTCGGAGAAACGGGTCCCCCAGGACGGACGCATGAAGCTGGCCCTGTCCAAGAACAAGGCCATTGACTTCCGGGTATCCACCCTGCCCACCCTGCATGGCGAAAAGATCGTCATGCGGATCCTCGACCCCTCCTCGGCCATGCTGGGGATCGACGCTCTGGGTTACGAGCCGGACCAGAAGGAAGCCCTGCTCCACGCGGTGGAGCGCCCCTACGGCATGATCCTGGTTACTGGCCCCACCGGCAGCGGCAAGACCGTTTCCCTCTACACCTGCCTGAATCTGCTCAACCGGCCTGGCGTAAACATCTCCACGGCGGAGGATCCGGCGGAAATCAACCTGGCGGGCATCAATCAGGTCAATGTCAATGAAAAAGCCGGCCTGACCTTTGCCGCAGCCCTGCGTTCCTTTCTCCGCCAGGATCCCGACGTGATCATGGTGGGTGAAATTCGCGACCTGGAAACCGCGGAGATCTCCATCAAGGCCGCCCAGACCGGCCACATGGTCATGTCCACCCTGCACACCAACGACGCGCCCACCACCTTGGAGCGTCTAAAGAACATGGGCGTGGCGCCATTCAATATCGCCTCCTCGGTGATCTTGATTTCGGCCCAGCGCCTGGCACGCCGCCTGTGCTCCTGCAAGAAGCCGATGGAGATCCCCATCGAAGCCCTGTTGCAGGCCGGTTTCAGCGAAGCGGATCTGGATGGAAGCTGGCAACCCTATGGCCCCGGGGGCTGCGAGCGCTGCAAGGGCACCGGCTACAAGGGGCGGGTGGGGATCTATCAGGTCATGCCGATCTCCGACGAGATCGCCCACATCATCATGACAAACGGCAATTCCATCGATATCGCCGAACAGGCCCAGCGCGAGGGTGTCCGGGACCTGCGCCAGTCTGGCCTGCTCAAGGTCAAGCAGGGGATGACCTCCCTGACCGAAGTGCTGGCGACCACAAACGACTAGGAGCAACGCGAAACCCATGGCCACCGCAACCCGAGCAATTCGCAAACCCGTGGGCCCCCGGGAGGTGATGTACACCTGGGAAGGCAAGGACAAGACCGGCAAGATCATGCGTGGCGAAATGCGTGCCACTGGCGAGACCGTCGTCCAGGCCAGCCTGCGGCGGCAGGGGATTCTGGCCACCAAGATCAAGAAACAACGACTCTCCAAAGGGCGCAAGATCAGCGAGAAGGACGTGGCGCTGTTTACCCGCCAGCTGGCCACCATGATGCGTTCCGGCGTGCCCCTGCTCCAGGCGTTCGACATCGCCATCAAAGGCAACGCCAATCCCACCCTGGCTCGCATGCTCAACGATGTCCGCATCGACGTGGAGACCGGTAGCAGCCTGTCCCAGGCCTTCCGCAAGTTCCCCGCCCACTTCGACGCCCTCTACTGCAACTTGGTGGAGGCGGGCGAACAGGCGGGGATCCTGGATAACCTCCTGGATCGCCTGGCCTCCTACAAGGAGAAGATCCTGGCCATCAAGGCCAAGATCAAGTCGGCCCTCTTCTACCCAGCCGCCGTGATGGTGGTGGCGGTGCTGGTGGTGTCGGTGATGATGCTGTTCGTGATCCCGGAATTCAAAAAGGTGTTTACCGCCTTCGGCGGCGAACTGCCGACCCCCACCCTGGTCGTGATGGCCATGTCGGATTTCTTCGTGGAGAACTGGTGGTGGATGCTGGCAGCGGTGGCCGGCACCGTCATCGGCATCGGCTTTGCGTACAAACGCTCCCCGGCCATGCAGATCGCCCTGGATCGCACGGTGCTGCAGATCCCGGTCATCGGCCAGATCATCCGCAAGGCCACCATCGCCCGCTGGACCCAGACCCTGGCCACCATGTTCGCTGCCGGGGTACCCCTGGTGGAAGCCCTGGATTCGGTGGGGGGCGCCTCCGGAAACTACGTCTACCTCAGCGCCACCAAACAAATCCAGACCGAAGTCAGCACTGGCACCAGCCTGACGGTGGCCATGCAGAACACCCAGGTTTTCCCCTCCATGGTGGTGCAGATGGTGTCCATCGGCGAAGAGTCCGGGCAGCTGGATTCCATGCTTTCCAAGGTGGCGGAGTTCTTCGAGCGGGAGGTGGATGACGCCGTGGCCAGCCTGTCCCAGCTCCTTGAACCCATGATCATGGTTTTCCTGGGCACGGTCATCGGTGGCCTGGTGGTGGCCATGTACCTGCCTATCTTCAAACTCGGCGCGGTCATCTAAAACATTCCGAAGGCGGCCTTCCCACCGGCAGGCCGCCCGTTTCATTCTTCTCCCATATCCATGACCGAATTCACCGCCAATCCGACCCTTTTTGCTGTCCTCTGCGGTGTCCTGGGGCTGTTTGTCGGCAGTTTCCTCAACGTGGTCATCCATCGCCTACCCCGGATGATGGAGCAGGAATGGCACGCCCAGGCCGCCGAGCTCAAGGGGGAGCCCCCTCCCGCCCAACCCCGATACAACCTGGCCACGCCCCGGTCCGGCTGTCCCCACTGCGGCGCCTTGATAGGCGCGACGGACAACATTCCCCTGGTGAGCTTCCTGCTGCTCAGGGGACGTTGCCGGCATTGCCAAGGCCCCATCAGCCCCCGTTATCCGGTGGTGGAAGCCCTGACCGCCCTCCTGTCCGGCCTGGCCGGCTGGCATTTCGGCCCGAGCCTGGCCGGAGCCGGAGCGATCCTGTTCGTCTGGGCCATGATCGCCCTCGCCTTCATCGACCTGGATACCCAACTACTGCCCGACAGCCTGACACTGCCGCTCCTGTGGCTGGGTCTGCTTCTCAACCTGAACGGCACCTATGCTCCCCTGCCTGAAGGGGTGGTAGGCGCGGCCGCTGGCTACCTCGCCCTGTGGTCGGTGTATTGGCTGTTCAAGCTCGTCACCGGCAAGGAAGGCATGGGCTATGGCGACTTCAAGCTCCTGGCCGCCATTGGCGCCTGGCTGGGCTGGCAGATGCTGCCCATGACCATCCTGCTATCCTCCGCGGTAGGCGCCTTGGTGGGAGTGGGTCTGATCATCCTCGCCCGCCACGGGCGCAATGTCCCCATTCCGTTCGGGCCCTATCTGGCAGCGGCGGGAATCCTTGCCCTGTTCATCGGGCCCCGGCTGAACCAGGCCTATCTATCCCTGCTGTGAGGGCCCGCCGCCATTGAAGGCGGGCTTTTCGACCCCACATGAGGACTAGCCCTAGCCTGGGGCCGCGACTTTTCCCTTATGCTGCAATGCGTTAAACTGCAACGCTTATTTTCGGAGGTCATCATGCCCATCTACGAGTACCGCTGCGGCGCCTGCGGACACCAGAAGGATCATCTACAAAAGATGAGTGACGCCCCCCTCACCACCTGCCCCGCCTGCGGCCAGGAAAGCTACACCAAGCAGCTCTCGGCCGCCGGCTTCCAGCTCAAGGGTAGCGGCTGGTACGCCACCGATTTCAAGGGAGGCCCCGCCGCCGCCCCCGAATCCGCAGCGCCCTCCAGCGAAGCCCCGCCGGCTGGTTGCGGTGGCGCCTGCGCCTGCCATTGAGGGCCATGGCGCGCACCCGATGAAGAAATACTTCATCACCGGCCTGTTGATCTGGATCCCCCTGGCCATCACCCTCATGGTGATGGCTTGGATCGTCGGATCCCTGGATCAGATCATCCTGCTGATGCCCACGGATCTCCAGCCCCGAGCCCTGCTGGGCTTCAACATTCCCGGCCTGGGGGTCATCGTGACCCTCATCATCGTTCTGGTGACCGGGCTGGTGGCCACCAACGTGCTGGGTCAGCAACTGGTACGGCTATGGGAGGCGGCCCTGTCCCGCATCCCGGTGGTGAAATCGATCTACTCCAGCGTCAAACAGGTATCCGACACCCTGTTCTCCAGCAATGGCCAGGCCTTCCGCCAGGCCCTGCTGGTCCAGTACCCCCGGCAGGGCTCCTGGACCATCGCCTTTCTCACCGGCAAGCCCGGCGGCGCGGCGGCGGACCATCTCCACGGGGATTACGTGAGCATTTACGTGCCCACCACGCCCAATCCCACCTCCGGCTTCTTCTTGATGATGCCCAAGGCCGATGTGATCGAGCTGGACATGAGCGTGGACGAAGCCCTGAAATACATCATCTCCATGGGGGTCGTCGCCCCCGGCAGTCCCCGGGGCGCCCCCAAGGCCGCCCTCCTGAACCAATAAGCCGCCATCGCGGCATCCCGTCATTCCGGATTCCACACCCATGCGCACTCAATACTGCGGAAAAGTCACCGCCGCCGAACTGAACCAGATCGTCACCCTTTGCGGCTGGGTCCATCGCCGCCGCGACCACGGTGGCGTCATCTTCATCGACCTGCGGGACCGGGAAGGCCTGGTCCAGGTGGTGTGCGATCCGGACCGCCCGGAGATGTTCCAGGTGGCTGAATCCATCCGCAGCGAGTTCGTCCTCAAACTCTCCGGCAAGGTCCGCCGCCGCCCGGCAGGCACTGAGAATGCCAACCTCACCTCCGGCGAGATCGAGGTCCTCTGCCACGACATCGAGGTGCTCAACACCTCCGCCACGCCCCCCTTCCAGCTTGACGATGAAAACCTCTCGGAGACCACCCGCCTGACCCACCGGGTGATCGACCTGCGCCGTCCCCAGATGCAGAAGAACCTGATGCTGCGCTACAAGACCGCCCGGGCGTTCCGCCGCTTCCTTGACGATAACGGCTTTGTGGACATCGAAACCCCCATGCTCACCAAAAGCACGCCGGAAGGCGCCCGGGACTATCTGGTGCCCTCCCGGGTCCACCCCGGCCAGTTCTTCGCCCTGCCCCAGTCGCCCCAGCTCTTCAAGCAGCTCCTGATGGTGGCCGGCTACGACCGCTACTACCAGATCACCAAGTGCTTCCGGGACGAGGATCTGCGGGCCGACCGCCAGCCTGAATTCACCCAGGTGGATATCGAAACCTCCTTCATGACCGAAGACGAGATCACCGCCCTCATCGAAGCCCTGATCCGCTACGTCTTCAAGGACGCCATCGATGTGGACCTGCCCGCCCCCTTCCCCCGCATGACCTACGCCGAAGCCATGCGCCGCTTCGGCTCGGACAAGCCGGACCTGCGGGTGACCCTGGAGCTCACCGAAATCACCGACGCGGTGCAGGACGTGGCCTTCAAGGTCTTCTCTGGCCCCGCCACTTCCGGCGGCCGGGTGGCCGCCATCCGGGTTCCGGGCGGGGCCAGCCTGACCCGGGGCGAGATCGACGAATACACCAAGTTCGTGGGCATCTACGGTGCCAGGGGCCTGGCCTACATCAAGGTCAACGACGTTTCCCAGGCCAACGAGAACGGGCTCCAGTCCCCCATCGTCAAGAACCTCCACGAACGGGCCCTGAAGACCATCCTGGAGCGCACCGGCGCCCAGTCCGGCGACCTGATCTTCTTTGGCGCCGACAAAACCAAGGTGGTCAACGACGCCCTTGGGGCGCTCCGCATCAAGCTCGGCCACGAGAAGGGCTATGTGAACGGCAAGGCCTGGGAACCCCTGTGGGTGGTGGACTTCCCCATGTTCGAGTACGACGAGGAAGACCGCCGCTGGACCGCCTGCCATCACCCCTTCACCAGCCCCAAGGACGAGCATGTGGCCCTGCTGGCCTCCGACCCGGGGGCCTGCCTGGCCAAGGCCTACGACCTGGCCCTGAACGGCTGGGAAATCGGCGGCGGCTCGGTGCGTATCCACCGCTCCGAGGTTCAGGAAACCGTCTTCCAGGCCCTCAACATCGGCCCCGAAGAACAGCAGGCCAAGTTCGGCTTCCTGCTCGACGCCCTCAAGTACGGCGCCCCGCCCCACGGCGGGCTGGCCTTCGGCCTGGACCGGATCGTCACCATGATGACCGGCGCCGAATCCATCCGGGACGTGATCGCCTTCCCCAAAACCCAGCGCGCCCAGTGCCTGCTCACCAACGCCCCCTCCGAGGTGGACGAAAAGCAGCTGCGGGAACTCCACGTGCGCCTGCGCCAGAAGGTGGAAACCCAGGTGGAAGTGGCCAAGGCTTGACCCTCGCACCCACCATTGCAGGAGGGAAAGGACGCCCAGGCGTCCTTTTTTTTCATATGCTGACTCAAGATTTTGCCTGACACTACCGTTTCACTGCCTACCCGCTTCCATATTCCAGACTTGTGAAACCGTGATCGACTTCAGCGCCATATCGACCCTCGTCATCGAAGCCAACCCGAACATGCGCACCCAGCTACGCAATATGCTGGCCATGGGAGGGATCAGCAAAGTCCAGCTCGCGGTAGCCGCCGGCGCCGCAGTTCGCAAACTGAGGGAAACCAAGTTCGATCTCATTCTGTGCGAATACCATTTAGGGGAGGGCCAGGACGGCCAGCATCTGCTGGAAGATCTGCGCCACAACGCCATCATTCCCCTGGAAACCGCCTTCATCATGGTGACCGGAGAACGCCAGTACGAGCGGGTAGTCAGCGCCGCCGAGCTGGCGCCCAACGATTACGTTCTCAAGCCCTTCACCGCAGACTCCCTGCTGGCCCGCATCGAGCGCACCCTGGAAAAGCGCGATGCCTTCCTGCCCACCTACCGATTCATAGCCCTGGGCGACAACCCTGGCGCCATCCAGGCCACCATCGACGGCGAAGCCAGCCATCCCCTCTACACCATCGACTTCCTGCGTCTGCGGGCAGAGCTTCACATCGCCGCCGGCCAGGTGGATGAATCCCAGGCCATCTACACCCGCATCCTGGAAATGCGGGTGGTGCCCTGGGCCCGGTTGGGTCTGGCCAAGACCCTGTACATGCAGAAGCGCTACTCCGATGCCGAAGACATCCTGCAAGACCTGGTGGATGAAAACGAAACCTATATCGACGCCTATGACTGGCTGGCCAAGACCCAGGAAGCGGCGGGCGAGCTGGAAGGCGCCCGGGACATCCTGAACCGGGCCTCCCAGCGCTCCCCCCATCGCATCCATCGTCTGCGCCGCCTGGGCTTGCTGGCCCTGGAACTGGGAGACGTGGACGCCGCCGAACGAACCCTGGGGGAGGTGGTCCGCAAGAACAAATACTCCGACTTTCGGGATCCGGAAGACCATGTCCGGCTGGTCCAGGCCCAGCTCGCGGCAGACAAGACCGGAGACGCGGAAGCCACCATCCGTGATCTGGAACGATCCATGACCGGCGTAGCCAAAACCCGGCTGTGTTCGGCCCTGTCCAATGCGCTCTACCACACCAAACAAGGCAATGCGGACAAGGCCCAGGCCGCCCTTCAGGATGCGGTGGCCGCCAGCCCCGCCGAAGGGCTGGGCCTCTCCAGCGGCATCCGCCGGACCCTGGCCAAGGCCTGCTTCGACCAGCAGATGGAAGAAGCAGGCACCGAGGTAGTCCTGGACCTCATGCGCAATGCCCCGGATCAGCACGAAGCCCAGGCCAACCGGAACCTCATGGAACGGGCCGGCAAGAGCCACCTCACCGCTGCCCTGGAAAAACGCATCCACGCCGAGGTCAAGGACCTGGTGGCAGCTGGCGCGGAAAAGGCCCAGAGCGGCGATTTCGACGGCGCCGTGGCGGAAATGATGAATGCCGTGCGCAAGATGCCCGGCAATACCCACGTGCTGTTCAATGCCGCCTTGGCCCTGCTGCGCCACATCGAAAACTGCGGCTGGAACGATCGCTTCGCCGCCCAGGCCCGCCAGCTCATGGAACGGGTCCGCCGCCAGGACCCTACCAATCCGCGCCTGCCCGCCCTGACCGAATTCATGCACGGACTGCTGGTCAAGTACGGCATCAAGCCCCAGAAAGACTAGCTGCGCCTGTAACCGCCCCAGAACCACCATGACCCGCCTGCTCGCCCCCTGCCTGCTGAGCCTTGCCTTGATCTTGCCGGGCTTGTCCGGCTGCGGGTACGAGGTGGAACCCCCGGCCCAGACCCTAGCCCCCAGCGCCACCGCGCTACCCCCGGAAGCCCACGCCACCCTGGCTCTGATCCGCCAGGGCGGGCCCTTCCCCTACCGCAAGGACGGCAGCAAATTCCTCAACCGGGAACGCCGCCTGCCCGAACGCCCCCGGGGCTACTACCGGGAATACACGGTGCCCACCCCCGGCTCCCCGGACCGGGGCGCCCGCCGCATCATCGCCGGCGGCCAGCCCCCCACGGTGTTCTACTACACACCGGATCACTACCGCAGCTTCCGCCCCATCGAGGCAAGCCCGGCAGGCGCGCCCGCCCAGCCGCCCGCAGGAGGCCCTCATCCTCTCCCGGGGAAGATGCTTCACGGCGAAGGGAGGGTAATCCAGTGAGCGGTCACCCCAACTACGCATCCCTGTTGGCCCAGCCGGCCAGGGCCGGCGTCTACCACCTCCCCCAAAACGGCGAGGCGGCTGTGGCCGCCGTCGCCCGCAACCTGGGCTATCCATGGCTGACAGTGGATCTGGCCCCGGTGCGGGACAAGGCCACCCTCCTGGCGGCCCTGGCCCGGACCCTGGCCTTTCCCGCCTGGTTCGGCCACAACTGGGACGCCCTGGCCGACTGCCTCGGCGACATGAGCTGGCGCCCCGCCGCCGGCTACGTGCTGGTCCTGGCCCACGCCGACGCCCTGCGGGCCGCCGCCGAAGGAGATTTCCTCCTCCTCCTGGAAATCCTGGCGGAAACCTCAGAGCGCTGGCGGGAGGAGGGCGTACCCTTCTGGACCTTCGTGGACCTGGCCGCCGACGGCATCGCCCTGCTCCCCAGCCTGGGCTGACCATGGGTGACAAGCGACCGGAGTCGGTACTGGTGGTGGTTCACACCCCGGAAATGGCCATCCTGTTGCTGGAGCGGGTCTTTCCCCAGGGCTTCTGGCAATCGGTCACCGGCAGCCTGGAGGGCGACGAAACCCCGGTGGAGACCGCCTGCAGGGAGTTGCGGGAAGAAACCGGCCTGGCCAGCGACCCGGCCCAGCTGGTGGACTGGCGCCTCACCAACCGCTACCTCATTCCCCCAGCCTGGCGCCACCGCTATCCGGCCGGCACCCTCCACAACACCGAGCGGGTCTTCAGCTACCCGGTGGAACGGGCCTTTGCCCCCCGCCTCGCGCCAGCAGAGCACCGGGGCGCCCGCTGGATGCCCTGGAGGGAAGCCCTGGGCCTCACCCCCTCCTGGACCAACCGGGACGCCATCCGGCTAGTGGCCGGGAGGCTTTAAGGCCTGTTCCGCCACCCGGGCCGCCAGGCAATCCGGACAGAAGCAACCCGCCACCCCGTCGACCACCGGTACCCTGGGCAGGGCGGCGCACCAGCAGCCCTCATCTCCCGCCGCCGCGCCACACCGAAAAATGGCGCCGCAGGCCTCGCAGCGGCTGCTGCCCGCCTCCTGAGCCCTGCGCCTGTCCTGGTATTCCATGTCGCCTGCCCCTTCCCCTGGCTGCCCGCTTGCGGCCCATCATAACCCTCCGGCCACCCCCGGACGGATTGGGCTACCATTCCTTTCCCGAAGCCCCACGCCCCACCCTTGAACACCGCAGCTACCCGCTCCTTCGCCGACACCACCGCCCCCTTCGCCCTTTTCGACGACAACCTGGGGAGCGGCGGGGATCTGCTGCTGGCGGACTGGATCGAAACGATCCAGTGCACCGACCCCCGCCACCTCACCACCACCCTGGCCCGCATCGAGGCTGCTCGCCAGGCCGACCACTGGGTCGCCCTGGCCCTGGCCTACGAACTGGGCCTGGCCCTGGAGCCGCGCCTGGAACCCCTCCTGCCCCCGGCCGGCCAGCCCCTCCTCACTGCCTGGGTTTTCCGCCGGGCAGCGCGCCTCTCGGTGGCCCAAACCGATGCCTGGCTGGCCGCCGGCACGGCCTCGCCCCCCCCTGCCGGCCTGGGCCGCGGAACCCTGGGACTGGCGGAAAGCCGCTACCACCAGCAAGTGGGCCACATTCGGGACTACATCGCCGCCGGGGACTGCTACCAGGTCAACTACACTTTCCCCCTCACCGGCGAACTATGGGGCCCGCCCCGGGCCCTCTACCAGCGCCTGCGGGCTGCCCAGCCGGTACGCCACGGGGCCTTCATCCAGCACCCGGAGGGCTGGATCCTATCCCGTTCGCCAGAGCTTTTCCTGGACCACGACGGCCGGGGCGTCACCTGCCGGCCCATGAAGGGCACCGCCCCCCGCCAGGCCGACCCGGCCGCGCTCCTCACCGAGAAGAACCGGGCCGAGAACCTGATGATCGTGGATCTCATCCGCAACGACCTGGGCCGCCTAGCCCCCTCCGGCGGGGTAAAGGTGGAGCGCCTCTTCCAGGTAGAGGCCTACCCTTCCCTGTGGCAGCTCACCTCCACCATCCGGGCCGAACCGGTGACCGCCAACCTGGCCGCCCTGCTGGCCGCCCTCTTCCCCTGCGGCTCCATCACCGGGGCCCCCAAGATCCGGGCCATGGAGATCATCGCCGAGCTGGAGACCCAGCCCCGTGGTCTCTACTGCGGCGCCCTGGGCTGGCTCGCTCCCGACGGCCCCCTGCGCCTGGCGGT
This sequence comes from Rhodocyclaceae bacterium, assembly GCA_034004685.1. Taxonomy (GTDB): domain Bacteria; phylum Pseudomonadota; class Gammaproteobacteria; order Burkholderiales; family Rhodocyclaceae; genus JAEUNX01. The sequence continues at coordinate 101,587 of JAVEWG010000003.1, read as the reverse complement.
ACCCATCCGCACCCTGGAAGTGGACGCCCACCGCCAGGCCCGCCTGGGGATCGGCAGCGGCATCGTGCAGGATTCCGATCCGGCCGCCGAATGGCAGGAATGCCTGCTCAAGGCCCGCTTCCTCACGGAACTGCCGCCAGAGCTACGCCTGATCGAAACCCTGCGCCGAGAGCCCGACGGCAGTTATCCCCTGCTGCCCTGGCATCTGGAGCGCCTGCAAGCCTCTGCCGCCTACTTTGGCTTTCCCTTTTCAAAAACAGAGGTGGAAGCCGCTCTGGCCGGGGTGCCGGCGGACCCCGCCGGCCATCCCCTGCGGGTGCGCCTCACCCTGGGCCCGGCGGGGGACCTGGAAATCACCAGCGCCCCCCTCGCCCCCCCGGAAGGCCCCGCCACCGTCACCCTGGCCCCGGAGCGGCTGGATAGCCGGGAGCCCCTGCTGCGCCACAAGACCACCGCCCGGGCCCACTACGACCAGGCCATGGCCCGGGCCATGGCCGCCGGCCACTTCGACACCCTGTTCTGCAATGAACGGGGCGAGCTGTGCGAAGGCGCCCGCAGCAACCTCTTCCTGCGCCTGGACGGTGAACTCCTCACCCCCGCCGCTGACTGCGGCCTGTTGAATGGCGTTCTGCGCCGCAGCCTCTTGGCGGCCGGCCGGGCCCGGGAAGCCCGCCTGACCCTGGCGGACCTCCACCGGGCCGAGGCGGTATTCGCCGGCAACGCCCTGCGGGGCCTGACGCCAGTCACCCTGGTGGCGGCTGGCCAAGTGTAGGATTTCCGCTCCCCCGGTCCCCCCACATATCCATGCCGGTCCGCCAGACCCTTCAAGAAGGCCTCAACCCGGTGCTGGTCTGGACCGACGAGATTGAGCCCACCGCCCGGGCCCAACTGGTGAATCTCTCCCGCCTGCCAGTGATCCACCACCATGTGGCGGCCATGCCCGACGTTCACACCGGCATCGGCGCCACCGTGGGGGCGGTGATCGCCACCCGCCAGGCCATCATTCCCGCGGCGGTGGGGGTGGATATCGGCTGCGGCATGATCGCCACCCGGCTTTCCCTCTCCGCCCGGGATCTGGACGAAAAACGCCTGCGCCGGGTCTTCGACCGGATCAGCCACGACGTGCCGGTGGGCTTTGCCCAGCACGGCCCGGCGGAAGCCCAGGCGGCCCGGGCCAAGCCCCTGGCGGCCGGCCTCAAGGCCATCCTGGCCCGCCATCCCGGGGTGGCCAAACGGGTCGGCAAGAATGCCGACTGGACCCGCCAGCTGGGTACCCTGGGGGGTGGCAACCATTTCATCGAGCTGTGCCTGGACGAAGCCCGACAGATGTGGGTGATGCTCCACTCGGGCTCCCGCAACATGGGCAACGCCATCGGCACCTATTTCATCGAACTGGCGAAAAACGACATGGCGCGCCACCTCGCCCAACTGCCGGACCGGGACCTGGCCTACCTGGAAGAAGGCAGCCACCACTTCAACGACTTCGTGGCGGCGGTGCACTGGGCCCAGCACTACGCCCTGGAAAACCGGGCCGCCATGCTGGACCTGATCCTGGCCGCCCTGGCCCGGGAGCTGCCTCCCTTCACCGTCACCCGGGAGGCGGTGAACTGCCACCACAACTACGTTCAGCAGGAAAACCACTACGGCGCCCGGGTATGGGTCACCCGCAAAGGGGCCATCCACGCCGACCAGGGGGAGCTGGGCATCATCCCCGGCAGCATGGGGGCCCGTTCCTACATCGTGCGGGGCAAGGGCTGCGCCAAGAGCTTCCACTCCTGCTCCCACGGCGCCGGCCGGGCCATGAGCCGCACGGCGGCGGCCAGGCGCTTCACCGCGGCGGACCTGGCCCGCCAGACCGAGGGGGTGCTGTGCCGCAAGGATCAGGGGGTGGTGGACGAAATCCCCGCCGCCTACAAGGACATCGACCAGGTGATGGCCAACCAGACCGACCTGGTGGAGGTGGTCCATACCCTCAAACAGGTGCTGTGCATCAAGGGATAAAAAGGCCATGGCAACCCAAGCACCCACGACTGTCACCGTCTGGCGGGGCGACATCACCACCCTGCCCTTCGACGCCATCGTCAATGCCGCCAACAGTTCGCTCCTGGGAGGCGGCGGGGTGGACGGCGCCGTTCACCGGGCAGCCGGGGCCCGGCTGGTGGCCCACTGCGCCACCCTGGGGGGGTTGCCCCACCGGGGAAGCCCGGATCACCCCGGGCTTCGACCTGCCCGCCCGCTGGATCATCCACACCGTGGGGCCCATCTGGCAGGGCGGAGGCCAGGGCGAAGCCGGGTTGCTGGCCGCCTGCTACCGGGCCAGCCTGGCCCTGGCGCGGGATTACGGGCTGCGCCGCATCGCCTTTCCGGCCATCAGCTGCGGGGTCTACGGCTACCCGCCGGAGGCCGCGGCAGCCATCGCGGTACGCTGCGTCCGTGCCGAATTAGGTGGGGGAACACGCCTGGAAGAAATCCGCCTGGTGGCCTTTGATGCCACCATGGACAAGGTGTTGCGGGCGGCCCTGGCCGGCGCCGCCGGCGCCCGGCTCAGTTGACCAGGCTGCTCCGCAGGCAGCAGCCTGCTTCCTTGGCGGAGCAGGCCACCAAGCCGCGCTTGCCGTGAACCATCAGGCAATGGGCCGGGCCCGCGCAGAGCCGCTGCAGATCCGCCGGCGCACCTTCCTCGAAATCAGTGACTGCTGCCGAGCGCAGGAAACGCACCGCCGAACCCAGGCCGTGGAACAGGGTCAGGCGGCCATCCCCGGCATGCAGCCACCGCCCATCCACCGAAAGGGCAAAGCACGGCGCCGCCGCGCTCCCCACCGGATGCACCCTCACCCCCGACCCGCCAGCGGATTGCCATCGGCCGCTGGCCAACTCCATCCAGGTAGCCACTTTCCCCATGTTTTCCATGGTCATCTCCTCCACGTGGGCAGGCTCCGTCGGCCCGCCATCCTGTCGCCGGGCTCCCTGACACAGTGTTGCTGCCGGCAGCCTCCCCGCCATTATCGCCGTAATTGGATTGGCATGAACACAGAGCGGTTCCCCGCCGCCAGGTTCGCCCCGGCCAGTTGCTATACTTGCCCGCCTATTCCGTCCAAAAACCCGAGGAGACATCCCATGAAGCTGGAAACCCTGGCCGTCCACGGCGGCTACAGCCCGGACCCCACCACCCGCGCCGTGGCGGTGCCCATTTACCAGACCACCTCCTACGCCTTCGACGACACCCAACACGGGGCCGATCTCTTCGACCTCAAGGTCACCGGCAACATCTACACCCGGATCATGAACCCCACCCAGGCGGTTCTGGAGGCCCGGGTGGCCGCCATGGAAGGGGGGATTGCCGGCCTGGCCCTGGCCTCCGGTATGGCCGCCATCACCTACGCCATCCAGACCATCGCCGAAACCGGAGACAACATCGTTTCCGCCTCCACCCTGTATGGCGGCACCTACAACCTGTTCGCCCACACCTTCCCCCAGCTGGGCATCGAAACCCGTTTCGCCGACTACCGGGACCCCAACGCCTTCGAGCCCCTCATCGATGCCCGCACCAAGGCTATCTTCTGCGAATCCGTGGGCAACCCCCTGGGCAACATCACCGATTTCGAAAAACTCGCCGAGATCGCCCACCGCCACGGCATTCCCCTGATCGTGGACAACACCGTGCCCTCCCCCTACCTGTGCCGGCCCTTCGAGCACGGAGCGGACATCGTGGTGCACTCCCTCACCAAATACCTGGGGGGCCACGGCAACAGCATCGGCGGCATCATCGTCGATAGCGGCAAGTTCCCCTGGGCCGAGCACAAGGAACGCTTCCGCCGCCTCAATGAACCCGATCCCTCCTACCATGGGGTGGTCTATACCGAAGCCCTGGGGCCGGCGGCCTACATCGGCCGGGCCCGGGTGGTGCCGCTACGCAACATGGGGGCGGCCATCAGCCCCTTCAATGTGTTCCTGATCCTGCAAGGCATTGAAACCCTGGCCCTGCGCATGGACCGGATCTGCGACAACGCCCGCAAGGTGGCCGAATACCTCCAGGGCCACGCCAAGGTGAGCTGGGTCAACTACGCCGGTCTGCCGGACCACAAGGACCACGGCCTGGTGCAGAAATACATGGGGGGCCGTGCCTCCGGCATCCTCTCCTTCGGCGTGGCCGGGGGGCTTGCCGGCGGCACCCGCTTCCAGGACGCCCTCAAGCTGGTGACCCGACTGGTGAACATCGGCGACGCCAAATCCCTGGCCTGCCATCCCGCCTCCACCACCCACCGCCAGCTCTCCCCGGCGGAACTGATCAAGGCCGGCGTATCGGAAGACATGGTGCGCCTGTCCATCGGCATCGAACACATCGACGACATCCTGGCGGACCTGGAACAAGCCCTGACGACGGTTTGAGAAGCCGGTAGCCCGGGGAATGAGCCGCAAAGCGGCGTTATCCGCCATTTCCCCGGACTCAAGGCATGGCGGATAACGCCACGCTTTGCCGTCCGGGCTAGGGCCTCCTTGCGACGCTCTACACTTTCGGGCCGCCCCAGGCTCGTGTCTTGAGGCTCATGTCCGGCCCAATTGGTCGATAAACCGGGCCAACGCCAGATCCAGCGCGGAGAGTCCCCCCACGTCATGGGTGGACAGCGTGATCTCCACCCGGTTGTAAACGTTGAACCACTCCGGGTGGTGGTTCATCTTCTCGGCCTGAAGGGCCACCCGGGTCATGAAGCCGAAGGCTGCGTTGAAGTCGGGAAAGTGAAAAGTCTTGCGAAGGGCCTCCCGATGTTCCGAGGATTGCCAGCCCGGCAGATCCTGGAGGGCTGCCGTCAATTCTTCCGGGGTGAGCTTGGTCGGGCCCATGGTCGTTCCTCGTCGCTGTGATTTGAGGAGGCAGGGTACAGCAAGCGCGCCCCCGCCCGACTATCTCTCGGGCCAGCCGCCCATCATTTGAGGGAGAAATCCACCCGGGAGGTCTTGGCCGGGCTGTCCTTGCCGTCCTCCCCCAGGCGGGGAGCGAGGATGAAGATCCGCTCCGGCGCCACCTTACCCTGCTCCACCAACCAACTCCTGACCACCTGGGCGCGCTGCTGAGCCAGGGCGCGGAGATCGCCTTCGGCCACCGGGGTGTTTTCCAGGATCAGGGTTTCCATCTCGGCGTCGGGGATGTCCTTGAGGAGCCCCACCAAGTTACGGGGCTTCTTGAAGTCACCGTCTTTATAGACCTGCTTGAGGAGCGCCGGGCGTTCAGCAGGGGGGATGACCACCTCCTCCAGGGAGGGGGCGGATTCTCCCTTCTTGATCAGGGCCTTGATCTTGAGGGCCGCCATGGCGTTGTGGAGGGCAGCCTGCTTGAGCCCGGCGTGGTCGGCCGCCGGGTCGGCCCGGCCGGACACTTCCACCTTGAGGGCGGGCCGGTCCGCCAGGGCCTTGGCCATGGCCTGGAGCTTCTCCGTGGCGGCGGGGCCCAGCAGCGCCAGGCCCGGGTCGAACTGCAGGTAGGAGAGATCCGCCCCGCCACCGAAGATGGACCCAAGCAGGGCAAAGGGGGCGGTCACCGCCTTCACCAGCAGATTCATGATGGCCCGCACCACCAGGCCCCCCACGCTGAACTCCGGATCATCCAGGGTGCCGCTGATGGGTAGATCCAGGTCGATCTCCCCCCGGCTATTCTTGAGGAGGGACACCGCCAGCAGTACCGGCAGCTTGAGGGCATCCGGGCTATCCACCCTGTCGCCGAAGGTCAGTTGGTCCAGGAACACGTGATTGGTGGCGGTGAGCTTGCGGTCCTCCACCTTGTAGCCCAGCTGGGCGGAGAGCTTGCCCTTGTTGATGCCATACCCCACGTACTTGCCCGAATAGGTGGACACGGCAGACAGCTCGAAATCCTTCACCTCGGCCCGGATATCCAGGAAACGATCCTGGCGGAAGGGGTTGAGACTACCCACCACGATCACCGGCGCGGCGTCATCCACCTTGCCCTGGAGATCCAGGGTGGCGATGGTGGCCGGATCGGAGGACAGGCCCACCAGGCTGCCCCCCATGCCCGTGAGGTGGGCATCGTAGTTGGGCTTGATGAAGTGGTCGCTGTAAGTGATGCGCCCCCCCTGAAGCACCACCTTGTCGATGCGGATCGGGGGCGGCGGGCTGGCGGGGGCCGGAACCACCGTTTCGGCCTGGCCGCCCCGGCGCACCACCGCCGGCGTTGCAGGCGGAACCGGCTGGCCATTGGCCCGGGCGGCGATCTCCGCCCGCTTTTCTTCCCGGGCCCGCTGGGCGGCGATCTCCCGGAGGTTGAGGCCGCCCTTCTCGTCCAGGATCAATCGGGTGTAGAAATCCGTCAGGGCCACTTCCCGGATGGACAGGGCGAAGGGTGCCAGGCCCAGATCCACCTTTTCCAGGCTGAAGACTTTCCAGTTCATGAAGTCGGCGGAATTCAACTGGTCGATGGAAGCGAAATCGGTCACCGCCAGGTCCCCGCTGAAACGCCCCCCCAGTTCGCCGGCCTTGCTGGTGGCCAGGGACAGGCGCCCCTTGGTGGTGAGCTTGCCCCGGGCGATCAGCACATTCACCCGCTCCGCCGCGTAGGGCTGGAGGGGCACCAGATCCACCCCCCGCAGATCCAGGATCAGGTCCGCCGCCAGGGGCTGGGGCGCCACGGTCCCTTTGATCGCCACGCTGCCCTTGCGATTGATCCGGGCCGCCGCCTGAACCGCCATCCGGGCCCCCGGACGGGTAGAGAAGTCCTTCACCTCCACCCCGATTTGCTCGGCCAACAGCACGATGGGCTCCCCCATGGTGCGGTCGTCCACCCGGACGCTGGCATCCTCCAGGGCGAATTGACCCAGGGTGACGGTCCACGGCGCCTCGGCCTTCCCACCGGAGGCACCGGCCTTGGGCGCAACCTTGGCGGGGGCGGCGGGGCCCAGCAAGTCCTCGGCATTGAAACGGCCATCCTTGCTCCGCAACAGGGATAGTTGCAGCTTGTCCAATCCCAACCGACCCACCGCCACCTGGCGGGCAGCCGGGTCCACCTTGACCTCCGCCACCTCCAGCCGGGGCAAGCGCAGCAAGGGGGCTTTGTCGTTGTTAAGGCGCAGGGCCAGATCCGTGACGAGGGCGCTGGGCAGCGCCAACTTCACCACCGGGCCATCCTTGCCCGAAGCCAACTCATAGTCCAGGGAGGCCGCCAGGGTTGCGCCTTCCACCTGGCCACCCGGCAGGGCAGCGCCGTAGTAAGCCGCCAGCCGGGGCAGATTGAGGCCCGCCAGCTTGATCTGCCCCTGGGCCGCCGGAGGCGCCGGACTGAGGGTGCCGGCGTGCTCCAGGGTTTCGCCCCCATCGCCGGCCAGGCTCAGCTTGACCTGGGCCGGATCGCCCTGGCTCGCCAGCCCCCTGACCTCCAAATGGATGTCCCTGAGGTTGGCGGCGAAGGCGGGCTTCACCGCCTCGTCGGCAAAGGCCAGGCTGCCGTGGGTGAGCTCAATCTGGTCCACCCGGTACTGGAAAGGCTTGGCAGCCGCGGCCGGCGCCGCCGGGGCACTGGCGGGAGGCGCCAGGCCCAGCAGATTGATCGTCCCGCCGGCATCCCGCCGCACCGTCAGGACCGGGCCCTCCACCCCCACCCGGGCCAGGTGGACGCCGCCGTCGTTGAGTTTAAAGTCGGCGATATCCACCGCCAGCCGGGGCAGCTTGAGCACCGGCCTGCCGTCCTTCTCCTGGAGGTCCACCTCCACCAGGGCCAGGCTGCCCTTCACCCCGACCTCGGGGGCCCCATCCTCCGGCTGGCAGAAGCTCAAGGTGAGATCCGTCTGCAAACGGGCGGAAGGCAGACGGAAGCTGGGCTCGAAGGGCAGATAGGCCACCAGGGGAGCCAGGTCGAAACCCGCCAGCTGGAGGGTCAGCTCGCTTTCCCGCCCGGTCGAAAAGGGCTTGCTCTTGCCTGCCAGGGCCAGGGGCGTGCCATTGACCTTCAAGGCCAGGTGCGGCTCCACGTAAATATCCACCTTGGAGGGCAGATTGGAGACGAAGGGCAGCCCCAGGCGCACCTCCTCCAGCTTGTGGGTGAGGCCCTCGGACTGGTCCTCGAAGACCGCCTGACCGCCGGACACCTCCACGTTGTTCACCGAGAACAGGGTGGGTTTTTCAGAGGGGGGCTGGGCCAGGATGTAGTCGATCACGTCCTGCCAGTTGTAATGGCCATCCTGCTGGCGGACCAGATGAAAGCGGGGGTGGTCCAGTCGCACCGCCCCCAGCACCACCCCGCCCCGCACCAGGGACTGGGCCTCCAGATTGACATAAAGGCGGTCGAAACCCAGGGCCTCGGCCTCGCCGGCGGGCTCCTGGATCTTCAGGTTGTCCACGGTGACCGACAGGGCGAAGGGATTGATATCCACGTCCCCGATGCTCACCGGCCGCTTGAGGAAGGCGGTGAGCTCCTTTTCCGCCAGGTGGCGCACGATGGGGGGGGCCACCAGGAAACCCAGCACGGCCACTGCTGCCAGGACGCCCCCTGTCCACCCTAGGACCTTGGAATGGCGGGCAGCCAGAGCGCGGGGAGCGCCCTGCAGACGTTGCAGGGAATGGAGCAGCATGGGGACTCCAGATGATTAGGAATCCTGTTAGGTTAGCAGAGCCGGAGGAGGATGGCGGCTCAAGCCCCCAGGGTGCGCAAGCGCACCCTGCCCAGTCAACGAAGACTCAGGCCCGGCGCCACTCCGTGAGGCCGCCGGGCTTGTCCTCGAGAACGATGCCGGCCGCCAGCAGCTCGGCCCGGATGCGGTCGGCCTCGGCGAAGTTCCTGGCTTTCTTGGCTTCGGCGCGGGCGGTGATGAGGGCGTCCACATCCAGGCCACCGGTCTGCTCCGCTCCGGCGCCATCCCCGGTACCGTGGCCGCTTTGCAGCCAGGTTACGGCATCGGATTCCAGCAGCCCCAGCACCCCCGCCAAAGCCTTCAACTGGCTGGCGGCCTGGGGGGAGCGGGACCGGTTCACCTCGTTGGCCAGGTCGAACAGCACCGCCATGGCCTCGGCTGTATTGAAGTCGTCGTTCATGGCAGCCTGGAAACGGGCGCCAAAGCCGTCGCTCCAATCCACATTGGCATCGGCCGGCGCCGGCACGTTGCGCAGCGCGGTGTACAGGCGCGTCAAGGCTCCCCGAGCGTCCTCCAGGTGGGCGTCGGAGTAATTCAGGGGGCTGCGGTAGTGGGCCCGCAGGATGAAGAAGCGCACCACTTCCGGATCGTATTTCTGGAGTACGTCCCGGATCGTGAAGAAGTTGCCTAGGGACTTGGACATCTTCTCGTCATCCACCCGCACGAAGCCGTTGTGCATCCAGTAGTTCACGAAGCCGCACTGGTGGGCGCCCTCGCTCTGGGCGATCTCATTCTCGTGGTGGGGAAACTGCAAATCCTGACCGCCGCCGTGGATGTCGAAGTGCTTGCCCAACAGTTCCGAACTCATGGCGGAGCACTCGATGTGCCAGCCCGGCCGGCCGGCACCCCAGGGGGATGGCCATTTGACCTCGGCGGGCTCCTCCTCCCGGGCGTGCTTCCACAGCACGAAATCCAGGGGATCGTGCTTGCCGCTATCGGCCTGCACCTCCACCCGCTCCCCCGCCCGCAGGTCGTCCAGGGACTTGCCGGAGAGCTTGCCGTAGCCCTTGAAACCCCGCACCGCATAGCACACGTCCCGGTTGGCGGCGACGTAGGCCAGGCCGTTTTGCTCCAGGCGGCGGATCAGATCCTGCATCTGGGCCACGTATTCGGTGGCCCGGGGCTCCGCGTCGGGGCGCAGCACCCCCAGAGCGTCGGCGTCCTGGTGCATGGCGGCGATGAAGCGGTCGGTGAGGGCCCGGATGGACTCCCCGTTTTCCCCGGCCCGGCGGATGATCTTGTCGTCGATGTCGGTGATGTTGCGCACATAGGTGACCGCCAGGCCGGAAGCCCGCAACCAGCGGGCCACCATGTCGAACACCACCATCACCCGGGCATGGCCCAGGTGGCACAGGTCATACACCGTCATCCCGCACACATACATCCGGACCTTGCCGGGCTCGATGGGTACGAAGGCTTCCTTCTTGCGGGAAAGGGTGTTGTAGATGTTGAGCATGGGGATCTTTCGGCAGGAACGCGGACGGTCCGGAGGCTTGCTAAGATGGGGACTTCGCCATGGCAGAAGACCCCGCCGGCGGGCCGGGGCGCAGTATATCACGATGAATTTCCGGCCAATTTTGACCCTGACTGTAGCTTTGCTAGCCGCACCGGCCTGGGCCGGCCCAGTGGAGGATGCCCGGACGCTCCTGGACCAGCAGCGCCCTGACCAAGCCTTGGTCCGGCTGGAAACCCACTTGTCTACCCAACCCCGGGACCCCCGGGCCCGCTTCCTGAAAGGCCTGGCCCTCACCGGCCTGGGCCGCCAGGCTGAAGCCATCACCCTGTTCCGGCAACTCACCCTGGATTTCCCGGAGCTTTCCGAGCCGTACAACAACCTGGCGGTGCTTCAGGCCCAGGCGGGCCGCTATGAGGAAGCGCGCCAGGCCCTGGAAATGGCCCTGCGCCTTCAGCCCCGCAACGCCATGGCCCACGAAAACCTGGGAGACGTGCACCTGCGCCTGGCCGCCCAGGCCTTCGAGCGGGCCGGCGAGCTCGACCCCGCCAACGCCGGCGCCCGCCGCAAGGCCCGCCTGGTCCAGGATCTGGCGACCGGGGGCGCCAGCCGGCCCCCGCGCCCTTGACCACCATCGGCAAAGGCTGGGCAGAGCCAGTATCGCCCGGTATCATCGGCCACCTTGTTACCGCCCATTCCGGCGGTCGCCCCGTGGAGATACCCAGCCCATGAAAAAGTTCTTCCTCGGCCTGGCCCTGAGCCTGGCCTCCTTCCTCACTCTGGCAGCCAATCCGGTGGTGGAACTACAAACCAGCGCCGGCCCCATCGCCATCGAGCTCTACCCGGAAAAAGCCCCCAGGACGGTGGAAAACTTCCTCGCCTACGTGCAAGACGGCTTCTACAACGGCACCGTGTTCCACCGGGTGATCGACGGCTTCATGATCCAGGGCGGCGGCCTCACCCCCGACATGAAAGAGAAACCGACCCGCGCCCCGATCCCCAACGAAGCCAAGAACGGCCTCACCAACAGCGTCGGCACCATCGCCATGGCCCGCACCCAGGATCCCCATTCCGCCAGCGCCCAGTTCTTCATCAATCTGGTGGATAACGTCATGCTGGATCATCCCCGCCCGGACGGCTGGGGCTATGCGGTGTTCGGCAAGGTGGTGAAGGGCCTGGACGTGGTCCAGAAAATTGGCAAGGTGCAAACCACCAACGCCGGTTTTCATCAGAACGTGCCGGCCAAGCCGGTGATCATCGAGTCCGCCCGTGTCGTGGCGGCCAACGCCGGCAAATAATCCGGTCAATCAGGAGAACGAGCATGGCAGTCAAACTGCACACCAATCACGGCACCATCACTCTGGAACTGGACGCCGCCAAGGCCCCCAAGACGGTGGAAAACTTCCTGGCCTACGTGGAAGCCGGCCACTACGACAACACCGTGTTCCACCGGGTGATCGACGGCTTCATGATCCAGGGCGGCGGCTTCGAGCCGGGCATGAACCAGAAGCCCACCCGGGACACGATCCAGAACGAGGCGGACAACGGCCTCAAGAACGACCGGGGCACCATCGCCATGGCCCGCACCAACGCCCCCCACTCCGCCAGCGCCCAGTTCTTCATCAACGTGGCGGACAACGACTTCCTGAACTTCCGCGCCCCCAATGCCCAGGGCTGGGGCTACTGCGTCTTCGGCAAGGTGAGCGAGGGCCTGGACGTGGTGGACAAGATCAAGGCAGTCAAGACCGGCAACAAGGGCTTCCACCAGGACGTGCCGGTGGACGACGTGATCATCGAACGGGCCGAAGTGGTCTGATTGCTGACCGGGCGGCCTTTACTGACCACCCTCTGGCCGCCCTTTTCCGCCCGCCGCCTTGACCTGGCTTTTCATCTCCGACCTCCACCTCTGCGGGGAGCGGCCGGACCTCACCCGATCCTTCGAGTCCTTTCTGACAGGCCCCTGCCGGGACGCCCGGCGCCTTTACATCCTGGGGGATCTCTTCGAATACTGGGCGGGAGATGACGACCGCTCCGACCCCTTGGCGGAAAGGGTGGCGGCTGCCCTGGCCACGGCGGTATCCGCCGGGCTGGAATGCTTCTTCATGGCGGGCAACCGGGATTTCCTGCTGGGGGCAGACTTCGCCACCCGGGCAGGGCTGACCCTGCTGGACGACCCCACGCCCGTGGACCTGAGCCGCCGCCGCGCCCTGCTGCTCCACGGGGACACCCTGTGCACCGACGACGCGGCCTACCAGGCCTATCGCCGCCAGGTCCGCGAACCGGCCTGGCAGGCCGCCTTCCTGGCCCGCCCCCTGGCCGAGCGCCTGGCCATCGTGGACCAGATCCGCCAGCACAGCGAGGCGGCCAAGCAGGAAAAGGCTGCGGCGATCATGGACGTCACCCCCGCGACGGTGGCAGCCACCCTGGGGCAATGGGATTGTGAAGTCATGATCCACGGTCACACCCACCGCCCCGGCCATCATCGTCTAACGGTGGCTGGACGGGAGCGCGAGCGCTGGGTGCTACCGGACTGGCGAAACGATGGCCTGGCGCCCTACCTGGCATGGACCGGCCAGGGGCTGGAAAACCGGACCCACCCGCCAACCTGAGTGCCGGGGCTGGTCAGCCCGCCAGGCCCCGGGCCAGATCGGCCTTGATGTCCTCCACCGACTCCAGCCCCACCGCCACCCGCAGCAAGCCCTCCCGGATGCCGGAAGCCTCCCGCGCCTCGGCGGTGATGCGGCCGTGAGTGGTGGAAGCAGGATGGGTGATGGTGGTCTTGGTGTCCCCCAGATTGGCCGTAATGGACAGCAGCCGGGTGGAATCCACCACCTTCCAGGCCGCCTCCCGGCCACCCCTGACTTCGAAGCTGACGATGGCACCCCCGCCCTTCTGCTGGCGTTGGGCCAGTTCGAACTGCGGGTGGGATTCCAGGCCGGGGTAATGAACCCGCTCGACGCCTGGCTGGGTTTCCAGCCAACGGGCCAGCTCGAGGGCCGATGCGGATTGGGCTTCCATGCGGATCCGCAAGGTTTCCAGGCCCTTGAGGATCACCCAGGCGTTGAAGGGAGAGATGCAGGGCCCGGCGGTGCGGAGGAATTTCACCACCTCGTCCACCAGCACCCTGGCCCCGCATACCGCCCCTCCCAGCACCCGCCCCTGACCATCCAGGTACTTGGTGGCGGAGTGGATCACCAGGTCAGCCCCCTGGGTCAGGGGCTTTTGCAAGGCCGGGGTGCAAAAGCAGTTATCCACCGCCAGCCAGGCACCCGCCTGGTGGGCAATGGCCGCCACCGCCGCCACGTCCACCAGCTCGGTGAGGGGGTTGGAGGGGGTTTCGATGAAAAACAACCGGGTGGCCGGGGTCACCGCCGCCCGGTAGGCGGCCAGATCGGTGGCCGGCACAAAGGTGGACTGGATGCCGAACTTGGCCAGAATCCCTGAAAAGAGTTGCTGGGTGGCGCCGAACACCCCCCGGGACACCACCACGTGGTCGCCGCCCTTCAAGAGCCCCATCACCAGGGACAAGATCGCCGACATCCCCGACGAGGTGGCCACGCAGGCCTCGGCGCCTTCCAGCGCCGCCAGGCGGGTCTGCATGGCGGTGACGGTGGGATTGGTGAAGCGGGCATAGACGTTGCCCTCCTCTTCCCCCGAGAAACGGGCCGCCGCCTGGGCCGCCGAGTCAAAAACGAAGCTGGAGGTCAGGTAAAGCGCCTCGCTGTGCTCGTTGAACTGGCTGCGGGCCGTGCCAGCCCGAACCGCCAGGGTGTCGAAATCGAAGTCTTCCAAAATGTTCTTCCTTACCAGCCGGGCGGGATCACCAAGCCTCAGCGGTCCTGGCCGTGATTGACTAGATTGAGGTCGAGCTGGCCGTCCTCGGATTCCTCCGCCCCCATGGGCTTGCCCTCATTGCGCTGGTTTTCCACGCCAGACAGGTACTCGGCAGTGATGTCGCCGGTGATGTAGCAGCCGTCGAAGCAGGAGGTCTCGAAATGGCGGATGAGGGGATTGATGGCCTGGACCGCCGCCTTGAGGTCTTCCAGATCCTGATAGATCAGAGCATCGGCGCCGATTTCCCGGCAGATCTCCTCCTCGCTGCGGTCGGAGGCGATCAACTCGCCCCGGGTGGGCATGTCGATGCCGTAGACGTTAGCGTAACGCACCGGCGGCGCGGAAGAAGCCATATAGACCTTCTCGGCCCCCGCTTCCCGGGCCATCAGCACGATCTCCCGGCTGGTGGTACCCCGCACAATGGAATCATCCACCAGCAGCACTTTCTTGCCCTTGAACTCCTGGTGGATGGTGTTGAGCTTCTGGCGCACGGATTTCTTGCGCACCGCCTGGCCGGGCATGATGAAGGTGCGGCCGATGTAGCGGTTCTTGACGAAGCCTTCCCGGTAAGCTGCCCCCATGTGGTGAGCCATTTCCATGGCCATGGGGCGGCTGGAGTCGGGGATCGGGATCACCACGTCCACCTCCAGGTGGGGCTGGGTCCGGCGTAGCTTGTGGGCCAGGAATTCTCCCATCTTGACCCGGGATTCGTACACCGAGATGCCGTCGATGATGGAATCCGGCCGGGCCAGATAAACGAACTCGAACATGCAGGGCGCCTGCAGCGTCTTGTCGGCGCACTGACGACTCTGGAAGTGCCCTTCCGTATCGATGAGCACCGCCTCGCCTGGGGCCACGTCCCGCAGCAGGCGGTAGCCCAGCACATCCACCGCCACTGATTCGGAGGCCACCAGCCATTCCGGGCCGCTTTCCGTATCATTGCGGCCGATCACCAGGGGACGGATGCCGTAGGGATCGCGGAAGGCCAGCAGGCCATAACCGGCAATCATCACCACCACCGCATAGGCCCCCCGGCAGCGCCGATGCACCGCCGCCACCGCGGCAAACACCGCCTCGGCATCCAGTTTGCAGCCCTTGGAGGCAGCCTGGAGCTCGTGGGCCAGCACGTTGAGGAGCACTTCCGAGTCGGAGTTGGTGTTGATGTGGCGCAGATCCGCCAGGAACATCTCCCGCTTCAGGACTTCAGAATTGGTAAGATTGCCGTTGTGGGCCAGCATCAGGCCAAAGGGCGAATTCACATAGAAGGGCTGGGCCTCGGCGGCGTTGTAGGCCGAGCCGGCGGTTGGGTAGCGCACATGGGCCAGGCCCCAGTTACCCTGGAGGTTGCGCATGTTGCGGGTGCGGAAGACGTCCCGCACCAGGCCTGAGCCCTTGTGCATGCAGAACCGGCCACCTTCCTCGGTGGCGATCCCCGCCGCGTCCTGGCCCCGGTGCTGGAGCACCTGGAGCCCGTCGTAGAGCAACTGATTGACCGGTGATTTAGCGACGACGCCCAAAATCCCACACATGAGTCCAACTTTCTCTAAAAACGAATTCTTTTCGCGATTGCCTCGGGCAACCACGGCTTGGCCGCGATCACGGCGGTTTCAAGGGGAGGCGCAAAACGAGCGCCTTGCCACCAGGTGGCTTTTGCCAAGCCCGCCATGCCCCCCAGCATGACCAGCACCAGGGCGATGAAAAGGCCCTTCAATAGTCCGAAACAGCCCCCCAGGAAGCGATCGGCAAAGCCCAGTCCGGCCACCTTGAGGAGCTCCCGCAGGAGAAAACGCAGAATCCCGGTGGCCATCAGGACCGCCACGAAGATCAACAGAAAACCCACCACCAGCCGCCCCAGGCCATCAGGAATCAGGCTGCCAAAGAGCGCGCCCACTTCGTCGGCGAAGGTCCGCGCCAGCAGGAAAGCCAGCACCCAGGCCAACAGTGCCAATACCTCGCTCACCAGACCCCGCCAGAAACCCAGCAAGGCCATCAGCCCGGTCAGGCCGAGAAATGCGTAGTCAAACCCCGTCATCCGGGTAATCAGCGGGCCGTCACGACCACCGGCAGGCCCTGGCCCTTCAGCTTGTCGCCCACCTTGTCCGCGGCCTCCCGGGAGGGGAAGGGGCCCACCCGAACCCGGGTCTTGTCCCCCACCTTTTCGGTATAAGCGTTAAAGCCTTCGGTTTTCAGGCGACTACGCAGGGCTGCGGCCTTTTCCCCATCCACATAAGCCCCCAGCTGCACCACGAAACCGGCCGGTGGAGCCGTCGCCGGCACCTGTCCGCCAAGAATCGCCTCGGCCCGGGCGGGCTCGGCTACAGGTGGGCGCGGCTCGAGAACGGGCTTGGATTCCGCGAGGGGCTTGGGACCGGCCACTGGCTTGGCAGCCTCGGGTTTGACCGCCGCTTCCGGGGCGGCCGGCACCGGGGCCGGCAGGCCGGGCTGCACGGTGGTCTTGCCCGGGCTTTCCGGCTCCACCGGCGTATGGATTTCGGTGGGGACCTCGTTCCGGGGCGAAATGGTCCGGGCCGCGAAGTTATCCCCGTCCGGCCGGGGAATCCGGATCTGGACATCCTGATTGAGGGGTCGGGGTTCCTGGTCCATCACCATGGGCAGCACGATGGCCGCCAGCAGGGCCAGGGCCGCGGCCCCCACCAGCCGGCGGCGGGCGCGCTTCTTGATGTCCAGGTTGTCGTCGTCGGCCACGGCTGTCTTGTCTCAGTGACGCTCGGCCTTGAGCAAGGCCAGCACGTCCGCTACGGTTAGGAAGGATCCGAAGACGGCGATTCTATCACTCTCCCCCACTGCTTCCCGGACGGCGCGGAAGGCCTCCGCCGGAGAAGCGAAGGTCCGCACGTCGGATCCTCCACCGGCTTGCGCCAAACCCTCGGCCAGAGCCTCCGCCGACAGCCCCCGGGGGCCCGGCAAACTGGCCAGATACCAGTGATCCACCCGGGTGCGCATCAGGGCCAGGGTGCCGGCCACGTCCTTGTCCCCGAGCATGCCCACCACCGCCCAGGTTTCAGGGTAATAGCCCATTCCCCCCAGGTTTTCCGCCAGGACCCCGGCGGCCTGGGGATTGTGGGCCACATCCAGTACCACCGCCGGCTGGCCCGGCAGCACCTGGAAGCGGCCGGGGAGATCCACCAGCATCAGACCCTGGCGGATGTCCTGCATGGCCACCGGGATGCGTTCCTTGAGAAGATCCAGGGCTGTGAAGACGGCCGCCGCGTTGAGAAGCTGGTTGGCCCCCCGCAGGGCCGGATAGGCCAGCCCGCCCCGGCGCATCAGGCGGCCCCCGGCTGGGGCCGACTCAAAGCGCCAGTAACCCCACTGCTGGCGGTCGCCGCCAAAGCCGAAGTCCCGCCCGCTCACCCACAGGTCCGCGCCGATAGCTGCAGCGTGATCCAGCAGGGATACCGGGGGCTGGGGGTCGCCGCACACCGCGGGCCGCCCGGCGCGGAAGATGCCGGCCTTCTCCAAGCCGATGGCTTCCCGGCTATCCCCCAGATAATCCATGTGATCCATGGCCACGCTGGTGACGATGGCACAATGGGGATCGAAAATATTCACCGCGTCGAGGCGCCCCCCCAGGCCCACCTCCAGAATGATCACGTCCAGGTCCTGCTCGCAGAAAGCCGCCCAGGCGGCAAGGGTGCCCTGCTCGAAATAGGTTAGAGGCACCGCCCCCCGGGCCTTTTCCACCGCCTGGAAGGCCCGCACCAGATGGGCATCGTCCGCCTCCCGGCCCCCGATGCGCACTCGCTCGTTGTACCGCAGCAGATGGGGTGAGGTGTACAAACCCACCCGGTAACCGGCCGCCAGCAGGATGGACTCCAGCATGGCGCAGGTGGAGCCCTTGCCGTTGGTCCCGCCCACGGTGATCACGGTGGCGGAGGAGTTTGCCCCAAGGGCTGCCCGCACCTGGGCGACCCGCTCCAGGCCAAGCTCGATTGTCTGACCGGTGCGGGCCTCGAGAAGGGCCAGCCAGCCAGCGAGGGTATCCGGCAAGGGCATCGCCGCGGGGCAGGTCAATTGCCGGGAAGGGGCTGGCGGGTCAGCAGGGTCAGCAGGGCAGCGAGCCGATCCCGCATTTCCCGCCGGTCCACGATCATGTCCACGGCGCCTTTTTCCAGCAGGAATTCAGCCCGCTGGAAGCCTTCCGGCAGTTTTTCCCGGACCGTCTGCTCGATCACCCGGGGGCCGGCAAAGCCGATCAGGGCGCCAGGCTCGGCAATCACCACGTCCCCCATGAAAGCGAAACTGGCGGACACGCCCCCCATGGTGGGATCAGTGAGCAAGGAGATGAAGGGCAGCTTGCGCCGGGCCAGCTGGGTCAGCGCGGCGGTGGTCTTGGCCATCTGCATCAGGGAGAACAAGCCTTCTTGCATCCGGGCGCCCCCCGAGGCGGCGATACAGATGAAGGGCATCTGCTGCTCGATGGCGGCCTTGACACCCCGCACGAAGCGCTCCCCCACCACCGAACCCATGGAACCTCCGAGGAATTCAAACTCGAAACAGGCCACCACCACCGGCACGGTTTTAATGGCGCCTTGCATCACCACCATGGCATCGGCTTCGCCGGTCTGCTCGGTGGCAGCCACCAGGCGTTCGGGGTAGCGCCGGGAATCCTTGAACTTGAGGGGGTCCACCGGCATCACCTCGGCACCGATCTCGAAGCGCCCTTCCGGGTCCAGCAGCAGATCCAGGCGCTGGCGGGCCCGCAGGCGCTGATGATGGCCACACTTGGGGCACACGCTCAGATTGCTTTCCAGGTCGGTGCGGTAGAGCACCGCCTCGCAGGACGGGCACTTGCTCCACAGACCTTCGGGAATCGAGCGCCGGGCGCCGGCGTCGCCCCGCTTGATCTTGGGAGGCAGCAGCTTTTGCAGCCAGCTCATGGCTTCACTCCTTGCGGGGCATCCAGGGCCTCGCGGATGGTCTTCAGGAAACCGGACACGTTGGCCGCCAGGGTTTCGGCCGACGAGCGTTCGATTTCTTCGATGATGCGGCTGCCGATCACCACTGCGTCGGCCACCTGGGCCACCCGCCGGGCGGATTCCGCATCCCGGATGCCAAAACCCACCCCCACCGGCATGCCCACCCGCGCCCGGATGGCGGGAATGCGGCGGGCCACTTCGTCCAGGTCCAGATGGCCGGCGCCGGTGACACCCTTGAGGGAGACGTAATAGATGTAGCCACTGCCCGCCTTGGCCACGTCATCGAAACGCTGCTCGGTGGACGTGGGGGCCAGCAGGAAGACCGGATCCATCCCCGCCGCCTTGACCGCCGCCGCGAACTCCACGCACTCCTCCGGCGGGTAATCCACGATCAACACCCCATCCACGCCGGCCTCGGCCGCCAGCCGGGTGAAGCGCTCGACCCCCATGGCCTCCACCGGATTGGCATAGCCCATCAGCACCACCGGGGTGGTGGCGTTTTCCTGGCGGAAGGCCTGGACGACGGCCAGCACCTTGCGGAGCGTCATGCCCCGGGCCAGGGCCCGCTCGGACGCCCGCTGGATGGTGGGACCATCGGCCATGGGATCGGAGAAGGGCACCCCCAGCTCGATGATGTCGGCGCCGCCCGCCACCAGGGCCCGCATCAGGGGCAGGGTCTGCTCGGGATCGGGATCACCGGCGGTGATGAAGGGAATGAGGGCCTTGCGCCCGTCCCGGGCCAGGCTCTGGAAGGTGGATTGGATTCTCGACATGGGCTAGGGGGTAGCGGGCGCGCCTGCTGACACGCCCGATCGCATCAAAAGGTTATGCCGGAACGCTCGGCGACGGTGTGCATGTCCTTGTCACCCCGGCCGGACAGATTCACCAACAGAATCTTGTCCTTGGGCAGGGTGGGGGCCAGCCGGGCCGCGTAGGCCAGGGCATGGGAGGACTCCAGGGCCGGGATGATCCCTTCAAGCCGGCACAGGTCATGGAAGGCCTGGAGAGCTTCCGCGTCGGTGACCCCCACGTAGGAGGCCCGCCCGCTGTCCTTGAGCCAGGCATGCTCGGGGCCGACCCCGGGGTAATCCAGGCCAGCGGAGATGGAATGGGTCTCGATGATCTGGCCGTCCTCGTCCTGCAGGAGGTAGGTACGGTTGCCGTGGAGCACCCCCGGTCGGCCGGCGGACAGGGACGCGGCATGGTGGCCGGTGGCGATGCCCTCGCCGGCGGCCTCCACGCCCACCAGCTGGACCCCCGCCTCGCCGATGTAGGGGTAGAAGATCCCCATGGCGTTGGAGCCGCCGCCCACGCAGGCGATCACATAGTCCGGCTGGCGACCGGCCAGTTCCGGCATCTGGGTGAGGCACTCCTCCCCGATCACCGCCTGGAAGTCCCGCACCATCATGGGATAGGGGTGGGGACCGGCCACGGTGCCGATGATGTAGAACGTGTTGTGGACGTTGGTGACCCAGTCCCGCATGGCCTCGTTGAGGGCGTCCTTGAGGGTCTTGGAGCCGGATTCCACCGGTACCACGGTGGCCCCCAGGAGCTTCATGCGATAGACGTTGGCGGCCTGGCGCTTGACGTCCTCCGAGCCCATGTAGACCACGCACTCCATGCCATAGCGGGCCGCCACCGTGGCGGTGGCCACCCCGTGCTGGCCGGCGCCGGTTTCGGCGATCACCCGGGGCTTGCCCATCCGCCGGGCCACCAGGGCCTGGCCGATGCAGTTGTTCACCTTGTGGGCGCCGGTATGGTTGAGGTCTTCCCGCTTCAGGTAGATCTGGGCGCCCCCGAGAATCTCCGACCAGCGCTTGGCATGGTAGATGGGGCTGGGGCGGCCCACGTAGTGTTTGAGCTCATACTCGAACTCGGCCTGGAAGGCCGGATCACTCTGGCAGGCCGAGTAGGCCAGGCGCAGTTCCTCCAGGGCCGGAATCAGGGTTTCGGCGACGAACACGCCACCGTAGGGGCCAAAATGCCCCTTCGCGTCGGGATAGTGGTAACCCGAATCAGCCATCTGCATTACGCACTCCAGAAATGAAGGCCTCGATACGGGCCGCGTCCTTGATGCCCTTGGCACGCTCCACGCCGCTGCTCACGTCCACCGCCCAGGGGTGGACCCGCCGGATGGCCTCGCCCACATTGGTGGCATCCAGCCCGCCCGAAAGGATCAGGGGCTTGCCCAGGCCAGCGGCGGGAATCAGGTTCCAGTCGAACACATGGCCACCACCACCGTAACCTTCGACAAAGGCATCCACCAACAGGGCCGAGGCGCCCGGAAAGGCGGCTGCGTAGTCTACCAGATCGAAGCCCGGCCGAACCCGTGCCGCCTTGATGTAGGGGCGGCCATGGCGGGCGCAATCCTGGTCGGTCTCATCCCCATGGAACTGAAGAAGCTGGATGGGCAACCGGGCCAGGGCCTGGTCCACCTGTGCCGCAGCGGCATTCACGAACAGCCCCACCACGGTGACGAAGGGCGGCACCAAGGCCATCAATGCCTCGGCCCGAGCCAGATCCACATGGCGGGGGCTAGCCGGATAGAAGACGAAACCCAGCGCGTCGGCGCCAGCCGTGACGGCGGCGGCCACGTCTTCCTCGCGGGTCAGGCCGCAGATTTTGATGCGGGTGCGGAAGGGCAAGATCAGACGAAAGGAATAGGCGGAAGGCGGATGATACGCCCCCCGTCGGGCAGACTCCAATCCGGTCCGTAGTCCACCCCGCACAGGTAGAGGCCATCCGGACTGAAGGTGGGTGCAGCCCTGGAGCGGTCCCGACCCGCCAGGACCTCCCCGGGCCAACTGGGCGGATGACGCCCCTTGCCCACATAGACCAGGGCGCCCACCAGATTGCGGACCATGTGGTGCAGGAAGCCATTGGCGCGGAAATCGAAAATCACGTAATCCCCGAGCCGACTCACCCGGGCCAGGGACAAGTCCCGCACCGGGGAATGGGCCTGACAGGCCGCCGCCCGGAAGGCAGAAAAATCGTGGCGCCCCACCAGGACGGCCGCCGCCGCCGCCATGGTCTCGACCGCCAGGGGCGCGTGAAACCAGCCCACCTTGCCCGCCAGCAAGGCCGGCCGGGTGGGACTGTTATAGAGCACATAGCGATACTGCCGGGCCTGGGCGGCAAAACGCGCATGGAAGTCGTCCGCTACCGGGCAGGCCCAGCGCACTGTCACCGAAGGCGGGAGATGGCTATTGACCCCCCGCACCCAGGCCGACAGCGGTCGCGCTTCGGGAGGATCGAAATGGGCCACCTGAGCAGTGGCGTGGACCCCGGTATCGGTACGGCCAGCGCATACCGTGGCAACCCGGGTGCCGGAAATCCGCGCCAGGGCCTGCTCCAGGGCATCCTGCACGGTGCGTCCATGGGGCTGAGTCTGCCAGCCTTCGAAACAGGAGCCGTCGTACTCCAGCCCCAGGGCAATCCGGCTCAAACCATTCCCTCCACCAATATGGCCGCGCCCACCAGCAACAGCACGGCGTCCTGGAGGCCCAGAGGGCAGCACCGCACATGCAGGACCAGCCCCTCCTCGATCGCAGTGGGCACGAGCCAATCCCGCCAGCTGCCGGCGGCGGGGGCCTCTTCCACGTAGCGCAGAACCAGGAGCAGCCGCACCGCCAGGCGCTCCCGTGCCACGCCCAGTCGATCCAGGGGGCCCAGCAAGGCATACAAGCCACTCACTACGAAATCCCGACCGCCCCGCCCCAGCAGAAGCGCCACCAATGCCACCACGCCGACCAGGCGCAAACCGTGCTCGAAAGCCAGACGAAGGCCTTCCCGAGTCGGGCTCCAGAAGGAAAACGCCGCAAACAAGGCATCCCCGGGGGTGAGCCAGGCAAAGAGAATCAGGATGATCAGCAGCAAGTAGCGAATCCGCCGGACCAGCCGGCTCAATTCCCCGAAGCAGGCGGCGGCGGCCCCCAAGGTGACGGCCCCCACCACGGCGGCCAGCCAGCCGCCAT
The DNA here is from genome assembly GCA_034004685.1 of Rhodocyclaceae bacterium. Taxonomy (GTDB): domain Bacteria; phylum Pseudomonadota; class Gammaproteobacteria; order Burkholderiales; family Rhodocyclaceae; genus JAEUNX01. The sequence continues at coordinate 78,753 of JAVEWG010000003.1, read as the reverse complement.
CCAGAGACTGGATGCGCACCACCACCGCCAGCCAGGCCAGCAGGGTCGCTCCGGGATGAATAGGGGCAAGCCGCATGATCGCAGAAAGCAAAACGGCCGCCCGCGACAGCTGCGCGGGCGGCCGTTCAGAGCCTTCAGCTCAGACGGGCTAGCATGGTGCGGGCGCTCTCTTGCTGGCTGGCGGAGCCTTCCTTGAGGACTTCCTCCAGGAGCTCGCACGCCCCATCCCGGTCGCCCATCTCTTCGTAGGCCTTGGCCAGTTCGAGCTTGGTTTCCGCCTCTTCGCTGTCAGACGGCGCCGCCTCCAAGGGCTCTCCGACGGACTCCAAAGTGGTTTCCGTCCCATCCAGCTCCAAATCGATCTCCGAAAGATCCAGGGGAGCTGGCGCAGCCCCACCCAGGGCCGGCTCCGCGGCCTCCAGATCAAAATCGAAATCCAGCAGACCTGCCGCCAGGCTGCTCTGTTCCAGGTCAACTTCAGGGCTTTCGTGGAGCGCGCCACCCGCGTCCGCCAAAGTGGTGGCCGCCAGGTCCACCTCCGGCGCATCGAGGGAAGAGAAGTCCGCTGCGGGCTCCACCGGTTCGCCATCCAGATCCAGACGGAAACTGTCGCCGTCGATCTGGGTGCTCACCAGGGCCTGCTCCGACCCATCCTCCCGTGCGGACGATCCGGTAGATTCGGGTTCCAGATCCAGGCTGAACTCCAGGTCCCCCACGCCCACATCTGGCGCCTCGGCAACGGGGAGGGGTTCAGCCCCTGGGGCTGCCGGCTCATCCAGATCCAGGTTGAAATCAAGCCCGCCCACCTGATCCAGCTCCGGGCCCCCAGAGGCTTCAAGGGGCTCGGCAAACTCCTTGAGCTCCCCCGGCAGGGCCCAGGTTTCCTTCATCTGGGACGAGGTCTCGGCCTGGATGAACTCCAGGGGAGGGGTTTCGGTGGCGGGAGGTTCCACTTGCTCCAGAGGCGACTTTTCTTCGCCCGGCAGTTCTGGTACCGCGACCACCTCTTCCGCCAGGCCCGGCAGCTGGGTCGGGGTCTCTTCCGGCACGGCCATGACGGCCTCGCCCGGCTCGTTGTAAAGGGGGTTGTCGGGATCTAGCTTGCGTCCGATGGCGGCAGCCTTCACCCAGTCCGGCCCCTGCCCGCCGGTCAATGCATAAAAGTCAGTGGCCAGACTTTCAAATTGCTTGAGGTTCTTGCGATGAGCGTAGATCTCCAGCAGCTTGACGTAGACTGCCCCCCGGTGGGGGTCCACCTTCAGAGCATCGATGAGGATTTCCTCGGCCTGGGCATCCCGGCCATAGGCCATGTAGACGTCCGCCTCGGCCACTGGATCCACCCCTTCATCGGCATCGATGGCCGACAGCCCGGATTGGCTGAAGTCGGTCTGCAGCATGCTGCTATTGCCGGTATCCACACTCTGGCCGCCCGCCGCGCCAAATACTGAATTAGTCCCGGACGAGGCGGCCGAGGGCTGTGTGGTCGGTTCGGCGGCGGGGGCCGGCGTCTGGCGGCCCTTACGGCGTTTATAGCCCAAATAGCCCAGCAACAAGGCCAGCACACCGCCGCCGCCGGCCAACATCTTGGGGTCCGCCAGCAGGCTCGCCAGGAAACCAGGCTCTTCCTTAGGCAAGGCAGCCGGCGCGGGCTTGGCGGGAGCGGGGGGCTTGGCAGCCGGGGCAGGCTCGGGGGCTGCCACCGGCGCAGCGGGTTCTTCCGCCACGGGTGCCGCTGGGGTAGCGCTTCCTGCCTGCTGCTCCGCCTTGGCCATGCTCTGGCTCTTGAGCTCAATCAGCTTCTGGAGTTCCTGGATGCTTTGCTCCAATTCCGAGAGGCGGGCGTTGGCCTCCTTGAGGGCCTTGTCCCGGGAGACGATGTCTTCCTCCAGGGCTTGCAGCCGGGCCGTCGCATCGCCCGCCGTGGACTTGCTCCCGGCAGGGGCCTTGCCAGCCTCGCCGGTGGAAACCTTCACCTGATCCTGGGGCGTCGCCGGCGCGGCAGGCTCCGCCACCTTGGGGGTGATGCGGCCGGCGCTCTCCTGCCGAGCCACCCCTTCGCCGGCCGGACGGGTAGCCACGGAGCCCGCCAGGGCCTGGCGATAACTCTGGAAGTCGGAAGAATGGGCCTGCACCTCCCGACGGGCCTCAGCGGGAGCGATGGCCTGGGCGGCGGCTGCGCTCGGGATGGTCAGGATCTTGCCGGCCTTGAGGCGATTGATGTTGTCGGCATCGAAAGCGCCCTTGTTGCCCCGGAACAGGGCCACCAGCATCTGGTCGAGAGAAACCCCCTCGCCCCGGGTTGTTTCAGCAATGCCCCGCAGGGTATCGCCACGCTTGACCTGGTAGGTCGCCCCGTCCGCCGCCTCGCCGCCAACTGGCTGACGGGGCTGGGGGCGGGACGGGCTCGCGGGCACCGCCACCGGTACCACGCTCTCCGCCACAGGCTTGGCACCCATGGTCTCAGGGGGGTCCAGCAGGAAAGTGTATTCCCGCACCAGCTGGCCCGCGCCCCAATCGAGCTCGATGAGCAGATCGATGAAGGGGGCGTTGATCGGTCGATCACTGCTCAGGCGCACGAAGACGCGCCCACCCCGCCGCTCCACCGCCAGATTCACTCCCGCGAGGACGGGCGCATAGGCCACGTTGGCCTGCCGGAAGGCCTCCTGGGAAGCGAGGCGGGCGGTCAGGCTTTGCAACTCTTGCGGACTGGCCGTCAGCTCCACCTCAGCCCGCAGGGGTTGCCCCAGGGCACTCATGACATTGAGCCGACCCAGCCCCGCAGCCCCTGCAGAAAAAGGCAGGGCAGCAATGGAGACGGCAATCAGGGAAGCTTTTAGTGGTCTATTCATGGCGTTATGAGTTCCGCATCCCAGGCATTAGCCCATTGGTTTGACGAAAATAGCATCACGGACAAGGGAGTCGCAAGGCAACATTCGCTTGAACTATCGGCGCTAATCCTTTTTTCTGAAAGGATTTTCCTGGCTGGATCGGCACTGCGGGTTCAAACAGGGGAGGACGGCGCCAAGACAGGGGCATGACCAGGGCGGCGGCACCTGCCGCCCCGGAATAGGAGTCTAGTGCTCCAGAAGGATGCGCAACATCCGGCGCAAGGGCTCGGCGGCGCCCCATAGGAGCTGGTCCCCGACGGTAAATGCCGACAGGTATTCGCTGCCCATGCTCATCTTGCGCAAGCGCCCCACCGGCACACCGAGGGTTCCGGTCACGGAGGTGGGAGTGAGCTCCCTCATGGTGATGTCCCGCTGGTTCGGCACCACTTTCACCCAGTCGTTAGCGGCGGCCAACATGCCGTTGATCTCATCCAGCGGCACATCCTTGCGCAGCTTGATGGTCAATGCCTGGCTGTGGCAGCGCATGGCGCCGATCCGCACGCACAGGCCGTCGATGGGGATCGGGGATGAAGAGAAGCCCTCGCCCCGACCCAGGATTTTGTTGGTTTCGGCGGCACCCTTCCACTCTTCCTTGCTCTGGCCGTTGCCCAGATCCTTGTCGATCCAGGGAATCAGGGAGCCCGCCAGGGGCACCCCGAAGTTGGCGGCGGGGAATTTCTCGTCCCGCATGATGCCGGCCACTTCCCGGTCGATCTCCAGGATGGCGGAGGCCGGATCCGTCAGGAATTCCTTGGACACCCGGTGCAACTCACCCATCTGGGACAGCAACTCCCGCATGTTCTGGGCACCAGCGCCGGAGGCGGCCTGGTAGGTCATGGAGGTGGCCCACTCCACCAAGTCGTTCTGGAACAGCCCGCCCAGGGCCATCAGCATCAGGGACACCGTGCAATTGCCGCCGATCCAGTCCCGCCCCCCCTTGGCCAGGGCATCCTTGATCACCGGCATGTTCACCGGGTCGAGGATGATCACCGCGTTCTTATCCATCCGCAGGGCGGAGGCGGCATCGATCCAGTGGCCGGTCCAGCCGGCTGCCCGCAGCTTAGGGTAGATCTCGTTGGTGTAATCGCCGCCCTGGCAGGTGAGGATGATGTCCATGGACTTGAGTTCATCCACCGATCGGGCGTCCTTCAGAGCCGGCGCTTCCTTGCCGAAGTCAGGTGCCTTGCCGCCGGGGTTGGAGGTGGTGAAGAACACCGGCTCGATCTGGGCAAAGTCGTTTTCCTCGCGCATGCGCTGCATGAGCACGGACCCCACCATCCCGCGCCAGCCCACCAGACCCACTCTTTTCATGATCTTTCCTTCTTTCCGATTTGAATCCATTCCCGGCCGAAGACTCTCCGGCCCCGCCCTTACAGGGCGGCGATCACCGCATCCCCCATCTCCCGGGTTCCCACCTTGCGGGTACCCGGCTCGAAGATGTCACCGGTACGCAGGCCCGCCGCCAGCACTTTCTTGACGGCGCCCTCGATGCGCCGGGCGGCCTCTTCAAGACCGAAGGTATAGCGCAGCATCATGGCGGCGGAGAGGATGGTGGCCAGGGGATTGGCCACCCCCTTGCCCGCGATGTCCGGCGCGGAACCATGGGAGGGCTCATAGAGCCCCTTGTTGTCCGCGTCCAGGGAGGCGGAGGGCAGCATGCCAATGGAGCCGGTGAGCATGGAGGCTTCGTCGGAGAGGATGTCGCCAAACATGTTGCCGGTGACCATCACGTCAAACTGCTTGGGCGCCCGCACCAGTTGCATGGCGGCGTTATCCACCAGCATGTGGGTGAGCTCCACATCCGGGTACTCCGGGGCCATCTCGTTGGCCACGTCGCGCCACAGCTGGGTGGCTTCCAGCACGTTCATCTTGTCCACCGAGCACAGCTTGCGGTTGCGCTTCCGGGCGGCCTCGAAAGCCACCTTGAGAATGCGGCGGATCTCCGATTCGGTGTAGTGCATGGTGTTGAAACCAAAGCGCTCGCCATTGCGAATTTCGATCCCCCGGGGCTGGCCGAAGTAGATATCGCCGGTGAGTTCCCGCACGATCAGGATGTCCAGGCCCGCCACCACCTCCGGCTTGAGGCTGGAGGCATTGGCCAGTTCCGGGTAAAGGATGGCCGGACGCAGATTGGCGAACAGTTCCAGATCCTTGCGAATACCCAGCAGACCGCGCTCGGGGCGCTGGTCCCGGGGCAGATCATCCCACTTGGGGCCACCCACGGCCCCCAGCAGCACCGCGTCGGCCTCCCGGGCGAGTTTCTGGGTGGCCTCGGGGTAGGGATTGCCGGTGGCATCCACCGCACAGCCCCCCAGAAGGGCCTGCTCCATCTCGAACTTCAGTCCATCGGCGGCCAGGGCCTGGAGCACCCGCACCGCCTCGGCCATGATCTCCGGGCCGATTCCATCGCCAGGAAGCACGCAAATTTTCATCTTGAGTCTCTTGATCGGTTAAGCAAACAGCCAAGGCTGGTCGATACGTCGCCGGGCTTCGAATTCCCGGATCTTGTCGGCGTGGCGCAGGGTCAGGCCGATGTCGTCCCAGCCATTCAACAGGCATTCCTTGCGGAAGGAATCCACCTCGAACGGGAGGACCTTGCCATCCGGACGGGTGACGGTCTGGGTCATCAGATCCACTTTCAGCCGGTAGCCTTCGGTGCTCTGGCACTGACGGAACAACTCGTCCACCTCATCCGCCGGTAGGCGAATGGGCAGCAGGCCGTTCTTGAAGCAGTTGTTGAAGAAGATGTCCGCGAAGCTCGGCCCGATCAGCACCCGGATACCATAATCCTCCAGGGCCCAGGGGGCGTGCTCCCGGGAACTGCCGCAGCCGAAGTTTTCCCGGGTGAGCAGGATCTGGGCACCCTGGTAGCGGGGCTGATTCAGGACGAAATCCGGCTTCTTCGGCCTGCCGGAACAATCCTCTCCGGGCTGGCCCACGTCCAGATAACGCCACTCATCGAAAAGATTCGGTCCAAAGCCGCTGCGCTTGATGGACTTGAGAAACTGCTTGGGAATGATGGCGTCCGTATCCACATTGGTACGGTCCAGTGGCACCGCCAAGCCGTCGAGGGTCTGGAAGGCTTTCATTACTTGGTGGTCCTCTGGATGGCTTCGCCGCCACGCTCGATATCCTGGCCAATGCCACGGACGGTGTTGCAGCCAACCAGGAACGTGGATGCGGCAAGCACAATTAGCGCGATGTACTTCATGGAATGAGTCCTCGAAAAAATCACGACAAGTCCCGCACGTCCGTAAAGCAGCCGGCGATGGCCGCTGCGGCGGCCATGGCGGGGCTCACCAGATGGGTGCGGCCGCCAGCCCCCTGACGACCCTCGAAGTTACGGTTGGAAGTGGAAGCACAGCGCTCCCCGGGCTCCAGGCGGTCAGCATTCATGGCCAGGCACATGGAACAACCCGGCTCCCGCCACTCGAAACCCGCGGCCAGGAAAATCCGGTCCAGCCCCTCGGCCTCGGCCTGGCGCTTGACCAGACCGGAACCCGGCACCACCAGCACCTGCTTCACACTATCGGCCTTGCGACGCCCCCGGGCCACGGCGGCGGCTTCCCGCAGATCCTCGATGCGGGAATTGGTGCATGACCCGATGAACACCCGATCCACCGGGATGGCCTTGATCGGCGTGCGGGGCGCAAGCCCCATGTATTGCAGGGCGCGGGTCATCCCTTCCCGCCGCGCCGGATCCGTTTCCTGCGCCGGATCAGGCACTTCGCCGTCAATGGTGGTGACCATCTCCGGAGAAGTGCCCCAGGTCACCTGGGGTTGGATGGCGGCAGCGTCCAACTCCACCACCGCATCGAACTGGGCCCCCTCGTCGGAGCGCAGGGTGCGCCAGTAGGCTTCGGCCCAGTCCCGCATTTCGCCCTTGGGGGCGAAGGGCCGATCCTTCAAGTAATCAATGGTGGTTTCATCCACGGCCACCAGGCCCGCACGGGCGCCGGCTTCGATAGCCATATTGCAGATGGTCATCCGCCCTTCCATGGACAAGGAACGGATGGCGCTGCCGGCGAATTCGATGGCATAGCCCGTGCCGCCGGCGGTGCCGATACGGCCAATGATGGCCAGCACCACGTCCTTGGCGGTAACGCCCTGGCCCAGTTGCCCCTCGACCCGGACCAGCATGGTTCTGGACTTCTTCTGGAGCAGGCACTGGGTGGCCATCACGTGCTCCACCTCGGAGGTGCCGATGCCATGGGCCAGGCAGGCAAAAGCCCCGTGGGTGGAGGTATGGGAATCGCCGCAGACTACGGTCATGCCCGGCAGGGTGGCACCGTTTTCAGGACCGATCACATGCACGATGCCCTGGCGCGGATCCCGGAAGGGAAAATAGGCCAGAGCGCCCACTTCCCGCAGGTTGGCGTCCAGGGTCTCCACCTGCTGGCGGGACACCGGATCCTGAATCCCCAGGTCCCAGTGGTCGGTGGGGGTGTTGTGGTCGGCCGTGGCGACGATGGAACTCACCCGCCAAGGCTTGCGCCCGGCCAGTTTGAGGCCCTCGAAGGCCTGAGGGCTGGTCACTTCATGGACCAGGTGACGGTCGATATAGATCAAAGCCGTGCCGTCTTCCTCCTGGTGCACGACATGGCTCGACCAGAGCTTCTCGTAAAGCGTCTGTGCTCGCATCTTGAACTTCCGGAAAGGCAAGTTTTTGATTATTTCACAGCAAGAAAGGGATGGATAGCCGCGACACCCGTGCCAAGCCCCCTGCACTGGGGGCCCACAACGCTTGCATACTTCAGGGGCGAGCGGCCTCGTAGAGGGGCATCACCCGCTCGGCGTAGCGGGCCAGGTCCTGCTGGCGGGATTCGTGATTGGGGTGGGTAGACAACCACTGGGGTGGCGCCCCGCCCGCCAGCCCCGCGAGTTTCTGCCACAGGGTGACCGCTGCCCGAGGGTCGAATCCTGCCCTGGCCGCCAGCTCCACCCCCATGCGATCCGCCTCGGTTTCGTGGAGGCGCGAATTGGGCAGCTCGAAGGTCACTTCGGCCACTTTGCCCATCAGATCCTGACCCATGCCACCGACCCCGATGGCCGCCCCGACGATGGAAACCCCTATACCGGTAGCCATGGCCCGGGAAATCCGCTCCCGGGCATGCTCCCGCAGGGCATGGGCGATCTCGTGGCCCATCACCGCCGCCAACTCGTCATCGCTCAGCTTGAGCTTGTCCAGCAACCCGCTGTAGACGACGATCTTGCCGCCGGCCATGCACCAGGCATTGAGCTGGTCCGAGTCCAGCACATTCACTTCCCAGCGCCAATTCATGGCATCCGGGCGGAAGACCCGAACCTGGGAAATCAGGCGATCAGCCACCCCTCGCACCCGCGCCACCTGGGCCCCATCCCGATTAAGAAGGTTTTTCCTGCGGGCAAGCTCCAGCATTTGCTGATACTGCCTGGCGGAGGCGTCCACCACCGATTCAGCGGAAACCAGCATGGACTGGCTACGCTCCACCCCCACCACCCCGGCTCCGGTGGTCTGGACTGACTGGCACGCCACCCCGAAGCCCAGTGCGAGGGCTGCGCCCACCCGGCGCATCCATGCTTTCACGCTCGCCTCCCGCCCTCTGACGCAACGCCCGGGCGCCATCCCCCCGCCATGGCGATCCAGCCCACCAAGGCAATCGACGACCCCAGGGAAAACGCCCAGGTCGCCCCGAAACTGTCCCAGACCAACCCACTCGTCAAGCCGCCCACCATGCCTCCGGCCCCGAAAGATACGCTGCCATAAATGGCTTGCCCCCTGGACTGGAGACGGCCCGGAAACCATTGGTTCACCACCGCGATGGCAGCCCCATGGAAGGCGCCAAAGGTTGCCCCATGCATCACCTGGGCCAGCACCAGCACCAAAGGAGATGCTGCCCCCCAACCAATCAGCGCGAAACGAAGCACCGCCGTGGCGCAGGAGAACAGCAAGATCCCCCGCAGGGAGAACCGGCGCTGCAACCGAGGCATCACCATGAATACAAGGATCTCGGCCACCACACCGATGGTCCACATTACGCCAACGGTTGTCTTATCGTAGCCCTGAGCGACCAAGAACACCGAATAGAAGACATAGAGCACGCCGTGGGCAGCAGACATGAGGAAACAGCCCCCGAAAAAGGCCAGGACCTCCCGCCGCCGAAGGATCTCCACCAACCCGGCCCCGACCTCCACCCCGGCGGTGCGGGGCACATCCTGAATCAACAGGGCACACACCAGGATGCCCGCCAGGAGCGCTCCGGAAACCCAAAGAATGGCCGTCACCGGCAGGGTGTCGAGCATCCGCCCCAAGCCCAGAACCACCACGATGAAGCCCACCGAGCCCCACAACCGGATTCGGCCGTAGCGCCCGGCATGAGGGCCCAGATGAGAGAAGGTGACACTCTCCACCAAGGGCAGGGCCGCACTCCAAAAGAACGCCATGATTGCCATGGCCAAAAGCATGCCGCCAAACTGGCGGGTCATGAAAAACCCGCAAAACCCCACCAGGCTCAAAAGCGCCGCCATCCTGACGATAGGCAAGCGCGCACCCGCCCGGTCCGCCAGCCATCCCCACAGGGCCGGAGCCGCGATCCGCATCACCTGCATCATCGACATCTGAATGGCGATTTCGGTAGCGGAAAAACGCAGATCCTGCAGATAGAGGGAAAAGTAGGGGGAAAAGGCGCCAACGAAGGCAAAGTAAAAGAAGTAGTACGCCGACAGGCGCCAGTAAGGCAGCATCGGTCGCTATTTTAAGGGACTACTTCGGCGACATCCGGCGATCAAGACGGATTTTTGCCTGAAGGCGAACTACCCGAATGGCCCTGAGGTCCTTGGGGGGCTGGCAGCCTTGAACGCAAGGCCCAGGTTCCACACTCCTGCTCCGCTACTTGACAGGCGGCCTGTTCGCCAGCGGGAACAAAAGAAAAAGCCGCCCAACTGGCGGCTTTTTCCACGGACCAGACTGAAGCCTGGTCAGACCCGTTCGCTCTCTTGCGCCACTTGATTGCGGCGGGTCTTGCCGGCCCGGGAGGGCATGTTGCACAACCCGCAGACAAAATCACGGGTCGGATCGTAGGCGTGGGTCACGAACTTGCCGCCACAGCAGGAGCAGCTCGCCAGATGGAGCAGGTCCGCCTCAAAAAAGCGCACCAGGGTCCATGCCCGGGTCAGGCTGAGGGCGGGCTCCAGGTCTTCGCCCGCCAGATGGTCAAGATACAGGCGATAAGCCTTGAGAATGGCAGGCAGCCCGGTCAGCCCGGCTTGCTGCCCCATGAAGTTGTAGAGCCCCATGAACAGGGACGCGTGAATATTCGGCTGCCAGGTCATGAACCAGTCAGTGGAAAAGGGCAGCATCCCCTTTGGAGGAGAAACGCCGCGCACCTCCTTGTAGATTTTCAGCAAACGCTCCCGGCTCAACTGGGTTTCCACCTCCAGCATCTGCATGCGTGCGCCAAGCTGCACCATCTCCACCGCCAGGCGGATGTCTTCGGCTTCCTGCAGGATGGTCTTGTTTCTCATGATTCTTCCTCAGGCCTGGGTTTCCACCGGACGACCGGTGGCAAGGATGGCTGCATGCAAGCCGGCGGCGGCCTGATCGCGGCCCTGTCCCGCCAGCAACCCGGCCATCATGGCGTCATCGAACCGGAAACGAGGCAACAGCATCTGGCTACCGGCCATCCGCACCAACTGGGCAGAACCGAGCCCCAGCAGCAGGTCAGCCACATCGGCACCGACCCCCAGGCGGAACAGGGCGCTCTCCCGATCCTCCCGCAGCATGCGCTGGACGAGCATCAGATAAGCCAGATTCAGTTCGCGGATTTCATCCTGCAGCGTGGTCATCGTCATCGACTCCTTCTGGGCGTGGCTGGGCACGCGCCAAGCATGATAACGATTGTCCAGATTTGAGGGGCAGGAAAGAATCAGGTGGCGTCGGAAAAACGCGTGGGAAGAAAGCTGCGTCGAACGTAAGAATCTGTCTTACACGACGAGATTCACTTCTTTCGTAGTGCAGATAGCGGCCGACGGGGAAAAAACTTTAGGTATTTTTTTCGATCTTTCCATCAGCCCGATGCAAGGCCTCTTCCGCCAACCGCTGGCTGATCTCTTCGGCAGGCACCGGGCGCCCCAGGTGGTAGCCCTGAAGCAAGCCACACCGCTCCCGCAGCAGCAGCGCCAACTGCTCGCCGCTTTCGACCCCCTCGGCGATGGTCTCCCGGCGCATGCTGTGGGCCAGGGCGATGATCGCCCTGACGATCGCCGCATCCTCGTCGTCTTCACACAGATCCCTGACAAAGGATTTGTCGATCTTGATGATGTCGATGGGAAAGCGCTTGAGGTAGGACAGGGACGAATAACCCGTTCCGAAATCATCCACCGCGATCCGCACGCCCATGTCCTTGAGGGCACGGAGCATGGCCGCGGTGGCTCCCACGTCACGCATGATGGATGTCTCGGTGATCTCCAGCATCAGGCTGGCAGCGGACAAGCCGCTGGCCGACAGAGCGCTGGCCACCGCCCCCAGCAGGCTGGGCTGCCCGAACTGCACCGCCGACACGTTCACCGATATGCGCAATTCGGTATCACCCGCAAGCTGCCACTGGCGGCATTGGCGACAGGCTTCGGCCAGGACCCAGGTACCGATCTCCACGATCAAACCGGTTTCGTCCGCCACCGGGATGAAGCGGTCGGGGGGCACCACGCCCCGCTCCGGGTGGCGCCACCGCAACAAGGCCTCCACCCCCAGGGTTACCCCGCTCTCCCCATCCACTACCGGCTGATAGACCAGGAACAGCTCTCCCCGGTCCAGAGCCCCGCGCAAATCCCCCTCCAAGGCCAAGGTTTCAGCCGACAGCTGGCTCATGGCCAACTCGAAAAAGCGATAACCGTTTCCCCCGGCCCGCTTCACCTGGGCCATGGCGGTTTCAGCGTTCAGCAGACATTCGAAGGCTTCCGCCGTCGCCCCCTCCACCGGCGCGATGCCGATGCTGGCGCTAAGAACCACTTCCTCCCGCCCCTTCAAGAAGGGCTTATCGAAAATCCGCCGAACCCAGCGAGCAAAGATGTCGGCGCTCTCCTGGCTGCTTTCTCCCGGCACGAACACGCCGAATTCATCGCTGCCGAGGCGCCCCACCAGCACGTCCGCATCGAGGGTTTCCACCAGACGCTGGGCGACTGCCCGCAGAATATCGTCCCCCGCAGCGTAGCCCAGGCTCGCGTTGATCCGCAGGAAGCGATCAAGATCCAAGGCCAGCAAGGTACCCTGGCAAGGCTTGCCCCGTCGGCGGGTATCAGCGATCCAGTCGGCCACCTTGGCGCAGAACAGGTGCTTGTTGGGCAGGGCGCACAGGGCATCGAAATTGGCCACCTGGCGCAGATGCTGCTCGGCCTGGCGTGCGGCCTGGCGCGCTGCAGCCCCACGGATTTCCCGTTCGATCACCGGAATCAGGCGATCGTAGTTGCCTTTCTCAACGAAGTCGTCCACCCCCTGGCTCATGGCCGCCACGGCCAATTGCTCCGGTATATGCCCCGAAAGCAGCACAAAGGGCAAATCCCGACCACTGCGCTTGAGGGTTTCCAGGGCGCCAAAGGCATCGAAGCCGGGCATGCAATGATCCGAGATGACCAGATCCCACTCGTCCTGGGTCAAGGCCGCAGCCAGATCGATCTCACAATCGACCCGGTGATACGTCAGGGGGAGACCGCGACGCGCCAACTCGGCCCTGAGCAGGAAAGCGTCATCCTCGGAATCATCCACCAATAGCACCCGCAGGAGCACGGAACTCCGGGGCGCGGAAACAAACCGCTGATTCATTGGTGGGTCTATCCTCCCGAGCCCGCCGCCCCAGGGGGACTGACTGACTTCTGAATGGATTGTACCGTCCCCACCTTGTTACGCCCCCGTTGCTTGGCCAGATAAGCCCCCTGATCGGCCCGTTTCAGGAGGGCATCCGGATCGGCCATGGTGCCATCCCGCGTGGCGACCCCAACGCTGATGGTTACCCCCAGGGCCACGCCGTCAGCCGTCAGCCTGGCTCCTTCAACAGCCTTGCGCAGACGCTCTGCGCACACCACCGCCGCCTCAAGGGAGGTTTCCGGGCAGATCACCAGAAATTCGTCGCCACCGGTTCGTGCGATCACGTCCTGGCTACGCAGGGCGAGCTTGAGGGCTGAGGAAGCCTGGACCAGCACCCGATCGCCCACGTCATGGCCATAACCGTCGTTGATCTGTTTGAACCCATCCACATCGATCACCATGCAGGACAGGGGCCGCCGGGAGCGCTGGGACGCGGCCCACTCCTGGGTCATCCGCTCGATGGCATAGCGCCGATTGGGGAAGCCCGTGAGGGAATCGGTCAGGGCCACTTCCTGCAGACGCCGGTTGGACACCGCCAACTCGGCCGCGAAATGGCGGATTTCTTCCCGGTCCTTCTCGATCTCCTGCTGCAGGCGGATCACCCGATGGCCGGCCCGCAAGCGGGCCGCCAGCACCCGGGGTTTGACCGGCTTGGTGACGAAATCGTCCACCCCGTTCTCGAACGCCTCGATGAGACGATCGTCCTCCTCCAGGCTGGTGAGGAGAAGGATGTAAATGGTGCGCCCGATCTTGGTCTTGCGCAGGGAGCGGGTCAGCTCCAGCCCATCCATCTCGGGCATCATCCAGTCGATGATCATCAGTTGCGGCTGGATCTCCAGCGCCATTTCAAGTCCGGCCCGCCCATGGACAGCCTCGAAAACCTTGTGCCCCGCCCGCTCCAGAACGCCCCGCAACACGGCTCGGATCGACGCGTCGTCATCCACGATCAAAACCCGCAGGGCCAGGCCCACCCGGGCCGGGCCCTCCCCCTGGACGCCAGCAGCGGGCACCGGATCGGCTGAAACGGCTTCCGAAGTCTGGTTGGCGACGGCCTCGGCCAACTCGGAGAAGGGCGGCAAGGTTTCTGCAGGCAGCTTGAGAATCGCCCCCCACTCCAGCCACTCCTTGCCCAAGCGGTCGTACATGGCAGTCAGCACATCCCTGTCCAGGCCAATCCGATTGGCCAGGGCCACCACGCCAGGCAGCAGGCGAGGCTGTTCCACGCTTTCGGCCAGGCACAGCTCGGCGAGCGCCGCTGCCAGCACCAGGCCATGGGTCACCATGTATTCCCGCGAGCCTGCCCCATAGGGCGCCCGCTCGGGTTGTTCGAAATAGAACACCGGCTGGCTGAAGACTCTGGGAAATTTCCAGTCCGCCAGCATGGCGGCGCTCAGTTCCCGGTGGTCCATGGCGAAGGCCTGGCGCTCCAGGTCCGCCAGCCGGGTTTCTGGAAAGCTGCGGTGCTCCGCCAGTACCCCCTCGTACCCCTTTACGTACATGGTGGCCAGGGCCAACTCACCAATCCGGGCCAGAAGCCCCACGGAAAACGCTTCATCGGGTGCCGCAACCCGGGTGCGCTGGGTCACCAGTTGCATGGCCAAGGCCATCAACAAGGACGAACTCCAGTAGCGCTCGTAGTCAAACCCCACACAGGCGCCCTGGCGATAGCTGGAAAGGAGGGAAAACCCCAAAGCCATGGTGCGCACGGCCGGCAAACCCAGAACCATCAAGGCCTCTGGAATCGAGGCCACCGGCCGCCGGTCCAGGGGAAGCAAGCCATTGGCGGCCTTGATCAAGCGCCCGACGAAGGCCGGATCGGTCTTGATCACCCGCGCCAGTTCTGCCAGGGATACGTCTTCTTCCTGGATCATGCGGATGATGGCCAGAGCCGACCCTCGCGGCGAGGGCAAATCCCCCGAAGCCTTCATCTGCTCGAACTTATTGACGTCAAAAGACGGCACCATGGATACATCAACCTATGGGATACGGATCACGCGAGCATTCAGGCACGATTGCTCACGTCATGCACTAACGACGAACGGACTGGAGACTTGAGCCCCGGCCCCACCGGCAAATGAGGATTCTCGCCACACTCCTTGGGGTCTAGAATTGACAAAAACCAAGGATCCTTCATGAAGTATTGCTCCACCTGCGGCCATACAGTGTCCCTGCGCATCCCCGCCGGGGACTCCCTCCCCCGCCACGTCTGCGACCACTGCGGCGCCATCCACTACCTCAACCCCAAGATCGTGGTGGGCGCCCTGGCCGAGTGGGAAGACAAAATCCTGATGTGCCGGCGGGCCATCGAGCCGCGCTATGGTTTCTGGACGCTGCCCGCCGGTTTCATGGAAAACGGCGAGACCACCGCCGAAGGCGCCCAGCGGGAAACTATCGAGGAAGCCGGCGCCCGGGTGGAACTGGGAGGCATGTTCTCCCTGATCAACGTTCCCCAGATCAGTCAGGTGCATATTATCTACCGAGCCCGCCTGCTGGACCTGGATTTCGGCCCGGGCGAGGAATCCCTGGAGACGGTGTTGATGACCGAGAAGGACATTCCCTGGGACGACCTGGCCTTCCGCACCATCGCCTTGACGCTACGCCATTACTTCGAGGATCGGCGGCGCGGCGCCTACAGCTTCCATACCCTGGACATCGTCGTTCCTGGCCATGCGCCAGTCAGCAAATAGGACCCTGCGCCGGCACGGCCAGCCCCCTTAGGGTGCCGGCCCGGGAAGGCCGCCAGGCTCAATACTTACGGCCAGATCCACCGCCAGTCCGACCCATTCCGACAGCCCCTGACCCGCTGCCGCCTCGGCGACCCTTGCCTTTGCCCAGGCCGCCACGGCAGGCGCGCTGCCATCGTTGGCCACTGCCACCAACGGGCGGCCGCCCGGCAGGATGTGAACCCGTAATTCCACCGTTACCAGGCTGGAAACGGAAGGTGGAGCCCCTTCTCCAGGGAGGGCACGCAAAGCCCGGGCCAGCCTCAGGCGAAAATCCACCAAGGCATCCGGACTGACCCGCTGGCCGGAGGCCTCCAATTCAGTCTGACGGCTCAGGGAAGCGGACGGTGCCAACGGCACGGCTGGCCGGACGGTCGCCACCCCCGTCTCCCGAGAAGCCTCCTGGCGGAGGCGCGGCGCCGAACCCTTTACGCCGGCCCCCCCTCCAACAGGCATGGAGCCGGGGATCGAGCCCCTGCCGATCGCCCCATCCTGCCGGGAAACTGCCGCCCGGGGGCGCTCCCCTTGCGCCATGGACCGCAGTTCTGCTCTGATGACGTTGACCGGCCCCAGCCTTGGCACCCGGGAGGGGCCTGGCCAGAGCAGGATCAGATGGACCAGCACCGACAGGCCCGCAGCCAGGGCCAGGCGTGGCGCCCCGGCGGGTCCACCGAAGAGGACGGAGATGGCACCGTGAACCATGACAAGCAAAATTCCGTGGCGAGGGAAACGATGGGCAGGGAGATCCCCCCTCCCCGCCACCCCTTGGTGCTGACCCTGGACATGCACGGCCAGCCCCACCGCTGGGTCAGCTGGCAGACGGCCTGCCATTACTATGCTCTTGACATGGTGGCATGGACTGCCGGTGAACGCCACATCCTGATCCACGGGGGCATCAACCGCCTCACCGGACGACGCTCGGAGATCACCGCCAACAGCATCATCGCGATCCGCGGCCGGGCCCTCCAGGCCGGCTATCTGCTGGCGGTGCCGCCCCTGAATAACCGGGAGCTCTTCCACCGGGATCGCCAGCTTTGCGCCTACTGCGGCTGCCGGCTCCCTGGCGGCCACCTGACTCGAGATCACGTCCACCCCATCTCTCAGGGCGGACGGGATATCTGGATGAACGTGGTGACCGCCTGCCGCAGCTGCAACCAACGCAAGAGTGGCCGAACGCCCGAACAGGCCCGAATGCCCCTGCTTTACGCGCCCTACGTGCCCAACAAGGCGGAATACCTGATCCTCTGCAACCGCCACATCCTGGCCGACCAGATGGACTTCCTGGCGCGCCACCTGCCGCGCCAGAGTCGCCTGTTGGCGATTGACCACTAGCGCGGCAAGGCCCACTCAAGTTTTCAACCCACCCGGCCGTTATCTAGCAATCTACGACCCCGTTTCCCAGAGGAGCCCCGATGGCGGATTTCGAAACCCAGGCACAACGTTACGCAGAGGCTATCGAGCGGGAGCTGGAAGAAGGGCGCCTCAACTTCCCCACCGCTTTCGATGTTTCCATGCGGATCAAACGCCTGGCGGACGACCCGAACGCTTCCCTGGACCAGATTGCCAAGGCGGTGCAGGCCGAACCGGTACTTTCCGCCAAAGTGGTGCGGATGGCCAATTCGGTGGCCCTCAATCCTTATGGCACGCCCATCACCAGCGTCACCGACGGTGTCAGGCGGATCGGCCTGGCCACCCTGCGCTGCCTGGCCTTCGCCGTGGCCGCCGAACAGTTGGCCCGGGACCACCGATCCAAGGGCATGCGCCTGATCGCTTCGGGCCTGTGGGTCCATTCGGTGGAGGTGGCCTGCTGGTCCTATGCCCTGGCCCGCAAGCTGCGGGTCGGCTCGGCGGATACGGCCCTGTTTGCTGGCATGCTGGTGGATATCGGGGAATTTTTCCTGGTGGCCAGGGCGGCGGAGTTTCCGGAGCTGGAGGCAGACATGCCCCGCTTCGCCGAATTCGTGGCCACCTGGAGCGAGCCCGTCAGCCACGCCCTGCTGGAAGCCCTGGACATGCCCGAGGAGATCCTGAACGCCTTCGATTACGAAGACCCCTATGGTGGCAGTTGGCCCCCCAAACGGCTTGGAGATGTGCTGTTCGTGGCCGGCCTGGCCACCGAGACCCCCAATCCCCTGGCCACCTTGCGCCACGAGAACCGCCAGCAGCTACTCGATAGCGCCACCTTGGGAATCGAGCGAGAAGCGTTCGGGAGCCTGATCGAATCCGTCCAGACCGAACGGCAAAAGATGCTGGCCGCCATCTGCGGCCAGCAATGATCCTAAAAACCTCGGTTGAACCGCAGCGGTTCCGCGATCACAGAAAAAAACCATGGGACTGCCAGCGCAGTCCCCTCGCCCGAAAGGTGAGGGGGAAAGTCCGGCAAGCGCCTTAACTTCTCGCCGTTCTGCCTTTCTCCGTGCCCCGGTGTCCCGGCGGCGAGCCCTCCAGGATGATCAGCCCTAGCTGCCGCGGGCCGCGCAGAGGTTGGCGATGGCCACGAAATCCGCCACCGCCAGGCGCTCGCCCCGCAGGCCTGGATCCAAGCCCAGGGTGGCGAAGTCACCTTCGGAGAGGAATTCCTTCAGAGTATTGCGCAGGGTCTTGCGGCGCTGGCCGAAGGCGGCGGTCACCACCTGGCCAAACAGCGCCTCGTCCCGCGCCCCCAATTGCTCGGGGGGCAAGGGGATCATCCGCACGATGCTGGAGGTCACCTTGGGGGCCGGGCGAAAGGCCCCTGGCGGCACGTCAAAGAGGCGCCCCATGCGGAAACGGTACTGGAGCATCACCGACAGGCGCCCGTAATCGGCGCTGCCTGGCTCCGCCACCATGCGCATCACCACCTCCTTTTGCAACATGAAGGTCATGTCTCGCACCCGCTCGGCGTAGCAGGCCAGGTGGAAAAGCAGGGGCGTGGAGATGTTGTAGGGCAGGTTGCCCACCACCCGCAGGGGCTGGCCCAGGGTGGCGAAGTCGAAGGCCAGGGCATCTCCCTCGTGGATGCTCAGGCGTTCGGGGGCGTAGCGCTCCTTGAGGCGGGCGATCAGATCCCGGTCGATTTCCACCACATGCAGATGCCCAAGGCGCTCCACCAGGGGATCGGTCATGGCCCCCAGGCCCGGCCCGATTTCCACCATTTCCTCCCCGGCCCGGGGGGCGATGGCGTCGATGATCTTGCGGATGATGTTGGGGTCGGACAGGAAGTTCTGGCCAAAGCGCTTGCGGGCGTGGTGTCCGTCCATCATGACTGGCCTCGCTGGCATAGCTGGATGGCCAGGTCCACCGCCGCAAACAGGCTGCCCGGATCGGCCCGGCCGGTGCCAGCCAGATCCAGGGCGGTGCCGTGATCCACCGAGGTCCGCACAATGGGGAGCCCCAGGGTCACATTCACCCCACCGCCGAAACTGGCGTGTTTCAACACGGGCAGGCCCTGGTCGTGGTACATGGCCAGCACCGCGTCCCCCTGAGCCAGGGTGTGGGGCACGAACAGGGTGTCGGCGGGCAGGGGCCCCAGCAGCTTCATGCCCTGGGCCCGCAGGCGTTCCAGAACCGGGATGATCACGTCGATTTCCTCCCGCCCCATATGGCCACCCTCCCCCCCATGGGGGTTGAGGCCGGCCACCAGGATGCGGGGTTTGGCGATGCCAAAGCGATCCACCAGATCCCGGTGGAGGATCTCCAGGGTTTCACCCAGGAGTTCCTGGGTCAGGGCTTCCGGCACCTGGGCCAGGGGCAGATGAGTGGTGGCCAGGGCCACCCGCAGCCCCCCACCCACCAACATCATGACCACCCGGGGAGTGGCGGTATGCTCCGCCAGGTACTCGGTATGGCCACTGAAGGAAATGCCAGCCTCGCAGATCACCCCTTTGTGCACCGGGGCGGTCACCATGCCGGCGAATTCCCCGGATTTGCAACCGGCGATGGCCCGATCCAGGATCGCCAGGACATGAGGGCTATTGGCCGGATCCAGATGGCCTGGCCGGCACGCTATCCCCAGGGGAAGATCCAGGATTTCCAGACCACCTGAAACCCCTGGACGGGCCGGATCGAAGGGCACCAGGGGAAGTTCCTTGCCCAGCAAACGGGCTCGCTCCGCCAGCAGGCGGGCGTCGCCCAACACCACCAGGCGCGCCGGAAGGTCTTTCCCGGCCAGGGCCAGGCACAGCTCCGGGCCGACTCCGGCAGGCTCTCCGCTGGTAATCGCCAGAACCGGCTTACTGGTCAAGCCGGTATTCCACGAAAGTGCGATCCCGCAGCTGGCGCAGCCAGTCGTCGAAGGATTCGTCGGCCTTGCGCTCCCGCAGGGCCGCCCGGGCGGTGTTGCGCTTGCGTTCATTGGAAACGTCCTGGGTGCGCCGCTCCAGCACCTGGATCAGGTGCCAGCCGAAGGGAGACTGGATCGGCTTGCTCACTTCGCCAGGCTTGAGGGCATCCATGGCCCGCTCGAATTCGGGAACCGTGTCGCCCGGATTGAGCCAGCCCAGGTCCCCGCCCTTGGCGGCGGACAGATCGGCGGAGCTGGCCTTGGCCAGTCCGCCGAAATCGCTGCCATTGACCACCCGCTCCCGCAGGGTCGCAAGGCGGCGCTCCGCATCGGCGTCGGACACCACTTCGGAGGTCTTGATCAGGATGTGGCGCGCATGGGTTTGGACCACCTGCTGCAAGGACTCCTTCCCGCCCCCCCGGCGATCCATCAGCTTGATGATGTGCAAGCCGGCGGGGCTACGCAGCACCGGGGTGATCTGGCCGGGCCGCAGATCCTTGATGGAATCCAGGAACAGGGCCGGCATGCGATCCCGCCCACGCCAGCCCACCACGCCGCCGCTGGTGGAATCCGGCGCATCGGAATAGGTGGCCGCCACCCGGGAGAAGTCGTCGCCGGACCGGAGCCGGGCCATCACTTCGTCGGCCCGGGCCTTGAGTCGCATCAACTGCTCCGGCGAAGCACCGTCCGGCGCCCGAAGCAGGATGTGGGCGATCATGAACTCCTCGCCGGAGAGGGCTTCGGGGTTGTTGGCCAGGAAGTTGTCCACCTCGGCGTCGGTCACCACCACCCGGCTATCCACCTCCCGTTCCCGCAAGCGGGACAGGAGGATTTCATTGCGGATGTTGTCCCGGAAACGGTTCCAGGGGAGCCCGTCCTTTTCCACGGCGGCCCGGAAGGTGGCCATGTCCATCTGGTTGGAATCGGCGATGCGGGCAATGGCCCGCTCCAGGGTGGCGTCGTCCACCTTGAGGCCGGAATCCTTGGCCAGCTGGGTCTGGGCCCGCTCCAGGATGATGCGCTCCAGGACCTGCTTTTCCAGCACATCCTGGGGCGGCAGGGGCGTGCCCTGGCGCTGCAGCTGGCGTACCGCCGCCTCGACCCGATCCCGCAGCTCCAGCCCGGTGACGGCCTCGTCGTTAACCACCGCCACGATGCGATCCACCGCCTGGGAGGCGGGGGCGGCCGGGGCCAGGGAGGGCAATACCAGCAAACCAAGGGCGGCGCCCAGGGCGCGGAAAGAACGGGCGGGAAGAATCGTGTTCATGGAATCCAGGGGGAGGAATGGCGGATTACTCGTTGGCGCCGAACAGGCCGGCGGCGGAAGTGTCGTTGATCTTGCCGTACCCCGGCACGCTGCGACGCAGCAAAGTCAGGGGGCTGGAGCCCAGGCTGGACAGGCCGTTGAGTTCCAGCTGGACAAAGAAGGCCGTGGTGGAACCGGAGTTCTCGATGGTGTCGGACTGGCTGTTGCGGCTCACGTAGCGGTGCAAGGCGGTACGCACCACCCAGCAGCCCCCGTCATACTCCAGGCCGGCAATGGCCTCGGTGGTGCGATGCTCCAGCAAGGAACGGTTGAATCGCCCCACCCCGTACCAGCCGCCGCCGAAGGGCCACTGGCCGGTGATGTCGATGTCCCGATAGCCGGTGGGGCGCAGGGGATCGGCATTGTCCGGGTTGCGCTTGTAGCGCCAGGCCAGGCCCAGGGCCTTGGCGTACTCGGGCTGCCAGCGCAGGTCGAAGTTGAAGCGCTCGGTTTCCCCGTCCCGGGGGTTGTACTGCCAGCCGGTGTCCAGGGTGGTCTTGTCCGCCACCCGGCCACCGAAGGCCGCCACGATGTCCGCCCGCTTGCCGCTGCGCGCCACGTCGCTGGCATTAAGGAGCACCCGCTGATCCTCGAAATAGTAGCGCTGGCCGATGGCGGCCTTGAGCCGCTCGGCGCCGGTGGCCGGATCGATCAGGCGGGAGGTGACGGCGGCGGTGAGCTGATTGGCGTTGGCGATGCGGTCGCTGCCGGCGAAGATGTTCTCCGAGAAGATCTGGGCGAAGTTGAAATCGTAATAGCCGCTGTCGAAGATCGGGTACTGGGCCGGATTCTGCTTCTCGTAGGGGATGTAAACGTAGTAGAGGCGCGGCTCCAGGGTCTGGATGAAGTTGCGCCCGCCAAAGGACCAATCCCGCTCGAAGACCACCGCGCCATCCAGCGTGGCGATAGGCAGGGTCCGGGTCAGGGAGTCGGCCTTCGGGTCCAGGGGCCGGTCCAGGGAATACTGGGTGTGATGCACCCCCAGCTTGGGGGTCAGGCTGAAGGCGGCCGTCTCCAGGGGCAGACTGATCTGGGGATAGAGCACCGTGCGGCTGCCCTCGGGACGATCCTGGTCGGGAATCTCGAACTGGGTATATTCCCCCTTCATGGCCACAGCCACGCCCAGGGGCAGTTCGGCGCGATGGGCGTTGAGGCTCAGCTGGGGCATCCGCCGGTAGGGCCGGGTGCCGCTCAAGGTCTGGTAGGACTGCACCAGACCCGAGACATCCCACCAACCGCCGGCGGAATAGCTCACCCGCCCCTCCTGGACCAGGTTGGACTGGGAAATATTGCTCAGCCGGGTGGACAGATCCTCGAAGTACTGGCTGTCCGAAACCCGATTGAGGTTTACCGAGGCCACCAGGCCGGGCATGAACACCTGGCTGTGCTGGATCGAGCCCGCCGCCCGGGCGCCGCCCGCCACCCGGTCCTCGGGCAGCCACTCCAGGCGGGTCTCGCCCTTGTATCCCGGGGTGAGGTAACGGAACTCGCCTCCCATCTGCACGCCCCGCCGCCCCATGAAACGGGGCGTCAGGGTGGCGTCGTAATTGGGGGCGATGTTCCAGTAGTAAGGCGCGGCCAGGTCCAGACCGGTCTTGGTGGACGTGCCGAACGTGGGGGACAG
Source organism: Rhodocyclaceae bacterium (assembly GCA_034004685.1). Taxonomy (GTDB): domain Bacteria; phylum Pseudomonadota; class Gammaproteobacteria; order Burkholderiales; family Rhodocyclaceae; genus JAEUNX01. Next base: position 56,113 of record JAVEWG010000003.1, on the reverse strand, counting down.
GAAACCCGACTGGCGCTGGTTGGCCAGGGGGAAATCCGCCCAGGGCATGTACAGCAGGGGTACATCCTTGAACACCACCGCCCCGCCCTGAGCCTCGCCCACCTGGCGGTCATAGTCCAGCTTGAGTTCCTGGGCGCGGATGTACCAGTCCGGATCCTCGGCCTTGCAGGTAGACCAGGTAGCATTGGTCAGCCGGTACTGGTTCTCGCCCTCGAAATAGAGCTTGTCAGCGTGGCCGCTGCCGGTGACCGACTGGGCCGGCATCCCCGGCTCAGGGGTGTTCTGACGGCTTACCGTATAGGCGGGGGAATCGAATTCCCCGGTATGGGCGCCCAGCTGGAGGCTGGCCCGGGGGCCCTGCATGGATTCCTGGCCCCGCTCCAGGCGGACGTTGCCGGTGGCCTCCGCCTGGTCGGCGAGCTGCTGGTAAGTCAGCCGGTCGGCCCGCAGGGTCAGGTCATCCCGGACCAGCACCGCGTCACCCTCGGCCACCATGTCCACGTTCTGGACCCCGCTCACGCTGCGGGCCTCCACCCAGGTGGCCCCCTTGGCAAGATTTTCCGGCACAGCCACCCGCGCGGCGGCGGCCGCTGCGGGCGGCGCCGGCTGGGGGCGGACCGTTACGCCGGCCGGCGTGGCCGCCACCGGCCTGGCCGCCGGGGCCCCGCCAGCCTCGGTCTTGGGGCGGGGCGGCAGGGAGTTGGCCGCGCCCACCGGCGCTAAAGCGCCCTTCGGCGATGACGGGCGGATCAAGTCCGGCGAAACTTCCAAAGGCCCGAGCCCGGCGGCGAAAACGCTGCCGGACATCCAGAACAACAACAGCGGGAGCCGCTTGAGGCGCGGTCCGACCGGCGATTGCAGACGAGGCGGTCGCAAACCCATCTCCTGATTCCCGCCCCGGCCCACGCGGTAAGCCGTGACGCTTGGTAAAATTGGCAATTGTACATGAGGGCCCCTCCTCCTTGACCATCGAGCGATGGCTCGCGATCAGGCAACCGGGCCCTCCCCAACGGTGGAGATATTCCTTGGAACGCCTTGCCCAGCTTCAAGCCTGGCTCGCCCAGCGACGCCCCGGCCGCGCCTATCAAATCCAGCCGGCATCGGCCGACGCCAGCTTCCGCCGCTATTTCCGGGTGATCTTCGACGACGACCCCACCCCCCGCATCGTCATGGATGCCCCCCCCAGCCACGAAGACTGCCGCCCCTACCTCCAGGTGGCGGAACTCTTCGGCGCTGCCGGCGCCCACGTCCCCAGGGTGGAGGAGCAGGATCTGGAACAAGGCTTTCTGCTCCTCTCTGACCTGGGCAGCACCACCTACCTGGACGCCCTCACCCCCGCCAACGCCCACCACCTGTATGCCGACGCCCTGGGGGCCCTGATCGCCATCCAGGCCGCCAGCCGCCCCGGAGTGCTGCCAGACTACGACCGGGCCCTCCTCGCCCGGGAGCTGGACCTCTTTCCCACCTGGTACCTGGGCCGCCACAAGGGGGTGGAACTGTCCACCGACCAGCAAGCCACCCTCCACCAAGCCTTCGAGGCCATTTTGGCCCGCAACCTGGCCGAGCCTCGGGTCTTCGTCCATCGGGACTACCACTGCCGCAATCTCATGGTGAGCCAACCCAACCCCGGGGTGCTGGACTTCCAGGACGCGGTGTACGGCCCCATCACCTACGATCTGGCCTCCCTCTTCAAGGACGCCTACATCCGCTGGGAGGAAGACTTCGTGCTGGATCTCCTGGCCCGCTATTGGGAAGCGGCCCGCAAGGTCGGCCTGCCGGTGCGGGAAGACTTCGGCGAGTTCCACCGGGATTACGAATGGATGGGGGTCCAGCGCCACCTCAAGGTGCTGGGGATCTTCGCCCGCCTGTACCACCGGGACGGCAAGGCGGGCTACCTCAAGGACATGCCCCTGGTCATGGACTACCTGCGCCGGGCCTGCGAGCGTTACCGGGAACTGGGGCCCCTGCTGAAACTGCTGGACCAGGTGGAAGGCCGGGACCACGACGTGGGCTACACCTTCTGAGGCCCCACCCATGAAAGCCATGATCCTGGCGGCCGGCCGGGGGGAGCGGATGCGCCCCCTCACCGACCACTGCCCCAAGCCCCTCCTGCCCGCTGGCGGCAAGCCCCTCATCCAGTGGCATATCGAGGCCCTGCGGGAGGCCGGCGTCACCCAACTGGTGATCAACCACGCCCACCTGGGCCAACAGCTGGAAGACGCCTTCGGGGACGGCAGCACCCTGGGGGTGGCCATCGCCTGGTCCCGGGAAGAGCGCGCCCTGGAAACCGCCGGCGGCATCCGCCAGGCCCTGGCGCTGCTGGGGGACGAACCCTTCCTGGTGGTCAATGGGGACATCCACGCCGATGTGGACTTCGCCCCCCTCCTGGGCCGCGCTTCCACCCTCTCGGCCAAGGGCCTGCTGGCCCACCTGGTGCTGGTACCCAACCCACCCCACCACCCGAAGGGCGATTTCATCCTGGACGGCGGCCGGGTCCACACCCAGGGAGAACCCTGCCTGACCTTCTCCGGCATCGGCCTCTACCACCCCGCCCTCTTCGCCCCCCTGCCGGCGGGGGCGCCGATCCGCCTGGCCCCCCTGCTGCGGGCGGCCATGGACCAAGGCCGGGTCAGCGGGGAATATCATGGCGGCCTGTGGCTGGACATCGGCACCCCCGAGCGCCTGGCCGAACTGGATGTCCTCCTGCGGACTCGAAATTCCACCCCTCTCTGAAAAATCATCACCACCATGGACGCCACCCCAGCCCGTCACATCGCCCCCTTCCAGGCCCGCCGCCAACGCCTCCTCGACCGGATGGCCGCCGAGGGGGGCGGCGTGGCGGTGATCCCCACCGCCCCCGAGCGGGCTCGCAACCGGGACACCCTCTACCCCTACCGCCCCGACAGCTATTTCCACTACCTCACCGGCTTTCCCGAGCCCGAGGCGGTGCTGGTGCTGGCAGCCGGCAGCAGGACCGGGGCCGCCCCCCGGAGCATCCTGTTCTGCCGGGAAAAGGACATGGAGCGGGAAATCTGGGACGGCTACCGCTTTGGCCCGGACGGTGCCCGGGAAGCCTTCGGCCTGGACGCCGCCCACCCCATCGCCGAGCTGCCCCTGCGCCTGCCGGAACTCTTCGCCGACCAGCCGGCCATCCACTACTCCCTGGGGTTCGACGCCGACTTCGATGCCCGCATCACCACCGCCCTCAACACCGTGCGGGGCAATGCCAGGGCCGGCGTGGTGCCCCCCGGCGCAATCCGGGACGTGCGACTGACCCTGGACGAGATGCGTCTGGTGAAGGACGCCAGCGAGATCGCCACCATGCGCCAGGCCGCCCGGATCAGCGACGAAGCTCATCGCCGGGCCATGGCCGCCGCCCGTCCTGGCGCCTTCGAATACGAGGTGGAGGCCGAACTGCTCCACGCCTTTCGCCGCCATGGCGCCCAGGCCCCGGCCTACGCCTCCATCGTGGCCAGCGGCGCCAACGCCTGCGTACTGCACTATGTGGAAAACGACCGGCCCATGGCGGATGGGGAACTCCTCCTCATCGACGCCGGCTGCGAACTGGACGGCTACGCCTCGGACATCACCCGCACATTTCCGGTCAATGGCCGTTTCTCCGGCCCCCAGCGGGAGGTCTACGAACTGGTGCTGGCCACCCAGGCCGCCGCCTGCGGGCACATCCGACCCGGCACCCCCTGGAATGAGCCCCACGACGCCGCGGTGAAGGTGCTGGCCCAGGGCCTGCTGGACCTGGGGCTACTCACCGGCAGCCTGGATAGCGTCCTGGAAACCGGCAGCTACCGGCGCTTCTACATGCACCGCACCGGCCACTGGCTGGGGCGGGACGTGCACGACGCCGGGGAATACAAGCTGGCCGGCCAGTGGCGCCCCCTGGAGCCGGGCATGATGCTTACCGTCGAGCCGGGCTGCTACATCCGCGCCGGGGACGACGTGCCCGAAGCTTTCTGGAACATCGGCATTCGTATCGAGGACGACGCCCTGGTCACCCCTGACGGTCATGAACTCATCACCGCCGCTACCCCAAAACAAGTGGCCGACATCGAGGCCCTGATGAGGGATGCCCGCCATGGCGCCTGACCTGCTGATCGTGGGCGCCGGCCCGGTGGGCCTGTCCCTCGCCCTGGCCCTCAAGGATTCCGGCCTCGCCATCGCCCTGGCGGACGCCCGCCCGCCCCAGGCCGCCAGCCTTGACCCCCGGGCCCTGGCCCTGGCCCATGGCACCCGCCTGACCCTGGAGCGCCTGGGCGTATGGGGCCGCTTCCCGGCCACCCCCATCACCACCATCCACGTTTCCCAACAAGGGGGCCTGGGCCGCACCCGGCTCCAGGCCGCGGACTACGGCCTGCCGGCCCTGGGCTACGTGGCCTCCGCCGGAGAACTGGCCCAGGCCCTGGAAGCTGCGGTGAGGGCCGCCGGCCTTCCCATCCTGGCGGAAAGCCCGGTCACCGCCCTCGACCCGCAAGGGGCGCGCATCACCGCCAATCTCGGGGGTGCCACCCCCCGGACCCTGGAAGCCCGCCTGGTGGCCTGTGCTGAAGGCGGCGTCCAGGAGGGAGATCGGGATGTGGTGACCCGGGATTACGGCCAGACCGCCGCCATCACCCTGGCCACCCCGGCGGCCCCCCATCAGGGCACCGCCTGGGAACGCTTCACCCCCCAGGGCCCCCTGGCCCTGCTGCCCTTCGGCAAGCGCTACGCGGTGGTCCATACTGCCACCCCGGCCGAGGCGGAACGTCTCAAAGCCCTGCCGGCGGGGGACTATCGGGCCGAACTGGAATCCCGCTTTGGCGGCCGCCTGCGCCTGACCGAAGTGGATCCGCTCCTCACCTACCCCTTGGCCCTGCGCTACCGCCGCCAGCCGGTGGGCCCGCGCACGGTGTGGCTGGGCAACGCCGCCCAGACCCTCCACCCGGTGGCCGGCCAGGGCTTCAACCTGGCCCTGCGGGACGTCTTCGCCCTGGCCCGCTGCCTGCTGGATCGTCCTGGCGACCCCGGCGCCCCGGCCCTACTGGCCCGCTACGGCCGCCATCGCCAGCTCGACCGACGGGGCACCATCGGTTTCACCGATGGCCTGGTGCGCCTCTTCAGCAACGATCTGGCGCCCCTGCGCCACGCCCGGGGGGCCGGGCTGCTGGCCCTGGACCTGTTCCCGCCCCTGCGCCATCTGGTGGCCAAGCGCATGATGTTCGGCGCCCGGGCCTGGCCCTGAAACGGGCACCTTGAGGGGGATTGCGCCCCACGCCAGGCCTGTTGGCTTGGAGTAGAATACGCCCCCTGGCGGACCACCCCCTTTCCCTCAATACCCATGCAACTAGCTGGTTTCTCCCTGCGGAACAACCTTTTCGTCGCGCCCATGGCCGGGGTGACGGATCGACCCTTCCGCCAGCTGTGCAAACGGATGGGGGCCGGCCTGGCGGTTTCCGAGATGGTCACCGCCAACGCGCTGCTCTACGCCACCGCCAAGACCCGGCGGCGCACCAACCACGCCGGCGAGCCTGGCCCGATCTCGGTGCAGATCGCCGGGGCCGACCCGGCCATGATGGCCCAGGCCGCCCGCCACAACGTGGATCAGGGCGCCCGGATCATCGACATCAACATGGGCTGCCCGGCCAAGAAGGTCTGTAACGTGATGGCGGGCTCCGCCCTGATGCGGGACGAAACCCTGGTGGGCCGGATCCTCGACGCGGTGGTGGCGGCCGTGCCCGACACCCCGGTGACCCTCAAGATCCGCACCGGCTGGGACCGCGCCCAGCGCAATGCCCCGCGCATCGCCCGCCTGGCGGAATCCGCCGGCATCCGCATGCTGGCCATCCACGGCCGCACCCGGGAAGACCGCTACACCGGCTCCGCCGAGTACGACACCATCGCCGAGGTGAAGGCCCGGGTCCGCATCCCGGTGGTCGCCAACGGCGACATCACCTCCCCCGCCAAGGCCCGGGAAGTCCTGGTCAGAACCGGCGCCGACGGCCTGATGATCGGCCGCGCCGCCCAGGGCCGGCCCTGGATCTTCCGGGAGATCGAGCACTTCCTGGCCACCGGCCGGGAGCTGCCCGCCCCCACCCTGAGCGAAATCCACCGTATCTGCCGGGAACACCTGGCGGACCTCCATGCCTTCTACGGCGAGGAGGCCGGGGTGCGCATCGCCCGCAAGCACATCGCCTGGTACACCGGTGGCATCCCTGGAGCCGCCGCCTTCCGTCAGCACCTCAACGTCCAGCCCGACGTGGCGAGCCAGCTCGCGGCGGTGGATGACTTCTTCATCCGCCAGGCCGAGGCCGCCCCCTCCGTCGCCCCCTTTCCCCAGGAGCTTGCCGCATGAGCCGCAAGAACGAGATCGCCGATTCCGTCGTGCGCACCTTGGACCAGTATTTCCGCGATCTGGACGGCGAAAAGCCCGCCGCCATCTACGAGATGGTGATGAAGAACGCCGAACGCCCCATGCTCGAGTTCGTCCTCCAGCTGGCCGGCGGCAACCAGACCGTGGCCGCGGAGATGCTGGGCATCAACCGCAACACCCTGCGCCGCAAGCTTTCCGACTACCAGATCCTCTGATCGGCGCGCCCTGCCCGGGGCGAGCCGGCTCCCGGTTTTCCACCATTCCACTTTGCCCGTTCCCTGACCATGAAAGTCACCCAAGCCCTTCTCAGCGTTTCCGACAAAACCGGCCTCCTGGAACTGGCCCGCGACCTGGCCGCCCTCGGGGTGCGCCTGCTGTCCACCGGCGGCACCGCCAAGGCCCTGCGGGATGCGGGCCTGCCGGTCACCGACGTGTCGGACTACACCGGTTTCCCGGAAATGCTTGATGGCCGGGTCAAGACCCTCCATCCCAAGGTGCACGGCGGCATCCTGGCCCGCCGGGATCTGGCCGAGCACATGGACACCATCGCCGCCCACGGCATCGGCCCCATCGACCTGGTGGTGGTGAACCTCTACCCCTTCGCCGCCACGGTGGCCAAGGCAGGCTGCACGCTGGAAGAGGCCATCGAGAACATCGACATCGGCGGCCCCACCATGGTCCGGGCCGCCGCCAAGAACCACGGCAACGAAGCCGGCGGGGTGGGCATCGTCACCGACCCGGCGGACTACCCGGCCATCGTGGCCGAGCTGAAGGCGGCAGGCAGCCTCGCCTACAAGACCCGCTTCGCCCTGGCGGTGAAGGCCTTCACCCACACCGCCCGCTACGACGGGGCCATCGCCAACTACCTCACCGCCCTCACTGAAGACGGGGGCAAGCAGGCCTATCCGGAACGCCTGCAACTGGCCTTCGACAAGGTCCAGGACCTGCGCTACGGGGAGAACCCCCACCAGTCCGCCGCCTTCTACCGGGAGCCCGGCGCCGCTGGTGGCATTGCCGCCTACGCTCAGCTCCAGGGCAAGGAACTGTCCTACAACAACATCGCCGACGCCGACGCGGCCTGGGATTGCGTCAAGGCCTTCGACGGGACCACCGCCTGCGTCATCGTCAAGCACGCCAACCCCTGCGGCGTGGCCGTCGCAGCTTCGGCCCTGGAGGCCTACAAGAAGGCCTTTTCCACCGACCCCACTTCCGCCTTCGGCGGCATCATCGCCTTCAACGGCCCGGTGGACGCCGCGACCGCCGAGGCGGTGAGCGCCCAGTTCCTGGAAGTCTTGATCGCCCCTAGCTACACCCCCGAGGCCCTGGCCCTGTTGGAAGCCAAGAAGAACGTGCGGGTGCTGACCTGTCCCCTGGGGGCCGTCCGGCAGCCCGACTACAAGCGGGTGGGGGGCGGCCTGCTGGTGCAAAGCGCCGACTTCGCCCCGGTGACCGAAGCCGACCTCAAGGTAGTGACCCAGCGCGCCCCCACCCCCCAGGAACTGAAGGATCTGCTCTTCGCCTGGCGGGTGGCCAAGTACGTCAAATCCAACGCCATCGTCTATTGCAAGGATGGCATGACCATCGGGGTGGGGGCTGGCCAGATGAGCCGGGTGGACTCCGCCCGCATCGCCAGGATCAAGGCCGAGAACGCCGGACTGGCCATCCCCGGCTGCGTGGTGGCCTCCGATGCCTTCTTCCCCTTCCGGGACGGCCTGGACGTGCTGGCCCAGGCTGGCGCCACCGCCGTGATCCAGCCCGGCGGCTCCATGCGGGACGCGGAAGTGATCGCCGCCGCCGATGAGCAGGGGGTGGCCATGGTATTCACCGGCTTCCGCCACTTCCGCCACTAAAACCAGAACAGGCATGAGCGGGGGCGGCCGATCCGCCACCCGTTTCCCACCAGAGAAGGACTCCCCCCATGAAAATCCTCGTCATCGGCTCCGGCGGTCGTGAGCACGCCCTGGCCTGGAAACTGGCCCAGTCCCCCAAGGCCCAGAAGGTCTTCGTTGCCCCGGGCAACCCGGGCACGGCCCGGGAGCCCGGCGTGGAAAACGTGGCCCTCACCGCCATCCCCGAGCTGGTGGCCTTTGCCAGGGCCGAAGGCATCGGCGTGACCGTGGTGGGGCCCGAGGCCCCCCTGGCCGCCGGGGTGGTGGACGCCTTCCGGGCTGCGGGACTGGCCATCTTCGGCCCCACCCGGGAGGCCGCCCAGCTGGAAAGCTCCAAGGATTTCGCCAAGCGCTTCCTGATCCGCCACGGCATCCCCACCGCCCAGTACCGCACCTTCTCCGACCCGGCCGCCGCCCACGCCTACGTGGACGCCGAGGGTGCCCCCATCGTCATCAAGGCCGACGGCCTGGCCGCCGGCAAGGGGGTCGTGGTGGCCATGAACCTGGCGGAAGCCCACGCCGCCATCGACATGATGCTGGTGGGCAACAAAATGGGGGACGCGGGCGCCCGGGTGGTGGTCGAAGAGTTCATGAAAGGGGAAGAAGCCAGCTTCATCGTCATGGCCGACGCCCGCCATGCCCTGGCCCTGGCCACCAGCCAGGACCACAAGCGCCTGGGCGACGGCGACCTGGGCCCCAACACCGGTGGGATGGGAGCCTACTCCCCGGCCCCGGTAGTCACCCCCGAGGTGCACGCCCGGGTCATGCGGGAGATCATCAACCCCACCCTGGCCGGCATGGCTGCCGACGGCCTGCCCTACACCGGCTTCCTCTACGCCGGCCTGATGATCGACGGCGAAGGGCGCCCCCGGGTGGTGGAATTCAACTGCCGCATGGGGGACCCGGAAACCCAGCCCATCATGATGCGCCTCAAGACCGACCTGGTGGATCTGGTGGAAGCCGCCGTGGCCGGCCGCCTGGACCAGGCCGAGGCCGAATGGGACCGCCGGGTGGCCCTGGGGGTGGTGATGGCCGCCGCCGGCTACCCCGACAGCCCCAGGAAGGGCGACCCCATCACCGGCCTGCCCGCCAACGCGGCCGAGGACAGCCACGTGTTCCACGCCGGCACCGCAGCCCAGGACGGCCAGGTGGTCACGGCCGGCGGCCGGGTCCTGTGCGTCACCGCCCTGGGAGACAGCGTCAAGATCGCCCAGCAGCGGGCCTACGAAGTGGTGGACCAGATCCACTTTGACGGCATGCAGTGCCGGCGGGACATCGGGCATCGGGCGGTCTCGCGCAAGGGCTGACCCTGCCCCACCTGGGCATCGAATACGGGGCCAACATGGCCTGCCGCTTCGACCCTGCCACCCTGGTGGCAACCCTGGCGGCCCAGTTGCGGCCCGGCAGCCAACCCGTCCAGATATCCGCTGAAGCCCGGGACTTGGACCCGGCCAGCTCTTCCAAGCGCCGACGACCAGGCACCTGAACACCCTATGGCCGACGGCACCTCACCGGCACCTCCGCGAGATCCCTCCATGACCCCCGACCGCACCACCGTCAAAGCCTACCTCCTGGACCTCCAGGACCGCATCGTCAGCGCCCTGGAGGCCTTCGATGGCCAGCCCTTCCGCACCGACGCCTGGCAGCGTCCGGCCGGCGGCGGCGGGATCACCCGGCTCATCGAGGAGGGCGGCTTCTTCGAACGGGGGGGCTGCAACTTCTCCCACGTAATGGGGGAGGCCATGCCCGCCTCCGCCACCGCCCACCGCCCCGAGCTGGCGGGCCGGGCCTTCGAAGCCATGGGGGTGTCCCTGGTGCTCCATCCCAGGAGCCCCCACTGCCCCACGGTGCACATGAACGTGCGCTTCTTCATCGCCAGCAAGGCGGGCACGGAGCCGGTGTGGTGGTTTGGCGGCGGCATGGACCTCACCCCCTACTACCCCCGGGAAGAGGACGTACGCCACTTCCACGCCACCTGCAAGGCCGCCGTACTGCCCTTTGGCGGCGAAGAGGAATACCGCCGTCTCAAGCACTGGTGCGACGATTACTTCTTCCTCAAGCATCGCAACGAACCCCGGGGGGTTGGCGGCCTCTTTTTCGACGACCTCAACGCCGGCGGCTTCGAGCGCTGCTTCGGCCTCACCCGCAGCGTGGGGGACGCCTTTCTGCCCGCCTACCTGCCCATCATCCAGCGCCGCCGGGACACCCCCTGGACCGAGGCGGAGCGGGACTTCCAGGCCTACCGCCGGGGCCGTTACGTGGAGTTCAACCTGGTTTTCGACCGGGGGACGCTGTTCGGCCTGCAATCGGGGGGCCGCACCGAATCCATCCTCATGTCCATGCCCCCGGTGGTCAAATGGCGCTACGACTGGCACCCCGAGCTGGGCAGCCCCGAGGCCCGGCTCTACGAGGAATTCCTGGTGCCCCGGGACTGGGCCTGAGGGCGGGTCCAGCTTGACCAGGGCCAAGGTCGCCCGGTCCCACCCAGCGGCTACAATGCCGCCATGAATGCCCCCCGTGCCACCCTCCCCTGCCCCACCCTGATCCGGGACGGCGCCGCCGTCCTGATCCTGGACCAGACCCGGCTGCCCCACCGGCGGGAAATCCGCCGCCTGACCACCCTGGAAGAGGTGGCCCACGCCATCCGGGCCATGCAGGTGCGGGGCGCCCCCCTGATCGGCGCCACCGCCGCCTGGGGGGTGGCCGTGGCCCTGGCCGCCGACGCCAGCGACTCCCGCCTGGAAGAAGCCCTGGCCACCCTGGCCGCCACCCGCCCCACCGCCGTCAATCTCCATTGGGCCCTGGCCCGCATGGCCGCTCGCCTCGTTCCCCTGCCGGCGGGGGAACGCCCCCCCGCCGCCTGGGCCGAGGCCGAGGCCATCCTGGCCGAGGACGCCGCCGCCAACGCCGCCATTGGCCAGCACGGCCTGACCCTGCTGCGGGAGGTGGCCGCCCGTCGCCCCGGCCCGGTGCGGGTGATGACCCACTGCAACGCCGGCTGGCTGGCCACTTGCGGCCACGGCACAGCCCTGGCGCCGATCTACGCCGCCCAGGCCGCCGGCATCCCGGTTCACGTCTGGGTGAGCGAAACCCGCCCCCGCAACCAGGGCCTCCTCACCGCCTGGGAACTGGCGGAATCCGGCATCCCCCACACCCTCCTGGCCGACAACGCCGCCGGCCATCTGCTGGCCCGGGGAGAGGTGGACCTGGTGATCACCGGCGCCGACCGGGTGGCCGCCAACGGAGACGCCGCCAACAAGGTGGGCACCTACCTCAAGGCCCTGGCGGCCCGGGACAACGGGGTGCCCTTCTTTATTGCCGCCCCCGGCTCCACCCTGGACTTCGCCTGCCCGGACGGCGCGGCCATTCCCATCGAGGACCGGGGCCCGGAGGAGGTCAGACTGGTAAGCGGGGTGGACGCCGCCGGCCAACCCGCCCAGCTTTGCATCGCCCCGGCCACCACCGCCTGCACCAACCCGGCCTTCGACGTGACCCCCGCCCGCCTCATCACCGCCATCCTCACCGAGCGCGGCCTGGCGGCGCCGGACCGGCTGGCGGCCTTGTATCCGGAGCGGGTCGCGCCGTGAACGACGCCGAGCTCCGTTCCCAACTCCTGGCCGCCGCCCGGGGCATGGCCAGCGCCCGCCTCAACGTGGGCACCGCCGGCAACGCCAGCGTCCGCGCCCCCGGCGGCTTCCTGATCACCCCCACCGGCATACCGGCGGAAACCTGCCAGCTGCAGGACCTGGTGGCCGTGACCCTGGCCGGCGAAGCCGAAGGCCGCCGCGCCCCCTCCAGCGAATGGCGCTTCCACCGGGACATCTACGCCGCCCGGCCGGAAGCCGGCGCGGTGCTCCACGCCCATTCCCCCTTCGCCACTGCCCTGGCCTGCCAGGGACGGGACATCCCGGCCTTCCATTACATGATTGCCCGCTTCGGCGGCGACACGGTGCGCTGCGCCCCCTACGCCACCTTTGGCACCCAGGCCCTCTCTAGCCACGCCCTGGCCGCCCTGGCGGGCCGCCGCGCCTGCCTGCTGGCCCACCACGGCATGCTGGTGTTCGGCCGGGATCCGGCCCACGCCCTGGATCTGGCCATCGAGCTGGAAACTCTTTGCGAACACTACTGGCGCACCTGCCTGCTGGGCCCGCCCACCATTCTGGATTCTGCCCAGATGACCGAGGTCCTCGAAAAATTCCAGGGCTACGGCCAGCCCCAGCCCCCCCAATCCGGAGCAACACCATGAAGCTGTTCGGCCGCAAATCCGCCCCCCCAGCCCCCACCCAGCCCCTCAGCGAAGAATCGGTGCGGGCAACCCTCAAGACCGTGATGGATCCGGAAATCGGCATCAACATCGTGGACCTGGGCCTGATCTACGGCCTCCGGGTAACGCCTGAACGGATCGACGTGACCATGACCATGACCACCCCCACCTGCCCCATGGGGGATCTGCTCATGGACGACATCGAAGCAGCCCTGGGCCGCCTGGCTCCCCAGGCGGAGGTGTACCTGGAGCTGGTCTGGGAGCCCCCCTGGTCGCCGGAAAAGATGAGCCCCGAGGCCCGGGACCATTTCGGCTGGCAAGACGAGGCCCCATGATGATCCGGCCCCGCGACGTGCCGGTGCCGGCCCGGGTTCCCCTCCTGGTGGCGGGCTTCGCCGCCCTGATCACCGGGGTACTGGCCGGGCTGTGGCGCCTGGGCTGGCCGGTACCCCCCTTCGCCGCTGGCGCCCCCCACGGGGTGCTGGTGCTGTGCGGCTTCTTCGGCACCCTCATCGGCTTGGAACGGGCGGTGGCGATTGGCGCCTGGTGGGCCTACGCCGGCCCCCTGAGTTCCGCCACGGCGGGCCTGCTGGCCCTGGCGGGGGGCTCGGAACAACTGGCCGGCGCCCTCTTCGTGGCCGGCGGCATGATCATGGTGATGGCCTCCCTGCGGGGCCAGAAGATCCAGCCGGCCCTCCACACCCGGGTGCTGACCCTGGGGGCGGCCTGCTGGCCCGCCGGCACCCTGGCCTGGATGGCCGGAACGCCCCTGGCCCAGGCGGCCTCCGCCTGGGTAGCCTTCCTGGTGGTGACCATCGCCGGCGAGCGCCTGGAGCTCTCCCGGGTACTCCCCCCCTCGCCCGCCATGACCCGGCTGTTCCGCATCCTGCTGGCGGTACTGATAAGCGCAATGGCCGCCGCCCTGGCGGGATGGCCCGCAGGGGTGGCGGTGCTGGGGATCAGCCTGGCCCTGCTGGCCCTGTGGCTGGCGCGCCAGGACGTGGCCCGGCGCACCGTCAAGGGCCAGGGCCTGACCCGCTACATCGCCCTGTGCCTGCTGGCGGGCTACGCCTGGCTGGGGCTGGGAGGCGTGCTCTACGCCTTCGCCGGCCAAGCCCCGGGCAGCGTCGGCTTCGACGCGGCCCTCCATGCCCTGCTGGTGGGCTTCGTGTTCTCCATGGTGTTCGGCCACGCCCCCATCATCCTGCCGGCGGTGATCCGCCTGAAGCTGCCCTTCCATTGGGGCTTCTACCTGCCCCTGGTGCTGCTCCACGCCAGCCTGGCCCTGCGCCTGGCGGGCGACGCTCTGGGGGATTTCACCCTGCGCTCGACGGGCGCCCTGGGCAACGGCCTGGCCATCGGCCTGTTTCTCCTCACGGTGGTGGGCACCGCGGCCGGCCACGCCCTGTTTCGGCGCAGCCGGCACTGAAACACCTTATAGCCGCCACTCCAGATTAAGGCTGAAGGCCCGCTGGCGGTTGCCCACGGGCACCGCCACCCCGGTCTTGTTGTGCCATTCCTCATAGCCCAGCCCCGCCAGCCAGCGCCCTGGCCGGGCCACGGCCAGGGCCCCCAGATCCGCCATCAGGGCGGTGCGCAACAGGGTTTCCTCCACCGTGGGGCGGCCGAAGTAATCATCCCCCTTGGGCCCCATGTGGGCCAGCATCCCCTGGAACACCCAGCCCACCCCGGCGGCCCGGAAGGGCAGGGCCCAGTTGGCGGCCAGTTGCCAGGTCAGGTCGAAGTCGGCGGTGCTGTGGGCCATCGGCCCCTGGCAGGGGGGCAGGCCGCAGTGGTTCCATTCCTTGTAGGCCAGCAGACCCACGTCCAGCAGACCCGGCACGTCGAAACGCAGCACCGGCCCGGCCACCACCACCCGCTTGCGAGGGAGGAAGGCGCTGTCCTTGGTATTGGCGTCCAGCCCCACGGACAGGGCCACGTCCTTGAGGGGCCCCGCCGCCAGGGGCACCCCCCGCCAGGCGGTGCCGGACCACTGGTGGCGCCAGGCCAGGTACAGCTCGGACGCGCCCCGCTCGGCCTGCCGGGCCGGCTCGGCCCCATCGGAACGCAGCACGGTCACCGACAGGGTGTCCTGCCCGGCGGCATTGCCGGCGGCGTGAAACCATTGCAGGGAATGGCGGGCGATGAAGTCGGGATTGGCGGGTTCCCGGAAGCGGCTGCCATAGCGGTAGGCCAGGCTGTCCAGGCTCCAGTCGGCCGCCGGAACAGGGCCTGCGGCCAGCAGGGCGGCCAAGGTTAGCAGGGTCAGGAGGTGTTTCGCCATGGCTTCGTTTTCCAGATTGAAATGGGCACCAATGTGCCCAGCCCAGCCCATGGCGGCCTTGACCCAGGCCAAGCCCCTTCTGCCAGCGCCCTCGGCAGGATCAGCAGGCGGGCCGTTAAGGGGCACCTCGGGAAGGCAAGACTACCCTGAGGATCGCCTTCACCAAACTATCCAAAGTGGGCTGGTACCACTCCAGAGCCCCTCGCCCGCCCTCGGATCCCCATCAGGCCCCAAGCCCTCAAGGTTTATCCCGGACCCCTCCACGGGCCCAGGCCACTCCGGCCGTCAGGGCCGCCATCACCAGCACCACCACCGCACCCGAGGGTAGATCCAGCACCGCCGACAGACTCAATCCCGCCAGCAGCGCGACGGCCCCTACCCCATAAGCGAGGACCAGGCGGTAGCCACCCGCTAGCCCCCGGGTGGCCAGGGCCGGCAGGATCAGGCTGGCGAACACCAGGTACACCCCCACCAACTGCACCGAAGCGGTCACCGCCACCGCGAAGAGGACATAGAAACCCAGTCGCCCCAAGCGCGCCCCCAGGCTGAACCACAGGGCCAGCACCCCGACGCTGAGGGCCGCCACCGGCACCAGTTCATCCAGGCCCACCCACAGGATCTGCCCCACCAGCAGATCCCGCAGGTGCTCGCCGCCATGGGGGTTGCCCGCCAGGAGCAGGATGCCAGCGCAGGAGGCCAGGACGAACAAGACGCCGATCAAGGCCTCCTGGAGCTCCGGCCAGCGCCCCTCGGTCCACGTGAGAAGGAGGGCTCCTGCCAGGGCGGCGACCACTGCCACCCCCTGGACCGCCCAACCCTGGGCTTCCCAACCCATGGCTCCCGCCGCCATCACCCCCAGACCGGCCACCTGGGCGATGGCCAGGTCGATGAAGACGATGCCCCGCTCCAGCACCCGGATTCCCAGGGGCACGTGGGTGGCCAGCACCAGCAGGCCCGCCAGGCAGGCGGGCCCCAGGATGGAAAGCTCCAGCCCCGCCAGATTCATCGCAAAGCCCCCAGAAGCACGGCCAGGCTGTCGTCGAAGAGGCCGAAGAGATCCCCCGCCCCCTCGCTGCCCCCCACCGTGCCCGGCAGCACCAGGGCCGGAATGTGGGCCCGTTCCGCCAGCCACAGGGAGCCCCGGCCATCGTTGTAGGGGGTGCGCAGGATCATCCGGGCAGGCTGGCGTTCCAGAGAGGCCAGCACCCCGGCCAGGTGGGCACTGCTGGGCTCCAGGCCGGGCTTGGGCTCCAGTTGCGCCACTTCCACCATTCCTAACCAGCCGGTCAGGTAGATGAAGGACTTGTGATGGCTCACCACCGCCACCCCTCTTAGGGGCGCGGCAGCTTTTTCCCAGCGCTGAATCGCCCCCTGCCACCGGGCCGCGAAGTCCGCATGACGCCCGTGATAAACGGCAGCATGGGCCGGATCCAGCTCAGCCAGACGACGGGCCAAGGCGGCGGCCACCTGGGCGATGCGGTGGGGATCCCCCTGGATGTGGGGATTGCCGCTGGGATGCACGTCTCCATCGACCCGATCCGTCCGGCCCGGCACCTCCAGCAGGCGCACCTGGGCCGCCGCCTCGAAATAGCCCGGCTGACCGGGCTGAATAGCCGGATTGCCGGACTGACGCAGCAGCACCGGCAACCAGCCCACCTCCAGCTCAGCCCCAGTGCATACCACCAGCTCGGCCTGCCGCACGGCCGCCACCAGGCTGGGGCGGGCCTGGATGTGGTGGGGGTCCTGGCGGGCGGCGGTGAGCACCCGGACTTCCGTCCCCTCCCCGGCCAGCTCCCGTGCCAGAGCGCCCCATTCCGGCTCGCAGGCCACCACCTGGAGGGCCGCGCCGGCGGGCGCGGCGGCGCTGGCCATCAACAGCCCCGCCAGTAACCATCTCTGAAATCGTCTTTGCATGGTCGATCTCCTCAAAAGGCGTGGGCGCCATGGGCCCCCAGGCTGACGATGTACTGCAACCACCACTGGTTGTCCGTGAGCCCCTGCTGAGCCTGGTCCCGGGCGAACTGGAGGCGCAGCCGGGAGAACTCGCTGGGGTTCCAATCCATCATCAGGGTGGCCCGGTCGGGCTGGTAATCGGGCCGGACCAAATGGGTATTGTTAGCGCCGAAATCCAGGCTGCCAGCATCCAGCCGATCATAGCGAACGCCCACCCGCCATTCGGGATGGAACTGATACACCGTCTGGGCGTACCAGCCGGACTGGCGGGCACGATAGCGGCTGTCCACCGGCTCGGCACAGGCGCTGGCGCCGCTGCTCTCTTCCTCGAAGCAGCTCAGTCCGCCGGATTCCCGGCGCTGGAAGTACTCGGTCTGGAAAGTCAGGCTGGTCTGGCGGGCATTGCCCCCGGGCGCCCATTTCCACACCAGATCGGCAATCCAGGTGCGGCTGCGGCCACTGAAGGCCCCTGCCACCTCTTCCCCCGCCCAGGTGTCGGTATAGTGGGACTCCCGCTCCCGGGCCCGGGTCCCCAGCCAGGAGAGTCCGGCCCGCCAGCTGTGGGAGTCCCCCACATCGCCCCCCAGATGGGCGAACAGGGCGGTGGAGCCGGCGCCGTTTACGTTGCGGTCGGTACCGGGGAAGTTGGCCCCCCGCCCCACCTCAGCCCCCAACTCCAGGAACAAGGGTGTCGGGGCCACCCAGCGCAGTTGCAAACCATCGTTGGCATAGCTGCCGTGTTCGCCGAAGAGGGCCTCGTGCATCAGGGCAGGGCCGGCGAAGTCTCGCTGGTGGGGATGCTGTTCGTTGGCGTAGCCGATGCCCGAGAGGAAGCGACCCGCCCGCAGGGTAAAGCCCCGGCCCAGGGCCAGGGTCTGAAGCCAGGCCTCCTCCACCTCCACCTCGCCGTCGTGGAGGGCCAGGTTGGCGCTGCCCCGAAAGCGGGGGTCGATGTTGGCCGCCAGGGTCAATTCAGTCTCATCCAGGGAAAAACCCCGGCGGGGGCCGCCCTCCTCTCCGTGGTCATGGCCCGCAGCGGAAGGAAAGCCGGTGATCTGGCGTTCTTCCAGATTCTTGCCACTCCGGTAGCCACCCTGCAGGATCAGGGAAATCTCGGGGTTGAAGGCATTGCCGCCACCCGAAGGGATCGGCGCTGCGGTGGCCGGAGCGGCGCCGGGGAGCGCCGGGCTGGATCCGCCCTGGGCTGCCGCCAGGCGTTGCTCCAGCTCGGCGATGCGCTGGCCGTAGCTTTCCCTCAGCTGGCGCAATTCATTTTGCAGGGCAGTAAGTTCGGGATCGGCCGCCGAGGTTGCCAGCGGGAAGAGAAGAGCCGCCGCAAGGGCAGCCCGGGATCGGGTGATGGAAAACATGGCAAAGCTCCACAAAGGCATGACCGCCCCGCGTCGATATCCGAAAGATGCGGCGACGCGGGGACCTTGAAACGGAAGGCGGTCAGGCCACGGGTGGAGCGCGAGCGGTGTAGTGCCAGGCGGGCTCAGTGGCCCGATGGGAGCCCGATGCAATAGACACTGCGGAACTAGGCGCAGCGCAAAGGACAGGGGCCGCCTGACGGGCCAGACCGTTGCCCATCCCCACCAAGGCCAGGCACACCCCGCAGACCTCCTCGACCCCATGGTCGATATCGAAACGGACCTGTCCCTGGCCAATCTGGAACTCATGGGCATAGGCGTGGGCCAGCCCCTGCTGCTGGAAAACCAGGAGAGCCAGGCTGATCAGGCAAAGCAGCACGAATCGCCGGTGAATGGGCATGAAACGCAAAGTGGCGGAGGCCAGGGCACCTTGAGGCAACGGGACGGAAACGCTACACTGTTGCAACTACCAAGGCAAGCCATCCCATGACCAAAATCACTCATGCCCCCGCCGAGTCTATGGCTAGCGCCCTGATTGCCGCCCATGGCGGCCGGGTCACCCGCACCCGGCTGGCGGTGTTGGAAACCCTCCAGGCGGAGGGCCAGCCCATGAGCCACGACGAACTGGCCGCCGCCTTGGTGGAACAAGGAGAGCACCACGACCGGGTGACGCTCTACCGCGCCCTGGACTGGCTGGTGGAACAGGGCATCGCCCACCGGATGGCCGGTGGTGACCGGGTCTGGCGCTTCGCCGTTGCTCGACCGGAGGCGCACCAGCACGCCCATTTCCACTGCGACCACTGCGGTCAGGTGCTGTGCCTGGAAAACCTCCTGCCCAGCTTTGCCATCGCCCTGCCGGCGGGCTACCGCATGGACCGGGCAGAGCTGACCCTCCACGGCACCTGCCCGAACTGCGCCGGCCGGTAGGGCCCCATCCCCGGGCCCGGAGCGGCACCCTGGATCAATCCGCCAGGTGGCGCCCACCGCCAGAAACAGACCCCTTGCCACTAATGCAACTTTATTGCAGCATTCATCGATCGAATCCTCCCCAACGATGCCCAACCCGACCCCAGATTCTCACCATGGCCACGACCACGGCCATCCCCTCCCCGGGGGGCGCCTTCCACTGACCGTGACCCTGCTGACCAGCGGCGCCGGCCCGCGCCTGGCCCTGGCGGGGGTGCTGACCGCCCTGCTGTGGGCCGTGGTGGCCTGGGCCCTGGCTTGAGGAACGATCAATGATCCGCCTGGAAAACCTTACCCTGGGCTACGAGCGCCACCCAGCGGTGCACCACCTCAACCTCACCATCACCAAGGGCGACCTGGTGGCGGTGGTGGGACCCAATGGGGCGGGCAAATCCACCCTCCTGAAGGGCCTGGCCGGGGAGATTCCACCCCTGGGTGGCCACATCCACATGGGAATCGAGGGCCGCCACGGGGTGGCCTACCTGCCCCAGAAGAGCGAGATCGACACCGACTTTCCCCTCTCGGTGTTCGATCTGGTGGCCCTGGGCCTGTGGCGCGAGACCGGCCCCTTTGGCCGCCTGGGCTCCGCTGGCGCCGACCGGATCAGGCAAGCCCTGGCGGCGGTGGGCCTGGAGGGCTTCGAGCGGCGCCCCATCGGCACCCTCTCGGGCGGCCAGTTTCAGCGCGCCCGCTTTGCCCGGCTGCTCCTCCAGGATGCCCCCATCGTGCTGCTGGACGAACCCTTCGCCGCCATCGACACCCGCACCACCGAAGACCTGATGCGCCTGGTGCTGGACTGGCACTGTAACGGCCGCACGGTGCTGGCGGTACTCCACGACCTGGAAGAAGTGCGTCGCCACTTCCCCACCTGCCTGCTGGTGGCCCGGGAACCCATCGCCTTTGGCGACACCGCCCGGGTGCTGAGCCGGGACAACCTCAAGGCCGCCCGGCGCCGCTCGGAGGTCTTCGATGATCACGCCCCGGTCTGCCGCCGGGATCCGGAGGCGGCATGAGCCCGGCGGACATTTTCAGCCCCTTCCTGGAATTCGGCTTCATGCGCCGGGCCCTGGCGGGCTGCCTGGCCCTCTCCCTGGGGGCCACCCCGGTGGGGCTGTTCCTGCTCCTGCGGCGGATGAGCCTGATGGGGGACGCCATGGCCCACGCCATCCTGCCCGGGGCGGCCCTGGGCTACCTGGCCTTCGGCCTGTCCCTGGGGGCCATGACCGTGGGGGGAATCGCCGCCGGCATTTTGGTGGTGCTGCTGGCGGGGGTGGTGTCCCGCAGCTCGGTGCTCAAGGAGGATGCCAGCCTGGCGGCCTTCTATCTCCTGTCCCTGGCGGCGGGGGTCATGATCGTGTCCCTGCGGGGGCGCAACCTGGATCTGCTCCACGTGCTGTTCGGCTCGGTGCTGGCCCTGGATGACGCCTCCCTGCTGCTCATCGCCACCATCGCCAGCCTCACCCTGCTGATCCTGGCGGCCCTGCTCCGGCCCCTGGTGCTGGAATGCGTGGACCGGGCCTTCCTGCGGGGGGTGAGCGGGCTGTCGCCCCTGATGCATTACGGCTTCCTGGTGCTGGTGGTGTTCAACCTGGTGTGCGGCTTCCACGCCCTGGGCACCCTGATGGCGGTGGGGATCATGATCCTGCCCGCCGCCGCCGCCCGCCTGTGGGCCCATCGCCTGGCCCCCATGCTAGCCTTGGCCAGTGGCCAGGCCTTCGCCAGCAGCGTGATCGGTCTCTTGGTGTCCTTCCACGCCGACGTGCCCGCCGGCCCGGCCATCGTGCTGGCGGCCGGGCTGTTCTATTTCGCCGCCCTGCTTTTTGCCCCCGGCGGGCTCATCACTGGCCGCCTGGGGGGCCATACCCACCTGGAGTCCTGATGCTACGCGCCCTTGTCCTGCTCCTCGCCGGCCTGATTTTGCATACCCCGGCCTGGGCCGAGCCCCTGCCGGTGGTGGCGAGCTTCTCCATCCTGGGGGATCTGCTTCGCCAGGTCGGCGGCGAGCGGGTCCAGGTCACGGTGCTAGTGGGGCCCGACGAGGACGCCCACGGCTTCCAGCCCAAGCCCTCGGACGCCCGGCGGATCAAGGCCGCCCGGCTGGTGGTGATGAACGGCCTGGGCTTCGACCCCTGGCTGGAACGCCTGGCCCGCTCCGCCGGCTATGGCGGGCCCCTGGTGGTGGCCAGCCAGGGGGTTAGGACCCTGGCCGCCGACACCCACGATGACCACGGCGACCACGACCATCCGGCCGACCCCCACGCCTGGCAAGACCTGGGCAACACCCTGATCTACGTGGACAACCTGCGCCGGGCCCTGGCCGCCGCCGACCCCGCCGGCGCCCCCGCCTATGCCGCCAATACCCAGGCCTACGCCACCCGCCTGCAAGCCCTGGATAGAGAGATCCGCCAGAGCCTGGCCCGCTTGCCCGCCGAACGTCGCCGCCTGGTCACCAGTCACGATGCCTTCGGCTACTTCGCCCGGGCCTACGGCCTGGCATTCCTTGCTCCGGTGGGTCTTTCCAGCCAGTCCGAGGCCACCGCCGCCGGGGTGGGCGCCCTGATCCGCCAGATACGCCAGGAAAAGGTGCCGGCAGTGTTCCTGGAAAACGTCACTGATCCGCGCCTGATGGCGCGCATCCAGCGGGAAACCGGCGCCCGGCCAGGGGGCACCCTCCATTCCGACGCTCTGGCCGCCAACGGCCCGGCGGCCAGCTACGAAGGCATGATGCGGGAAAACCTGCGGGTGCTGCTGGAAGCCCTGGCGCCCCGCTGAGCGCCTCCCTGGGCGGGCCGCCAGCCCCCGGGGAGCAGCGCCGCCCCACCCGAATTCTGTGGTACTAATTCCCCTACTCCAGCCCCGCCCAATCGCTCCGTTCATGACCCATGCCACTCCCAGCTCCCTTGCCCTGAGCGTTGCCGAAGCCCGCCGCGCCATCCTCGAAGCCCTTGCCCCCATCACCGGCTGGCAGCGGGTGGGGGTGGACGGCACCCTGGGCCGGGTACTGGCGCGGGATGTGATTGCCCCCTGCAACGTGCCGGCCCACGACAATTCGGCCATGGACGGTTACGCCCTACGGGCGGCGGACCTGGCCCCCGACGCTGAAACCGCCCTGGCGGTGGTGGGCAGCGCCCTGGCGGGGCACCCCTTCACGGGCAGCGTGGAGGCCGGGCAGGCAATCCGGATCATGACCGGGGCGGTGCTGCCCCGGGGCGCTGACTGCGTGGTGGAGCAGGAAGCGGTGCGCCTTGCCGGCGGCCAGGCATGGATTCCGGCGGGCCGGGGCGCTGGCCAGAACATTCGCCGGGCGGGGGAGGATCTGGCCGAGGGCGGCGTCGCCCTGGCGGCGGGCAGGCGCCTGGGGCCGGCGGAGCTGGGCCTGCTGGCCTCCCTGGGGATCGTCGCCCTACCGGTGTATCGGCCCCTGCGGGTCGCCCTGTTCTCCACCGGTGATGAACTGTCCACCCTCGGTCAATCCCCGCGCCCTGGCCAGATCTTTGACAGCAACCGCCATACCCTGGCCGGCGCCCTGGCCCGCCTGGGTTGCGAGGTGCTGGACATGGGGGTGGTGCCGGATCGGCCCGAGGCCCTGGAAGCCGCCCTGGGGGAAGCCGCCGCCAACGCCGACGCGATCCTCACTTCCGGCGGGGTCTCGGTAGGGGAGGCGGATTTCGTCAAGGACGTGCTGGCCCGTCTGGGGGAGGTGGCCTTCTGGAAAGTGGACATGAAGCCCGGCCGGCCCATGGCTTTTGGCCGGATTGGCGGCACCTGGCTGTTCGGCCTGCCGGGCAACCCGGTGGCCGCCCTGGTGAGCTTCTACCAGTTCGTGCAGGATGCGCTCCTGACCCTGATGGGGGTCGCCCCCCTGCCGGCGCGGCCCACCTTCCCGGTCCGCTGCGCCAGCCCCATCCGCAAGCTGCCGGGGCGCCGGGAATTCCTGCGGGGCTACCTCCAGCCCGGCCCCCAAGGCTGGACGGTGAGCCTGGCGGGGCCCCAGGGCTCCGGGGTGCTGCGCTCCATGACGGAAGCCAACTGTTTCATCGTCCTGGCCGAAGAGCAGGGTGCGGTGGCGGCAGGGGAGACCGTGTACATCCAGCTCTTCGAGGGCCTGCTTTGATGCGGCCTGGCCTACAATTGCCCCCTTTTATTACTCCGGCCTCTCCCCATCATGACCCAGGACGAACTCAAGCAAGCCGCCGCCCAGGCCGCCCTCGCCTACGTGCCCGACGGCGCGGTGATCGGCGTGGGCACCGGCTCCACCGCCAACTATTTCATCGACGGCCTGGCCGCCTTTAAGGACCGGATCGTCGGCGCCGTGGCCAGTTCCCAAGCCAGCGCCCGGCGCCTGGCCGGCCACGGCATCCGCCTGCTGGACCTGAATGAAGTAGACCGCATCCCGGTCTACGTGGATGGGGCCGACGAAATCGATGGCGGCTTCGCCATGATCAAGGGCGGCGGCGGGGCCCTGACCCGGGAGAAGATCGTGGCGGCGGTGTCCGACCGCTTCGTGTGCATCTGCGACGACAGCAAGCGGGTTCCCACCCTGGGGCGCTTCCCCCTGCCGGTGGAGGTGATTCCCATGGCTCGCCGCCACGTGAGCAACGAACTGGCCCGTCTGGGGGGCAGCCCCCGGGTGCGGGAGGGCTTCACCACCGACAACGGCAATCTGATCGTGGATGTCCATGGCCTGAGCATCACCGATCCGGCGGGTCTGGAAGCGGGCATCAACCAGATCGTCGGGGTGGTGACCAACGGCCTGTTCGCCCGGCGGGGCGCCGATGTGCTGCTGCTGGCGGCAGCCGAGGGGGTGCGCACCCTGGCCCGCCCTTGATTGGCAACAAATCCGACACATTTTTATGCTAGCTTTGGCCGATTGATCGAGGGCCCACCCCATGAGCGAACACACTTTCAAACAATTCGATGCCGATCTGGAAAGCATCCGCACCCGCGTCCTGCAAATGGGCGGGATGGTGGAGATGCAGATCTCCCGGGCCATGGACGGCCTGCAAAACGCTGATCTGCCCCTCATCGAACGGGTGATCGACGACGACCATCGGGTGAACCTCATGGAGGTGGAGCTGGACGAGTCCTGCTCCCACATCATCGCCCGCCGCCAGCCGGCCGCCTCCGATCTGCGCATGATCATAACGGTGATCAAGACCATCACCGATCTGGAGCGAGCCGGCGACGAGGGCAAGAAGATTGCCAAGATGGCCAAGCGCCTGCACACCTCGGAGCACCCTTTCGTACCCAAGGTGGAACTGCGCCACGCCGCCGGGCTGGCCACCGACTTGCTGCGCAAATCCCTGGATGCCTTCGCTCGCCTGGATGTGAATGCCGCCGCCCAGGTGGTGCGCCAGGACGCCGAGGTAGACAGCGCCTTCAAAGCCATCATGCGCCAACTCATCACCTTCATGATGGAAGACCCCCGCACCATCTCCAACAGCCTGGACATCCTGTTCATCGCCAAGGCCATCGAACGCATTGGCGACCACTCCAAGAACATCTCGGAGTACGTGATCTACCTGGTCAAGGGCCGCGACGTGCGCCACATCGGCGTGGATGAGATCGAAAAGGAAGTGGCTCGCCGCTGACGGCAGCCCCTGTCCAAAAAAGAAGGGACGCCCATGGGCGTCCCTTCTTTTTGGCGGCTCCGGATCCGCTTATTCGGAAGGCGGCACGTAGCCGTTAACCTGATCGGCGCCACCTCCGAAGAAGTGCTTTTCCATCTGCTCGGACAGGTACTTGCGGGCTCGGGCGTCCACCAGGTTGAGGCGGTTCTCGTTGATCAGCATGGTCTGGTATTTGACCCACTGCTGCCAGGCCTCCTTGGAAACGCTCTCGAAGATGCGCTTGCCCAGCGGGCCCGGCAGGGGGGGCAAATCAAGCCCTTCGGCCTCCCGGCCCAGTTTGATGCAATTGACCATGCGTGCCATGTGTGATTCCTCTTGGTGTCCGTTTGCGGCTGAGGGTTGCAATTCTAGCAGCCTGGCGGGCTGGAATCCGCACCCGGGGGCAGGGCAACAGAGGTGGCGGCAGCCCCGTCGCCGGCCATGACCCAGCGATTGCGGCCGGCGGCCTTGGCGGCATACATGGCGGCATCGGCCGCCGCCACGAAGCGCTCCCCGTTTTCCCCATGGCGAGGATAGAAGGCCAGGCCCACACTGGCGGTCACCCGGGCCGGGCCATCGCCGAAGCTGAAGGTCAGGCCGGCCACTCGCTCCACCACCCGGCGGGCCAGCTCCACCAGGGCCTGTTCATGGGCATCCGGCACCAGGATGGCGAACTCGTCCCCCCCCAGGCGGAAGAACATTTCGTTGCGGCGCACCGTCCGCGCCAGCTCCCGCGCCAGGGTGACCAGCACCTCGTCGCCGGCTTGGTGGCCGAAACGATCGTTGATGGGCTTGAATCCATCCAGGTCCAGGAGCACCAGCCCCACTTCTTCCCCCTGCCGGTGGGCCTCCGCCAGCAGGCGTTCCAGCTCCTCATGAAAGCGCCGCCGATTGAATAGATTGGTGAGGGGATCCCGCTCCGCCAGCTCCACAAGCTTGCGGGAAATCCGCCGGGACTCGGTGACATCTTCATAAATTCGCAGCCGGCCGATGACCCCCCGGCCCTCGCCCCCCTCCACCACGGACGACACCTCGGTGACCACCCGCCCATCGAGAAAATGGATCTCGAAGGGTAGGCCCGAACCGTCCCGCGTCTCCTCCTCTTCCATATGGGCCAGGAAGGCCTCCGGGTCCCGGAGCAGCTTGCGCACCTGCTGGCGCAGTGCCATTTCGCGCATGCCCAGCAGATTGGCGTCCGCCGCCATGCTCCAGATCTCCAGGGCCGCCCGGTTGTAGTACTGGACCCGCTGGTCCGGGTCCATGAACACGATGCCCAGGCGCAGGGCGTTGAGCAGCGCCGCCAGCCGCAGACGCTCGTCACCGCTGCGGGCCAGATAATGTTCCGACAGGGCCTGGGCCCGGCGCAGTTCGGCCACGGTCTCCAGGAACTTGTATTCGGCTTCCTTGCGGGCCTGGATATCCTCCACCGAGAGACGCACCCCGGTCTGGTCCCCCGAGGGGCCCAGGAAAGGGGACCAGTGGCAGGCCACCCAACGGATCTGGCCATCCCGGCGGTCCAGCCGCAGCTCCACCCCCACCCCCCGCCCACCGGCGGCGGCCTGGCGGCCCTGGGACCGGGCGTGAGCCCGGTCACTGTCATGGACCACCAGTTCCACCACGTCCTCGCAGGCCAGGCATTCTTCCCGGGAATAGCCGGTGAGGGTCTCCACCGAGGGACTCACCCATACCAGGCGGCCGGACATGTCGAAGAGGGCTTCCACCCCGTGGGTGGAATCCGCCAGGGCCCAGGCAAAGCTTTCCGCTTCCGCCAGCAGCGCCACCCGCCCTACCGTCGAATCGGGCTTGCGGGGCGTGTCCCCGTCAGCTGGAGCGCCCTGGAGCGCCACAGTGGGCAACCGAGCCAGCCCCCGGGCCCCCAGGGCCACCACCCCATACCCCATGAAACCCACCAGCAAGGCCAGGCCCGCCAGAGCCCCGGGGGAGGCCAGGGCCGGCGCGAGGCCGACCCCCACCAGGGCCGCCGTGACGCCGGCCACCCCTCCGGCGAGCACCGCCAGACGCCGGCAGCGCCGACTCACCGCGGCAAGGAGGACCGTCTCAGCCATGGCACGGGCTCATCGGACCGGCGCCCCGCCCCATCACAGCACCTTCACCAGAACCTTGGAGCGGCGCTGGTAGTTGTAGAGCTCCCGCTTCTGGCTGGGCAGCTCCTCGGGGCCAGCCTCCTTGAACCCCCGCTCCCGGAACCACTGGGCAGTGCGGGTGGTCAGCACGAAGAGTCGCCCCAGGCCCTGGCGCTGGGCCCGGCCCTCGATCCGCCGCATCAGCTGATCCCCCAGCCCGGCGCGGCGGTATTCCGGCATCACCGCCAGGCAGGCCAGTTCCCCGGCGTTTTCCTCACTGAAGGGATAGAGGGCGGCACAACCCACCAGCACCCCATCGTGCTCCACCACCGAGAACCGGTCGATTTCCTGCTCCAGCAGCTCCCGCCCCCGGCGCACCAGGGTGCCGTCCGCCTCCAGGGGAGAGATCAGGGAAACCAAGGCCCCCACGTCCTCCACCGACGCGTCCCGCAGACGGTACAGGGCGTCCTTGGCCACCACGGTGCCCACCCCCTGGTGGGTAAAGAACTCCAGCAAGAGGCCCCCATCCTTGTCACGGTCGATGAGATGGGTCCGGGCAACCCCCTGGCGCACCGCCCGGATGGCGCAGGGCAGATAGAGGTCCAGGTCCTCGGTGAGCCCCTCGCCGGCCTTGAGCATGCGCTCGGCGGCATCGGCCGTGATGGCGTCGATCAGCGCTCCGTGCCGGTCCAGCAGACCCGGGGCATCGCACAGGTACACCAGCTTCTCGGCCTTGAGGGCAACGGCCACCGCCTCGGCCACCTCTTCCATGGCCAGGTTGAAGATCTCCCCGGCGGGGGACACCCCCAGGGGGGAAATCAACACCACGTTTTCCTGGTTCAGATCCGCCTCGATTTCTTCCACCAGAATCTTGCGCACCGCCCCGGTGTATTGGAAATCCACCCCGTCCACAACCCCCACGGGCCGGGCGGTGATGAAGTTGCCTCCGGTCACCCGCATGTAGCTGCCGGCCATGGGGGTATTGGGCAGCCCCTGGGAAAGCATGGCTTCCAGCTCCAGTCGGGTGACCGCCATGGCGGCCTTGACG
This sequence comes from Rhodocyclaceae bacterium, assembly GCA_034004685.1. Classification (GTDB taxonomy): domain Bacteria; phylum Pseudomonadota; class Gammaproteobacteria; order Burkholderiales; family Rhodocyclaceae; genus JAEUNX01. The sequence continues at coordinate 28,285 of JAVEWG010000003.1, read as the reverse complement.
CACTCCAGGGCCGGGCCATCGGTGACCCGCAGGCCGTTGTGGAACACCGGGGTCAGCCCCCGGCGGGCCATCTCGGCGTCGATCTGGGGACGGGCGCCGCACACCAGCACCAGGCGAATGCCCAGAGCCGCCAGCAGGTTGCAGTCGTAGGCCAGTTTCTGGGCCAATTCCCCGGCAGCCACCTCGCCACCGAAGCCGATCACCACGGTGCGGCCGCCAAAGGCATGGATATAGGGCGCGGCGGCCCGTACCCAGGCCACGAAACGCTGCATGTCGCCACTGGAGGCGCTGGCGAAAACCGGCTGGGTAAAACTGTCGGATGCGGGACGTTGGACAGGACTCAAGTAAGCGACTCCCCGGATAACTCGCCAAGGCGGAACGGGCCGAAAGGGCTCCGACCCTGCCCGGCATGGCGGGCCGGTACCGGACCATGACAAGCGGCAATTCTATCCCAGGGCCGCCTCCAGCCGGTCAGCCAAGGTGTGAAGAATCTTGACCCGGGCATAGTCCTTGTTGTCGGCCTCCACCAGGGTCCACGGCGCGATTTCGGTGCTGGTCCGATCGATCATGTCGCACACGGCCTGGCGGTAATCGGGCCAGCGCTCCCGGTTGCGCCAGTCCTCCGGCGTGATCTTGAAGCGCTTGTGGGGTTCGGCCTCCCGCTCCTGGAAGCGGGCGAGCTGTTCCTCGGGGCTCACCGCCAGCCAGAACTTCACCACCACCGCGCCAGACTCCACCATCTGATCCTCAAAATCGTTGATCTCGGCGTAGGCCCGCAGCCAGTCCGCCTCGGAACAAAGGCCCTCGACCCGCTCCACCAGCACCCGGCCATACCAGGAGCGGTCGAAGATCACCACCTTGCCCCAGGGGGGCATGTGCCGCCAGAAGCGCCACAGATAGGGCTGGGCCCGCTCTTCCTCGGTGGGCGCGGCCACCGGCACCACCCGCACCTGGCGGGCGTCCAGGGCTTCGGTGATGCGGCGGATGGCGCCCCCCTTGCCGGCGGCATCCATGCCCTCGAAAACGATCACCAGGGAGCGCCGGGCGAAGGCCTTGTGGCGGGTCGCCAGCGCCACCCGCCCCTGCTGGCGGGGCAGCTCCCGCTTGTAGTCCTTGTCCGCCATGGGCTGGCGCAAAACCAGGGCGTCCAGAAGGTTGCGGGCATCCAGGGGGGCCGGCAGGAGCGCGGTGGTGCGCCGGGGCTGCCAGGGTTTGCGGGCCAGTTCGAGGCGGCGCTGGAGGGACTCCAGCAGGGTGCGGCCCACCAGCAGCCCCCGATATTGCTCGTCGCTGCCATCCACCACGATCCAGGGGGCCTCAGCCGTGCTGGTGTGGCGCAGGGCATGGGCTGCCGCATCCCGGTAGCGGTCATAGGCCTGGTGGTAGTGCCAGTCCCGCTCGGTGACCCGCCAGGCTGTCGCCGGATCGGCAGCCAGGGACTTGAGACGGCGATCCTGGTCCTTTTTGGAAAGATGGAACCAGAATTTGAGGAGCAGCACCCCTTCCCGAGTGAGCATGGCCTCAAAGCGGTTGATCTCGTCCAGGCGCTGGTCCAGGGCCGCTTTCTTGATGCGCTTGTCCACCCGCTGGCGGATCGGCTCGTTGTACCAGTTGCCGAAGAAGATCCCGACCTTGCCCCGGGGCGGCAGGGCCCGCCAGAAGCGCCACAGGCGGGGCCGCTCCCGCTCCTCGTCGGAGGCCGCGTCGAAGGCATGGGTGCGGATGTGGCGGGGGTCCAGCCAGGCGTTGAGGAGATTCACGGTTTCTCCCTTTCCTGCGCCATCCACCCCATTGATAAGGATCAGCACGGAAAAGCCGGCCTGCTCCAGGAGCTCGAACTGAGCATCCAGCAAGTCTGCCCTCAAGCCGGGCAAGGCCGCCTCGAATTCTTTCTTGCCGAGGCGGTGCCCCAATTCAGCGGATTCGAACATCGCGCCATCTCCCCCCAATATTTACGAGAAATTTACGCTCCCTTCGCCACAATTTGGAAAGTCTTGAGGCCACCCTGGCTAAGCTGACAACACTCCATCGCGGACAAACCACCATGGTCATCTCCGACTATTCCCACCCCAACTGGCGTTCCTATTGCCTGACGCTCGGCCTTTGCGGCCTCACCGCCGTCATCGCCTCACCCCTGCGCAACTGGCTGGACCAGGCCAATACCGTCATGCTCTTCAACCTGGTGGTGGTGGCGGCGGCGGTTTATCTCGGGCGAGGGCCGGCAATCCTGGCGGCCTTCGCGGGGGTCGCCCTGTTCGATTTCTTCTTCGTGCCGCCCCATTTCACCTTCGCCGTGGCCAACCTCCAATACTTGGTCACCTTCGCGGTGATGCTGGCGGTGGGCCTGGTGATCAGCCACCTGGCGGCGGGACTACGGCAGGAAGCCCGGGATGCGCGGGTTCGCGAGAGCCAGCTCAAGGATCTCTACGAACTGGCCCGCTGCCTGGCCGGCATCGATTCGGAAAGCGCCCTGGTGGCCGCGGTGTGCCGCTTCGCCAGCCGCCACCTTCATGCCCGGGCAGCCCTTTTCAGCATGGACTCATCGAACCAGCTTCAGGCGGCATCCGGCAACGATCTGCCCACCACCGTGGTGGACAGCGCCCTGGCTCGTTCAGCGCTGGCCAGCGGCCGCCCCCTGGTCCCGGTGGATGATCTCTCCGGCGATCCACCCCACGCCTTCCTGCCCCTGACCCCTGGCAACGGCCCGTCGGGGGTGCTGGTGCTGGCCTTCACCGACCGCCCCAGCCGCGAACTGGAGCACCTGGAGGCCTACCTGACGGCGCTGGCTTCCCTGGTGGAAACCGCTTTGCAGCGCCTGCGCCTGGTGGAACACAGCCATGAATCCAGCCTCCAGGCCTCCGCCGAGCGCCTGCGGGCGTCCATCCTGTCGGCCCTGTCCCACGATGTGCGCACGCCGCTGACCGCCCTCTACGGCCTGGCCGACTCCCTCGCCCTGTTCCAGCCCCCCTTGCCGGCGCCGGCCCGGGAGCTGGCGGCGGCCCTGCGCAACCAGGCCCTGCGCCTGAGCCGGATGGTGGACAAGCTGCTGGACATCGCCCGATTCCAAAGCGGCCGACTCACCCTGCGACGGGAATGGCAGCCCGTGGAAGAGGTCATCGGGGCCAGCTTGCAATTTCTTGAACCGGCTCTGGAGGGCCATCCGGTGGACGTCCGTCTGGAGCCCGGATTACCCCTCCTGGAACTGGACGCGGTGTTGATGGAAAGGGTCTTCGGCAACATCCTGGAGAATGCCGCCAAATATAGCCCCCCCGGCAGCCCCATCAATATTGAGGTCACCCGGACGGATGGGTCATTGACCGTCAAGGTAAACGACCAAGGGCCGGGTTTCCCCCCGGAGCCGGAAGCCAGCCGCCTGTTCGATCTCTTCCAGCGGGGCGAAACGGAAGGTGCCCGGCCTGGGATGGGCTTGGGATTGGCCATTTGCCGGACCATCCTGGAAGCTCACGGTGGCACCATCAGCGTGTCCACCCGGCCCGAGGGTGGGGGCTGCGTCACGTTTAGCCTGCCTTTGGGCGAGCCTCCGTTGGTGGAGGCCGAACCGGGGCTCATGCCATGAGCAATCCAGATCCAATGATCCTGCTGGTGGAGGACGAACCGGAAATCCGCCGTTTCGTCCGCTCCGCTCTGGAAGCGGAAGGCTGCAAAGTGGCGGAGGCCGAAACCATGGGCCGCGGCCTCATCGAAGCCGGCACCCGTCGCCCCGACCTGGTAATCCTCGACCTGGGTTTACCAGACGGGGACGGGGTGGGCTTCGTCACCGACTTGCGGAATTGGTCCACCCTGCCGGTACTGGTGCTATCCGCCCGCAACGCAGAAGAAGAAAAGATCCGGGTTCTGGACGCCGGTGCGGACGACTACCTCACCAAGCCGTTCTCGGTGGGGGAGTTGCTGGCCCGGGTACGGGCTCTGCTGCGCCGCGGGCGGACCGGAGAACAGGACACCCACCAGGTGTGCTTCGGTTCAGCCACAGTGGATCTGGCCCGGCGGGAGGTCCGCCGGGGCGGTGAAGCGGTGCACCTCACCCCCATCGAGTACCGCCTGCTGACCTTGTTGATCGCCAATGCCGGCAAGGTCCTCACCCACCGTCACCTACTGCGGGATGTATGGGGTGCCAGTTTTGTAGACAGCCCCCACTACCTCCGGGTGTACGTCGGTCACTTGCGGCAGAAACTGGAAGACGACCCCACCCGCCCCCGCCACCTGCTCACCGAAATCGGGATGGGTTACCGTTTTCGCCCGTGACAACACCACCATGACCCCCTCCCCGCCCAGCCCACCCTCCCATTCCGCCCCCGCCCGCCTGGCAGGCCTCACTCTGGCAGCCCTGGGGGTTGTCTATGGCGACATTGGCACCAGCCCTTTGTATGCTTTCAAGGAGGCTTTCGCCGCACCCCACGGCCTGGGGGCAGGCCCCCAGGAGGTGCTGGCGACCTTGTCCATGCTGTTCTGGGCGGTAACCCTGATCGTCTCCTGCAAATACGTGGGCCTGATCCTGCGCCTGGACAACGACGGCGAAGGCGGAGTGCTGGCCCTCACCGCCCTGGTGCACCGCCTGACCCGGGGCACCGCCCGACGGGCAGCGGCGGTGGTGGGAGCGGGGATCTTCGCCGCCGCCCTGTTTTACGGCGACGCCATCATCACCCCGGCCATCTCGGTGTTATCGGCGGTGGAGGGGCTGGCGGTGGCCACCCCCGAGCTGCAACACTGGATCATCCCCCTGACGGCGGCGATCCTGGTCAGCCTGTTCGCGATCCAGCGCCACGGCACCGGCCAGGTGGGCCGGCTATTCGGACCGGTGACGGTGCTGTGGTTCCTCACCATCGGTGCCCTGGGAGCCCACAGCATCATCCTCACCCCAACCGTGCTGGCGGCCCTCGACCCCACCCTTGCCGCCAGCTTCGCCCTGGCCCAGCCCCACCAGACCTTCCTGCTGCTGTCAGCGGTGTTCCTGGCCCTCACCGGCGGCGAGGCCCTGTACGCCGACATGGGCCACTTCGGCGCCCGCCCGGTACGCATCGCCTGGTACGGCCTGGTGTTGCCGGCCCTGATGCTCAACTATTTCGGCCAGGGCGCCCTGGTGCTGCGGGATCCGGGTGCGGTGGCCAATCCCTTTTACCTGCTGGCGCCCGACTGGCTGCTTCTACCCCTGGTGGGGCTGGCTACCGCGGCGACCGTGATCGCCTCCCAGGCCACTATCTCCGGTGCTTTCTCCATGACCCTGCAGGCCGCCCGGCTAGGCTACCTGCCCCGGGTGCGGATCCTCCACACCTCTGATAGCGAACGGGGCCAGATCTATATTCCGGCGGTCAATTGGGCGATGCTGGCGGCCGTCCTCCTGCTGGTGCTGGAGTTTCGCTCCTCGGGCGCCCTGGCAGCGGCCTACGGCATCGCCGTGTCGGGCACCATGATCATCACCACGGTGCTTACCTTTTTCCTCAGCGCCCGCTCCACCCCCCGGCGGCGCCGCGCCCTGCGGGCCGCCCTGGCGGTGTTCCTGCTGGCCGAAACGGTCTTCCTGGCCTCAAACCTCACCAAGATCGCCGCTGGTGGCTGGATGCCCCTGGCCCTCGGGCTAGGGCTGTTCCTGCTCCTCACCACCTGGAAGGAAGGCAGCGCGGCCATGGCCTCCCAGCGCCGGCGGATCGAGATCCCGGTACAAGACTTCGTCGCCGCCCCCGCCCCCGATGCGCCTCGGGTAGCGGGCACCGCGGTGTACCTCACCTCCGATCCGGACCTGGTGCCCTCGGCCCTGTTCCACAACCTCAAGCACTACAAGGTGATGCACGAGCGCACGGTGTTTCTCAACGTACTCACCGCCGACCTGCCCCGGGTTGCCGAAACGGAGCGCCTCAGGATCACCAGCCTGGCCCCGGGAATCCAGTTGGTATCCGTGACCTTCGGCTTCCGGGAGGAACCGGACGTCCCCGCCGCCCTGGCCACGCCCCAGGCCGCCGACCTGGGCCTCGACCCCCATGCCACGACCTACTTCGTGGCCCGCACCACTGTGGTGGACGGGCCGGGCAACATGCCCCGCTGGCGCGCCAATCTGTTCGGCTGGATGACCCGCCAAGCCGCCACCGCCCCGACCTATTTCAACCTGCCCGCCAACCAGGTGGTGGAACTGGGAACCCAGGTCCTGCTATAGGGCAGATGAGCCCCATGGCGGCGCTCTCCGCCATGTCCCAGACCCAGGGCGTTACGCTTTTCCGCCCTTGCGTGGTTGGGGCCTGTTGCCATTGACTTCGACGGCGGGCTTGGAGCCCGTCTCGCGGCCACCCGGCGGCCCGACTAGAAATCCCCCCACAGCGCCTGGAGGGCCGCCAGCATGGCCAGCCCGGCGGTTTCGGTCCGCAGCACCCGGGGCCCCAGGCGCACCCCCCGCACGCCTGCCTGGCGGGCCGCCGCCAGCTCTGCTGGCGACCACCCCCCCTCGGGACCGATCAGGATATGCACCGGCCCCGTCGGCCGGCCCAGATCCCCCAGGCCGCCGGGCGCCGCCGGATCCAGCATCAGGCGCAGGGCATTCCCCGCCGGCTCCGCCAGGCAGGCCGTCAGGGTGCGCACCGGCAGGATTTCCGGCACCCGGTTGCGGCCGCATTGCTCGCAGGCCGACACCGCCACCTGGCGCCAGTGGGCCTGGCGCTTGTCGGCCCGCTCGCCGGCGAGCTTGAGCACCGAGCGTTCCGCCGCCACCGGGGCCACCGCCACCGCCCCCAGTTCCACCGCTTTCTGCACCACCCAGTCCATCTTGTCGCCGCTGGCCAGGGCCTGGACCAGGGTCACCGCCAAGGGGGATTCCCGCTCGGGAGCGCGCCGGGCCAGGATCTCGGCCCGGGGCTCGCGGCCCAGGGACACCAGGCGGGCGGCGTACTCGGCGCCATCGCCGCCGAACAGGACAAGCTCGTCCCCCACCACCAGGCGCAACACCCGTTCGGCATGGTGGGCCACCTCCCGGGGCAGCGCCACTTCCCCCTCCGGCGCTGCCGGAAGGGGGCAAAAAAAGCGGGAAATCATCGTGCTATCATCGCCTCGCAATCCTGTCGCGGCCTGTCCGGCGCTGATTCTGGCGCCCTGCCGCTGGCCCCGCGGGCGGCTGCCCACGGCGCCCCCATTATAGGAGCCGGTTTGTTGGAGGCGGCGCCCCATGGTCAGAACCCTTACCCCAATCTGCGATTTCGGCCAGCCGGCCCCGGCCTTCGATCTGCCGGGGGTGGACGGCCTGCGCCACACCCTGGCTTCCGCCCGGGGCCCCCGGGGGCTGCTGGTGATGTTTCTCTGCAACCACTGCCCCTACGTGCAGGCCATCCTGCCGCGGATCCTGCGGGACTGCCGGGCGCTGGCGGGCCTGGGCATCGGCAGCATCGCCATCATGGCCAACGACCCCACGGAACACCCCGAGGACAGCTGGGATAACATGGCGCGGATCGCCCGGGAGCAGACATTCCCCTTCCCCTACGTGCTGGATACCAGCCAGGCGGTGGCCCGGGCCTACGGGGCGGTGTGCACCCCGGACTTCTTCGGCTACAACGCCGATCTCCAACTCCAGTACCGGGGCCGCCTGGATGCCTCCACCAAGGAAGCTGCGCCCGACGCCCGCCGGGAACTCTTCGAGGCCATGGCCCTGATCGCTGCCACCGGCCAGGGACCGGCGGAGCAGACCCCCAGCATGGGCTGTTCCATCAAATGGAGGTTGACCCAGTGATTCCACAAGACCCTCGCTCACTCCGTTGGTGGCGCGCCAGCCTTGCTCGGCCAGCCCGGCAGAAGGACGCCTAGCATGGCCTCCGCCGCCTCGCGCCTGGCCCGGGCCCGGGCTCTGGAATCCATGGTGCGGGAGATCGCCCGGGAGGTGATCCTGCCCCGCTATCTGAAGACCGCCCGCAACCACAAGGATGACGGTTCCCTGTTCACGGAAGCGGACATGGAAGCCCAGCGCCGCCTGGTGGAGGCCCTGCCCGCCCTGGCCCCCGGCGCGGTGCTGGGGGAAGAGATGCTGCCCGCCGAACAGGCCCGCCTGTGGCAAGGGGGTCGGGGGGGGCTGTGGTGCATCGACCCCATCGACGGCACCACCAACTTCGCCAATGGGATTCCCTTCTTCGCGGTGTCGGTGGCCTATCTGGTGGACCACGAACCCCGCTTCGGGGTGGTGTACAACCCAATCACCGACGAATCCTTCTATGCCGCCCGGGGCGCCGGCGCTTACCTCAACGGCGCGGAACTGCCCCTGCGCCGGCCCGCTCCACACTTGGCTGAAGCGGTGGCGGGGGTGGACTTCAAGCGCATCAGCCACCACCTGGGGGACGAACTGGCGGTGCGCCCCCCTTACTATTCCCAGCGCAACTTCGGCTCCTCCGCCCTGGAATGGTGCTTCGTCGCCGCAGGCCGGCTGGATGTCTACCTCCACGGCGGACAAATGCTGTGGGACTACGCCGCCGGCCACCTGATCCTGGAAGAAGCGGGGGGCGCTTCCGCAGCCCTGGACGGGGGCACCCTACCCGCCGGCCCCGCCCTCAAGCGGGGCGTCATCGCCGCCGCCAGTCCCGGTTTGTTCAAGGAGTGGCGCGCCTGGCTCCAGGCCCATTCCTGATGAAGGCCATGCCTGCCTCCCCGGCCATCCACCACCCCGCCCTGTCGCGGGGAGGCCCCGAATCCTGATTTCGCCAAAAATCCGCCATGTCCATGAAACACCCCATCATCGCCGTGACCGGCTCCTCGGGCGCGGGCACCACGACGGTGAAGCACACTTTCGAAGCCATCTTCCACCGGGAAAACGTCAATGCCGCCATCGTGGAGGGCGACAGTTTCCACCGCTACCCCCGAGAGGAGATGAAGCGCCTCATCGACGAGGCGGAAGCCGCCGGCCAACGGGGAATCAGTCATTTCGGCCCGGAGGGCAACCTGCTGGAGGAGCTGGAACACCTGTTCCGCTCCTATGGTGAATCGGCCACCGGGCAGCGCCGCTACTACATCCACAACGAGGAGCAGTCCCTGCGCCGGGGCCTGCCCATGGGGGCGTTCACCGACTGGGAAGACCTGCCGGTGGGCACCGACTGCCTGTTCTACGAAGGACTCCACGGGGCGGTGAACGCCAACGGGGTGGATGTCTCCCGCCATGTGGATCTGCTCATCGGGGTCGTGCCCACCATCAACCTGGAATGGATCCAGAAACTCCACCGGGACACCAAGATCCGGGGCTATTCCATGGAGGCGGTGCAGGACACCATCCTGCGCCGGATGCACGACTACGTGCATTACATCGTCCCCCAGTTCTCCCGCACCCACATCAACTTCCAGCGGGTGCCGGTGGTGGACACCTCCAACCCCTTCATCGCCCGGGACGTGCCCACTCTGGCCGAATCCATGGTGGTGATCCGCTTCAAGGACCCCCGGGGGGTGGATTTCCCCTACCTCCTCACCATGATCGGCGACTCCTTCATGTCCCGCGCCAATACCATCGTGGTGCCGGGGGGCAAGCTGGATCTGGCCATGCAACTGATCCTCACCCCCCTGATCTGGAAGCTCATGGAACGGCGCCGACAGTGGGTTTGAGCCCTCACCGGGGCGGCTAATCTCCCGTCCCGCCAAGCACTTAGGGGAAACCCCAAGGGACCCGCCCCTAGCCCCGGAGGCGGGTTTTCGGCGATAATTCCGCCTTTTCCGCGGCAGCGGAGCCCAGCGAGAAGCCATGTCGTCCAAGCGCAACGTCCAGCCCCCCGTCTTCAACGAAATCACCGGCGCCATCCGCGCCCTGGCCATGGATGCGGTGCAGAAGGCCAACTCCGGCCATCCCGGCGCCCCCCTGGGCATGGCGGAAATCGCCGAGGTCCTGTGGCGCGGCCACCTCAAGCACAACCCGGCCAACCCCAAGTGGGCCGACCGGGACCGTTTCGTGCTCTCCAACGGCCACGGCTCCATGCTGCTCTACGCCCTGCTGCACCTGACAGGCTACGATCTGTCCATCGACGACCTGAAGCACTTCCGCCAGCTCCACAGCAAGACCCCCGGCCATCCTGAGTACGGCTACGCGCCGGGGATCGAGACCACCACCGGGCCCCTGGGCCAGGGCATCGCCAACGCGGTGGGCATGGCCCTGGCGGAAAAGGTGCTGGCGGCCGAGTTCAACCGCCCCGGCCATGAAATCGTGGATCACCGTACCTGGACTTTCCTGGGGGACGGCTGCCTGATGGAGGGCATCTCCCACGAGGTCTGTTCCCTGGCCGGCACGTGGGGGCTCTCCAAGCTCACCGCTTTTTACGACGACAACAACATTTCCATCGACGGTCATGTGGATGGCTGGTTCACCGACGACACCCCCAAGCGCTTCGAAGCCTACGGCTGGCAGGTGATCCGGGACGTCCAGGGCCATGACCCGGCAGCCATCGAGGCGGCGGTGCAACAGGCCAGGGCCAACACCACCCAGCCCACCCTGATTTGCTGCAAGACCATCATCGGTGCTGGCAGCCCCAACAAGCAGGGCGGCCACGATGTGCACGGCGCCCCCTTGGGGGCCGCCGAGATCGAGGCCACCCGCGCCCACATCGGCTGGCAGCACCCCCCCTTCGAAGTGCCGGCGGAGGTCTACGCCGCCTGGAACGCCCGGCAAGCCGGCGCTGCCGCCGAAGAGGCCTGGAACCAGCGCTTCAAAGCCTATCGGGCCGCCTTCCCGGAACTGGCCGCCGAATTCGAGCGCCGGGTGCTGGCCAACAACGGGGCCGGCAAGCTCCCCGCCGACTGGGATGCCCATGTGGCCGCAGTGCTGGCTCAAGTCACCGCAAAGGCTGAAACCATCGCCACCCGCAAGGCCAGCCAGAACAGCATCGAAGCCTTCGCACCAAAGCTACCGGAACTCCTGGGGGGCTCGGCGGACCTGGCCGGCTCCAACCTCACCCTGTGGTCCGGTGCCAAGGGTGTCTCCCGGGAAACCGGTGGCAACTACGTCTATTACGGGGTGCGGGAGTTCGGCATGGCGGCCATCGCCAACGGGGCCAGCCTCCACGGCGGCCTGATCCCCTACACCGCCACCTTCCTGATGTTCAGCGAATATGCCCGCAATGCGCTGCGCATGGCGGCGCTGATGAAGGTGCGCCAGATCTTCGTGTTCACCCACGACTCCATCGGCCTGGGGGAAGACGGCCCCACCCACCAGCCGGTGGAACAGATCGCCACCCTGCGCCTGATCCCCAACATGGACGTATGGCGCCCCTGCGACACCACCGAGTCCGCGGTAGCCTGGGCCGCCGCCATCGAACGGGCCAACGGCCCCTCCTGCCTGTGCTTCTCCCGCCAGAACCTGGCCTTCCAGTCCCGCACCGATGAGCAGATCGCCGCCATCCGGAAGGGCGGCTACGTGCTGGCGGAGGCCGGCAATTCGTCACGGGGCGGCCAGCCCGACGCCGTTATCATCGCCACCGGCTCGGAAGTGAGCCTGGCCCTGGCAGCCCAGACCCGTCTGGCGGAAGAAGGGGTGGCGGTCCGGGTGGTTTCCATGCCCAGCACCAACGTCTTCGACCGTCAGGAGTCCGCCTACAAGGCGTCCGTGCTGCCCGCCGGGGTGCCCCGGGTGGCAGTGGAGGCCGGGGTCACCGACTTCTGGCGCAAGTACGTGGGCCTGGAGGGGGCGGTGATCGGCATCGACCGCTTCGGCGAATCGGCCCCTGCCGGGGAGTTGTACAAGGAATTCGGGATCACCGCCGAGGCGGTGGCCCAGGCAGTCAAGGCGGTGCTGGCCTGAGCCCGGCCACCCCACGATCGGTTTAAATCAGGAGATCTGTCCATGAGCATCAAGGTTGCCATCAACGGTTTTGGCCGCATCGGACGCTGCACGCTGCGCGCCATCTACGAGCAAGGTCTGCAAAATGAATTCGACGTGGTGGCGATCAACGCCTCCGGCGACCTGACCACCAACGCCCACCTGCTGCGCTACGACACCACCCACGGCCGTTTTGGTACCACGGTCGAAACCGAAGGTGAGAACTGCATCATCATCGACGGCAAGAAGATCCCCTTCTATTCCACCAAGGATCCGAAGGGCGTGGATTGGGCCAAGCACGGCGTTGAAATCCTGCTCGAATGCACCGGCGCCTACACCACCAAGGAAAAGGCCCAAGCCCTGCTCGACCAGGGCGCCAAACGCGTGCTGATCTCCGCCCCCGGCGGTGACGACGTGGATACCACCATCGTCATGGGCGTCAACGAAGGCGTGCTCAAGTCCGGCATGACCGTGGTGTCCAACGCCTCCTGCACCACCAACTGCCTGGCCCCGGTGGCCAAGGTACTGGCCGAGAACATCGGTATCAAGCAGGGCCTGATGACGACCATCCACGCCTACACCAACGACCAGGTCACCGTGGATGTGCGCCACAAGGATCTGCGCCGTGCGCGCGCTGCCGCTGCCAACATCATCCCGACCAAGACCGGTGCGGCCAAGGCTGTCGGCCTGGTGTTGCCGCAGCTGAAGGGCAAGTTCGACGGCTTTTCGCTGCGCGTGCCGACCATCAACGTCTCCCTGGTGGACCTGACCTTCACTTCGGAGCGTCCCACCACCAAGGAAGAAATCAACGCGCTGATGACCGCGGCCGCCAACGGCCCGCTGAAGGGCATCATGGCGGTCAACAACGACCCGCTGGTATCTTCCGACTTCAACCACACCACGGTGTCCTCCACCTTCGATGCGACGCAAACCCGTGTCATCAAGGGCGAAGACGGTTCCACGCTGGTCAAGGTGCTGGCCTGGTACGACAACGAATGGGGCTACTCCTGCCGCATGCTCGACGCGGCGCGTGCCTTCGTTAACGCCAAGTAATGATCCGGGGCGGCGGGAGTCAAACTCCCCCGCCCCTTTGATTTGGTGACGCCCTCCTCCCCACTCTCCCGCCCCCGGCGCCTCGCGATCAACGGCTATGGCCGCATCGGTCGCTGCTTTTTGCGCGCACTTCACGAATCCCCCTGGCGGGACCACTACCAGGTGGTGGCCATCAACGAGCCGGCGGACCTGCCCAGCATCACCTACCTGACCCGTTTCGATTCCACCCACGGTCGCTTTCCCGGCAGCGTGGCGCAAACCGAATCCGGCCTGCTGATCAATGGTCACGCCATCGCCGTTAGCCACGCAGACACCCCGGAAGCCGTGGACTGGCGCGCCCTGGACATCGACCTGCTGATCGAGTGCTCCGGCCGCTACAGCCAGCGGGACGAGCTGGGACGCTTCATCAAGGCCGGCTGCCCCCGGGTGCTCCTGTCCCACCCGGCCAACAGCGCCGAGGATGTGGACGCCACCATCGTCTTCGGCATCAACCAGGACACCCTGGGGGGCCATGAGCGCATCGTCTCCAACGCCTCCTGCACCACCAACGCCGTGGTGCCGGTACTCAAGCTGATCCATGAACAGGTGGGCATCGAACAGGCCCTGCTCACCACGCTGCACTCGGTGATGAACGACCAACCGCTGATCGATGGCTATCACCACGCCGACCTGCGCCGTACCCGTTCGGCCATGCAGTCCATCATCCCAGTGTCCACCGGACTGGCCCGGGGGGTGGAACGCCTGTTGCCCCAGCTGGCCGGGCGTGTGCATGCCAAGGCAATCCGGGTGCCCACCCTCAATGTTTCGGCCATCGACCTGGTGCTGCAAACCACCCGGGACGTGACGGCCGCCCAGCTCAACGCCCTCCTCTGCGATGCCGCCAACGGCCCACTCCAGGGCCTGCTGGCCTGCTCCCACGAGCCCCACGCCTCCGTAGACTTCAACCATGACCCCCACTCGGCCATCGTGGACGCCGGCCAGACCCATGTCGGGAGCCCGCGCCTGGCCAACCTGATGATCTGGTTCGACAACGAATGGGGCTTCGCCAACCGCATGGTGGACGTCACCCGCCATTGGCTGGGCTAGAGAATTCGACCTGACCCTTTGTGGAGACCCATCCCATGAAAGTACGCAAACTCACCGACCAGGACGTCCGCGGCAAGAAGGTATTCATCCGCGCCGACCTCAACGTGCCCCAGGATGAAGCCGGCAACATCACCGAAGACACCCGCATCCGCGCCTCCATCCCCTCCATCCAGTACTGCCTGGACAACGGAGCGGCGGTGATGGTCACCTCCCACCTGGGCCGCCCCACCGAAGGGGAAGTGGGCCCCGACGACACCCTGGCCCCGGTGGCGGTGCGCCTGGGCCAACTCCTCCACAAGCCGGTGAAGCTCGTCACCGACTGGGTGGACGGGGGTTTCAGCGTGGAGCCCGGCCAGGTGGTGCTACTGGAAAACTGCCGCTGTAACAAGGGAGAGAAAAAAGACAACGAGGAGCTAGCCCGGAAAATGGCGGCCCTCTGCGATGTGTACGTGAACGACGCCTTCGGCACCGCCCACCGGGCCGAGGCCACCACCCACGGCATCGCCCGCTTCGCCCCGGTGGCCTGCGCCGGCATCCTGATGGGCGCCGAGATCGACGCCCTGGGCAAGGCCCTGCATGAACCGGCCCGCCCCCTGGTGGCCATCGTGGGCGGCTCCAAGGTTTCCACCAAACTCACCATCCTCAAGACCCTGGCGGAGAAGGTGGACCAGCTCATCGTGGGGGGCGGCATCGCCAACACCTTCCTGCTGGCCGCCGGCAAGCGCATCGGCGAATCCCTGGCGGAACCCGAGATGGTGCGGGAAGCCCAGCATGTGATGGACATCATGAAGGCCCGGGGCGCGGAAGTACCCCTGCCCACCGACGTGGTGGTAGCCGACGAAGTCTCCGCCCTGGCCCGGGCCAACAAGATTTCGGTGGATGAGGTGAGCCCCCATGACCGCATCCTGGACATCGGACCCAAATCCTCCGCCAAGCTGGCCGACATCATCGCCCACGCTGGCACCATCGTCTGGAACGGCCCGGTGGGGGTCTTCGAGCTGCCCCAGTTCGCCGGCGGCACCAAGATGATGGCTTCGGCCATCGCCCATTCCGAAGCCTTCTCCATCGCCGGCGGCGGCGACACCCTGGCGGCCATCGCCAAGTTCCACATCGCTGATGACGTGGGCTACATCTCCACCGGCGGCGGCGCCTTCCTGGAGTTTCTGGAAGGCAAGACCCTGCCCGCCATCGCGGCCCTGGAAACCCGCTTCGCCGAGTAGTTCCGGCTCAAGGCTCACCCTCAGGCGACCCACGGGTCGCCTTTTTTGCGCCCGCCCGGAAAGCCCATGCCTGGGCACCCAGGTGGACGCATTCCGAGGGCATCGGGGCAGGGCTATACCCCGGCCTGGTGCGCCCTTGGTGTACCGCCCCAAGGCCATCCCGGCTTCCCGTCATGGCGCAAAGCCGACCCAGGCTGGCGCTTTGGCGCCATCCAACGCCCCAGGCCACCCGCCATTGCCTCCATCGCCGGGCCCTTGCCCCAATGGCACCCAGCTTGCTTGCCTGTCCTGCGGGAGACTCCATGATGACACCTGAGCTTCAACACCCGTGGCGGGGAACCGTCCCGTCGGGCACCACTCCACCAGCAATCTGCCACGACCATTGCCCTTCCTCGTGGAAACCCTCCGGCCGGGAACCCTCCACAGGGATGGGGCGGCTTGAGACAAGGGGGCGCCCATGAACTGGCAGGCGATCCCGGGCGCCCCCCTTCTGCGCCGGACATCCCTCCTGACCCCCGGGGAAGCCGAGGACTGTCTGGATCGACTCCAATCCGAACTCCTTTGGAACAACGGCACCTTCGAAGCCTTTGGCCGGCGCTTTCCCCTGCCCCGATTGCAAGCCTGGCACGCCGACCCCGGGGTGGAATACCGCTACGCCCGCCAGCTCCACAACTCCCGGCCATGGACTCCGGCCCTCCAGGCCCTGCGCCTAAGGATCGAAGACGCCTGCGCCATGGCTTTCAACGCCGTGCTGGCCAACTACTACCGGAATGGCCAGGATTGCGTGGGCTGGCACGCCGACGACGAGCCAGACCTGGGCCCCGCCCCGGCCATTGCTTCCCTCAGCCTGGGGGCGACCCGGGTGTTCTCCTGGCGACGGCGGGGGGACCCCAGTTCCAGCGGCGCCACCCAGCTTCCCGCCGGCACCCTGCTGCTGATGGTGGCGCCCTTCCAGCGGGATTTCGAACACGCGATCCTGAGCGACCCGGCCATCCACAGCCCGCGGCTCAACCTGACCTTCCGCCAGGTGCTTGGATCATGAGGAAGGCGCCCCGGGCAACGATGGCACGGTGGAGCTGTCCAAGCACCATGTCATGCACGGGACCGGCCCCATGGTCGGACGCCCCAGCCCTGCTTCACCACGGGGGAATTCAATCATGCTGGATGTAGCAATCATTGGCGGCGGCCTGTGCGGCCTGGCCCTGGCCACCCAACTCCAGGCCCGCAAGACGGAATTCGCCCTATTCGAGGCCCGGGATCGCCTGGGGGGCCGGATTCTATCGGTGAGCTGCGAAACCGCCCGGATGGCCGTGGACCTGGGGCCCGCCTGGTTCTGGCCCCAGATCCATCCCCGGGTCGCCCGCCTGGTGGATGACCTGGCTCTGTCCGCCTTTCCCCAATCGGAAAGTGGCACGGTTCTCCATCTTTCCGACCCCAATAGCCGCCCCAAGCCCCTCCACGTGGAGAGCCTCCATGGCGGGGCGTTCCGGATCGAGGGGGGCGCCGGCGCCCTGGTCAGCGCCCTGGCCAGCCGGATCGACCCCTCGCGGCTCCACCTTTCCTGGATTGCCACGGCGGTGGAAGACCGGGGCGACCACCTGCGGATTACCTTGCGCCATCATGGCGAGCCCCGGGAGGTCCAGGCCCGCCGCCTGGTGCTGGCCCTGCCGCCCCGTTTGGTGGCCGAGCGCCTGAGCTTTTCGCCAGAGCTTGCGGAAGGGCTGAAGGAGGCTCTGCGCCAGGCCCCCACCTGGATGGCCCAGCAAGCCAAGGTGGTGATGGGCTATGAACGGGCGTTCTGGCGGGATGCGGGGCTGGCGGGCAACGCCCTGGCGGATCACCCCCAAGCAGTGCTGGGGGAGGTGTTCGACGCCAGCGACAGCCAGTCTCGCCGTGCCGCCCTGGGGGGCTTCCTGGCCCTGCCGCCGGCAACCCGGGAAGCCTTCCGGGCGGGCCTGCCCATGCTGGTCCGCAGCCAGATGGTGCAACTCTTCGGCCCGGAGGCCCAGCGGGACGAAAAGCACTACCAGGACTGGGCCAGCGAGGCGTTCACCTGCTCTACCCTGGACCGCAGCCTGCCCGCCACGACGCCCCGCTACGGCGATCCGCTGCTGGTGGCGCCCCACTGGAGCGGTCGTCTGCTTTTTGGCGGTACGGAAACCGCCCGCTACGGCGGCGGCTACATGGAAGGCGCCCTGGAAGCTGCCGGCCGCCTGCTCAGCCAACTGGCGGCCGACACGGCGCAGCCCTCCCCGCCCGGGGCTCAGGACGCCCCACTGGGCCAGGCTTAGGGCCTGCGCCCGTTGGCCCAGGAGGTTTGTCATCCCAGCCATAAGGCATGACCCCACCACCCCGGCTACAATCAGGGGTTGATTCCCCCTGTCCCGGAGTAAGCATGCCCCGCCACACCAAGATCGTCGCCACCCTCGGCCCCGCCTCCTCGGACCTGGCCACCCTGGAAAAAATGGTCCACGCCGGGGTCGACGTGGTCCGGATGAACTTCTCCCACGGCACCGCCGAGGACCACATCGCCCGGGCCGGGGGCATCCGCGAGGCCTCCGCCCGGGCTGGCCGGCCGGTGGGCATTCTGGCGGATCTCCAGGGCCCCAAGATCCGGGTGGGCAAATTCGAGCAGGGCAAGATCCTCCTGGCCAAGGGCGACCCCTTTATCCTGGATGCCACCTGCACCCTGGGCAATCAGAGCCGGGTAGGGCTCGATTACAAGGATCTCCCCAAGGACGTCAAGCCGGGGGACATCCTGCTGCTGGACGACGGCCGCCTCAAACTGGATGTGGAGCGCCTGATGGGCCATGAGATCCACACCCGGGTGCGGGTCGGGGGCGAACTCTCCAACAACAAGGGGATCAACCGCCAGGGCGGCGGCCTGACCGCCCCGGCCCTGACCGCCAAGGACATGGACGACATCAAGACCGCCGCCCAGATCGGCGTGGATTTCGTGGCGGTGTCCTTTCCCAAGAGCGCCGCCGACATGTACATGGCCCGCCAGCTGATGCGGGCCGCCGGGGGCGACGCCCTGCTGATCGCCAAGATCGAACGCACCGAGGCGGTGGCCAACCTGGATGAAATCCTGGAAGCCTCCGACGGCATCATGGTGGCCCGGGGCGACTTGGCCGTTGAGGTGGGGGACGCGGCGGTGCCGGCCCTGCAGAAAAAGATGATCCGCGCCGCCCGGGACAAGAACAAGCTCACCATCACCGCCACCCAGATGATGGAATCCATGATCAGCAGCCCGGTGCCCACCCGGGCGGAAGTCTCCGACGTGGCCAACGCGGTGCTGGACGGCACCGACGCGGTGATGCTCTCGGCCGAAACCGCCGCCGGCCAGTTTCCGGTGGAGGTGGTGGAGGCCATGAGCCGGGTCTGCCTGGAGGCGGAGAAATCCACCGAGTTCACCCTCGATCGGGACATCCTCAACCGGGTGTTCACCCGCATCGACCAGTCCATTGCCAATGCGGCCATCTGGACGGCCTATCACCTCAAGGTCAAGGCCATCGCCGCCCTCACCCAGACCGGCTCCACGGCCCTGTGGATGAGCCGCCTCAACAGCGGCGTGCCGGTCTACGCCCTCACCCCGGAACTGGCCGCCCGCAATCAGATGACCCTCTACCGGGAGGTCTACCCCCTGCTCATGTCTCAGACCCACCAAGACCGGGACGTGCTCCTGTGGGAGGCCGAACAGATCCTGCTGGACCAGGGGGTGGTGGAATATGGCGACCTGATCGTGCTCACCATCGGCGAACCCATCGGCGCCTCCGGCGGCACCAACACCCTGAAGATCGTGCGGGTGGGGGAACAACCGGCGCCCCAGCACGCCCAGCACTGAATCGCCCTGGCGGGCGGGGACTCAGGCCTCCAGCCCCACCGCCCGCAGCAGGGTTTTCCGGTCGATGGGCTTGATCAACAAACCATCGAATCCGGCCGTCATGATGGTCTCGGTTTCCGAGGGCAAGGCGTGGGCGGTATAGGCGATGATCCGCAAGGCGGCACCCTCGGGGCGGGTCCGCAGCACACGGCAGACCTCGGTGCCACTCATGCCGGGCATCCCGATATCCAGCAGCACCAGATCAAAGGCTTCCGCCGCCAGCACCCTCAGGGCTTCCTCTCCGTCCTCACATTCCGCCACCTCGCAGCCTGCCTGGCGCAGCAAGGTCATGGGCAGCAGCCGGTTAATGCGATTGTCGTCCACCACCAAAATCTTCATTGCCTTCCATCCATCTCCATCAGCGCCGGTAAGCTGACGCGGAATTCACTTCCCTGGCCCGGGGCGGACTCCAGAACCATGCTTCCCCCCATCAAGGCCACCAGCTCGCTTGACAGGGCCAATCCCAGGCCCGCGCCTTCCCGGGAGCGGGTTTCGAACGCCTCCAGTTGCTGAAAGCGTTCGAAGATCACCCCCTGCATGGCTCCAGGAATTCCCGGCCCGCTATCCCGCACGCCAATCCAAAGATTGCTCCCTTCCTGCCAGGCCCTTAAACGGACAAAACCCTGGTCGGTGAATTTGATCGCGTTCTCCATCAAATTTTCGAGCACCTGCCTGACCCGTAGCCGATCGCAATACACGAACTCCGGCAGCTCTCCGACAAGTTCGCATTCCAGCAGGAGCCCCTTGGCATCCGCCGCCCCCCGATAGGCTTCATAAACCTCCTGGATCAGGGCGCCCAAAAGTACCGCCGCCGGATCAAGGCTCATCCGCCCAGCCTCGATCTTGGCCAGGTCAAGGATCGAGTTCACCAGGCGCAGGAGCTGCTTGCTGGAACCGTGGATCACATCGGCAAACTGGCCCAGGAGGGCATCCGAAGACGCGTCCCTGATGTATTCAGCGTAACCCATGATGCCGTTGATGGGGGTCCGCAATTCATGGGACATGGAGGCAAGAAACTCGGATTTGAGCCGATTGGCCGACTCGGCCTGGGCCTGGCTTGCCCGCAGGCGCACGGAAACCTGCCGTTGGCGATGCAGCAGATAGACGGCAAGGGCCGCGAATCCGAGGGTCACCATGGTCATGGCCCCCCCAAAAGCCAGATACCCCTCCTTCCGCGCACGATAACCGGCCAGGGCTTCAGCCTCCCCCACCCCGACCACCACCACCAGGGGGTAATCCTTCAGCCTGCGAAAGCTGTAATAGCGGGAGACCCCATCCAGGATGCTCTCATCCCGATAAAAGCCACTCTCCTCGGTGGTGAGCCGGGCAAAGCTGCCCGAACCGGAAACGTCCTGGCCAAAATCGTTCTTGCCACCGGCTCGTCGCGCCCGCGTGACCCCATCCTGGCCCAGCAGGGTCACCACGCCATCCCGCCCGAGGGCGACCTCACTGTAGAAAGTGGTGAAATAAAACGGATCCACCGAGCTCACCACCACCCCGTCAAAGCGGCCGTCCGGCTTGTTGATCCGGCGGGTCAACTGCAATGACCACTTGCCCGAAGCCCTGCCCAGGACAGGTTTGCTGACGAACAACCGGCCGGTATCCTGGGCCACATGAAACCGGAAATGCTCCCGATCGGACAAATCCAGGGGCTTGTGGTTGGGAAGGCTGGAGAGGGCGTAGATCCCATGTTCATCAATCACGCCAAGCTGATTGAGCAGGTTGCTGGAAACCATGCCCACTTGGAGGTAATCAGCGATATCTACCTTTTCTCCAATTTTTTCATATTGATACTTGAGGAACAGCACCGTCTGATCAGCGCTCGCAAGGGTGCGCACCGTATGTTCCTCGAAGGCCCGGGCCAAATTGCGCGTATCTCGCCGGATGGAGTCTTCCGCCAGCCGCAAGTCCTGCCCCACTTGATGGCGAATGCCCCCCCACAATCCTACCAACAGCACCATGCAGACCGCGCCGATCAGCCAGAATGGCCCCGCTCCGCCGAGCAGGCGCGTCGGCAGGCTGGCCGGGGCACGATCATCACGAGAGAGATTCATGGGACTGACGGTCACTCCGGCAAACCAAGGCGATCGTACTTTCCAGGATAGGGGTGAAATGTTAACAACAGCGCCATTCATTTGGCGGAAGCACCATGAATTTTAACAAATATTTTTATATTGGCTTTTTTGACTTTCCCGACATCTTGTCACCCAACGCCTGCCCGCCACGCCGCCGGGCTCGTCCCAAGCTACAATTCGCCCTTAACCTAATACTCGGCCGGCCCACCCACCGGCCCGCGCAAACGGAGAGATTCCATGCCCCTCGTTTCCATGCGTCAGCTCTTGGACCACGCTGCCGAACATGGCTATGGCTTGCCTGCCTTCAACGTCAACAACCTGGAACAAGTCCAGGCGATCATGGAGGCTGCCTCGGAGACCGACAGCCCGGTAATCATGCAAGCCTCGGCTGGCGCTCGAAAGTACGCAGGGGAAGCCTTCCTCCGTCATCTCATCGATGCTGCCGTGGAAGCCTATCCCCACATTCCGGTGGTCATGCACCAGGACCACGGCCAATCCCCAGCGGTCTGCCTGGCTGCGATTCGCTCCGGTTTTTCGTCGGTGATGATGGATGGCTCCCTGCTGGAGGACGGCAAGACCCCTTCCAGCTACGAATACAACGTGGAAGTAACCCGCAAGGTGGTGGACATCTCCCACGCCATCGGCGTCACGGTCGAAGCTGAACTGGGCTGCCTGGGCTCCCTGGAAACCGGCCAGGCCGGCGAGGAAGATGGCATCGGTGCCGAAGGCACCCTGGATCACTCCATGCTGCTCACCGATCCGGACCAGGCCGCCGATTTCGTCAAGCAAACCAACTGCGACGCCCTGGCCATCGCCATCGGCACCAGCCATGGCGCCTACAAGTTCACCCGCAAACCCACCGGCGACATTCTGGCGATCGAACGGATCAAGGCGATCCATACCCGCCTGCCCAACACTCACCTGGTGATGCATGGCTCTTCCAGCGTGCCCCAGGAACTCCTGGAAATCATCCGCCAGAACGGCGGCGACATGAAGGAAACCTACGGGGTGCCGGTGGAGGAGATCGTCCGAGGGATCCAGTACGGCGTCCGCAAAATCAACATCGATACGGACATCCGCCTGGCCATGACCGGCGCAATCCGCAAATTCTTCGTGGAGAACCCCTCCAAGTTCGACCCCCGGGAGTACCTCAAGCCCGCCCGGGAAGCCGCCAGGCAAGTCTGCAAGGCCCGCTTCGAAGCCTTTGGCAGCGCCGGACAGGCCAGCAAGATCAAACCCGTGGCCCTGGACAAGATGGCGGCCCGCTACAAGGGCGGGGAGCTCAATCAGATCGTGCGCTGACCCCAGCCTCCGGGCGCTGCTGAAAGCGCCCCTCCGCTCAAACGAAAAGCCCCCGATTGTCGGGGGCTTTTCGCTTTCCTGATGCCAATCCGGAGATCGGCGAAAAACGCTTAGACCGAGAAGGACGACCCGCAGCCGCAGGTACTGTTGGCGTTCGGATTACGGATGACGAACTGGGAGCCCTCCAGCCCTTCCGAGTAATCGATTTCCGCGCCCACCAGATATTGGTAACTCATGGGATCGATCAGCAGCGTCACGCCGTTCTTTTCCACGGCGGTGTCGTCTTCGTTGGAGATCTCGTCGAAAGTGAAGCCGTACTGAAAACCGGAACAACCTCCACCGGTCACAAAAACACGCAGTTTCAGATCAGGATTGCCCTCTTCCAGGATCAGTTCCTTCACCTTGGAGGCTGCACTATCCGTAAAAACGAGAATGTCGGGAGTTGCGAGAGTGGTTTCCATTTTTCCTCCTGTTACCGTCACGCCTGGCAAGGCGAAGTGTGTTCGGCCCACAGCCTAGTAGATGGGGCTATTGAGCCAGAGTTCAATCAGGGCATCACCGGAATTTGGTCGATCCCCTGGGATTCCTGCAGGCCGAACATGATATTCATGTTCTGAACCGCCTGACCAGCGGCGCCCTTGACCAAATTGTCGATGACTGACAATACCACTACCGTATCACCCCCCTGAGGCCGATGCACCGCGATCCGGCACATGTTGGAGGCCCGCACCGAACGGGTCTCGGGATGGCTGCCGGCGGGCAGGACATCCACAAAGGCTTCACCCATGTAGCGTTGCTCGAAGAGCGCCTGAAGGTCCACGTCCTTGGTCAGCCGGCCATAGAGGGTGGCATGGATACCCCGGATGAGCGGCGTCAGGTGGGGAACGAAGGTCAAGCCCACCTGTGCGCCCGCCACGCGGCTCAAACCCTGCCGGATTTCCGGCAGATGGCGATGACCTGGAACCCCATAGGCCTTGAAGGTATCTGCCGCTTCACTGAACAGGGCATGCACCTCGGCCTTGCGCCCGGCACCGGACACCCCGGATTTGGCATCTGCCACCAGATAGGACGGATCCACCACGCCAGCTTCGATCAAGGGCAGAAAGCCAAGCTGAACCGCTGTGGGATAGCAGCCGGGATTGGCCACCAGTCGCGCTGTCCGGACTTTTTCCCGATTGACCTCGGGCAGTCCATACACGGCCTCCGCCACCAACTCGGGACTGGCATGGGTCATCCCATACCATTTTTCCCATTCGGCCACATCGGTGATGCGGAAATCGGCGGCCAGGTCGATCACCCGCACCCCTGCGGCCACCAGTTCTCGCGCCTGCTGCATGGCAATGCCGTTCGGGGTGGCGAAGAAGACCACATCACACTTGGCCAGATCGGCATCCTGAGGCGTGACAAAACGCAGATCCACCCGCCGGCGCAGGCTCGGGAACATCTCATCAACCCGCTGCCCGGCGTCGCCCCTGGAAGTGATCGCCACCAATTCGACCTGGGGATGCTGAGCCAGGAGTCGCAACAACTCCACCCCCGTGTACCCCGTCCCGCCTACGACACCGACCTTGATCATCCCTCATCTACTCCTGAATGGCCTTTGATGCATTATCTCCCGCCTGCCACTGTTCCGAAACCGCACAAAACACAAAGCCGCCCAAAGGCGGCTTCGAACGACTCTGAGCGCGGAAATTAGCGCTTGGAGAACTGCTTGCGGCGACGAGCCTTGCGGAAACCGACCTTCTTCCGTTCCACTTCTCGCGCATCGCGCGTCACGAAACCAGCCTTGCGCAGAACCGGCTTGAGTTCGGCATCGAAGTCGATCAGTGCGCGGGTGATGCCATGACGCACGGCACCAGCCTGCCCGGATTCGCCACCACCGGTCACGTTCACCAGGATGTCAAATCGGCTTTGGTTCTCGGTGAGGACCAGGGGCTGACGCACGATCATCCGCCCGGTTTCGCGGGAGAAGAACTCATCCACGGGCTTGCCGTTCACGACAATCTGGCCGGAACCCGTCTTGAGGAAAACCCGAGCCACCGCCGTCTTGCGGCGACCCGTACCGTAGTTATAAGAAACAGCCATGCTGGGCTCCTGTTAGATCTCGAGAACTTTGGGCTGCTGGGCGGCATGGGGATGCTCGCTACCGGCGTAACACTTCAGCTTCTTCAGCATCGCGTAGCC
The DNA here is from genome assembly GCA_034004685.1 of Rhodocyclaceae bacterium. GTDB lineage: Bacteria > Pseudomonadota > Gammaproteobacteria > Burkholderiales > Rhodocyclaceae > JAEUNX01. The sequence goes on along the minus strand of JAVEWG010000003.1, from coordinate 3,712 downwards.
CAAGGGCCCCTTGGGCAACATGCCCTTCACGGCCTTTTCCAGAACCCGGGCGGGGAAGCGCTGTTGCAGCTTCTGGAAATTGGTTTCGTAGATACCGCCGGGGTAACCAGTGTGCCGGAAATATTTCTTGTCCTGCGCCTTGTTGCCGGTCACGCGGAGCTTTTCCACATTGACGACCACGATGTAGTCACCGGTATCCACGTGGGGCGTGTAGATCGCCTTGTGTTTACCCCGCAGACGGCGGGCCACTTCAGCGGCAAGTCGGCCAAGCACTTTGTCTGAGCCGTCTACGACGAACCAATCGCGCTGAACTTCATGCGACTTGGCAGAAAACGTTTTCATTAGCATTCCTCGAACTGTGGGTCGGCCGAGGCATTAGACGGCCATTCAGCAGAAAGCCGTGGATCATACACACCCGAGAAAGGCTCTGTCAAATCAAAGAGCAGGGGTGAGCCAAGCCAACGATCCAGGCAAAAAAAACGCAGCCCATCGGGCTGCGTTAAATCCACACCAAAGGAGGAGGGTGGAGGAGACACTGGGAGGATCAACACATCAAGCGCGATCCGACTGAGATGGATTATGCGCACGCCGCCTCATCGACTCAAGAACAATTTGTGCATCGCCGCACAAATGTTTCTATTTTAAAATAAACCGAATTTATATTTCTAAAACGCTAGCGAAAAGGCAGGTGCGGCTCTACTGGACCGCCATGGCTCACCATTACAACATTCCACGGCAATCGAATTTGCATCCAGAATTGTGCTGCGCAACATTCAAATAGCCACCAAATCTCGGCCAAGGTCCTGTTTTAAGCCCGGTGAAGCTAGAATCCTGAACCTGCTGGAAGCCTGCCAGTTACGCTTGGCGCCAGACCAATACTTACTTGCTAGGGAGAACAAACGATGGACTGCACGGTGAAGTGGATCGACGGCATGACCTTCCTGGCGGAGACCGGATCAGGGCATGTGGTCACCATGGATGGCGCTCCGGATGCGGGTGGGCGCAACCTGGCACCGCGCCCCATGGAAATGCTTTTGGCCGGCGCGGGCGGATGCTCGGCCTTTGACGTGGTCTTGATCCTCAAGCGCGGCCGCCATGACGTCCGCGACTGCCAAGTGAAGCTGGAGGCCGACCGGGCAAACACCGACCCAAAAGTGTTCACTCGCATCAGGATGATATTCACCGTTACAGGCCGCCAACTCAAACGGGACGCGGTGGAACGGGCCGTCAAGCTTTCGGCCGAAAAGTACTGCTCGGCGACCATCATGCTGGGCAAGTCCGCCGAGATCACCCATGAAGTCGAAATAGTGGAGATAGAGGGCTGAAGCCGCCCCGCGCCAGGGAAAGCCCTCAGATCCGATACGCCAGGGTCGTCATGACCTTGGACATCAAACCCATGGCTTTCCTGGCGAAGAGGGGAAGCTCGTGGGCGCCGAGGGCCACCGCGGTGTCCGCGTGGGCCACCTCGTCAGCCTTCATCTGATCCACGATGGCCCGGGAGCGTTGATCGGCCTCCGGCAGGCGATCCAGGTGGCTATTGAGATGGGCCTCCACCTGTCTTTCGGTTTCCGCCAGAAAACCCAGGTTCCAGCGATCCCCAAGCGCCCCGGCCGCCAGGCCGATGGTCAGGGAGCCCGCATACCACAGGGGGTTCAGGAAGCTTTTGCGCCCCCCAAGTTCGGCGATTCGATCCTCCGTCCAGGACAGGTGCTCGGTTTCTTCATCCGCTGCACCAGCCAGGGCGCTGCGGATGGCGTCGTCCCGCGAGGCGATGCTCTGCCCCTGATAGAGCGCCTGGGCGCAAATCTCGCCGCAGTGATTCACCCGCATCAGCGCCGCTGCATGGGCGCGCTCCTCCTCGGACAGCGCCGGCTCCGACAGCTCGGCCCCGGGACGCGGCCGGGAGGTCTGGGCCGGCCCGAAGACAGTCCGCAAGGCCTTGTCGAACTCGATGATCAGTCGATCCATGATGCAGTCTTTCTATCAGTTTCAATCCAAACACCAGGACAGGCTCAACGCAGCCCGAGGCGCCGCCTGGCCTCGGCCACATCCTTGACCGGCATGGGGCCGTCGCACAGATATTCCTGGGCCAGGGCCGCCTGGTGGCGGTTATAACTATTGAAAACGATGGGAACCCAGGCGGAATTGCGTGCCGAAACCCAAGCACCCTGGCGACCAATGGCATAGATGCGACGCTCCAGGGTTTCACAGCGGACCCCTTCGAAGGACACATTTTCCGCCCCACCGGGCGTCCGGATCAGCAGGACGTATCTCACCACCCCGTCCTCCCCGATACCGAGGGTACGACCATCCACCAGGAAGGTGTTGGGCGTGGTGGCGCTTACATAGAACGGGATCAAGTCCCGCTCCAGAGGAAAGCTGGGCAGGGGGGTCTCGGCCTCCACCCAGGGTTCGGTTCTGCCATCGCCCAAGATCTGGGCCTGGGCCGCCTGGAGATTCCAAAAACACGCGAGGGCCATCAGGCCCCCGCGCATCCATTGCTTGCAAGAAGGTTTCAAAGCTTCAAATCCTCGCTCAGGCTATGCTTCACCCCCTCCGGAATGGGGTCCAGGCACGCTCGATATTCAGGGTGATCCACGCCCAGGGCCACAGTGCGCCCCCCGCTTGACTTCAGCCACCACGGCCGGGCTGAGCTCAAAGCGCACGAAATGGACTGCCGACGTTTTTTCGCCATTCTCCCGCGCCAGGTCTTCATCCGCAATCGCCCACACCGGTTCAAGGTTTCCGACCTGCACCCAAACCCGGTCCTCCACCCTGGTCGTCCACCCCGATCAGCCGCCCGAGCCAGACCCGCTGCGGCTCCACATCCGGAAACTCGATCAGCAAGGTGGCTTTCCAGTTGCAGCCGTCGGGAATCAATGGATTGTAGGCCGCCAACTCGTCCTGAATGCCGGCCTCCTCGAAGATCCGCTCGATCCGGAGCATTTCCTGGATCTGCTAACGAATCGTCAGTTCATCTTCGAAAGAGGGTCCCATGATCCCCCTGGGTGACTGTTCGCTGCTTTTTGTGGGCCAGCACCCGAGCCCGTAACGAATCCTGCCCCCGAGCGTAGGCTTCCAGGGCCATAAGGCTTCACGGGGAATCGGACTCATGGGCGAGCAGCGCGCCAGTTAAGTCACAGGCCGTAGGCCTTGAGTGATGGGATGGACTCCCCCGTCTTTTCATCGCCCAATAGGCGATGCCGGTGCTCATGGGGATGGGGATCGGTCTTCGACGAAAGGAGTCCGAAATGCATGCTACTACCGTTGCAGTTGATCTGGCCAAGAGTGTATTCCAGATTGCCGTTGCCGATGACAAATGGAAAGTCATCGAGCAGCAACGCCTGACCCGCAGCCAGTTCGAACGCTGGTTCCACAACCGGGATGTCGGGCTGGTTGTCATGGAAGCCTGCGGTTCTGCCCACCACTGGGGCCGCGGGCTCAACGGGCTGGGCATTGAGGTCAAGCTACTGCCTGCCGCCTATATCCGGGCCTACGTGAAACGCAACAAGACCGATGCCGCCGATGCCTGCGCCCTGCTCGAAGCGGCCCGTTGCGCCGACATCGTGCCGGTGCGGGTGAAATCCGTCGAACAGCAGGCCCTCCAGGGCTTGCACCGCATCCGCTCGCGCTGGATGGGCACGCGCACCTCTCGGATCAACACCCTGCGCGGCTTCTGCCGGGAATTCGGGCTGGTCGTGCCGCAAGGGGC
>JAVEWG010000071.1:0-8641 GCA_034004685.1 Rhodocyclaceae bacterium | reverse complement strand
ACCAGCTCCAGCTGGGTTTCCAGGTAATCGATATGCTCTTCCGTGTCTTCCAGGATCTCCTGGAGGATTTCCCGGGAGACGTAATCCTTGACCGCCTCGCAATGGGCGATGCCGTCGATGAGATCCGCCCGGGAGCCCTGTTCCAGTTTGAGATCCCCCTGGAGGCATTCCGGCACGTTCTCGCCGATCAGCAGCTTGTTGAGGTTTTGCATGCTGGGCAGACCTTCCAGCAGCAGCACCCGTTCGATCAGCAGATCGGCGTGCTTCATCTCTTCGATGGATTCCTCGTACTCATGCTTGCCGAGCTTTTCCAGGCCCCAGTTCTTGTACATCCGGGCATGGAGGAAGTATTGGTTGATCGCCGAAAGTTCGTTGGCGAGTTGCTTGTTGAGTAACTGGATGACCTTCTTGTCGCCTTTCATCACGCCTCCGCAGCCATGGAATGGGATTCATAGACACCATATCCGCAGGGTACCGGGGCGAGGGCGTCATTCAAACAGGCCTTGGCACAGGAAGCGCATTTGCCGCAATCCCGCGTAACGCCCAGGGTATCCCGTAAATCCCTGAGGCGTCGCGCGCCTTCCTGAACCGCCTGGGTGATATGGCGCTCGGTAACCGCATTGCAGACACAGACGTACATGAAGTTTAGTCCCTATGGAATGATCGCCAAAAGTGCGGATGGGCTTACTTGGTGAGGATCAACTTGCCGCTGCGGGTGGCCCGCAGGGTGTACACCGCGCCGCCATGTTCAATCAGCACGACTTGCCGGCCCTGGAGCAGGGCTTCGCTCGGAATGGCGGGCGGGGTGCCGGGCAGCGGGCTGCCATCCTGGAATGGGGGAAGGGCGGCTGCGGGGAGCGTGGCGAGGTCCATGGCGGCAGATAATAGCAAATGATAACGATTCGCATTACATCACTAGAAGGATGGTGCGTCAAGCACGCCTGGCAAATTCAAGGCATCTGTCCCATCCGGGCGCGCCAGGGTCGAATTGACTGTGGACATTGGGGGTGAGGCAGGCGGCAGACAGTATCCATGGCGGTGGATTGTGGTCTTGCCGGCATTCCCGAGGCGCTCCGGCTGGCCTGGAAAATAACCCTTTCAGCATCATCATTACGCGTTGCCGCATTCAGTTTGCCTGCGAGCCTGCCTGGCGCGGCCATCGCCAGGGCCAGTGCGGGATCTGGTTGCAACTATCCAATGATGCAATGCAGTACATTGATTTTTATCAAAAATGTCCTTGATGGGCGGAAAACCGGCATGGCATGATTGACCGCAACATTCCCGACGCGGCCGCTGAATGCCGCCGCCGGCACGTCCGGCTTCATCCACAAGGGAATGGGCATGGCGCCAAGGATCGTTGTGACTGGGTTTCCACGCCGGCGCGGCTTGCCGGCAGGCCGGGCAGCGATGGATGGGCCAGAACTGCAACGAGGGGGGCTGGCATGGGCTTTACCGTACGGCGTGCAGTGGCGTGGGGCGTGGGGGCGATGGCGGCCCCGGCCTTCGCGGTGGAACAGAGTCGTATCAATCTCCAGGCGCCGGTCACCCGGATCGCCGAACAGATCTACGACATGCATACCCTGATGCTGGTGATCTGCCTGGTCATTTTCCTTGGGGTGTTCGGGGTGATGTTCTGGGCGGTGTTCCATCACCGCAAGTCCAAGGGGGCGGTGGCCGCCCATTTCCACGAAAACACCACGGTGGAAATCTTGTGGACCGTGGTGCCGGTATTCATCCTCCTGGGCATGGCCTATCCCGCCACCAAGACGGTGTTGGCCATGAAGGACACCTCCAATCCCGACATCACCATCAAGGCGACCGGCTACCAGTGGAAGTGGGGCTACGATTACATCAAGGGGGAGGGCGAAGGCATCCAGTTTTTTTCCAGCCTGGCCACGCCCCAGAACCAGATCGGCGGCCAGGCGGCCAAGGGTGACCACTATCTGCTGGAGGTGGATAAGCCCCTGGTGGTGCCGGTTGGCAAGAAGATCCGCATCCTCACCACCGCCAACGACGTGATCCACTCCTGGTGGGTGCCGGCCTTCGGAGTCAAGCAGGATGCCATTCCCGGCTTCATCCGGGACACCCACTTCCGGGCCGACAAGGAGGGGGTCTATCGGGGCAACTGCGCCGAGCTGTGTGGCAAGGACCACGGGTTCATGCCCATCGAGGTCCACGTAGTGGGGGCCGACAAGTATGCCGCCTGGGTGGCCGGCGAGCAGGCTGCCAAGGCCGCCACGGCGGAGGATCCGGGCAAGGTCTGGGATCTGGCGGCCCTCAAGGAGCGGGGGGCCCGGGTTTTCGCGGCCAATTGCGTGGCCTGTCACCAGGCCGATGGCAAGGGCCTGCCGGGGGTCTTTCCGCCCCTGGATGGCTCCAAGGTGGTCCAGGGGCCCAAGGCGGACCAGATCGCTACGGTGCTCAATGGCCGGCCTGGTACGGCCATGGCAGCCTTCGGCAAGCAGCTCTCCGACACGGACCTGGCGGCGGTGATCACCTACACCCGCAATGCCTGGGGCAATGCCACCGGCGAGGCGATCCAGCCCGCCGAGGTGGCCGCCGGCCGCAAGGGCTAAGGCTGCCCCGTGACCTCCAACGACCCCCGCTCACCGACATCATTCCAGCAGGAGGCAGCATGGCGGCTGTGACCCCGGAGCAGTTGCACCATCACCACCATCACGGCCCCACCGGCCTGATGCGCTGGATCACCACCACCAACCACAAGGACATCGGGACCCTGTACCTGCTGTTCAGCCTGATCATGTTCTTTTCCGGCGGGGTGATGGCGCTCACCATCCGGGCGGAACTGTTCCAGCCGGGCTTGCAGGTGGTCCAGCCGGAGTTCTTCAACCAGCTCACCACCATGCACGGGCTGGTGATGGTGTTCGGGGCCATCATGCCGGCCTTCGTGGGCTTCGCCAACTGGCAGATTCCCTTGATGATCGGCGCCTCGGACATGGCTTTTGCCCGCATGAACAACTGGAGCTTCTGGCTCCTGCCCCCGGCGGCCCTGCTCCTGATCGGGTCCTTTTTCGTGCCGGGGGGCGCCACCGCGGCCGGCTGGACCCTCTACGCGCCCCTCTCGGTGCAGATGGGCATGGGGATGGATCTCACCATCTTTGCGGTGCACATCATGGGGATCAGCTCCATCATGGGGGCCATCAACATCGTGGTGACCATCCTCAACATGCGGGCGCCGGGCATGACCCTCATGAAGATGCCCCTGTTCTGCTGGACCTGGCTGATCACCGCCTACCTGCTGATCGCGGTGATGCCGGTGCTGGCCGGCGCGGTGACCATGATCCTCACCGACCGCCATTTCGGCACCAGTTTCTTCAACGCCGCCGGCGGCGGCGATCCGGTGCTCTATCAGCACGTGTTCTGGTTCTTTGGGCACCCGGAGGTGTACATCATGATCCTGCCGGCCTTCGGGATCATCAGCCAGATCATCCCCACCTTCGCCCGCAAGCCCCTCTTTGGCTATGCCTCCATGGTATATGCCACCGCCTCTATCGCCATCCTGTCCTTCGTGGTGTGGGCCCACCACATGTTCACCACCGGCCTGCCGGCTTCCGGCACCCTGTTCTTCATGTACGCCACCATGCTGATCGCGGTACCCACCGGGGTGAAGGTGTTCAACTGGGTGGCGACCATGTGGCGGGGCGCCATGACCTTCGAGACTCCCATGCTGTTCGCCGTGGGCTTCATCTTCGTGTTCACCATGGGGGGCTTCACCGGCCTGATCTGCGCCATCACCCCCATCGACATCCAGGTCCAGGACACCTACTACGTGGTGGCCCATTTCCACTACGTGCTGGTGGCGGGCTCCCTGTTTTCCCTGTTCGCCGGGGCCTACTACTGGCTGCCCAAGTGGACCGGCCACATGTACAGCGAAACCCTGGGCAAGCTCCATTTCTGGTGCTCCATCGCGTTTTTCAACATCACCTTCTTCCCCATGCATTTTCTGGGGCTGGCCGGCATGCCCCGGCGAATCCCCGACTACGCCCTGCAGTTTGCCGATTTCAACGCCCTGGCGACGGTGGGGGCCTTTGGCTTCGGCCTGTCCCAGCTGATTTTCCTGGCTGCGGTGGTGAAGTGCCTGCGGGGCGGCGAGAAGGCCGCCGCCAAACCCTGGGAGGGGGCGGAGGGCCTGGAGTGGACGGTGCCTTCGCCGGCCCCCTATCACACCTTTGAAGAGGCGCCGGTCGTCAAATGAGGGGAAGCGGGATGGCCACGCGGAACTCCAGCAACGGTAGGACCGGCCTGGCCCTGGTGGCCGTGGCTCTGCTGTTCTTCCTGGCCATCCTCCTCAAGACCTGGCTGGTGGGGAGATAGGGCCATGGACCAGCGGGCCAGGGATAACCGCGGGCTGCTCATCCGGTTGGGTGTCGCCGCGGCGGCCATGTTCGGTTTCGGCTACGCCCTGGTGCCTTTCTATCAGGCCATCTGCGAGGTGGCGGGAATCAACAACCTGCTGCGGCCGGACCCCGTCACCAATGGCCAGGTGGATGCCAGCCGCCGCCTGGTGATCGAGTTCGACGCCAACACCCACGATCTGCCATGGAATTTCCGCCCCTTGCAGCGTTCGGTGGAGGCCCATCCGGGGGAACTGATCCAGGTGGCTTTCGAAGTGAGCAACAACCGAAATGTACCGGTCACCGGCCAGGCGGTACCCAGCTATGGCCCCCGGGTGGCGGAGGAGTACGTGCGCAAGCTGGATTGTTTCTGCTTCACCCGCCAGACCCTGGCCCCCGGGGAGAAGCGGGTGATGCCGGTGGTATTCGTGGTGGATCCGGCCCTGCCCGCCGAGGTGGGGACCTTCACCCTGTCCTACACATTTTTTGAGGTCGCCGGCACCCGGAGCGGGCTTGCCCTGGCGCCGCCGCCCAAGGGCGCCTCGTGAGTGGCCGCCCCCCCAAGGCGGGTTTCGCCGCGACCCTCAAGGCGGTGGTGTGGTCGTTCATGGGGATACGGCGGCGCCAGGATTATCAGCAGGATGCTGATTCCCTCGATCCCCTGGCGGTGGTGGTGGCCGGGGTTCTGGCAGGTCTGGTGTTCGTGCTCGGCCTGGTGGCCTTCGTGCGCTACGTGGTGGGTGTCTGAAACAGTGAATCGTCACTAAGAAGGGGAAACTTCGATGAGTCATGCCCTGGACAAGTACTTCGTGCCGGAGCCCTCCCGGTTCCCCATCTTCGGCTCCATCGGCTTGCTGTCCTTCGGCAGCGGCGCGGTGATGTGGCTCAACAAGATCGCTGCCGGGCCGTGGGTCTTCGGCCTGGGGGTGGTCTGCGTGATCTTCATGCTGTTCGGCTGGTTCGGCCAGGTGATCCGGGAGTCGGAAACCGGCAAGTATGGCCAGCGGGTAGATGCTTCCTTCCGCTGGAGCATGGGCTGGTTCATCTTCTCCGAGGTGATGTTCTTCGCGGCATTTTTCGGCGCCCTGTTCTACATCCGGGTGTTGTCGGTGCCTGGCCTGGCGGAGGGGCCCACCGGCGAGTTGCTGTGGCAGGGTTTCACGGCCGCCTGGCCCACCGCCGGCCCCAATGCTTCCGAGCCCTTCAGCCCCATGGAGGCCTGGGGCATCCCCGCCATCAATACCTTGATCCTGCTGACGTCCGGTGCCACCCTCACCTGGGCCCACTGGGGGCTCCTCAAGGACAACCGGGGACAGCTCAAATTCGGCTTGTTCCTGACCATCCTGCTGGGGGTCACCTTCATCAGCCTGCAGGCCTACGAGTACGTCCATGCCTATGGCGCGATGAACCTCAAGCTCAGTACGGGCGTGTATGGCTCTACTTTTTTCATGCTCACCGGCTTCCACGGCCTCCATGTGACCATCGGCGCCATCATGCTCACGGTGATGTTCTTTCGTTCCCTGGCCGGCCATTTTCGCCCGGACCACCACTTCGCCTTCGAAGCGGCCGCCTGGTACTGGCACTTCGTGGATGTGGTGTGGCTGTTCCTGTTCGTGGTGGTCTACTGGCTCTGAAGGGGCCCGTTACAGCTTGCCGGTGATGAGACCCGTGGCGTACCCCACCATCAGCAGCAGGAACAGGGCGATGGAAAGCCCCACCCGCAGGGCCAGGGCCTTGACCGTGCGGGTGCCCTGGCCCCGGTCCCGCAGCATGAAGGTGAGGGCCGAGCCGAGGCTGGCAAGGATCAGGACCAGAATCAGGATGACGGCGATGCGCATGGCGGGCTCTTTCAGGGCGGACCGCCAGTCTATGCCGGCCCGGACCTTAGGGCCATGGGGGTGAGGGGCGTGGTGGTGCTGCCCCTGGTGGCGGGCCTGGGCGTGGCCCTGGCGGGGGTCATGCTTGGCAACTGGCAGCTGCGCCGGGCGGAGGACAAGCGCCTCATCCAGGCTCGAATCGAGGCTGCCGCCACGCAGCCTGCCGTGGCGCCCGGACCTGCCCCCATTCCCTGGCAGCGGATCCGCATGGGTGGCCATTGGGTGTCGGAGAGTGCTTTCCTGCTGGACAACCGGGTTCACGGGGGCCATCCCGGCTACCACCTATTCACGGTCTTCCAGCCCGGGGAGGGCCCGCCGGTACTGGTGAATCGGGGTTGGCTGGCGGCGGGGCCGGACCGGACCCGGCTCCCGGAGCTTGCCACCCCCGGGGGGGAGCGGGTGGTGGAGGGTACCGTCCGCCAGCCGGAAGCCAAGCCTTTTACCCTGGCCAGCCAGTCGGGCCAGGGGCGTTTGTGGCAGGTGCTGGACCTGCCTGCTTTGCGGGATGCTTTCCGGACACCCCTGGCCGACTACGTGGTGTTTCAGGAGGGCGGTGGCGAGGATGGCCTGGTGCGGGACTGGCCCCGGCCCGACGCCGGCATGGACCGCCACTGGGGCTATGCGTTCCAGTGGTATGGTCTGGCGGCCCTGGCGGCCGGCCTGACCGGCTATTTTGGTTTGAAACAATGGAGAATCCGTGGATCGTAAAGCCCGTTGGACCCTGGCCTTGCTGGCCCTGGTGTGTGCCCTGCCGGTGGCAGCGTCCTATTTCAGTTTTTACCTGTGGCCACCCAGGGGCCAGATCAATTATGGGGATCTGATCGCCCCTGCCCCGTTACCTGAGGGGCAGGTCAGCGCCGTGGCGGGGCTGGCCTTCGATCCGGAAAGCCTCCAGGGCCACTGGGTCCTGATCTACGTGGGGCCCGCCGAGTGTGACCGGGTTTGCGCAGAGGCCCTCTACGACCTGCGCCAGGTCCGGCTGGCCCAGGGCAAGGAAATGCACCGGGTGGAACGCCTGTGGCTGGTGAGCGACGCTGGCACGCCCGAGGCGGCGGCCCTGGCGAACCACGCCGGGCTCCAGGTGGCCCGCTCCGATCCCGCTTGGCTTTCCCCGCCCGGAGACGGCTCGCCAGCCGCCGGCCACGTTTATCTGATGGACCCCCTGGGGATGGTGATGATGCGCTACCCCCTCGGTCCGGAGCCCAAGCGCATGGTCAAGGATCTGGAACGCTTGCTGAAGTACTCCCGCATCGGATGAACATCTACCGCCGACTGATCCTCATCGCCCTGGGCCTCACCTTCGTGGTGGTGGTTTTTGGGGCCTATGTGCGCTTGTCCGATGCAGGGCTGGGCTGCCCTGATTGGCCCGGGTGTTACGGCCAGCTAAGTCCTCATCATGCCGCCGAGGCGATCGGCCAGGCCCAGGCCGCCCAACCCCATGGCCCGGTGAGCCTGCCCAAGGCCTGGAAGGAAATGATCCACCGCTATCTGGCCGGTACCCTGGGGGTGGTGATCCTGCTGATTGGCGCGGTAGCGTGGACCCGGCGGGACGAGGCGGGCGTCTCCTTCCCCGTGGCCCTGGCCCTCGTTGGGGTAGTGGGGGTTCAGGGGTTGCTGGGGAAATGGACCGTCACCCTGCTGCTCAAGCCCGCCATCGTCACGGGCCACCTCCTGGGGGGTATGGCGGTGCTGGCCTTGCTGGCCTGGCTCGCCTTGAGGTCCAGGGACATTTCCCGGATTGCCGCCGGCGCCGGCCTGGGGTGGCTGGCCCGGGGTGGGCTGCTGGTCCTGGCGGCCCAGCTGGCCCTGGGGGGCTGGACCAGCACCAACCATGCGGCTTTGGCCTGCGTGGATTTTCCCGCCTGCGGCGGCTCCCTGTGGCCCGGGGCGGACTATGGCCACGCCTTTCATGTGGTGCGGGAACTGGGCATGACCGCCGATGGCGAGCCCCTGCCCTCCGGCGCTCTGGTGGCGATCCACTGGGCGCACCGTCTGGGGGCCCTGGTGGTTGGCCTGGTGCTCGGTGGTCTGGCCTGGCGCTTGATCCGGCGGCGGGAAACCGTGGCCCTGGGTCTGGTGTTGGCGGCGGCGCTGCTGCTTCAAGTGGCCCTGGGGGTCGCCAACGTGCTGTGGGGTTTGCCCCTGCCCCTGGCGGTGGCCCACAACGGCGGCGCGGCTTTGCTGGTGCTGGTGGTGGTGACGGTCAACTACCGGTTGACCCGCGGGGCAGCCGGTCTTTCGGTGAGGGAAAACCATGCGAACGCTTACGCTTGAATCGGCCGGCGCGGCCCGCCGCCTACGGGCTTTTTACGCCATGACCAAGCCCCGGGTGAATTCCCTGATCCTGTTCTGCGCCCTCATCGGGATGTTCCTGGCGGTTCCCGAGGGTCTGCCGGACCCGGCCCTGGT
>JAVEWG010000002.1:0-139045 GCA_034004685.1 Rhodocyclaceae bacterium | reverse complement strand
GCGGGTCGCCGGCCAGGCTGGCCAGGGTCTCCAGGTTGCCGGCGTAGGTGAGCTTATCCAGATTCACCACCGGCTCATCGCAACCCGCCAGCCAGTCCAGCACGAAATTACCGCCGATGAAGCCGGCACCGCCCGTCACCAGAATCAAGGGAATTCTCCCGGTCGCCAATATGCGGGAATTCTATCGCAACGCACCACGCCCCCTCCGTGCAATCCTCCCGCCCCCGGACTTTGGGTTAGATTCGTGCCATGCCTGATCCAGACACCCCGCCCCGCCTGCTGGACCTGGGGGACACCGCCCTCACGGTGGAGTTCGGCACCGCCCTCGACCCCGCCCTGATGGCCCGGGTCCTGGCCCTGGAGGCCGCCCTGGCCCGGGCCAGGCTCCCCGGGGTGACCGAAACCGTGCCCACCTTCCGCAGCCTGACCATCCTCTACGACCCGGACCAGCTCCCCCGGGAAGCCCTGGCCGCCCGGCTGGCGGACTTGCTGGACAGCCCGGCGGCCGCCCCCACCCCCGGCCGCCACTGGCGCCTGCCGGTCTGCTACGGCGGCGAAGCCGGGCCGGATCTGGCATCCGTGGCGGCCCGCTGCCAACTTCCCCAGGAGGCGGTGATCCGGCTCCACGCCGGCACCGACTTCCGGGTGTACATGCTGGGTTTTCTGCCCGGTTTTCCGTTCCTGGGGGATCTCCCCCCGGCGCTGCACCTGCCCCGCCGACCCGAGCCCCGCTTGCGGGTGCCCGCCGGCAGCGTGGCCATCGCCACCGGGCTGTCGGCCATCTACCCGTGGGAAAGCCCCGGCGGCTGGCACCTCATCGGCCACAGCCCGATCCCCCTCTTCGACGCCAGCCGTGCCGCGCCAGCCCTGCTGGCCCCGGGGGACCTGGTGCGTTTCCGCCCGGTGAGCCCCGCCGAAGCCACCACCATCGCCGCCGACCTGGCCAGGGGCCGCCTGGCGCCGGACTCCTTTCTGGAAACCCAGCCATGAGCACCCACGCCCGGCCGAAGGGGACGCGCAGCGCCAGGAAGGCTCCCCAGTGAACGAGCCCCGCCTGCGCATCGACCAGGCCGGCGCCCTGGCCACCCTCCAGGACGCCGGCCGCCCCGGCCTGCGGCGCCTCGGGGTGCCTGGGTCCGGCATCCTGGTGCCACCCCTCATGGCCATCGCCAACCGGCTCGCCGGCAACGGACCCGACAACCCGGTGATCGAAGCCTTCGGCCCCGGCCTGCGCCTCACCGCCCTGGCGGGCCCGGTGCGCCTGGGCCTGGCGGGAGCACTGACCGCCCGCCGCCTCGGACCCCAGGGGGAGGAAGCGCTGAAAGGGTGGCGCAGCCTCACCCTGGCGGAAGGGGAATCCCTGCGCATCGACGCCCTGCTGGCGGGGCGACTGGCGGTGGTGGCGGTGGCCGGCCTGGCCCTGCCCCCGCAGCTTGGGAGCGTCTCCACCTATACCCGGGCCCGCCTGGGGGGGCTGACCGGCGGCCCCCTGACGACGGGTGACACCCTCCCCGCCGGACCCACCCCGGTCGGGCCGGACTGGGCCCTGGCCCGGCCGTGGACACCGGAAGCCGGCCCCATCCGGGTGATCCCCGGCCCCCAGGACGACCACTTCACCCCGGAAGCCCTGGCCACCTTCCTTGCGGCCCAATACCGCCTCACCCCGGAGGCCGACCGGATGGGCCTGCGCCTGGCGGGCCCTGCCCTGGCCCACCGCCCGGGCAGGGCGGAGATCGTCTCCGACGGCACCGTCCCCGGCGCCATCCAGGTGCCCGGCAACGGCGCGCCCATCGTGCTCCTGGCCGACGGCCAGACTGCCGGCGGCTACCCCAAGATCGCTACCGTGATCCAGGCCGACCTGCCCCGCCTGGCCTGGTCCGCCCCCGGCACCGCCCTGAGTTTTCAAGCGGTGAGCCTGGCCCAGGCCCGCCAGGCGGCCCAGCGCCAGACCGCCGAACTGGAGGCCCTGCTGGCCGGCACCGTGCCCCTGATCCACGGAGAAGTCGACGCCGCCGCCCTCTACCGGGAAAATCTGGTGGGCGGGGCCATCCACGCCCTGGCGCCGGAATACCGGCCCCTCACCACGGACCCCGGGGAACCCTGACCCATGCTGATCAACCTGAACGCCGACCTGGGGGAATCCTTCGGCCCCTGGACCATGGGGGACGACGCCGCCCTGCTGGCGGTGGTGGGGGCCGCCAACATCGCCTGCGGCTTCCATGCCGGCGATCCCCTGGTGATGCGCCGCACGGTGCGGGCCGCCGTGGCCCGGGGGGTGTCCATGGGCGCCCACCCGTCCTACCCGGATCTCCAGGGCTTCGGCCGACGGGCCATGGCCCTGGCACCGGAGGAGCTGGAGGCGGCGATCCTCTACCAGCTGGGCGCCCTGGCCGGCATGATCGCCAGCGAAGGCGGGCGGATGAGCCACGTCAAACCCCACGGCGCCCTGTCCAACCAGGCCGCTTCCGATTCCGACCTGGCGGACACGGTGGCCCGAGCGGTGGCCGCCTTCGACCCCGCGCTGATCCTGCTGGCCCCAGCCTGCTCCCAGCTGGCCGCCGCTGGCCGCCGGGCCGGCCTCCCGGTGGCCCTGGAAGTCTTCGCCGACCGGGCCTACCAGGCCGACGGCCAACTGGTCCCCCGCCGGGAACCGGGCGCCGTCCTCCACGACGCCCGGGCCTGTCTCCGCCAGGTGTCGACCATGCTGGAGCGGGGCGGCATCCTCAGCCAGGAGGGCGCCCTGCTGCCCACCCCTATCCACAGCATCTGCGTCCATGGCGACAGCCCGGGGGCGGTGGCCACCGCCCGCACCCTGGCGGAGGCCCTGACCGCCGCCGGCCACCGCCTGGCGCCCCTCACCGCAATTCCCCTGGATTGACCATGACCGCCGATTTTCCCCAGGAATTCCTGGTCTTCTGCCTGTGCGCCGCCTGGTGCGGCACCTGCCGGGACTACCGGGCGGTGTTCGACGACCTGGCCACCCAGTTTCCCCACGCCGGCTTCCACTGGGTGGACGTGGAAGAGGAGGAGCGGGTGGCGGACCTGGACGTGGACAACTTCCCCACCCTGCTGGTCCAGCGGGAGGAGCTGGTGCTGTTCTTCGGCCCCCTGTTGCCCCAGCCGGGCATCGCCCGCCGTACCCTGGAGAGCCTATTCGCCCAGACCCCCGAGGAATCCCGCCGCCTGACCGCCAGCTCCCCCGCCCACGCCGCCTGGCAGGCCGAATGCAACCTGCGGCGGATGCTGGTGGAGCGCTGAGCAACGCCGCCCGGGCTCTGACAACGGCATGAAATTGGCTACACTGGGCTATCCCGGCAACATCGTCCCCGCCACTCCAGGCGGGGCACCCCCAGAGGGATGGCCCTTCCATGACCCTTCAGCCCGGCAACAAGGCCACGCCGCACTCCGCCCCCACCCTCGGCGCCAGCCTGCGGCGGCGCATCGCCCTCACCATCCTGGCCTGCGGGCTGGTCTTCGGGGTGGCCTTTTACGGCCTGGTGGTTCTGCCGGCGGTGCGCGCCCTGGCGGAAGGGGCCCTGGAGCTGGCTGCCAGCCGGGTCCATGGGGAACTGGCGCGGGACATCCAGAGCGTGGAATTGCTGCTCCAGGCCACCCGGGACTGGGGCCAAGCCGGCCGGCTGGACATTTCTGATCCGGAGGGCTTCGTGGCCACCCTGACGCCCCTGCTGCGCACCCACGGGCAGGTCGCCGGGGCCCTGCTGGCGGACGAGGATGGCCGGGAAATCTTCCTGCTGCGGGAAGGCAGCGGCTGGCGCAGCCGCCTGACCACCGCCGCGAACGTAGGGCGGCGGGCCCAATGGACCCACTGGAGCGACGGCAACCTCAAGGTCGGGGAAGAATGGCGCGCCAGTGACTACGATCCCCGCAGCCGCCCCTGGTTTGCCGGCGCCCTGGCCCAAGCCGCGGAGGGCACCCCGTTCTGGACGCCGCCCTATCGCTTCTACACCCTGGGCCAGCCCGGCCTGACCGTATCCACCCGCTGGCGGGGCAAGGATGGGCGGATCCGCATCCTGGCCTTCGACCTCCTGCTGGCGGACCTCTCAGCCCTCACCCTGGACCTGCGGGTGGGGGAGCAGGGCGGCGCGGCGGTGATCGATGACACCGGCCGGGTCCTGGCCCTGCCTCGGGACGGTGGTCGCTTCCAGCAGGGTCAGGCGATCCAGGAGGCGATCCTGCGGCCCGTGGCAAGCCTGGGGGTGAACTACCTGACCAGCGGCTACCAGGCCTGGCGCCAGGCCGGCCAGGGGGACCGCCGCAACTTCGAATTCCGGTCCGGCGGAGAACGCTGGCTCGGCCGCCACCTGCCCTTCCAGGTGGGCAACCAGCAGCTGTGGGTCGGCGCCTATGCCCGCCGGGCGGATTTCATCCCGGGCCAGCTGGGGGATGCCGTCCTGTTCGCCGCTCTGCTGCTGGGGGCCATCGCCGTCGGGATGCTCCTGGCCCGCCGCTTCGCCCGCCAGATCGGCGCCCCCCTGGCGGCCCTGGCGGAACGCAGCGAGCGCATCGGCAACCTGGATCTGGCCCCGCCCCCGGCCTTGGCCACCCATTGGCGGGAACTGGAACGCCTGGCCGACTCCCAGGACCGGATGCGCCAGCGCCTGGCGGAGGCCACCCAGGCCCTGGAGCGGGGCCAGCAAGTCCTCGAGGAACAGGTTGCCGAGCGCACCGGCCAGCTCGCCGACCAGCTCCTGTTCGTCCAGGTGCTCATCGATGCCCTGCCCCATCCGGTGTTCTACAAGGGGCCCGACGCCCGCTTCCTGGGTTGCAACCAGGCCTACGAAGCGGCCTTTGGCACGACCCGGGCCTTCCTCCTGGGCAAGACGGTGCTGGACCTGCCCTATCTGCCCCCCGCCCAGCGCATCGCCTATCAGGAAGAGGACCTGCGGGTCATCGCCGGATGCGGCGCGGCGCGGCGGGAAATGGCGATCCCCTTCGCCGACGGCCGGGTCCACGACACCCTCTACGAGGTCACGGGCTTTCGCCTCAGCAGCGGGGAGCCCGGCGGACTGATGGGGGTGATCGTGGATATCTCGGCCCAGAAGGAAGCCGAGCGGGCCGCCCGGGAAGCCGAGGAGCGGATCCGCCAGATGCTGGAGTCGAGCCCCATCGCGGTGGTCATCAATCGGCCCGACGGCACCGTGCTCTTCGCCAATTCCCGGGCCAGCGCCCTGGCTGGGGTCGACCACGCCAGCTTCCTGGCCCAGCCGGTCACTCGCTGGTTCCGGGACAAGGGGGTGGCGGAGCGGGCTTTTCAGCGCCTCCACGATGGCCTGCCAGCGCGAGACCTGGAGGTGGAGTTCACGGTTACCGGCGGCAAGTCCTTGTGGACCCTGCTCACCATGGAAATGCTCCCCTTCAACGGGGCGCCGGCGGTAATCAGCTGGTCCTACGACATCACCGAGCGCAGGGCCGCCGAGCGGGAGCTCAGGAAACTCTCCAGGGCGGTGGAGCAAAGCCCGGCGATGCTGGCCATCACCACCCCGGTGGGGGTCATCCAGTACGCCAACCCCCAGTTCTGCCGGGTCACCGGCTTTCCGCCGGAGGAAGTAGGAGGGCGCCTGCCGGAGCTGCTGGCCCCCGACGGCACGGCGCTGGAATACCACGGCGACTTATGGCGCCAACTCAAGGAGGGCCATTTCTGGCGAACCGAATGCCGGCTGCGACGGCGCTCCGGCGATACCCTGTGGGTGGGCATCTCGGTCAGCGGCTTGGCCGAACGAGGCGAGATCACCCACTGCATCTGGGTGCTGGAAGACATCACCCCACGCCGCCAGGCCGAAGCCGCCCTGCGGGAAGCCAAGGGCCTGGCGGAGGCCGCTGCCGAGGCCAAAGCCCGCTTCCTGGCCAACATGAGCCATGAAATCCGCACCCCCCTCAACGCCATCCTGGGTCTCACCCACCTGGCCCTGGACCACCAGCCGAGCCCCTCCCAACATGACTACCTGACCAAGATCCACGCCGCCGGCCGCACCCTGTTGGGTCTGGTCAACGACATCCTGGACTTCTCCCGCATCGAGGCGGGCCGCCTGGAGTTGGAGCAAAGCCCCTTCCTGCTGGACGAGGTACTGGAGACGGTGGTCACCTTCGTGGGCCGGCAGGCCCAGGAAAAGGGCCTGGAATTCCTCCTCCACGTATCCCCCGAGGTGCCCCGCCAACTGGTGGGGGACTCCCTGCGCCTGGGCCAGATCCTCACCAACCTGGTGGGCAACGCGGTCAAGTTCACCGAACGGGGCGAGATCCTGATCACCATCGCCCGGGGCCAGCACCGGGACGGACGGCTGGAGCTGGCCTTCGACATCCAGGACACGGGCATCGGCATGGGGCCCGACCAGATCACAGGCCTGTTCCAGGCCTTCACCCAGGGCGACAGCTCCATGACCCGCCGCTACGGCGGCTCCGGCCTGGGCCTGTCCATCACCCAGCGGCTGGTGGAACTCATGGGAGGTGCGATCCGGGTCTACAGCCAGCCCGGCCAGGGCAGCACCTTCAGCTTCACCGCCTGGTTCGGCGAAGGCGACCAGCGGCGGCCCCGGGCCCTGCCCGGGGTCCTGGCGGGGCTGCGGACCCTGGTGGTGGATGATCACCCGGCCGCCCGGGAGATCCTGCTGGAACTCCTGGCCGATCTGCCCCTGCGGGCCGAGGCGGTGGAATCCGGCGAGGCCGCCCTGGCAGCGGTGCGCCGCGCGGTGGATCAGGATCCCTTCGGCCTGATCCTGATGGATCTACGCATGCCCGGCATCGACGGCATCGAAACCACCCGCCGCATCAAGCTGGACCGAACCCTCTCCCATCCGCCCCTAGTGGTGATGGTGAGCGCTTTTGGCGACGGAGACACCCGGGAGCAAGCCGCCACCGCGGGCGCCGATGGCTTCCTGGCCAAGCCGGTCACCGCCTCATCCCTGGTGGACACCCTCATGACCGTCTTCGGCGCCGGCCCGGTCATGGGCTCCCTGCCCGCCCCGGCGGCCCCGGCCCAGACCCTGGAGGGCCTGCGGGTGCTGCTGGTGGAGGACAACCCGGTGAACCAGGAGATCGCCCAGGGCCTGCTGGAGCGGCAAGGGGCCACCGTCACCCCGGTGGCCAACGGCCAGGAAGCCCTGAACGCCCTGGCGGAAGCCCCCACCCCCTACGACGCGGTGCTGATGGACCTCCAAATGCCGGTGATGGACGGCTTCGAGGCCACCACCCGGCTGCGGGCCGACCCCCGCTGGGCCCGGCTGCCGGTAATCGCCATGACCGCCCACGCCATGGCCGAAGAGCGGGAACGCTGCTTTGCCGCCGGCATGAACGCCCACGTAGCCAAGCCCATCGACCCGGCCGAGCTGTTCCACACCCTGGCCAGCCTCGCTGGCCGTCCTGGCCCCCAGCCCGAACCCGCCGGCGCCCCCGCCCCGCTGCCGCCCCTGCCGGGCCTGGCCACCGGCGCCGCCCTGCGCCGCGCCGGTGGCAACCCGGCAGCCTATCTGCGCCTGCTGCGCAATTACGCCCTCACCCAGGCAGACGGCCCGGCCCGCATCGCCACGGCCCTGGCCCAGGGGAAGGCCGCCGAGGCCGAACTGTTGGTCCACACCCTACGGGGAGTGGCTGCCAACATCGGTGCCCAGGGGGTGCAGGAAGCTGCCGCCGCCCTGGAGCACGCCCTGCGCCAGCACGCGCCCACCACCGACGCCCTGGCCCGGCTGGCCGACGCCCAGGCGGAGGTGCTGGCCAATCTGGCCGCCCACCTGCCGCCGCAAACGCCCCTGGAAGCCCCCGCCGAGGAAATTCCCGCCCCCGAGGCCGCCACCCTGGATGCCCGGATCGACGAATTCAGGGCGCTCCTGGCCGCCGCCGATGGCACAGCCACCCGTCATTTCCGTAAGATCCGGCCAGAATTACTGACACGCTTCGGCCCGGACGCCACCGGCGCCATCGGCGAAGCCCTCCAGCACTATGATTTCGACACTGCCCTGGCCCTGCTGGCCGGCGCCCACCCCCACCCCGCCCGCCCCCGGGAGGACCCATGAACACCCTCAGCCCAACCACCCAGCGCCCCACCATCCTGGTGGTGGACGACGCCCCCGACTCCATCGAACCCATCGTGGATTGCCTCCAGCGGGGGGACTTCCGCACCCGCATCGCCACCACCGGCGAACGGGCCCTGACCCTGGCCCGGGCCGAACCCCAGCCCGACCTGATCCTCCTGGACGTGGTGATGCCCGGCATGGACGGCTATGAAGTGTGCCGTCGCCTCAAGGCCGACCCCATCACCGCCGCCATCCCGGTGATCTTCCTCACCATCCGCACCGACGATGGGGATGAACAGGAGGGCTTCGACGCCGGCGCGGTGGATTACATCACCAAGCCCATCAGCCCCCCCATCGTCCTGACCCGGGTGCGCACCCACCTCACCCTCCAGGGCGCCGCCACCTTCCTGCGGGACCGCAACGCCTTCCTGGAGCAGGAGGTGGCCCGCCGCACCCAGGAAGTCAGCGTCATCCAGGACGCTACCATCATGGCCATGGCTTCCCTGGCGGAAACCCGGGACGCGGAAACCGGCAACCACATCCGCCGCACCCAGCTCTACGTCCAGGCCCTGGCGGAACGGCTGAAGGACCACCCCCGCTTCAAGGCCGTGCTCACCGAGGAAAACATCCACCTCATCTGCAAATCCGCCCCCCTCCACGACATCGGCAAGGTGGGCATCCCCGACCGCATCCTGCTCAAGCCCGGCAAGCTCACCCCTGAGGAATTCGAGATCATCAAGGCCCACCCGGCCCTGGGTCGGGACGCCATCCTGGCGGCGGAAAACCTCATCGGGGTATCGGTCTCCTTCCTGCGCTTCGCCAAGGAGATCGCTTACGCCCACCAGGAAAAATGGGACGGCAGCGGCTACCCGGAAGGCATCGCCGGCGAGCTCATCCCCATCCCGGCCCGCCTGATGGCGGTGGCCGACGTGTACGACGCCCTCATCAGCCGCCGCATCTACAAGCCCGCCCTGACCCATGCCGAAGCCACGGAGATCATCCGCGCCGGCCGGGGCCGCCACTTCGACCCGGACATCGTCAGCGCCTTCCTTGAGCTGGCCGACGAGTTCGACGCCATTGCCCGCCGCTTCGCCGACACCGAGCAAGACAGCGCTGGACTGGCCCGCCGGCTGGCCCAGGTGTTCGGGGACAGCTCGCCGTAACCGGCACCCGGGCCGCCACGCACTGAAGGACCGTCACCGGCGCAAGCCGGTGGAATTCAAAAGCAAGACCCGGGGTGTTTTCCCACCGCCGGTGGCTTACAGTGGGCCTTGTCGAGTCACCAGGGAGCCCATCCATGCCCCGGGGAACCCAAGCCCTTGCCACCGAAACCCTCCATGACCCCCGTTGGGCCGCGGTGCTGGCCCGCGATCCGCAGGCCGAGGGGCGGTTTGTCTACGGCGTGCGGACCACCGGCGTCTATTGCCGCCCCACTTGCGGCGCCCGCGCGCCCCGGCCGGAAAACGTCCGTTTCTACCTGACCGCCGCGGAGGCGGAAGCCGCCGGCCTGCGCCCCTGCCGGCGCTGCCGCCCCGACCTGCCGCCCCTGGCCCGGCGCCAGGCTGCCCTGGTGACCGAGCTGTGTCGGCGGATCGACCAGGCCGAGACCTCGCCAAGCCTGGAGGAGCTGGCCCGCCAAGCGGGCCTGAGCGCCTTCCATGTGCACCGGCTCTTCAAGGCCGCGACGGGGATGACCCCCAGGGCGTACGGGGCAGCCCGGCGGGCCGAGCGGGTCCGCGAGGAACTGGCCCGGGGCGGCGGCGTGACCACAGCCATCCTGGAGGCCGGCTACAACTCCAGCAGCCGTTTCTACGCGGAATCCAGCCGCTTGCTGGGCATGACGCCCCGCCGCTACCGGGCGGGGGGCGCCGATACGGTGATTCGCTTCGCAGTGGGGCAATGCGCCCTGGGGGCGATTCTGGTGGCCGCCAGCACGCAAGGGGTCTGCGCCATCCTGCTGGGGGACGACCCGGAAACCCTGGTGCGGGATCTCCAGGACCGCTTCCGCCAGGCCGAGCTGGTGGGCGGGGACGCCGGCTTCGAGGAATGGATGGCCCAGGCGGTGGGCCTCGTGGAGGCCCCCGGGCTGGGGCTGGATTTGCCCCTGGATCTGCGCGGCACTGCCTTCCAGCAGCGGGTATGGCGGGCCTTGCGGGAGATTCCGGCGGGGAGCACCGCGAGCTACGCCGAGATCGCCCGGCGCATCGGCGCCCCCGGCTCGGCCCGGGCGGTGGCCGGGGCCTGCGCCGCTAACCCCCTGGCGGTGGCGATTCCCTGCCATCGGGTGGTCCGCAACGACGGCGGGCTGGCCGGCTACCGTTGGGGAGTCGAGCGCAAACGGGCGCTCCTGGAGCGGGAGGCTCCGGCCTGATGGGGAAGTCCGCCCGCTCCTTGGTTTTCCCCTGCGTTCTCCGTGCCGCCGTGGTTCAGGTTCACCGGTGGTGGATTCGGGTCCGGCGGGCCAGCCCCAGCTTGGCGGAACGCTCGATCTTTTGCACGAAGGCGGGGAAATCCAGGCCATGGCGGGCCCGCAGCTCCTTGGCATGGTTGTGCAACCAGCGCCAGCGGGGCTCGAAGGCGGGATCCCGGAAGGCCAGCAGGATGTGGTTGCCATCCTCCGGCACCGAAAACAGGATCACCTGCTCATCGAAGACATCCATGGCCGCCTCCACCAGGCCGGCATAGCTGTCCTTGTCCCCCGCCAGGTTGATCACCAGCTGGCCATTGCCCGCCAGGCGCGCCCGGGCGGCCTCGAAGAAGGCCCGGTTGGCCAGGTTGGGGGCAAAGCCGGTTTCGTCGAAAGCGTCCACCAACAGCACGTCCATGCCGTGGGCCGGATCCTGGAGATAGTCCGCCCCGTCCCCCTGGAGGATCCGCAGCCGGGGACCATCGGCGGGGATCAGGAAGGCCTCCCGCAGGGCGATCACGTCCGGATTCAGCTCCACCGCCGTCACCTCGCAGGCGGGCAGGCGGTGGTAGCAGAACTTCACCAGGGAACCGCCCCCCAGACCGATCAACACGATGCGCTTGGGCCGTGGGTTGAACAGCAGGAAGGACATCATCTTTTGCGTATAGCGCGCGTCCAGGTCATTGGGCGCGCCGATGCGCATCACGCTCTGGATCAGGCGCAGGCTGAAGTGAAGATGGCGCCGCTCTCCGTCGTCGATGACGAAGGGCTTGGGGTAGGTCTCGTCCAGCAACTGGGCCCGCAGCGCTCCGGGCCGGGCCCAGGGGGGCTCCAGCATCAATACCGTGCCGACTTCGATTTCGAAAGGGCTGGGCATTTCAAACCAGGGGGAAGCGGTGGACATGGCAAGAAGCGGATCGGCAAGGCGGGATCAGGCCGCCCAGTTTACTGGCAAAGCGCCCGCCCGCGCAGCGGGGGCGGGCGGCTGGGCAGGACGATCTTGGTCAGACGAAAGGAAATCGCCCCACCCAAGCCACCCGGGCCGGATCAGAAGCTCATGGACTGCTCGAAGCCCCTGGAAGCAGGCCGGCACCGCAAGGGGGTCCGCCGTTCCTTGGTGGGGCGGCTCGGCAGGCTGCCAAGGACAACGATGTGGCGCCCGCGCACTTCAATGAGGCCAGCCTCCGCCAGTTCCCGCAAGGCGCGGGACAGGCTTTCCGGGGTGAGCCCCAGGCGGGCGGCGATCAGGTACTTGGGCAAGGGCAATTCGGCCAGACGGTCCCCGTTGGCGCTCACCAGGGGGCCGGCGAGATCCTGGAGATAACCCAGAACCCGGCAGCAACCGGACTGAAAGTGGTTGGCCGCCACGTCCCGTTCGATGGCGCGCTGGCGCCGCGCCACCGAGGCCAGCATGCGCAGGGACAGGCGAGGATCCCGGGCGATGGCCCGGTGGATGCCCTCCTTCTTGACGCACAGCACCCGGGTGGGCCCGACGGCTTCCGCGAAACAGACATAGGGATCGGAGCCGAACACCTCGGCCACCCCGCAATCCTCGCCGGCGGCCAGCACCTCGATCACTTTTTCCCCCCCGTCGGAGGAGGCCACCGCCAACTTCACGTAACCCGACTGCACCAGGTAGATGGCCCGGGGCATATCGCCCATTTCGAAAATCCTGCGCCCTTTCTGCACATGCATCACATGGCAGAGCCGCCCCACTTCCTGCAGGATTTCGGCGTCGAGCTCCCGAAACAGCGAAACCCCGGTGAGTAGCGCGCTGAGATCGTCACTTTCCATTTTCTTGTCTCCATCAGTGGTAGGGCGACGGCCGTCTGGCGCGGCCTTGCCCGAATTGGGCCGTACGAACCGCACACCGTAGCCATGAGAGAGGCCCCGCCGGTTGAGCTAGATCAAGCGGCGGCACCTTTTCCGGGAATGGCCGGACACGCAGCCCCCGCCGGTTGCGACACGATACGGGGTGGATATTTCTGCCCGGCGACGATGAGGCCGGGGCGTGGGGCGGGCGTGGGGCATGCAGGGCGGGTTTTAACCCGCCAGCCCCCCCAGGTCGGCTGAAGCCGACCCTACCGGGTTACGCGGAAACCTATAGGGCGGGCGTGGGCCCGCCAAAGACTGCCGACGAACCCAAAACCGCAGCAGGGTGCGCTCGCACATCAGGCGGGCTGAAGCCCGCCCTAGGTCCGCCCAGCAAGGAAGCTTTGGTGGGAACACGCCTCCGGGTCAACAGCCCCTAAACCATCAGCCTCACCAGGGGAGATTCGGCCATCAGGGCGACCTGCTCCCGCAGGGCCAGGATGTGGTCCTGCCAGTAGCGCACCGAGTCGAACCAGGGGAAAGCCACCGGAAAGGCCGGATCGCGCCAGCGCCGGGCAATCCACGCGGCGTGGTGCATCTGGCGCAGGGTACGCAGGGCTTCGATGAGGTGGATCTCCCGACAATCGAAGCGGGCGAATTGCCCGTAACCCTCCAGCACCGCGTCGAGCTGGCGGGCCATGGCCTGCTCGTCGCCGGCCAGGAGCATCCACAGATCCTGCACCGCCGGGCCGGTGGTGGCGTCGTCGAAGTCCACGAAGTGAGGTCCCTCCTCGGTCCACAGCACGTTGCCCCGGTGGCAATCCCCATGGAGCCGCAGGGTCGTCACCGCCCCGGCCCGCTGGTAACAGGCCGCCACCCCTTCCAGGGCCTGGGCGGAAACGCTGGCGTAGGCCTCCGCCAGTTCCGCCGGGACATGGCCTTGGCCCAGGAGGAACTGGCGGGACTGGGTGCCAAAGCTCTCCGGTGTCAGGGCCCGGCGGTGGGCAAAGGGACGCAGGGCGCCGATGGCGTGGATGCGGCCCAGCAGGCGCCCCATCCAGGCCAGGGTGAGGGGATCTTCCAGTTCCGGGGCGCGCCCGCCCCGGCGGGGAAACACCGCCACCCGGTAGCCTTCCCGTAGATTCAGGGTGGCGCTCTGCAAGAGCAGGGGCGGCACCACCGGCAGCTCGGCTTCCGCCAGCTCCGCCAGGAAGGCATGTTCTTCCAGGATGGCCGCGTCGGACCAGCGCCCGGGACGGTAGAACTTGGCGACCCGGAAAGCGGAGCGGCCGTCGGGCTCTTCCACCCCCACCTGCCAGACCCGGTTCTCGAAGCTGTTCAAGGCCAGCAGGCGCCCGTCGCAAGGCAGCCCCAGGCTTTCCAGGGCGGCGAGGATGCAATCCGGGGTGAGGCCCGCGAAGGGGGTGGCGGCGTCCACGCTGGTCACGGGGCGATGGCGCCAGCCGGGGCGGCGATGAAACGCTGGTTTGCCTGGCCTTGGGGATGGGTCACGGGGATTCCGGGGATATAGGGAGGGCCGCCACTATACGCGCTTCAGCCCCTCCCGCCGGAAAACCCCTGGCACCCCTCAAGCCGCCAGGGCGGCGGCGTGGTGGCGCAGGTGGTCTTCCATAAAGCTGGCGATGAAGTAATAGCTGTGGTCGTAGCCAGGCTGGCGGCGCAGGGTGAGGGGATGGCCGGCGGCGGCGCAGGCAGCCTCCAGGGCCTCGGGCTTGAGCTGCTCAGCCAGGAAACTGTCCGCCTCACCCTGGTCCACCAGCAGGGGCAGACGCTCCCGGGCGCCGGCGATCAGGGCGCAGGCATCCCAGTCCCGCCAGGCGGCGGGGTCCTCCCCCAGGTAGCGGGAGAAGGCCTTGCGGCCCCAGGGACAATCCATGGGGTGGGCGATGGGGGCGAAGGCGGATACCGCCCGATACCGCCCAGGGTTGCGCAGGGCGCACACCAGGGCGCCGTGCCCCCCCATGGAGTGGCCGCTGATGGAACGGGCGCTGCTCACCGGAAAGTGGGCCTCCACCAGGGCCGGCAATTCATTCACCACGTAGTCGTGCATGCGGTAGTGGCGGTTCCAGGGGGCCTGACTGGCATCGAGGTAAAACCCGGCGCCATGGCCGAAATCCCAGGCGCCCTCCGGGTCGCCGGGGACCTGCTCGCCCCGGGGGCTGGTGTCGGGGGCCACGATAGCCACCCCCAGTTCGGCAGCGATGCGCTGGGCACCGGCCTTCTGCATGAAGTTTTCATCGGTGCAGGTGAGGCCGGAGAGCCAGTAGAGCACTGGCACCGGACCCGCCTCCGCCTGGGGCGGCAGGAAAATGGCGAAGACCATGTCGCAACCCAGGGTGAGGGCCCGGTGACGGTAGCGGCGATGCCAGCCGCCGAAACTGCGGTTGCTGGCCAGGAGAGCTGGGGGTTCAGTCATGGGGCTCGCCCCGGGGCAGGGCCCCGGGGCCTGGGCTGGCGGATTATTCGGGCTGGTGCTTGGAGGCGCAGATCTTGTGGCCGTCCAGATCCCGCACGTAGGCGGCATAGGCGTGGGGGGAGAAGGGCCGGGGACCGGGGGCGCCTTCATCCTGGCCGCCCAGGGCCAGGGCCCGGCGGTGGAATTCCTGGATGGCGGCGCGGGTGGGGGCGACGAAACCCACCGTCAGGCCATTGCCGACGGTGGCCGGCTCGCCGTTGCGGGGGAGGAGCACCATGAACTGGGGAGCGTCGGCGCCCCAGGCGATGGCCCGCTCGGTCTGCATCAGGCGCTTGAGGCCGAAGGGCTCCAGCACCTGATCGTAAAAGGCTCCGGCCCGGGCCAGGTCGTTGGTGCCGACGGTGATGTGGGTAAAGATGCTCATGGTGTCTCCGCTTGGTTGTGGTTTGACTTGAATCAGCGATCGAAATGGATGACGGAGCGGATGCTCGTGCCCTCATGCATCAGGTCGAAGGCCCGGTTGATGTCATCGAGCCCCATAGTATGGGTAATGAAGGTATCCAGGGGAATCTCGCCCCGCTGGGCCCGCTCCACGTAGCCCGGCAGTTCCGAGCGGCCCCGCACCCCGCCGAAGGCCGAACCCCGCCACACCCGGCCGGTCACCAGCTGGAAGGGCCGGGTGGAGATTTCCTCCCCGGCCCCGGCCACCCCGATGATCACCGACTCACCCCAGCCCTTGTGGCAGCACTCCAGGGCCGAGCGCATCACCTTCACGTTGCCGATGCACTCGAAGGAGTAATCCACGCCGCCATCGGTGAGGTCCACGATCACCTCCTGGATCGGCCGATCGAAATCCAGGGGATTGATGCACTCGGTAGCCCCCAGCTGCCGCGCGATCGCGAACTTGGCCGGGTTCACGTCCACGCCGATGATCCGGGAGGCCTTGCTCATCACCGCCCCGATGATGGCTGACAGGCCGATGCCCCCCAGGCCGAAGATCGCCACCGTGGCCCCCGGCTCCACCTTGGCGGTATTCATCACCGCGCCGATCCCGGTGGTCACCCCGCAGCCCAGCAGGCAGACCTTTTCCAGGGGGGCCTCCTTGCTGATCCTGGCCACCGAAATCTCCGGCAGCACGGTGTATTCCGAGAAAGTGGAGGTGCCCATGTAATGGAAGATGGGCTTGCCGTTGTGGCTGAAGCGGCTGGTGCCGTCAGGCATCAGGCCCTTGCCCTGGGTGGCCCGGATGGCCTGACACAGGTTGGTCTTGCCCGACCGGCAGAATTTGCACTGGCCGCATTCCGGCGTGTACAGGGGAATCACGTGGTCCCCCACCGCCACCGAGGTGACTCCCGCCCCCACCGCTTCCACGATGCCACCCCCCTCGTGGCCCAGGATGGCCGGAAAAATGCCTTCCGGATCTGCGCCGGAGAGGGTGAAGGCGTCCGTGTGGCACACCCCGGTGGCCACGATGCGCACCAGCACCTCGCCAGCCTTGGGAGGCGCCACATCCACTTCAGTGATTTCCAGGGGTTTGCCGGCCTCCCAGGCAACGGCGGCGCGAGACTTGATCATGGCGGACTTTCAATGAAAAAGGGATAAGAAGCGGGCTTGCGGTGGCCCCGGGCAGCGGAACACTCCCCCATGGGTAAATGTGATTGTTACGCATTGGCGCCCATCAGGGAACGGACGCTGGTTCGCCCGGACGGACTCGCCGCGCGCCTATTTCACCGCCACCATGAACAAGCGGCGGAAGGGGAACAGGGTCAGGCCATCCTCCCTGGGGGGATGGGCGGCGGCCACCCGGCGGCGGAAATCCGCCTCGAAGGCCACCTGGTCCGGTTCCTCCAGAGCCTCCAGCAACGGCACCAGGAGGGAGCCCCGCAGCCAGGTTGCCACCGGATTGTCTCCGGCCAGCACCTGGAGATAGTCCGTCCGCCAGATATCCACCCGCCGGACGCGGGGCGCCAGCAGGTCGTAATAGGCTTCGGCTGCCAGCACCGGCGCCGGGCGCAGCAAGGGCGCCAGCCTGGCCCGCCAGGGCCCGGCCCGGGCTGCCTCGGCGGCGCACAGGTGGGAGGGAGAGGCAAAGTTGTCGGGCATCTGCACCGCCAGCACGCCACCGGGGGCCAGGCTGTCCACCAGGCGCGGGAACAGGCGCGGGTGGTCATCCAGCCAGTGGAGCACCGCATTGGAATAGATCAGGTCGGTGCCCGAGGGCGGACACCAGCAGGCCAGATCCGCCTGGAGCCAGGCGATTTCCGGGTAATCGGCGGCCGCCCTGGCCAGCATCTCGGCGGAACGGTCCACCCCGGTGAGCAAGGCCTGGGGCCAACGCTGATGCAACAGGGCGGTGACATTGCCCGGACCGCAACCCAGATCCAGCACGGTGGCCGGATTGACCAGGGGAATGGCCGCCAGCAGATCCGCGGCCGGTCGCTGACGCAGCTCGCCAAAGGCCAGGTATTGCTCGGGATTCCAGGGCATGGCGCGCTCCATCGACTAGGGCCACCATCCTGCCACGGCGGCCCTGATTGCAGGCTTCACCCCCGGAAAATACTCAATCCCGCAGGCCCACACGCCCCTGCTACCCTGGGCGCCTGAACTCACTATCCGCCACCACCCCTAACCATGAAAGCCCCGCTGCTGTCCCTCCTGGCCGACGCTCTGGTGCTGGCCCATCTTCTATTCATTATGTTCGTGGTGGCGGGCGGTTTCCTGCTTCTGCGCTGGCCCCGCCTGGCCTGGCTGCATCTGCCGGCCGCAACATGGGGGGCGATGGTGGAGTTCATGGGTTGGATCTGCCCCCTCACCCCCCTGGAGAACCACTTCCGCCAACGGGCTGGCGAAAAGGCCTACCGAGTCGATTTCGTGGAGCACTATGTGCTTCCCCTCATCTACCCGGACCGCCTGACCCAGGCCGATCAACTCATCTTCGGTACTCTGGTGGTGGCGATCAACCTGGTGGCTTACGCCCTGGCCTTGGGGCGCTACCGGGGCCGAACCAAGTCCGGAAAATGATGGGAACCCCCTAGGGCGTGTTCTCATTAACCCCGGGGGTCGCGCTCGCGCCCCTTGGCGTCCAGTGCAAGGCGCGGCGCCGCTGCTTGGGTGGATCCCAAGCGAGAAGCCGCAACGCGGCAATGGGGGCCAAGGGGCACGAGCCCTCCGGGTTGAGCCCAAACGCCCCCGCTGCCGCGTTGCGCTCCTTGCAAAGGACACCATCCTTTGCCGCGTCGCACGCCTTGCATCGGAAGCGTTTGGGCTCAACGCGATCCCCCGCGGTTAATGAGAACACGCCCTAGCCGCGCCAGCTGCCGATCATGCCAGGAACCCAGGCATAGCTGGGCCGCCACCGCCCCGATAAGGGCCAGGAGCATGTCGGACTGGGTGTCCCAGGGATCCCCCTGGGTGGCCAGGAATTCCTCGGCCCCCTGGCCAAAGGCCAGGGCCGCGCCCCATTCGATGAATTCGTAGCAGGCGGAGATGGCCAGGCACACGCTGGACACCAGAAACAGCAGCCAGCCCCGGCCCCGCACCACCGCCTTGCGCAACAGGATCTCCCGGGCGATGAGGGCCGGCACGAAACCCTGGGCGAAGTGGCCGATGCGGTCATAGGGATTGCGCTGGAAGTGGAAGACGTCCTGGAGCCAGAAGCCCAGGGGTACCCGGGCGTAAGTGTAGGCGCCCCCCAGAATGAGGATCAGGGCGTGGGCGGCGATCAGGGCGTACACCAGCCGGGTGAGGGGAAAACCCTGGCGGGTGAGGCAGAGCAGGGGCGCCGCGACAAACACCGGGAAAACCTCCAGCACCCAGGTGCCTCGGTCGAAGGGCGCAAGGCCCGATACCACCAGGGCAACTCCCACCAGGGCCAGGAATCCTGTCTCCACCCACCAGTTCCGCTCCATCGGGACACCCGTCAGCCGTTTTAACGAAGCAAGGATACCCGGCCCCGAGCCGTTAGAATCCCTCCATGCGACGCGCCTCCTCCCCCAGCCTGCCCGGCCCCGAGCCCCTTGAGCGCCACGACTGGCAAACCCTCAAGGCCCTCATCCCCTACATCTGGGCCTACAAGGGCCGGGTGGCCCTGGCCCTGCTGTGCCTGGTGGCGGCCAAGGGAGCCAACGTCACGGTACCCCTGGTGTTCAAGCGGCTCATCGACACCCTGGACATTACCCCCGGCCAGGCCCTGATCGTGGTGCCGGCAGCCCTCCTGCTGGCCTACGGGGTGCTGCGTTTTTCCACTTCGATGTTTACCGAACTGCGGGAAATCGTCTTCGTGCGGGTCACCCAGCAGGCGGTGCGCAGCATCTCGCTCCAGGTGTTCCGCCACCTCCACAGCCTGTCCCTGCGCTTTCACCTGGAGCGCCAGACCGGCGGGCTGACCCGGGACATCGAGCGGGGCACCCGCTCCATCGGTTCCCTCATCAGCTACGCCCTCTACTCGATCCTGCCCACCCTGGTGGAAATCGGCTTGGTAATCGGCATCCTGCTGGCGAAGTACGACCTGGTGTTCACCCTCATCACCCTGGCCGCCCTGGCTCTCTACATCCTGTTCACGGTGACGGTGACCAACTGGCGCACCACCCTGCGGCGCCAGGCCAACGAGCTGGATTCCGCCGCCAACGCCCGGGCCATCGACAGCCTGATCAACTTCGAGACGGTGAAGTACTTCAACAACGAAGAATACGAAGCCCGCCGCTACGACGAGCAGCTGGGCAAATGGACCGCCGCCCAGGTGAAGAACCAGTATTCCCTGTCCATGCTCAACACCGGCCAGGCCGCCATCATCGCCGTGGCGGTGACCGCCATGATGTGGGCCGCCGCCAGCCGGGTGGCGGCCGGGCAGATGACCCTCGGCGACATCGTGCTGGTGAATGCCTTCCTGATCCAGCTCTACATTCCCCTGAACTTCCTGGGGGTGATGTACCGGGAAATCCGCCAGGCCCTCACCGACATCGAGCGCATGTTCGGCCTGATGCATCAACACCGGGAGGTGGCCGACGCCCCCGACGCGGCAATCCTGCCCCCCGGCCCGGCCAGCGTGGAATTCCACCAGGTCGCCTTCGCCTACGATCCCCGCCGGCCCATCCTCCACGGGGTGAGCTTCGCCATTCCAACCGGCCACACTGTGGCGGTGGTGGGCCATTCCGGCTCGGGCAAATCCACCCTGGCCCGGCTCCTGTACCGCTTCTACGACGTCCAGGGCGGCGCGGTGCGGATTAATGGCCAGGATCTGCGCCACTTCACCCAGCACAGCCTGCGCTCGGCCATCGGCATCGTTCCCCAGGACACGGTGCTGTTCAACGACACCCTGCTCTACAACATCCAGTACGGCCGCCCCGAGGCCAGCCGGGAAGAGGTGGCCGAAGCCGCCCGGGCCGCCCAGCTCGATGCCTTCATCGCCCGCCTGCCCGACGGCCTGGAAACCCGGGTCGGCGAGCGGGGCCTCAAGCTTTCCGGCGGGGAAAAACAGCGGGTGGCCATCGCCCGGGCGTTGCTGAAAAATCCAGCCATCCTGATCTTCGACGAGGCCACCTCGGCCCTGGACTCAAAAACCGAAAAGGCCATCCAGGCCCAGCTGGAGCAGGCCGCCCGGGGCCGCACCGCCCTGGTGATCGCCCATCGCCTATCCACGGTAATGAACGCCGACCAGATCCTGGTGCTGGACCAGGGCCACATCGTGGAGCGGGGCAGCCACGCCGCCCTGCTGGCAGCCGGCGGCGCCTACGCCCAGATGTGGGCGTTGCAGCAGCAGGAAGAAATCGCTGGCGAAGCATCGGGAGCTACCCTGACTGCCGCGATGTAAACAAAACGCGGCGCTCAAAGGCGCCGCGCCGACCCCGGTAGAGCAGGCTCAGCAGGCCCGCCTGCGGCGGCGCAATCCCAAGGCTCCACCCAAGGCCAGGGTCATCAGAGCCAGGGAGCTCGGTTCCGGCACACTTGGGTCCTGATGCGGAGGTGGCGGGGTATACAGGCTGCCGGAAACGGCAGCCAGCTTAATGTAGTCGTTCTGATTGGGCGACGAGTAGGTGTTCTTGCAGGTTCCCACACTTGTGCCATAGGTATAGCGAGTACAGCCCTGATCCGGAGAGCCAACGGTTTCAAGGGCACTGGAAACGAAGATCGGGTTGTAGGCGCCAATCAGCCAGTAGCTCGATGCCACCTTGTCGGACAACCCATTGATGGCGACCGTCCCGGAGCCCGACTTCTCGTAGTTGCCCACCACTGTCCAGCCATTGGTGGTCAGGGAACCCCAGTTCGAAAGACTGGATAGATTCGGCGAACCGGTTCCAGTAAAAGCCAACACCGAGATATCCGCGCCGAACTGGGACCAGCCAATGGTGACGCTGGTGAGCTGTATCAGGGAACTGCCGAAATCCAGCATGACCATGTCAAAGCGGCCATCGTTGTCGATGGCATGCTCCGGACTTGTCCCTTCGTTCACGTCCTTATCAGCCCCAGAGCTGTAGGCGTCATCGTTCTTGGCACCCAACCCGGACGATCCCCAAGTGGAAACATACGCTTGCTGGATTGAACCACCGGCTGCGTCCTGCGCCAACGAACCGCCGGTGTTTGCCCAACCGGTAACCGTCACACCGGTGATGCTCTGGCTGTTGTCACTCGACGCGGAGAGGGTTCCGGAACATCCGGCCCCTGAGCAGCTCACTCCGGATTCAAAACTGTAGGCCCCATGGGCATTCGCCCCGACCATTGCCGACACTACGGCAACAACTACCGCATGGAAATATTTCACGTCACTCAC
This sequence comes from Rhodocyclaceae bacterium, assembly GCA_034004685.1. Lineage (GTDB taxonomy): Bacteria > Pseudomonadota > Gammaproteobacteria > Burkholderiales > Rhodocyclaceae > JAEUNX01. The sequence goes on along the minus strand of JAVEWG010000002.1, from coordinate 117,596 downwards.
CTCCCTGGCTCTTTGCCATGCTTTTAGCAAAAAGCGGGCCATATCTCATATCCATATGATTTAAAAAGAACATGATACTCATGGGTGTTTCAGCAAGACCAAAGTGTAACTAAATCCGACGCCCAGACATCCATCAAGCCCCCAGCTTTTTGACCAACGCGGCCACCGCTGGATCATCCCCAAGATCTATCCCACTACGTCGGCTATCGGCCAACTCACTGCGGGCCTCTTCCAATTTGCCAACTGCGACCAATGCCGCAATCAAGTGGTAGCGAATCGTTCCATCGGCGGGCGCCTTAAGTCGCGCGTCGCGCAAGAATCTGAGGCCTTCGTCGCCTTTGCCGTCCTGAACCAGCACCCAACCCAGGGTGTCGAGAATGCTCACTGAACCCGAGGCAAGCTCATAAGCCCGCCGTGCATGCTTTTCCGCTCCAGGGGTCTTCAGGGAGATCAGAACCATCGCCAGGTTGTTCAGGTTCGATGCATCGCGGGGATCCAGGGCAAGAATGCTTTCGAAATACTTGCGCGCTTCCGCGGGTCGTTGAGCCTTGACGGAAATTTCGCCCGCTACCCGCAACACGCTCAAGTCATTGGGATGTTTGCTGAGCCAACGATCAATGTTGCTCAGCGCCGCAGATGAATGGCCATTGGCAAACTGAGCCCCGACCCATGCCAGCAGCGTGTCGGAGGTCTGCGTGCGACCAAAGATCTCACCGCCAATGCGCTCTGCCTCCGCAAATCGCTTGGCAGCCATGGCGATCGCCAAACTCAACTGGGCCCCCTCGATCTGTTGCGGGTTGTCAGAGCGCAGCTTGCGCGCCCACTCTTCCGCGTCAGCCGTAGCACCCCGCGCTAGCTCGCTCATGCCCAACAGCAGCATTGCCTTGCGATTCCCAGGTTCTGCGTCCAGGGCTTTGCGCGCCCCGTAAGCCGCATCAGTCGGCGCCCCCGCCGCTAGCAGCAGATTACCGGCCCCGATCTGGGCTTCGGCATCGAAACCGGCAAGACGGGACAGATCGACGAAACTGCTGCGGGCGCCTACCCGGTCACCGGCCAACAATTGAACCCGGCCTAGTTTCTCCAGGACCTTCGGGTCATTCCGTGCGGTTGCTGCCAATCCCTTTGCAGTATCCAGCGCCTGGGAAACTCGGCCCGTCGTCACTTCAAGATCAATAAGGGCAAGGGCCGGGCGCACATCCTTGGGACGATTGGCGCCAGCTTTTTCCAGCCACTGCCGCGCCTCGACGTATCGGCTCAGCCGCATTTCCAACATTCCGAGCTCTAATTGGGCCTCCATGTCGTTGCGGGAAGCGCTCAGTAGCTGGTTCAAGGTCTGACGAGCACTATCGAACCGCCCCTCCTGCACATCGAGTCGCGCCAAGTTGAGTAACGCGGGCTTGAAACCCGCTTGTATCGCAAGTGCCTTACGGTATGCGTCACGGGCGCCGGCGCGGTCACCCACCGTGCCCCGCACGGCACCGGCAAAGTTCAGCACTGTTGGGTTATTCGTATTCTTTTCCACCAGTTGGTTGGCAACGCCTGCTGCTTCTGTCAAAGCTCCCCGTTTTAAATGGAGTGTCGCCAGAGGGAAACCAATGGCAGGGTCGCCTGGCCTTTGCTTGAAGCTCGCCTCCAGGGTTCCGGCTGCCCGGGCCGTCAAGCCGCCACCGAGCTGAGCAAAACCGAGACCGGAAAGAGCCGGAGTAGCGGCCCCGCCCTCGCGCAAAGCTTCCTGAAACCGGTCGCTGGCAGCGACGTATCGCCGCTGCAACATGTTCGCCTCCCCCGCGAGATACAAAGCCTGGGCGTCCTGGGGCATCGCCTTCAACACAGGGTCTATCATCGACAAGGCGCGAACAGCATCCTTTTGATCGAGATAAATTCGGGCCATGAGCTTTCGAGCACCGAGATTGCGCCCATAGCGCGACACCAAGACGTTCAGATACTCCTTTGCCTGGTCGCGATGGCCAAGCCCGTAGTGGGCCAGGGCACCCAACATGAGAATCTGCTCCCGCCCGCCCGCCCATTCCCGGGGAACCGAATCGGTCAATCGCACCACCTCCGCCAGGCCCTCCTCCGCCCTGCGAAAGTCGCCCCGCCGCGCAGCAATCAGCGCCTCCAGATAGGCGGCGCGGGGCTCGCCGGTAGCATTCTTACGAATGAACGCCAGGTCCGCCAGCGATTCTCTGTCCCGACCGAGGTCCAGCAACAGCGCCGCGCGGGCCACCCGCGCATCCAGGTGAGTCGGTTGCAGCGCCAACGCCTTGTCATAGTCTTCGAGCGCTGCCCTGGCCTGCCCAGACCCATGCCGCACGGAGGCCCGCATGTTCCAGGCGTCCGCCGATTTCGGGTCAAGCTCCACCGCCTTCTCAGCCCGCTCGTTCGCCTCGCGCAAAAGCCCCTGGCCCAACAATACCGGTACTTCGGCAATGAGGGGCCGAACCGAAGCGGGGTTCATGTCACGGGCTAGCGCAAAGCTCGATGCGGCGGCACGATAGTCGCCTAGCTGCCCTTGGGCCACACCCCGCATCACCAACACTTCAACGTGCACATGGGCCGGCAGGTCATCCTGCGGCACTTTTTCGACAACATCTCGCGGACGACCACCCATCAAATACAGTTGCCCAAGGGGAACAGCCACTTCAGAAGGGCTGATCCCTTGTTTCAACGCCTCTTGCAATACCACTTCCGCCGCGGGAAGACTCCCCTCCGCCAATAGCGCCCGCCCCAGGAGAAGTTTGGCCGCCAGCATCCTGCTGTCCTGTTGCAGTGCGTTCTTCAGCTGAACGATGGCCCCGGAGAAGTCCTGATGCTGAAAGCGGTCAAGACCGTCTTCATAGAACCGGGCCGCAGTCGCCGGGTCTGGCGTGCCAGCCTGAACCGTGGGCAACGAGACCCACAAGGCCCCACCCAGAGCGAAAGCGCGCAGCGCTTCACGAATCATCATGAATATTTCAAAACCCGAAATTTCAGTTGCTTCGGACTATAAGCGCTAAGCCAAAGGCTTACCGTGACATAGTGCGGCAATGCACCCACAGCCCCCCTGATACTGGTCGCACCCATACGCCGGGGCGGCTCGTAAAGGCGGCGCCTACGCCCAGATGTGGGCGTTGCAGCAGCAGGAGCAGGAGGCAGCGAACCCAGATCCGCCCGGCGGGACCTTGCCCGACCGCGAATTCCAGCACCCGATGACGGCAGGTACAGATCGCCCTCCTGAGCGCAGGGCGAGCACTTCCATGGGCGGATAGTTGACGAATTTGGTCGGCTTTAGATAGCATCAGTTTCGCGTACCTTCCAAAGGGGAGTAGCTTTCCGCCGCGGTGCCGTCAATACGATCAGCGTTTCTGATCCGGTGCCCGGGCGACCCACGCGTCGCAAGCCAGACCTTTGCCACCGCCCGGCAAAGGTCTTTTCGTTTCAGCGGTTTGAAATGACCTTCGTTGGAGCGCGACGAAGGTCGCGCTTTCTCGACCCAGAAAACGGAGGCGGCAAAATGGAAACGATCGGTACGTGGTGGATGTGGACCGGATTTTTCGCGTTTGTGATCGCGATGGTCGGGGTGGATTTGTTCCTGCTCGGCGGACGCAAGGCACACCGCGTTGGATTTCGCGAGGCGGCCAGCTGGTCGGGGGTGTGGGTTGGCGTGGCGCTCGCCTTCAACGGCTTGCTGTGGTGGTACCTGGACGGCAGCGTAGGACGCGAGATCGCCAATACCAAGGCGATCGAATTCTTCACCGGCTATCTGGTTGAAAAATCCTTGGCGGTGGACAACGTGTTTGTCTGGATCATGCTGTTTACCTACTTCGCAATCCCCCCAGAATACCAACGCCGCGTATTGCTCTACGGCGTACTTGGCGCCATCGTGATGCGCACGGCGATGATCCTCGGGGGCGCCTGGCTGATTGCCCAGTTTCACTGGATTCTCTACCTGTTTGGCGCCTTCCTCGTGCTCACTGGCATCAAGATGTTCTGGTTCGCCGATCAGAAGCCCGATCTGGAACGCAATCCGGTACTGAAATGGATGCGGGGCCACCTGCGGATTACCACCACGATGCACGAAGAGCGCTTCTTTGTCGGGAAGGATGGCCTGCTCTGGGCCACGCCATTGTTCCTGGTGCTGGTACTGGTGGAAATCACAGACCTGATCTTCGCCGTGGATTCAATTCCGGCGATCTTTGCCATTACCGCCGACCCCTTCATCGTCCTGACCTCCAACATCTTCGCCATCCTCGGCCTGCGTGCGATGTACTTCCTGCTGGCGGATTTCGCCAACCGCTTTACGCTGCTCAAGTACGGCCTGGCGCTGGTACTGATGTTCATCGGCGCCAAGATGCTATTGATGGACATCTACAAGATTTCGGTGGCATGGTCGCTGCTGGTGGTTTTCACGATCATTGCCACCTCGGTGGCGCTCAGTCTGCGCAGACCCGCGCCAAGCCCTGGACAGGGCGGCGACCCTTCCGGCTCAACTTGAAACAGCGCCCGTCGCACCCCATCGACAATCCCTCTACAAGACGCGAGACACGGCATGGAAAAGAAAACCCAGTTCAGCCTGCTGTACTTCATCTTCGCAATATTCGCGGTATCGGTCCTCCATGACCTGTGGGTCCAGGCCCGCACCGTGGAACCTCTGGCCTACAGCGAATTCCAGCGTCTGGTTGCGGCAGGCAAGGTGACGGAAATTTCCATCACCGACAACACCATCCAGGGCAGCCTCAAGGAGCCCCTGCCGGATGGCCGAAGCAAGTTCGCCACTACCCGGGTGGACCCGGCCCTGGCCAGGGAACTGGCCCAGTACGACGTGAAGTTCACCGGGGTGATCGAGAGCACCTTCCTGCGGGATCTCCTCTCCTGGGTGCTGCCGGCGGTGATTTTCGTGGGCATCTGGATCTTCGCCATGCGCAAGTTCGCCGAAAAATCCGGCATGGGCGGCGGTTTCATGGCCATCGGCAAGAGCAAGGCCAAGATCTATGTGGAATCCCAGACCGGCGTCAGCTTCGCCGACGTGGCCGGGGTGGATGAAGCCAAGGCGGAACTCCAGGAGGTGGTGGGTTTCCTCAAGGAGCCGACGGCCCACGGCCGGCTGGGGGGGCGGCTGCCCAAGGGGGTGCTCCTGATCGGCCCGCCGGGCACCGGCAAGACCCTCCTGGCCAAGGCGGTGGCGGGGGAGGCCGGGGTGCCCTTCTTCTCAATTTCCGGCTCGGAATTCGTGGAAATGTTCGTTGGAGTGGGGGCCGCCCGGGTGCGGGACCTCTTCGAGCAGGCCCGCCAGAAGGCCCCGGCCATCATCTTCATCGATGAGCTCGACGCCCTGGGCCGGGCCCGGGGGGCTTTCGGACTGGGGGGCCACGACGAGAAGGAGCAGACCCTCAACCAGCTCCTGGTGGAACTGGACGGCTTCGATTCCTCCTCCGGCCTGGTGCTGCTGGGAGCCACCAACCGGCCCGAGGTGCTGGACCCGGCCCTCCTGCGGGCGGGCCGCTTCGACCGCCAGGTGCTGGTGGACCGGCCGGACCGCAGGGGCCGCATCCAGATTCTGGAAGTCCACCTCAAGAAGATCCATCTCGCCCCCGGGCTGGAAGTGGAAAAGATCGCTGAACTGACCCCGGGTTTTTCCGGCGCGGACCTGGCCAACCTGGTGAACGAGGCGGCCCTGGTGGCCACCCGGCGCGATGCCCAGACCGTGGAACTTGCCGACTTCACCGTGGCGGTGGAGCGCATCGTGGCGGGCCTGGAAAAGAAGAACCGGATTCTCAACCCCCACGAGCGGGAGGTGGTGGCCTACCACGAGACCGGCCACGCCCTGGCGGCCATGAGCCTGCCCGGCGCAGACCCGGTGCATAAGATCAGCATCATCCCCCGGGGGGTGGGAGCGCTGGGTTACACGATCCAGCGCCCCACCGAGGACCGCTACCTGATGACCCGGGCCGAACTGGAGAACAAGATGGCGGTGCTGCTGGGGGGGCGGGCGGCGGAGCAACTGGTCTTCGGCGAAGTGTCCACCGGCGCCGCAGACGATCTGCAGAAGGTCACCAGCATCGCCCGCTCCATCGTGATGCGCTTCGGCATGGACGAGAAACTGGGCAACGTGGTGTACGAGGAGGAGCGCCAGACCTTCCTGGGCCAGAGCACCCCGGCCAGCGAACGAAGCTATTCCGAGGAAACCGCCCGGGAGATCGACTGCGCCGTGCGGACCCTGGTGGCCGGCGCCTTCCAGCGGACCCTGAGCCTGCTGGCCGCCTGCCGCCCCTTGCTGGAAGAAACCGCCCGGGCCCTGCTGGCCCGGGAAACCCTGGATGAGGCGGACCTCAAGAGTGTGGCCGCCCGTCTCCGTAGCCAGGCCGCCTGAACCCGACCCATGCCCGAACACGAGGCCCTGCCCTATCTGCGCGAGATCATCCTGTTCCTGGTGCTGGCGGGGGTGCTGATCCCCCTGCTGGCCCGCTTGCGGGTGAACCCGGTGCTGGGCTTCCTGGCGGTGGGCACGGTGGTGGGCCCCTACGGCCTGGGGGCCGCCGCCAACGAGCATCCCTGGCTGGGCTGGCTCACCTTCGGCAGCCAGGAAGACGTGGCCGCTTTCGCGGAGTTGGGGGTGGTGTTCCTGATGTTCACCATCGGCCTGGAGATGTCGGTGGAGCGCCTGTGGGCCATGCGCCGCCTGGTGTTCGGGGCCGGCGGGGCCCAGGTGGGCCTGTCCGCCCTGGCTATCGGCGGCATCGCCCTGGCCTTCGGCAACGAACCGGAAGCAGCGGTGGTGCTGGGCCTGGTGCTGGCCTTATCGTCCACTGCGGTGGTGATGCAGCTCCTGGCCCAGCGCCGGGAAATGTCCACCCCCATGGGGCGAGTGGCCTTCGCCGTGCTGCTGTTCCAGGATCTGGCGGTGGTGCCGCTCCTGGTGCTGATCGCCATCCTGGGCCAGGAGGGCAAGGGGAGCTTCTTCTCCCTGCTGGGTTTGGCCACCCTCAAGGCGGTGGTGACCGTCGGCCTGATCTACCTGGCGGGCAGCCGGCTGATCCGTCCCCTGTTCCACCACCTGGCGGGCCGGCGGGCGCCGGACACCTTCATGGCCCTGACGCTCCTGGCCAGCCTGGGGGTGGCGGCCCTCACCTGGGCCGCCGGCTTGTCCATGGCCATGGGGGCGCTGCTGGCGGGCCTGATCATCGCCGAAACCGAATTCCGCCACGAGGTGGAAGTAACCATCGAGCCCTTCAAGGGCTTGCTGATGGGCCTGTTCTTCCTGTCGGTGGGGATGGGCATCGATCTGGCCGCCTTCGCCCAGGAACCCCTCTGGCTCCCCCTCTCGGTGCTGGGCCTGATGCTCCTCAAGGGCCTGATCCTGTTTGGGGTGCTGCGGGTGGCGGGGCTCACCTGGGGCCGCGCGACCGAAGGCGCGGTGCTCCTCTCCCAGGGCGGGGAATTCGCCTTCATCGTGGTGGGCACCGCCATGCAGCTGGATCTGCTGCCCCCGGGGATCGGCCAGTTCATGCTGCTGGTGGTGGGCCTGTCCATGCTCGCCACCCCCTTTGCCGCCAAGGCCGGCCAATGGCTCGGCGAGACCCTGGACCGTCGCCTGGGCAGCCGGGAACAGGTGCGCGACGATGCCCTGGTGGCGGAGCTGACGGACCACGTGATCATCGCCGGCTACGGCCGGGTCGGCCAGCTGGTGGGCCAGCTTCTCCTGGAACGGGGGCTATCCATGGTGGCGGTGGAGCCCGACGCCCGCCAGGTGGTGCGCCACCGCCGCAAGGGGGTGCCGGTGATCTTCGGAGACGCCTCCCGCCCGGGCTTGTTGCGCCGCCTGCATCTGGAGCGGGCCACCCTGGTGATTCTCACCATGAACGACGCCGAACCCGCCCGCAACGCCGTGGGCGCCATCCGCGCCCTGGCCCCCAAGGTGCCGATCCTGGCCCGGGTGCAGGATGAACGCCACGCCCTGGAACTGCTCCAGGCCGGCGCCAACGGGGTGATCCCGGACACCCTGGAGGCCGCGCTCCAGCTGGCCGGTCTGGCCCTGGAATCCCTGGGGGAAGGGGAAGAGGCGATTCACGAACTCCTCCATGAGGAACGGAAGCGCCGCATCGGCGCCTATCAAGAGGTCTGAGGGGAACTGCGTCACGGCCCCCCGGCGCCACCCGGGGGAGGATAGGAACGGCCAGCCGGGGCACGGGTCCACCGGACAGCCACCCGGGGCAGCGCTCAACGCCAACCGCCCCAGCCACCAGGAGCCGACCATGATCCGCAACACCCGCACGGAACACGACCTGCTCGGGGAACGGGAAGTCCCGGTGGACGCCTACTGGGGCATCCACACCCTGCGGGCCCTGGAGAACTACCCCATCACCGGCAAACCCATCGGCTCCTACCCGGAACTGGTGCGGGCCCTGGCCCTGGTGAAGCAGGCCGCCACCCGAGCCAACCGGGAACTGGACCACCTGGACCCGGAACGAGCCGCCGCCATCGAGGCCGCCTGCCATGAGATCGCCGAAGGCCGCCTGCGCAATGAGTTCGTGGTGGATGTGATCCAGGGGGGGGCGGGCACCTCCACCAACATGAACGCCAACGAGGTGATCGCCAACCTGGCCCTGGAAAAGCTGGGCTGGCCCAAGGGCCACTACGCCGAGCTGCACCCCATCAACCACGTGAACATGAGCCAGAGCACCAACGACGTGTATCCCACGGCCCTGAAGCTAGCGGTGGTGTTCGCCATCCAGGGCCTGCTGGACGCCATGGCCACCTTGCAGGCGGCCTTTGCCGCCAAGGCGGAGGAGTTCCAGGACATCCTCAAGATCGGCCGCACCCAGCTCCAGGACGCGGTGCCCATGACCCTGGGCCAGGAGTTCTCCACCTACGGGGTGATGATGGGGGAAGACATCGCTCGCCTGGGGGAGGCTGTCGCCCTGATCCAGGAGATCAACCTGGGGGCCACCGCCATCGGCACCGGCATCAACACCGACATCCGCTATTCCAAGCTGGCCATCGGCCATCTCGCGGAGCTGGCCGGGGTGCGCCTGGTGCCGGCGGAAAACCTCATCGAGGCCACCCAGGACACGGGGGCCTTCGTCCAGCTTTCCGGGGTCTTGAAACGCATCGCCTGCAAGCTCTCCAAGGTCTGCAACGACCTGCGCCTGCTCTCCAGCGGCCCCCAGGCCGGCTTCAACGAGATCAACCTGCCGGAACGGGCCGCTGGCTCCAGCATCATGCCGGGCAAAGTGAACCCCATCATCCCGGAGGTGGTGAACCAGATCGCCTTCGAGGTGATCGGTAACGACGTGACCATCACCATGGCCTCGGAAGGGGGCCAGCTCCAGTTGAACGCCTTCGAGCCCATCATCGGCCATTCCCTGTTCAAGAGCATCGAGCACCTGGAGGCGGGCTGCCGCACCCTCACCGACAACTGCGTGAAGGGCATCACCGCCAACCGGGATCTGCTGGCCGAGCGGGTGCGCACCTCGGCGGGGCTGGCTACCGCCCTGAATCCCCACATCGGCTACGAGAACTCCACCTGGGCGGCCCGGGAGGCCCTGCGCTCCGGGCGCTCGGTGGCGGAACTGGTGCTGGAGAAGGGCTGGATGAGCCAGGAGGACCTGGACCGGGTGCTCCAGCCCCGGGTGCTCACCGCCCCCCGGGCAGTCTGAATCATCCGTAACGCCGCGGCCCCTCAAGGTTTCTGGCGCATTAGAATGAATTCATGAGCCGGGCAGGCCTTGGTCGGGACGCCGGCGTCATCGGTTGCCTTCCAACAGACAGGAGAATCGCCATGAAGAAACTCACCCTCCTCGGCCTCGCCCTGAGCCTTGGCCTTTCCGCCGGCACCGCCAGCGCCCAGGAACTCACTGGCACCCTCAAGAAGATCAAGGACTCGGGCACCCTGGTGATGGGTATCCGGGAGTCCTCCTTCCCCCTCTCCTACCTGGATCAACACCAGAAGCCGGTGGGCTACCACATCGACATCTGCCTGAAGATCGCCGATGCCATCAAGGCCAAGCTGAATCTGCCCAAGCTCAACATCCAGCTTCAGCCCGTCACCTCCCAGAACCGCATCCCCTTGGTGAGCAACGGCACGGTGGATCTGGAATGCGGCTCCACCACCAACAACATGAGCCGCCAGAACCAGGTGGCCTTTGCCCCCACCACCTATGTCACCAATGTGCGCATGGCGGTGAAGAAGGCCTCCGGCATCACCAGCCTGGCCCAGCTCGACGGCAAGCCGGTGGCCACCACCACCGGCACCACCAGCGTGCAGTTGATGCGGGAGAACGAAAAGGGCAAGCACGTGAATTTCAAGGAGGTCTACGGCAAGGACCACGCCGACTCCTTCCTGATGCTGGAGACCGATCGGGCGGTGGCCTTCGTGATGGACGACAACCTGCTCCTGGGCCTGATGGCCAATTCCAAGAACCCGGGGGATTACGCCATCGTCGGCGAAACCCTCTCGGTGGAACCCATCGCCATCATGTTCCGCAAGGATGACCCCCAGTTCAAAGGCCTGGTGCACTTCACCGTGAGCGACCTGGCCAAGACCGGCGAACTGGACAAGCTCTACAACCGCTGGTTCATGTCCCCCATCCCGCCCAAGGGGGTGAACCTCAACTTCCCCATGAGCGAGGCCCTCAAGGCCGCCCTCAAGAACCCCAACGACCAGCCAGCGGAAGCCTATAACCCGAAATAAGGGCTGGCGGCCGGCCACCGAACAACGCAGGGTGCGCTCGCGCACCGGATCGGCCCCCCCGGGAGGTGCTTGGTGAATTACAGCTGGAACTGGCACATGTTCTTCGAGACGGTCCAGGCCGGGGAAGAAACCTACCTGGACTGGCTCCTCGCCGGCCTGGGCTGGACGCTGGCGGTGGCCCTCTCGGCCTGGGTCATCGCCCTCCTGGTGGGCGCCCTGATGGGCACCCTGCGGACCGTGCCCAACCAGGGCGCGGTGGCGGTGGGCAACCTGTGGGTGGAGTTGTTCCGCAACATCCCCCTGCTGGTCCAGCTCTTCCTGTGGTTCTTCGTGGTGCCGGAGCTGCTGCCCCGGGAGTGGTCCCTGTGGATCAAGCAGGAGATGCCGGCCAAGGAATTCATCACCGCCACCCTGGCCCTGGGGCTGTTCACCTCGGCACGGATCGCCGAACAGGTGCGAGCCGGCATCCAGAGTCTGCCCCGGGGGCAGAAAGCCGCCGCCCTGGCCCTGGGCCTGACCCTGCCCCAGGCCTACCGCCACGTGATCCTGCCCATGGCCCTGCGGATCGTGATCCCGCCCCTGACCTCGGAGTTCATGAACGTCTTCAAGAACTCGGCGGTGGCCTACGCCATCGGGGTGTTCGATCTCACCTTCGTGTCCCGCCAGATGGTGGAAGAATCCGGGCAGGTGATCGAAAGCCTGCTGGCCGCCACCGTGCTCTACTTTCTGTGCGCCTTTTTGGCCAACCGGGGGATGGCCTTCATCGAAAAGCGCACCCGGGTGCCCGGCTTCATCGCCACGGCAAAGTAAGGGCGCCCCATGCTTGCCAACTTTGACTGGAGCGTCATCCCCGTCAGCCTGCCCTTCCTGTGGCAGGGCTTGCTGTTCAGCCTGGAGCTGACCCTGGTGGCCATGGGGGGCGGGATCATCCTGGGCACCCTGCTGGCCCTGGCCCGGCTGTCGAATTCGCGCCTCTTGGCCGCGCCGGCCGCCATCTACGTGGACACCATGCGCTCCATCCCGCTGTTGATGGTGATCCTGTGGTTCTTTTTCCTGATCCCCATCTTCACCGGCCAGCCCCTGGGGGCAGAGCGTTCGGCCCTGATCACCTTTACCGCCTTCGAGGCCGCCTACTACAGCGAGATCATGCGGGCGGGCATCCAGAGCGTCTCCCGGGGGCAGGTACACGCCAGCCAGGCCCTGGGCCTCACCTATCGCCAGACCATGGCCCATATCGTGCTGCCCCAGGCCTTCCGCAACATGCTGCCGGTATTGCTGACCCAGACCATCATCCTCTTCCAGGACACCTCCCTGGTGTACGCCATCGGCGCCAAGGACCTCCTCAAGGCCGCCGAAATCTCCGGCCGCAACTACAACCGGCCGGTGGAGATGTACATCTTCGTGGCCCTGATCTATTTCACCTTGAGCTTCAGCCTGTCCATGCTGGTGCGCCGGCTCAACAAGCAGATCGCCATCATCCGCTGAGGAATGCCGCCATGGCCATGATCGACATCCGCAACGTCTCCAAGTGGTACGACAAATTCCAGGTCCTCGCCGATTGCACCACCCAGGTGGGCAAGGGCGAGGTGGTGGTGGTGTGCGGCCCTTCCGGCTCGGGCAAGTCCACCCTCATCAAGTGCGTCAACGCCCTGGAACCCTTTCAACAGGGGGAGATCGTGGTGGACGGCATCTCGGTGAGCGCCGCCCGGACCGACCTTCCCAAGCTGCGGGCCCGGGTGGGCATGGTGTTCCAGCACTTCGAACTGTTCCCCCACATGAGCATCATCGCCAATCTCACCCTGGCCCAGATCAAGGTGCTCGGGCGCGGCAAGGAGGAGGCCACCGACAAGGCCCTGAAGCTCCTGGACCGGGTCGGCCTCAAGGCCCACGCCTACAAGTTCCCCGGCCAGCTCTCCGGCGGCCAGCAGCAGCGGGTGGCCATCGCCCGGGCCCTGGCCATGGACCCCATCTGCATGCTCTTCGACGAGCCCACCTCGGCCCTGGACCCGGAAATGATCAACGAGGTACTGGACGTGATGGTGCAACTGGCCAAGGACGGCATGACCATGATGGTGGTCACCCACGAAATGGGCTTCGCCCGCCAGGTGGCCCACCGGGTGATCTTTATGGACGGCGGCCGCATCGTGGAGGACGACACCAAGGACACCTTCTTCGGCCACCCCCGCTCCGAGCGGGCCCAGCACTTCCTGGCCAAGATCCTGCACCACTGATACCGTTAATTCCATCAACATCCCATGGTCCACCGCCCCCGCATCCACCTCATCGCCACCGGCGGCACCATCGCCGGCACCGCCCCCGACCCCACCGACACCCGCAATTACACTGCCGGCACCCTCACCGCCGAAGAACTCATCGCCAGCATCCCACCCTTGAAGGACTTGGCCGAAATCTCGGTCGAGCAGCTATACAACCTGGACAGCAAGGACATGACCCCCGACCACTGGCTCGGCCTGGCCCGGGCCACCCAGGCGGCGCTGGATCGGCAGGACGTGGACGGGGTGGTCATCACCCATGGCACCGACACCATGGAGGAGTCCGCGTGGTTCCTACATCTCACCGTGCGAAGCGAAAAACCAGTCGTCATGACCGGAGCAATGCGACCCGCCAATCACCCACAAGCAGATGGCCCTGGCAATCTGCAGGCAGCGGTTCGGCTTGCCACCGAACCTCGGCGCACCGGGGTCTGGATGACGATGAACGGGGCAACCATGACCGCACGCGCTGCCACCAAAAGCCACACATCAGGATTGAATGCGTTTGCCCATCATGCCGATTGCCAGGATTTCACGACACTTCGTGGCAGATTTTCGGGCGTTGTCCCCAACTCCTGGCCCCGCGTCGACATACTCATGGCTTACGCCGGCGCTCCCACGGATCTCATAGACGCCTGCGTTTGCCACGGAGCCCGGGGACTCATCCTGGCCCTGGCAGGCCACGGCAGCATCCCGGCGAACTGGCGGCCCGCCCTCCAGCGCGCCAGGGCAGTCGGCCTGACCATCCTGCGGGGTAGCCGCTGCGCCGGCCCGGTCTGGCGTGGCCAAAATGCCGAACCCGAGTTCCTGGCCACGGGCGATCTCCCACCGGCCAAGGCCCGCGTCCTCCTCATGCTCTCGGTGGCAGCCGGCCTGGATGCCACCGATCTGGCCTCGATTTTGGCGTCCTTGAACCAGGAAAAGCCCTAGGACAAGGCTTGGTCCATGGTCCAGCCCTGTCGGACCAATCCGGCCGAAATCAACGCAGAACGGCTTCGGAAAATTTTACAGTCCCGCCTTGCCCCCAATCCGCTGCCCCAAAGGAGTCTGACAACAACCTGAAAAAACGAAGTTTTTTACTCAAAAAGCCTAGGGCTTTGAAGACGCCTATCAGACCCCGGATGGCAGTTCGCCTTCCTATGCTTCAACGGACGGGACCAACGTCATCTCCCCGACCGGAACGGCCACCAAAGGCATCACCACGTATTACACCAATACCTGGGATGCCAACGTTGGGGCGCTCACCACCTTCCTGGACTGGGGGCAACCTACTGTTCCTGTTCAACAACAACGACACCAACAATGACCAAAACCTGGCAATCTGGGCCAAGCTCTGGATCACCGATCCGAATGGCGATTTGTACAATAACCGCTACCTGTGCCTGAGCAATGTGGGTGCTCAGTATGGTGCGGGAGGCATCCCGATGGGTGATGCGACCATTTTATATAGCCCCGGCAACGTAGCCCCCCAGTTCTATCCCGGTGGCGGCACTGATTACGTCCTCTCCGGCGGATCTCTGTGTGTTTCCAAAACCACCGGTCAGGTAACTGGCACACCGCCCTGCGCGGCGGGCTTCGAGGCCATCAACCACAACCTTGGCGCCAACCAAGCCGCCTATGCCGCCGATCTGCCCCTGCTGAACGACTGGCTGGCAACCTTGGCGGGTAACCTGAACGTGGGTGAGTATTCGCTGCACCCCGAATTGGTGGTGGGTTGCGATGCGGTTCTGCAAGGCAACTGCGACAACTTCCAGATTGACAACGGTTACGAGCAGCTTTTCCTGGTCAGTTCGAAGTCGGATGTCCCCAATGTTCCCGAACCGGGTTTCTTGGTACTGGTTGGTCTGGGCCTGGCAGGACTCGCCTATGCCCGCCATCGTCGCGAAGCACGGATCTGAAACAGCAATTCGTCTAAGGAAACGATGATTTATTCCCGGCCCACGACGCTCTGGCTGCGCGAAGGCGATAATCCTGCAGAGCCTTCCCTCACGAGACCTTGAGCGATGCAATCGAGCTTTTCGGACCTGGAGTACGCCGCGAAGAAGAAGCTGACGCGGCGTGATCGCTTTCTTGCCGGGATTGACGCGGTGACGCCTTGGGCGGCGTTGGAAGCGGAGATCGAGCCGTTCTACCCCAAAGGCGAAGGCCGGGGGCGCCCTCCGATTGGCGTGTCGCGGATGCTGCGGATGTACGTGGCCCAGCAGTGCTTCGGCCTGTCGGACGAGGGGATGGAGGATGCGCTCTACGACAGCCAGGCGATCCGGGGTTTTGTGGGGATTGACCTGTCGCGGGAGTCGGCGCCGGATGCAACCACCCTGCTGAAGTTCAGACGGCTGCTCGAAACGCACGGGCTCACGCGCAAGATATTCGAGGCGATCAACGCCCATCTGGCCAAACAAGGCCTGATCCTGCGCGAAGGGACGATTGTCGATGCCACGCTGATCGCGGCCCCACCCTCGACCAAGAACACGGCCAAGGCGCGCGACCCCGAGATGCACCAGACCAAGAAGGGCAAGAACTGGCACTTTGGCATGAAGGCGCACATCGGCGTGGATGCCCAGTCGGGGCTGGTACATACGCTGGTGACGACGGCGGCCAACGCGAGCGACGTGAGCCAGGCCCACGCCCTGCTGCATGGACAGGAGCACACGGTGTTTGGTGATGCGGGTTACCAAGGCGTCGAGAAACGTCCCGAGAACCAGGACAAGACCGTTGAATGGTTGGTGGCGATGAAGCGCAGCGTGCGCAAGGCCCTGCCCGCAGACGCGTTGGGTTGGCTGCAGGACCGGTTCGAGAAGCTCAAGGCGGGCATCCGGGCGAAGGTCGAACATCCTTTCCATGTGGTCAAGAACCTGTTCCGGCATCGCAAGACCCGCTATCGCGGGCTGGCGAAGAACGAGGCGCACCTGTTCTCGCTGTTTGGCTTCGCCAATTTGCTGCTCGCCCAAAGACGCATGCCGGCGATGAATGCCCGAGGTGCGTCCTGAGCGGTGAAATCGGAGGCATGCTCCTCGAAAATCGGTCTTTTGATGCCTGGAGGCCGGCATGTTTGAGGAACTTGGCCGGAAACTCGATCGGGAGCCGCTGAACGGGGATTTGTTCAGCGTCTCCCTAACAGCCGGAGCCAATGCGCCGGCTGTTTACTTTTCTAAAGCCCCACATCCGTCCCCCCACCCGCCAGGGACGCCTCCACGATGCGCCTGGAGAGCGCCGGCGCGAACAGCTCGATGAAGGCATACACATAGCCGCGCAGATAGGCATTGCGCCGGACGCCGATGCGGGTGGTGGAAGATTCGAAAAGATGGCTCGCGTCCATTGCCCCCAGGTGCTTGTCCGCCACCGGATCCAGGGCCATGCTGGCCACGATGCCGACCCCCAGCCCCATGGCCACGTAGGTCTTGATCACGTCCGAGTCGATGGCGGTGAGCACCACGTTGGGCTTGAGGCCGCGGCTCAGGAAGGCCTTGTTGATCTGGTTGCGGCCGGTGAAGGCAAAGTCGTAGGTGATGATCGGCCAGCGGGCGATCTCCTCCAGGCTGAGGGGCTGGCTCTTGAGGATGGGATGACCCTTGGGCGCGATGACGCAACGGTTCCACTGGTAGCAAGGCAGCATCACCAGGTTGTCGTTGTCGGCGATGGCCTCGGTGGCAATGGCGATGTCGGCCTCGCCGGAGAGCACGTACTCGCAAACCTGGCTGGGATTGCCCTGATGCAGATTGAGGCGCACCTTGGGGTAGCGCTGGATGAAGCGCTGGATCACCGGGGGCAGGGCGTAGCGGGCCTGGGTGTGGGTGGTGGCAATGCTGAGGGTGCCGGCATCCTCGTTACGGAATTCATCCCCCACCTGCCGCAAGCTGTCCATGTCCCGCAGCATCCGCTCGGCGATGGCGACAACCTGGTGGCCCGGCTCGGTCATGCCCACCAGGCGCTTGCCATGGCGGACGAAGACCTGGACCCCCAGTTCGTCCTCCAGCAGCCGGATCTGCTTGGAAACGCCGGGCTGGGAGGTAAACAGGGCCTCGGCGGCATCGGAGACATTGAGCCCCCGACGGCTGACCTCCACCACGTAGCGGAGCTGTTGCAGGTTCATGTCGCCTCCAATCCTGATCGCAGACAGGCTCTTAATAACCCATAGTTCTTAGAGTCTAACTCAACCGTGCTTCACTGCTCTATCAACTCCCGATACGATGCGCTGCACAATTGGAGTTAAAGCACATGGATTTTGCCTATACCGTCGCCGGATTTTCCGTGGGCGCCATCGTCGGACTGACCGGCGTGGGCGGAGGCTCCCTCATGACCCCGCTGCTGGTGTTGCTGTTCGGCATCCACCCCTCCGTGGCGGTGGGCACCGACCTCCTCTACGCCGCCATCACCAAGGCCGGCGGCACCCTGGCTCACGGCCTCAAGGGTACGGTGGACTGGACGGTGACCCGGCGCCTGGCCACCGGCAGCCTTCCCGCTGCCGCCTTGACCCTGCTGGTGGTGAGCCAGTTTTTCCCCGGCGGCATCGAGGGCGCCACGGCCCTGATCAAGGTGGCCCTGGGCTTTGCCCTGCTGCTGACGGCGGTAGCCATCATTTTCCGCCAGCAAATCCAGGCCTTTGCCCTCAAGCGCACGGGGGGCGTGGAAAATCCCAGGCGCACCGCGATACTCACCATTCTTACCGGGGCCGTGCTGGGGGTGCTGGTATCCATCTCTTCGGTGGGCGCCGGAGCCCTGGGGGTGACCGCCCTGTTCTTCCTTTACCCGACCCTGCCCACCCTGCGCATCGTGGGCAGCGACATCGCCCACGCCGTACCCCTCACCGCCGTGGCCGGTGCCGGCCACTGGATGCTGGGCAGCGTGGATTGGGCACTTCTGGGCAGCCTTCTGGTAGGCTCGCTGCCCGGCATCTGGCTGGGAAGCCATATTTCCACCAAGGTCCCCGACCGCATGTTGCGCCCCATCCTGGCCGGCATGCTGGTGTTGGTGGGCGCCAAGCTCATCGCCCACTAAATATATTTCAACAGAGAGACTGTAACCATGTATCGCTACGACGCCATCGACCAGCGCATCGTGGATGAGCGCGTCGCCCAGTTCCGGGATCAGACGCGCCGCTACTTGGCCGGAGAGCTGACGGAGGACGAATTCCGTCCCCTGCGCCTGCAAAACGGCCTGTACATCCAGCGCCACGCCCCCATGCTGCGCATCGCCGTCCCCTACGGCGCCCTGCGTTCAGAGCAATTGCGCATGCTCGCCCGCATCGCCCGGGACTACGACAAGGGCTACGGCCACTTCACCACCCGCCACAACCTCCAGTTCAACTGGCCGGAACTGGCCAAGGTGCCTGAGATTCTGGAATTGCTGGCCACGGTGGAGATGCATGCCATCCAGACCTCTGGCAACTGCATCCGCAACTTCACCTCCGACCCCTTCGCCGGGGTGGCCCAGGACGAACTCATCGACCCCCGGCCGTGGGCGGAGATCCTGCGCCAGTGGAGCACTTTCCACCCGGAGTTCGCCCTCCTGCCGCGCAAGTTCAAGATGGCGGTCAATGGCGCCCAGAACGACCGGGCCCTGATCCAGGCCCACGACATCGGACTGGATCTGGTGAAGAACGCCGCCGGCCAGATCGGCTTCCGGGTGCTGGTGGGCGGCGGCCTGGGCCGCACCCCCATCATCGGCAAGGAAATCACCGACTTCGTGCCCTGGCAGCACATCATCACCTACCTGGAAGCCATCCTGCGGGTCTACAACCTCCACGGCCGGCGGGACAACCTCTACAAGGCCCGGATCAAAATTCTGGTCCAGGCCCTGGGCATCGAGGAATTCAAGCGCCAGGTGGAAGCCGAATGGGCCCACCTCAAGGATGGCCCCGCCACCCTCACGGTGGACGAAGTCCATCGGGTGGCAGACCAGTTCGAGGATCCGCCCTATCTGGACCTGCCCGCCCAGGACGCCAGCCACGCCCAGCGCCTGGCGGACAACAAGCCCTTCGCCGCCTGGGCCCAGCGCAACCTGCGAGCCCACAAGCGCGCCGGCTACGCCGCCGTGGTGATCTCCCTCAAGAAGCCCGGAGTAGCCCCGGGGGACATCTCCGCCGAACAGATGGACCTGGTGGCCAGCCTGGCGGATCGCTACAGCTTTGGCGAACTGCGGGTCACCCACGAGCAGAACCTGGTGCTGGCGGACGTCCAGCAGTCGGAGCTGTTCAGCCTGTGGCAGACCCTGCGGGAAGCCGGTCTGGCGACCCCCACCATCGGGCTGCTGACCGACATCATCTGCTGCCCCGGCGGGGATTTCTGCGCCCTGGCCAACGCCAAGTCCATCCCCATCGCGGCGGCCATCCAGGCCCGTTTCGACGATCTGGACTACCTCCACGACATCGGCGAACTGGAACTCAACATCTCCGGCTGCATGAATGCCTGCGGCCACCACCACGTGGGCCACATCGGCATCCTCGGTGTGGATAAGAACGGGGAAGAGTGGTACCAGGTGACCATCGGCGGCTCCCAAGGCAACCAGGCCGCCATCGGCAAGGTGATCGGTCCCTCCTTCGCTGCCGCCGAGATGCCCTCGGTCATTGCCACCCTGCTGGAAACCTACGTGGCGATCCGCCACCCGGACGAGCTGTTCGTGGACACCGTGCGCCGCGTCGGCATCGAACCCTTCAAGACCCGCGTTTACGGCGACCGGCTCGCCGGAAAGAAGGTGGCCCATGGCTAAGATCATCAAGAACGGCCAGATCCAGGCCGACGACTGGCAAATCCTGCGCCTGGCCGAGGGTGACACGCCGGAAAGCGTGGCCATTCCCCCAGGCAAAGTGGCACTACCCCTGGCCGTCTGGCAAGCCCGCCAGGGAGAACTGGCCGGCCGCAATGTCGGGGTGTGGCTCGACAGCCATCAAGGGGCCGAATCCCTGGCCGGGGCCCTCTCCCGCCTGCCCCTAGTGGCGGTGAACTTCCCCAAGTTCGCCGACGGCCGGGGCTACTCCACCGCCGCCCTGCTGCGCACCCGCTACGGCTATACCGGCGAACTGCGGGCCATCGGCGACGTGCTGCGGGACCAGTTCTTCTTCCTCACCCGCTGCGGTTTTGACGCCCTCCAGCCAGCCGAGGGCAAGTACTCCGACGCCCAGCTGGAAGGGGCCCTGGCCAGTTTCCAGGACTTCTCCGAGCCCTACCAGGGCGCGGTGGATCAGCCCGCCCCGGTGTGGCGCCGCCTCTCGAGGAACGCGGCATGAACGGAGCGGTCTCCTTCCTCAAGCCGCCTCCCGGCAATCCGGCCACCCGGCCGGAGCTGACGGACGCCCTCAAGGCCAGCGTGGCGGCCAAGGGCGCAGCCGTTCTGGCCCTGTTGAAGGGCGCGGTAACGGAACTGGGCAGTCAGGGGGAAGTCACCTTCGCCAACAGCTTCGGCGCCGAGGACATGGTGCTCACCAACCTGATCCTGAAGAACGGCCTGCCCATCGAGATCTTCTCCCTGGACACCGGGCGGCTCCCCGCCGAGACCTACACCCTGATGGGCGAGGTGGAACGCCACTACGCCACCCGGCTCAAGATCTTCTTCCCGGATTCCGCCGCGGTGGAAGGTTTCGTCCGCCGGGAGGGCATCAACGCCTTCTACGACTCGGTGGAACTACGCAAGGCCTGCTGCCAGATCCGCAAGGTGGAGCCCCTCCAGCGGGCGCTGGCCGGCAAGAAAGCCTGGATCACCGGCCAGCGGGCCGCCCAGGCGGTGACCCGCAGCGGCCTGCCGGTCCGGGAGTTCGACGCCGGCAACGGCCTGGAGAAGTTCAACCCCCTCTCCGACTGGACCGAGGCCGAGGTGTGGGCCTACATCCGCGAGCATGCGGTACCCTACAACGCCCTCCACGACCAGTTCTACCCCAGCATTGGCTGCGCCCCCTGCACCCGCGCGGTGGCGGTGGGGGAGGATGTCAGGGCCGGCCGCTGGTGGTGGGAAGACCCCGCCAGCAAGGAATGCGGCCTGCACGTCAAGAAATGATCCAGCGGGAGGGGCCTCCGCCCCTCCCCCTTCACCTTTGCCCTTCCCAAGATCAATGAGCACTCTCACCAAACAAACCCTCAGCCACCTGGACTGGCTGGAAGCCGAGGCCATCCACATCATGCGGGAGGTGGCCGGCCAGTGCGCCAACCCGGTGCTGCTGTTCTCCGGCGGCAAGGATTCCATCTGCATGCTGCGGGTGGCCGAGAAGGCTTTCCGCCCTGGCCGCTTTCCCTTTCCCCTGATGCACATCGATACCGGCCACAACTACCGGGAAGTCGTGGACTTCCGGGACAAGCGGGCCGCCGAGCTGGGGGAGCGCCTGATCGTGCGCAGCGTGGAAGACTCCATGGCCCGGGGCACGGTGGTGCTCAAGCATCCTGGCGAATCCCGCAACAAGCACCAGTCGGTGACGCTCCTGGAAGCCATCGAGGAATTCGGCTTCGACTGCTGCATCGGCGGCGCCCGGCGGGATGAGGAAAAGGCCCGGGCCAAGGAGCGGATCATGAGCTTCCGGGACGAATTCGGCCAATGGGATCCGAAGAACCAGCGCCCCGAGCTGTGGAACCTCTACAACGCCCGCAGCCACAAGGGGGAGAACATCCGTGCCTTCCCCATCAGCAACTGGACCGAGATGGACGTGTGGCAATACATCGAGCGGGAAGGCCTGGAGCTGCCCGCCATCTACTTCGCCCACACCCGCCCGGTGGTCATCCGCCAGGGCGCCATCGTGCCGGTCAATGTGCCCCTGGTGTCGGGCGAACTGACCAACCTCCCCAAGGCGGGCGAGGAGATCGTTGAGCTGCAGGTGCGCTTCCGCACCGTGGGCGACATTTCCTGCACGGCGCCGGTGGAATCGGATGCGGACACCATCGAGAAGATCGTGCTGGAAACCGCCACCACCACCATCACCGAGCGCGGCGCCACCCGTCTGGACGACCAGACTTCCGAGGCCTCCATGGAACAACGCAAGAAAGAGGGTTACTTCTAAATGAGCGCCCACCAAGTTGAAGATCACGGCCTGCTGCGCTTTCTGACCTGCGGCAGCGTGGACGACGGCAAGAGCACCTTGATCGGGCGCCTGCTGTTCGATACCAAGACCATCCTCGCCGATACCCTCTCCGCCATCGAACGCACCTCCCAGAAGCGCGGCATGGGCGCCGTGGACCTGTCGCTCCTCACCGATGGCCTCCAGGCCGAGCGGGAGCAGGGCATCACCATCGACGTGGCCTACCGCTACTTTTCCACCGGCACCCGCAAGTACATCATCGCCGACGCCCCGGGCCACGAGCAGTACACCCGCAACATGGTCACCGCGGCCTCCACCGCCAACCTCGCGATCATCCTGATCGACGCGCGCAAGGGCGTGCTGACCCAGACCCGCCGCCACTCCTACCTGGCCCACCTGATGAACATCCCCCACCTTTTGGTGGCGGTAAACAAGATGGATCTGGTGGATTACGACCAGGCGGTGTTCGAGCAGATCAAAGCCGACTACCTGGCCTTCGCCGGCCAGCTGGGGATCAAGGAGGTGCGCTTCATTCCCATCTCCGCCCTGGCCGGGGACATGATCGTGGACCGGGGCGAAGCGCTGTCCTGGTACGACGGCCCCACCCTGCTGGAAATCCTGGAATCCGCCCCCGCCGCCCACACCGAGCAGGCCGAGGACTTCCGCTTCCCGGTGCAGTACGTGTGCCGCCCCCAGGATTCCGCCAATCCCGAACTCCATGACTACCGGGGCTTCATGGGCCGGGTGGAATCCGGCGAGATTGCCGTCGGCGAGGCGGTCACGGTGCTGCCCTCGGGCTTCTCCAGCAAAGTGAAAGCCATCGAACTGGGAGGCGAGAAGCTCGTCCGGGCCATCCATGAGCAGTCCGTCACCCTGCTGCTGGAGGACGAGATCGACATCTCCCGGGGAGACATGATCGTCAAGAGCGCCGAAGCCAGGGAGCCGGTCAAGCAGGCCTACGCCATGGTCTGCTGGCTCTCCGAGACGCCCCTCTCCCCGGCCCGTACCTACCTGATCCGCCACACCACCCGGGAAGTGAAGGCCAAGGTGGCCACCATTGCCTACCGCCTGGACATCAACACCCTGGAGGAGCAGCCCACCGCGGCCCTGGCCATGAATGACATCGCCCGCCTCAGCCTCAAGCTGGCCCAGCCCATCAGCCCGGACCCCTACGCCAGCAACCGGGCCACCGGCGCCTTCATCGTCATCGACGAATCCACCAACAACACGGTGGGCGCCGGGATGATCCTGTAGTTTCGTTTCGCGGCCGGACCCGTAGGGTGCGTTTGCGCACCCTACGGATTACAGGGGACAGTGTTGGCCCTAGAATGGGCCCTCGTCCCGCGCCTCCGGAGTCCGCCATGTACTTCCAGACCACCTACCCCATTCACACCACCGGCCGGGGTACCGTGGCCATCACCGAGCAGGTGGTGGCGGTGATGCGGGAATCAGGCATCCACAGCGGCCTGCTCAATCTCTTCGTCCAGCACACCAGCTGCAGCCTGGTGATCACCGAGAACGCCGACCCGGCGGTGCGCCAGGACCTGGAAGGCCTGATGGCCCGCCTCGTCCCGGACGGCGACCCCGCCTGGCACCACGACACGGAAGGGCCGGACGACATGGCCGCCCATGCCCGCAGCGTCCTCACCCACACCAGCCTGACCATCCCCTTCCGGAATGGCCGCCTGCTCCTGGGCAGCTGGCAGGGGCTCTATCTGTGGGAACACCGCACCGCCCCCCAGACCCGCCAGCTGGTGATCTCGGTTCTGGGATAGGGTCTGCTGACCTTGGATCCGGGGGGCGCTCGCGTCCTGGCCTCCTGGGCAAGGCGCGACGCCGGTGGGGCTCGGCGGCATGTCGCAAGGGCTCTGAAAAAGGTTCCGCATCCGCCCGGTGTCTGGAGGCTCACAGGGCCAGAGCCAGGGCCATCGGCAAAACCGCCACCGCCGCCACATTGCCGATCAGGACGATGGAGGCCACCTTTTCCGGCTCCTGCCCATAGCGCTCGGCGAAAATGAAATTCAACACCGCCGGCGGCAAGGCGCCGAACACCAGCAGCATGGCCCGCTGGGTGGGGGGCAGGGGAATCACCCAGGTCAGCCCGTAGGCCAGGGCCATGCCCACCAGGGGCCGGGCCAACGCCCCGAAGAACCCCAGGCCCACCGCCGAAATCCGTGAATCCGTCAGGCGCACCCCCAGGCCGAACAGCATCAGGGGAATGGAGATATCCCCCAGCATCCGGGTGGCCACCATCAGGGGCGGCCACACCTGGATGCCCGCCAGGCTCACCGCCAGACCCAGCAGGGTCGCCAGCACCGAAGGCACCTTCCACACCGAACCGAGCCTGGCCTCATGGTCCAGCAGCCAGGCCCCGAAGCTGAAGTGAAGCAGGTTGGAGACCATGAACATCACCACCGCCGGGGCCAGGGCGGCATCACCAAAGGCCAGCACCGCCAGGGGCAGACCCAGATTGCCGCAGTTGTTGAACATCATTGGCGGCACGAAGGTTTTGGGAGGGATCCCCACCAGCCGGGCCAGCCCCCAGCCCACCAGCCCGGAACCCACCACCAGGGCCAGGGAAGCCGCCAGCAGGGGCAGATGACGGCTCAGCTGGAAATCCTGGTTGGCCAGGGCCGCGAACACCAGGGCGGGGATGAATACATCCATGTTGAGCTGGTTGGCGTGGCTCAGATCCGGCCGGGAGCGGCGACCCACCAGATAGCCCAGGGCAGTGATGGCAAACAGGGGGAACAGGATCGAAACGATGCGCAGCAGCATGGCAACCCTGGCGGATAGCCAGGCGGGGGGCGGGATCAGAATTTTAGTCCCGGCCCCCGGGCGGGGAGCATCCCATGAACGCAAATTGATCTGAAACATATCGCTGCTGCACTGCGGCATTCTAAGTTCGCCCAAATTGGGCATGATTGCTGACGTGCCCGAACAATAAAAGCCAGGGAGGCTCCATGCGCATCAGGACTTTCATCCTCGCCGCCTCGGCGGTGGTGTCCGTCATCTTCGTGGGAGGCGGCTACTTCGCCGTCGGCCACGTCTTCGACCGGATCGTCAGGGACAGCGCCCGCCAGTCCTCCAACACCCTGGCCAAGGTGACCTTCTCCTCCATGTACCAGGTGATGAGCACCGGCTGGAAGCGCGCCAAGGTGGAGGCCTTCCTGAAGGCCATGCATGAAGCCACCCAGGCGCAACCCACCGTCATCCACATCTATCGCGGCGCGCCGGTGATCCAGCGCTATGGCGAGATCGAGCAACCGCCCATCGACGCCCTGGTGGCCCGGGCCCTGGCCTCGGGCATCCCCGCGGAACAGGATGAGGGCATGACGGTGCGCCGTGTGCAGCCCCTGGTGGCCGAGGAGCGATGTCTGAACTGCCACGAGAACGCAGCGGTGGGGGATGTCATGGGGGCCATCGAGGTCAGCCAGGATCTGGGGCCCGTGGTGGCCCAGGCGCGGCGGGAGTTCATGCTGACCCTATTGTTGCTGATGCCCTTCGGGCTCGCCGTGGCGGCGGTGGTGGTCTGGCGGGTCAACCGCCGGGTCGAGCAGTCCATCACGGTGGTGGGGGAAAGCGTGCGGCAGGTCAACGCCGTGGCCGACCTCAAGCGCCTGGAGTTCAAGCGCCACGATCTGGGTTTCACGGAGCTCAACGAACTGTTCGGCCGGCTCGAAGAACTGGTGCGCAAACTGCAAAACATCAGCATCGACAAGGACATCCTCAAATTCGAGATCGGGCTGCTGGAAAAATTCGTCATCACCTCCGATGTGGTGAAGGACTGGCACGACTACATCCTCCAGTTGCTGGTGGACATCAACCGCATCATGGTCACCCACACCTTGTTCTCGGTGTTCCGGATCGACGAGGAACAACTGGATCTGGAGGTGTTCTGGATCAACCCTCCCAGCCAGGCCACCCTGAAAATGATGGAGCGCCATGTGAATTCCCTGATGGAGGAGCACACCCATCTGGGCGCCCTGGGCGCGGTGAATCTCCATCACCACATCGCCCGGCCGGGGGCGGCAACCATTGAGCTGGACGAGGACGAGGTCCGCCTGCGAGTCAAGAGCTTCCTGGTGGATACCCCCAAGATCGGTGGCATCGTGGGCATCGGCGTGCATAGCGAGGTGCTGGAGGACGAAACCCTGCACCTGGTGATGGACAGCGTGCTGTCCACCCTCCTCAACGTGGTGGGCTCGGTCAAGGCCATCTACAAGTACACCAAGGATCTGGAGTACTACGCCACCCGCGACCCCCTCACCGACCTGTTCAATCAGCGGGTGTTCTGGGAGCTGCTGGGCTACGAGGTGGTGCGCGCCCAGCGCCATGAGTATCCGTTCTCCCTGCTGGTCATCGACCTGGACAACTTCAAGCTGGTCAACGACTCCTATGGCCACGCCTTCGGCGACCAGTACCTTCAAGCCTTCAGCAGGGCGACGCGGGAAGTGCTGCGGGGCGGCGACATCCTGGCCCGCTACGGCGGCGACGAATTCGTGGTGGTCCTGCCCCAGACCGACCTGGCCCAGGCCAACCAGACGGCCCAGCGGATCCTCGGCGCGGCCGAGCAGATCTCCCTGGAAGCCCCGGACGGCAGCACCCTCAAGGGCACCATCTCCATCGGCCTGGCCACCTTCCCGATCCACGCCAATGAGGCCAAGGACCTGTTCCTGTTCGCCGACAACATGCTCTACAAGGCCAAGAGCGAGGGCAAACGGCGCATCGGCGTACCCAGCGAAAAGGACGTGATGGAGGTGTTCCGGGACATCTCCCAGCGCAGCGTACTGGTGCTCAACGCCCTGGAAAACCGCCAGATCGTGCCCTTCTTCCAACCGATCCTGGACGTCAAGAACGGCCGCATCACCGCCTGCGAGGTGCTCAGCCGCATCGAATCGGAGGGGCGTTTCCTGCCCGGCGCCGCCTTCATCGAACTGGCGGAGAAGATGGGCGTCATCCACCAGCTCGACCGGCAGGTGACGGAGCGGGCCCTGGCTGAGCTCAAGGACGCCGGCTTCGACGGCCAGGTTTTCATCAACCTGTCCCCCAAGGCCCTGGTATTGAAGGACTTCACCCGCAGCATGTCCCGCCTGGTGGCGGACCAGGGCTTCGACCCCGGCCGCATCGTGTTCGAAATCACCGAACGGGACACGGTGAAGAACCTGGCGCTGCTGGAACGGCTGCTCCTCGATCTGAAAAGCCAGGGTTTCAAACTGGCCATCGACGATTTCGGCTCGGGCTTTTCCAGCTTCCACTACCTGCGCCGCTTCCCCATCGACATCCTCAAGGTGGAGGGCGACTTCATCGTCAACATGCTCGACAGCCCCAAGGACCGGGCTTTCGTCCACACCATGAAGGACCTGGCGGCCCAGCTTGGCATCGAAGTTCTGGCGGAGTTCGTGGAGAACCAGGCGGTGCTGGACGAGGTGCGGCGCATCGGCATCGATTACGCCCAGGGCTACCACGTTGGCCGGCCGGCCCGCCGGATGCCGGCGAACCTCCGCTAAGGCCTGCCCCCGGCCGGGGGCAGGCCCTCAGAGCACGTAGCGCGCCAGGTCTTCCCGCTGGGCCAGGGTTTCCAGGCGGGCATCCACATAGGCCCCGTCCACCTTCACACCACCCACTCCGGCCTGGCCAGCGCTGAAGGAAACCTCTTCCAGGAGCTTTTCCATCACCGTGTACAAGCGCCGGGCGCCGATGTTCTCGGTCTTTTCATTCACCTGGTAGGCGATCTCCGCCAGGCGGCGGATACCCTCGGCAGCAAAACTCACCGTCACCCCCTCGGTTTCCAGCAGGGCCTGGTACTGGCGGGTGAGACAGGCGTCGGTCTGGGTAAGGATGCGCTCGAAGTCTTCCACCGACAGGGAATCCAGCTCCACACGGATCGGGAAGCGGCCCTGGAGCTCGGGGATCAGGTCGGAGGGCTTGGAAAGGTGGAAGGCCCCGCTGGCGATGAACAGGATGTGATCGGTACGGATCATCCCGTACTTGGTGGACACGGTGGTGCCCTCCACCAGGGGCAGCAGATCCCGCTGCACCCCCTGGCGGGATACGTCGGCACCGTGCATGTCGGAACGGCTGGCCACCTTGTCGATCTCGTCCAGGAAGACGATGCCGTTCTGCTCCACCGCCTGCACCGCGGCCAACTTCACGTCCTCGTCGTTGATGAGCCGGGCGGCCTCCTCGTCGGCCAGCACCTTTAGGGCCTCCCGGATCTTCAGCTTGCGCAGCTTCTTCTTGCCGCTGCCCAGGTTCTGGAACATGCCCTGGATCTGCTGGGTCAGCTCCTCCATCCCCGGCGGAGCAAAGATCTCGGCGGACACCCCGGGGGCGCTCACCTCCAGTTCGATGTCCTTGTCGTCCAGCTCCCCCTCCCGCAGCTTCTTGCGGAATTTCTGGCGGGTGGCGTTATCCGGCGTAGGCTCGGGCTCTTCCGAGAAATTGATGCCCCGGGCCGGCGGCAGGAGGATGTCCAGCACCCGGTCCTCGGCCCCATCCAGGGCCCGGTCCCGCACCCGTTTCATGGCGCTCTCCCGGCCTTCCTTGATGGCGATCTCCATCAGGTCGCGGATGATGGTGTCCACATCCCGTCCCACATAGCCCACCTCGGTGAACTTGGTGGCCTCGATCTTGATGAAAGGGGCGTTGGCCAGGCGGGCCAGGCGCCGGGCGATCTCGGTCTTGCCCACCCCGGTGGGACCGATCATCAGAATGTTCTTGGGGGTGATCTCGCTCTTCAGGGGCTCGGCCACCTGGGCCCGCCGCCAGCGGTTGCGCAGGGCAATGGCCACCGCCCGTTTGGCGCGGGCCTGGCCGACGATATGTTTGTCCAGTTCGGAAACGATCTCGGGAGGGGTCATCTGGGTCATGGGGTTACCCTTCGATCAGCTCGATGGTGTGGTGTTGATTGGTGTAAATGCACAGGTCGCCGGCGATGGACAAGGACTTGGCCACGATGGCCTCTGGCGCCAGCTCGGTGTTTTCCAGCAGGGCCCGGGCGGCGGCCTGGGCGTAGGCCCCGCCGCTGCCGATGGCCACGATGCCCTGCTCAGGCTCCAGCACGTCGCCGTTGCCGGTGATCACCAGGGAATGCTCCCGGTCCGCCACCGCCAGCATGGCCTCCAGCCGGCGCAAGGCCCGGTCGGTGCGCCAGTCCTTGGCCAGCTCCACGGCGCTCCTCAACAGATTGCCCTGATGCTTGTCCAGCTTGGCCTCAAAGCGTTCGAAGAGGGTAAAGGCATCCGCCGTGCCCCCGGCGAAACCCGCCAGGATGCGGTCCTGGTACAGGCGCCGGACCTTGCGGGCGCTGGCCTTGATGACGATATTGCCCAGGGTGACCTGGCCATCGCCCCCCAGGGCGACGCGGCTGCCCCGGCGGACGGAGAGGATGGTGGTGCCGTGATACTGTTCCATGAAGGGATTCCTAATGTGGTGCTTGCGAAATGACAACGCTCTTGCAGGGCGGACTTCAGTCCGCCAAGGCGGGCTAGAGCCCGCCCTACGATGGCTCCGCCATTTCAGAAGCCCACCACTTGCGAGGGTGACCGGCCTGGCGGTATCTGAACCCGCGAAGAAATCGTAGCGAGCGGTTCGAGTTCGGCTCAAGAAGCACAGCCGTACCAAGGGACAGCGAGCATCGCAGGGGCCAAATCGAGCCGCGCAG
The DNA here is from genome assembly GCA_034004685.1 of Rhodocyclaceae bacterium. Classification (GTDB taxonomy): domain Bacteria; phylum Pseudomonadota; class Gammaproteobacteria; order Burkholderiales; family Rhodocyclaceae; genus JAEUNX01. The sequence continues at coordinate 87,993 of JAVEWG010000002.1, read as the reverse complement.
TAGATTTATGCGCGGGTTCAGGGGCGGAGCGTGATTTGGGCCACTTGATCCACCCCCATCACCCGGAGCAAGGCCGCCACCATGGCGTTGACGTTCCGGAGGACCACGAGTTTACCCTGAGCCTGAAGGGTGGCGATGATATTGAAGAGGGTGCCGGCGCTGACGAAGTCGATCCGCCGCAACCGGCCGCAGTCCACCACCGGCCCCTCCCCGGCGCCGATCTGGGCCGCCAGGCGCCGCAGCACGTCCGGCATGGCCGAAGTCAGCTCACCCTCCAGGCAGCATCCCGCCGAACCGCCCTCGCTGTGGGCCTGCTCCATGGACGGCGCAGCATCCCGCGGGCGCTCCTCCCAGGACGGGGGAGACTCTTCGAAGGTGACGGCGTAATCCACCGCCAGATCCTCGAAGCGCCCCTGCTCCCCCAGGTTGATCAGCAATTCCAGCAGCAACAGCCAGCCATCCCGCCAGTCCGCCCGGCCCACCTGAACGCGGCTGCTCAGCATGTCGGCCAGGCCGCCGCAATTGGCCAGGGAGACTTTCACCCGGTCGGCCTTCAACTGGGCCAGGGTCTGGCGCAGGAGGGCCGCGCCGGCCTCATCCACCCCCCGCAGCTTGCCCAGATCCACCCGAATGGCCCCACTCTTGCGGCCGATCACCTGGATCTGGCCGAACTGCTGGGCTGCCTGGGCGGAGAGAGTGCCAGCCAGATTCACCACCGGCGGACTGCCCGGCGCACGGCGCGCCGCCTGATTGGACAGATCCTCCCAAGGTGGCGGGGACTTCTCGAAGCGGGTGGCGTAGTCGATCACCCGGGCCTCGAAACGGGACCGTTGCCCGGTCAAACGGTAGAGGTCAAGGAGCATCATCCACAGCCCCTCCCCCACATGGCTGGCCTCGGCGGTATCCAGCACCGCCGCCAGCACCTGTTCGGCAGCCTGGAAACTGCCATTGGCGTAGAGCACCGCCGCCTCCTCGGCCGCCGCGCTCATCCCACTGCTGATCTCCTGAACCTGGACGCCGCCATCGTCCCCACCCCGGCCCATTCCTCCACCCACGGTGAAGTCGAGGACGGAAAGCTCGGCTGGCTTGGGCACGGCGGGGGCTTCCGCAGCGCGAGCCGGGGCCCCGCTGGAAGGGCGGAGGCCAGGATCGGGCTTCTTTCCGAATAGCGCCATGGGCCTGCAAACCTTAAAACAGAAGGGGTTTAGCGGAATTGTACAAGTGGAAAGCATAGCACCATGGGCCGCCCTTACCCAGCAGACCGGTCGCCCCTGCCCCCAAGAGTGTCTCCGGATGCAAGGGCCCGTTGATTCGCGCACCGCAGCATGCGCCCCTCGGCTAAAATTCGCCGATGCCCGCTGTTCGACCCACCCCGCCAAATCCTGCCGCCCGCCAGTTCGTGCTCCCGATCCGGGTGTACTACGAGGATACAGACGCCGCGGGGGTGGTTTATTACGCCAACTACTTCAAGTTTTGCGAGCGCGCCCGCACCGAGTGGCTACGCACCCAAGGTTTTGCCAACGGGGCATTGCTGGCCGAACGGAACCTGGCCTTCGTGGTCAAGCACGTCACCGGCGACTACCGGGCGTCGGCAGTGCTTGATGATGCCCTGGAAGTGGTGAGCCGCCTGGACAAGCTCGGCGGCGCGAGCATCGCCTTCCACCAAACCGTGAGCCGGGGCGAGGAAATCCTCTTCGACGCCCGCATCGTGGTGGCCTGCGTGGATATGGGGGCAAGGCGTGCCTGCCAGATCCCCGCCGAAGTAAAACGACAACTCCAATTTCTCATCGGACCATGACCGTCACCGAAGATCTCTCCATTCTCAGCCTGATCACCAACGCCAGCCTGCTGGTCAAACTGGTGATGGCGCTTCTGGCCGGACTGTCCTTCATGTCCTGGTACTACATCTTCCGCAAGTGGTTCGGCATCCGGGAAGCCCGCAAGAAAACCGATCAGTTCGAGCGGGATTTCTGGAGCGGCGGGGATCTCAACGCCCTCTACCAAAGTGCCGTCAACGACCGCCATCACGCCGGCTCCATGGAGCGCATCTTCGAGGCCGGCTACCGGGAATTCACCAAGCTGCGGACCAAGAGCCATGACCACGGCGCCACCATCGACGGCGCCCGGCGGGCCATGCGGGCCAGCTATCAGCGGGAGGTGGACGATATCGAGGCCCACCTGGCCTTCCTCGCCTCGGTGGGCTCGGTGTCTCCCTACGTGGGCCTGTTCGGTACCGTGTGGGGGATCATGAACGCCTTCAGGGGCCTCTCCAGCGTGGGCACCGCCACCCTGGCCCACGTGGCCCCCGGCATCGCCGAAGCCCTGGTGGCCACCGCCATCGGCCTCTTCGCGGCGATTCCGGCGGTGGTGGCCTACAACCGCTTCGCCCACGACATCGACCGCCTGTCGATCCGCTTCGAGAGCTTCATGGAAGAGTTCTCCAACATCCTCCAGCGCACCCTGCGCTGAAGCCGGCCGAAAGCCCCGCCATGCCCCGTCAGCGCCGCCTGATGAACCAGATCAATGTCGTGCCCTACATCGACGTGATGCTGGTGCTGCTGGTGATCTTCATGGTCACCGCCCCCATGATCCAGACCACCACCGTGGACGTCCCCAGCGTCGGCGGTGCCCCCAATCCCACCAAGACCGAAGCCATCATCGTACTGATGCAGCCCGGCGAGCGCCTGGAGTACCGCCCCACTGCCGCCGCCCCCCAGGAGAGCATCGACCGCAAGCAGCTCCTGGCCAAGGTGACCGAAGCCACCCGCGCCAACCCGGACCAGCCGGTGGTGATCTCCGCCGACAAGGGCCTGAAGTACGAAGCAGTGATGGACATGTTGAACGACCTGCGCAAGGCTGGCGCCCGCAAGATCAGCCTGGACGCCAAGGCAGACGGCGACCGATGAAGCCAGGCATTCCCCAGCGCGATAGCGGCAAATGGCCCTCCCTGGTCCTGGCCGCCCTGGTGCACATTTTGCTAGCCCTGTTCCTGTTCTTCGGGGTGCGCTGGCAGAACCCGGCGCCGGAAGCGGTGGAGGTTTCGGTGGTGGACGGCCTGCCCCCGCCGCCCCCGACGGCCACGCCAGAGCCTCCCCGCCCTGAGCCCAAGCCCGAACCCAGGCCGACGCCGAAACCCGAGGCCAAGCCCCTCCCACCTCCGCCGGCCAAGCCGGAGATCGTGACCAAGGCCAAGCCCAAGCAAGTGGAGAAGCAGCCGAAGCCCCCCAAGCCGGTGGAAAAACCCAAGCTGGAAAACAAATCCGAGCCAAAACCCAAGTCGAAGCTAGCCTCCAAATCACCGCCTCTGGATGACAACCGCCTGAAGGATCTGCTGGCCAGTGAAACCCGGCAGGTTCGCGAGACCGAAGCCGATCGCCAACTGGCCAACCAGCTCGCAGAGGAAAACCAGCGGGTGGCCGCCGCCCGGGCGAATCTGGCAAATGCCAAGGCCCTCGACAGCTATAAGAACAAGATCCGGGTCAAGGTGAGGGGCAACATCATCCTGCCCCTGGGGATCAGCGGGAACCCGGAGGCGGTATTCCTGGTCTCCCAAGCCGTCGACGGCACCATCCTGGAAATCCGGCTGAAGCGCTCCTCGGGCAATCCTGCCCTGGACAGCGCCATCGAGAAGGCCATTCAGAAATCCAGCCCCTTGCCCAAGCCAGAGAAAGAAGAGTTGTTCGAGCGGAACCTGGAACTGAATTTCCGACCGCTGGAAGACTGAAGCCCCGGACCGCTATAATCCGCCCCCAAAAGATCATGATCAAACCTGCTGATTTCTCGCGTTTTCTTACCACGGTGGCGCTGCTGGCCAGCAGCCTGGCCGCCCATGCCCAGCTTTCCATCGAAATCACCGGCGCCGGCGCCAACCGCTACCCAGTGGCCATCGCCACCTTCGAGAACGAAGGGGCCCTGCCCCGCAGCGTGACCGAGGTGGTCAGGGGCGACCTGGAGCGCTCCGGCCTCTTCAGCCTGGTGGAAATGGGGCCGACCCCGGTGGGCGAGAGCACCACCCCGGATTTCGCCCACCTCAAGTACAAGGGGGCCGACGCAGTGGCGGTGGGCAGCGTGGCGGCGGCGGAGGGGGGCCGGCTGGAGGTCCGTTTCCGTCTTTACGACGTGCAAAAGCAGGTTTCCCTGGGGGGCATGAGTTTCCGCACCCTGCCTAACCAGTACCGGGCCACCGGCCACCGGGTCGCCGACTATATCTACGAAAAACTCACCGGCCTGCCGGGGGTCTTCGCCACCCGCATCGCCTACGTGCAGAAGATCGGCAGCCGTTACGAACTGCAGATCGCCGACGCCGACGGCCAGAACGCCCAGACCGCCCTGGCCTCCCGGGAGCCCATCATCTCCCCGGCCTGGTCGCCGGATGGCGGCCGCTTGGCCTATGTCTCCTTCGAGGCCAAGAAGCCGGTGGTCTACGTACACACCCTGGCGACCGGCACCCGTCAGGTGGCGGCCAACTTCCGGGGTTCCAACTCCGCCCCGGCCTGGTCGCCGGACGGCAACCGCCTGGCGGTGGTCCTCACCAAGGACGGCCAGAGCCAGATCTACAGCCTCAACGCCGACGGCTCAGGGGTCCAGCGCCTGGCCTCCTCTTCCGGCATCGACACCGAACCCGCCTGGTCCGCCGACGGCCAGTGGATCTACTTCACATCCGACCGGGGGGGCAGCCCCCAGGTCTACCGCATCCCGTCTTCTGGCGGCGATGCCCAGCGCGTTACTTTCGAGGGCAGCTACAACGTCACCCCGCGCCCCTCCTCCGACGGCAAGAGCCTCGCCTACATCACCCGCAACAACGGCCGCTTCCAGGTGGCGGTGATGGACCTGGCGTCCCGGCAGAGCGCCGTCCTGACGGATTCGAACCGCGATGAATCACCCAGTTTCGCGCCGAATGGCCGGATGATCCTGTACGCCACCGAAAGCGGCGGCAGGGGCGTCCTGGCCGCCGTTTCCGTGGATGGCCGTGTCAAGCAGCGCCTGTCCGGCCAGGCCGGTGACGTGCGGGAACCCGCCTGGGGCCCGCTCCCCCGTTAGTCCAACCCTCACCAGCACTCAAAAGGATCTAGTCATCATGCGCACCACCCTGATCGCCTCCGCCCTGCTCGCCGCCCTGGTCGCCGGCTGCAGCAGCACCCCCATGTCCGACAGCACCTCCGGCGCTTCCGTGGAAGACCGGGGCGCCGGCAGCGGCTCCGTCGCCCGGGTGGAAGCCGGCCAGCCCGGTGGCACCGGCATCGCAGCCCTCAAGGATCCCAAGAACATCCTCTCCAAGCGGGACGTATTCTTCGATTTCGACAGCTACACCATCCGCGACGAAGCCAAGCCCCTGGTGGAAGCCCATGCCCGCTTCCTGGTGGCCAACCCCACCATGAAGGTGCTGATCCAGGGCAATGCCGATGAGCGCGGCAGCCGGGAATACAACCTGGCCCTGGGCCAGAAGCGGGCCGATGCCGTCAAGAAGGCCCTGGTCCTGCTGGGCGCCAAGGATGGCCAGATCGAATCCGTCAGCCTGGGTGAAGAGAAGCCCCGTTGCACTGCCAGCACCGAAGACTGCTACGCTCAGAACCGGCGCGGCGAGATCCTCTACTCAGGTGAGTTCTGATGCATAGAAAGCTGCTCCTTGCGGCGGCGCTGGCAGCGGCGCTGCCAGCGCAGGCGGGCCTCTTCGACGACACGGAGGCCCGCAATACCATCATCAACATGCGCAATGACTACAACGCCAAGTTCGACCGGCTTGAGGCAAGCGCGCGTTCCCAAATTGAGCTGGCCAATCAGCTGGAGCAGCTCAAGGCCGAGATCGCCCGCTTGCGGGGCCAGATCGAAGTCCTGAACTACGACTCGGAAGCCACCCAGAAGCGCCAGAAGGACTTCTACGTGGATCTGGACAACCGATTGCGCCGCCTGGAAACCGCTGGCCAGCCCGAGGCCGGTGGCGCGGCCGCCCCGGAAGCAGGCAGCGCCCCCGCCACCGACGGCGCTGCCGAAACCCGGGATTTCGAGGCGGCCCTGAATCTTCTCAAGGGCAGCAAGTACCGGGAAGCCGTGGTGGGTTTCGAGGCCTTCATCAAGGCCCACCCCAACAGCAGCTTCCAGCCCGGCGCCCATTTCTGGGCCGGCAGTGGCGCCTTGCAGCTGAAGGAAGTGGCCTCCGCCACCTACCATTTCAAACAGGTGGCCAACAACTGGCCCGATGACCCCCGCGCACCGGACGCCCTGCTGGGGCTTTCCACCTGCCAGCAGTCCATGGGGGATGACAAGGGCGCGCGCAAGACCCTGGAGAGCATCATCCAGAAATATCCCGCCAGCGCCGCGGCCAAGACCGCCAAGCAACGGCTCGCCAAGGGCTGAACGCTCATGGTCGCAGTGGATCAGGCGCCGAGTGTGCGCCTGACCGAGATCTTCCTATCGGTCCAGGGAGAATCCTCTCGGGTGGGCCTGCCCACGGTCTTTGTGCGGCTCACCGGCTGCCCACTGCGGTGCACCTGGTGTGACACCAGTTACGCCTTCTCCGGCGGAACGTCGCGCTCCATCCCCGAGATCGTGGCGGAGGTCGGCGGCCTGCTGACCCAGCACGTCTGCGTCACCGGTGGCGAGCCCCTGGCCCAGAAGGCCTGCCTTGCCCTGCTGACCGCCCTGTGCGACGCGGGTCATTCGGTTTCTCTGGAGACCAGCGGCGCCCTGGACATCAGTCCGGTGGACCCCCGGGTCTCCCGGATCATGGACCTCAAGGCGCCGGGCTCCGGCGAAGTTGCCCGTAATCGGGCGGAAAACATCCCGCTTCTTACGGCCCACGATGAGCTCAAGATCGTCCTGGCCGATGAAGCCGACTATCAGTGGGCCCGGGAACAGATCCGCCAGCACGATCTGACCGCCCGCTGTCCGGTCCTCCTGTCCCCGGTGCAGGGCCGGCTCCAGCCGGCCCTGCTCGCTGAGTGGATCCTGCGGGACCGCCTGGCGGTGCGCTTCCAGCTCCAGCTCCACAAGGTACTGTGGGGCAACTCCCCCGGCCGCTGAACTCCGGACACCTTTGCAATGAGGCCTGCTCCCCGCGCCATCGTCCTGCTCTCCGGCGGCCTGGACTCCGCCACCTGCCTCGCCCTGGCCCGCCAAGCCGGCTTCGAGTGCTACGCTCTATCGGTGGCCTACGGACAGCGCCACGGGGCCGAACTGGCGGCCTCCCAGCGCGTCGCCAAGCTATTGGGCGCCCGGGAACACCGGGAGGCCCACGTGGATCTGGGCCAATTCGGCGGCTCCGCCCTCACCGACCCCACCATCGCGGTCCCTACCGATGGGGTCGGCCCGGGCATTCCGGTGACCTACGTGCCCGCCCGCAACACCGTGATGCTGTCCATCGCCCTGGCCTGGGCGGAGGTTCTGGAAGCCTTCGACATCTACGTGGGGGTCAATGCGGTGGATTACTCCGGCTACCCGGACTGCCGCCCGGAATACATCCAGGCTTTCGAAACCATGGCCAATCTGGCCACCAAGGCGGGGGTCGAGGGACGCCGGCTGCGCATTCACGCGCCCCTCATCAACCTCTCCAAGGCGGACATCATCCGTCAGGGCCATGCCCTGGGGGTGGATTACGCCGAAACCGTTTCCTGCTACCAGGCGGACCACCAGGGCCGCGCCTGCGGCAACTGCGATGCCTGCCGGTTACGACGCGCCGGCTTCCAGGCCGCCGGCCTGACGGACCCGACCCGCTACCAGCCCGCCCCCTGAGGGCCCCATCCCGATGGATGCCCCCCTGCCCGCCCCCGCCACCATCGCCTGGTACGGCTTGGTCATCGGCCTGCTGTTCGGCGCGGTGGGCCAGCGGACCCGCTTCTGCACCCTGGGGGCGATCTCCGATGGCGTACTGATGGGAGACTGGACCCGCATGCGGATGTGGGGGCTGGCCATGGCCGTGGCGCTGGCCGGCACCACCGGCCTCCAGCTTGCCGGCCTGGTGGACACCTCCGCCTCCATTTACACCGCCGGGCGCCTGCCCTGGCTCTCCCACCTGGTGGGCGGCCTGCTGTTTGGCGCCGGCATGACCCTGGCCTCGGGGTGCGGCGCCAAGACCCTGATCCGCCTGGGGGGCGGCAACCTCAAGTCCCTGGTGGTTTTTATCGTCCTGGGGCTGTCCGCCTCCATGACCCTGCGGGGACTATTCGGCGTCTGGCGGGTGGGTACCCTGGATCGGATCGCGGTGGAGTTGGGCCCCTCCCAATCCCTGGCGGCCCTGAGCGGCTTCCCCGCCCTGGGCCTGATTGTCGCCGCCCTCCTGGGCATCGCCTGCCTGACCCACCCGGCGGCCCGATCGCCCCGGGTGATCGTCGGCGGCACCACGGTGGGCGCCCTGGTGGTGGCGGGCTGGTTCGTCACCGGTCACCTGGGCTTCATCCCGGAACACCCGGAAACCCTGGCACCGGCCTTCATCGGCACCAACAGCGGTCGGCCGGAATCCCTCACCTTCGTGGCGCCCTACGCCTATTCCCTGGAACTCCTCACCCTCTGGAGCGACACCAGCAAGACCGTCACCTTTGGCGTTGCCTCCGTCCTGGGTGTGATCCTAGGGGCGGGCGCCGGCGCAGTGGCGGCCCGGGAACTCCGGCTGGAAGGGTTTCGTGACCCTGCCGATCTGGCTCGCCACCTCATTGGCGCGGTGCTGATGGGCTTTGGCGGCGTGACCGCCCTGGGCTGCACCATCGGGCAAGGCCTGACCGGTTTCTCCACCCTCGCTCCGGGAGCCCTCCTGACCACGGCGGCGATCATCGCCGGGGCGATCCTGACCATGAAGCTCGAGTACCGCCTCATGGCCCAAGGCAATTAGGGGCTGTCGGCCTTGAATTCGACCCCAAAATCCAAGGGCGACAGCCCCTAAGCTTTGTCGGAAGCTTGACCTGGCGTCATCCTCGAACTAATATTTCGCCTCTTTTTGATGGGTCGTTAGCTCAGCTGGTAGAGCAGCGGACTTTTAATCCGTTGGTCGCAGGTTCGAATCCCGCACGACCTACCATTATTTGCAGCACCGGGGGTATAGCTCAGTTGGTAGAGCAGCTGACTCTTAATCAGTAGGTCCTAGGTTCGAATCCTAGTGCCCCCACCAAGGATTCCAAGGGGCCCGGCCATGTGGTCGGGCCCCTTTTCTTTTAGCCCGAGGCAGGACGTTCCAACCTGGCAGACGCCGCTCGGTCTGGTCGCTTGACGCGCCACATCGCGACCAATCGCACCCCCATGCTGATTCCTGGGGTGCTCCAGTTCAGGGCGCATGACGAGAAGGAGCCCAAGCATGGCCAAGGAAGAACTGATCGAGATGCAAGGCACCGTCAATGAAGTGTTGCCTGACGGTCGATACCGCGTCACCCTGGATAATGGTCACACTTTGATCGCTTACTCTGGCGGCAAGATGCGCAAGCACCATATCCGCATCATCGCCGGCGACAATGTCTCCCTGGAAATGTCACCCTACGACCTGACCAAGGGCCGCATCACCTTCCGCCATCTGCCCGGCCGGCCTGACGGCGCGCCCGCGCCCACCCACAACAACCGGCGTCGCTGAGCGGCGGGCGGACACGCCCGCGCTCAGTTCAGTTTAAAGGCCGCGACAAAAACAAACCGGCTCCCCCCTCCCACCTGACTGGTGGCCGTCAGGGCGCCCCCCATCATGGCCACCAAGCGCCGGGCGATGGACAAGCCCAGGCCGGTACCCCCGTATTTGCGGGTCACCGAATTGTCCGCCTGATTGAAGTCCTCGAAGATCGCCCCCAGCTTGTCCGGAGGAATGCCAATCCCGCTGTCCTCCACCGAGAAGGCCAGCTCCGCCGCCCCATCCGCCAGCTTCAGCAGCTCTGCCCGCAGGCGCACATAACCCCGATCAGTGAACTTGATCCCGTTATCCAGCAAATTGGCCAACGCCTGGCGCAGGCGCGCTTCGTCCCCCAGCAGGACCTCCGGAACGGCAGCGGAAACCTCGCAAGTCAGCTGCAAGCCCTTGGCGGACGCCCGGGGCAGGGCTGACTGGCGCAAACCCTGCACCAGCTCCGACAAACTCAGGGGGGCGCAATTGAGGACCACCCGCCCCGCATCGATGTTGGCCAGGTCGAGAATGGCCTCGATGGTCTCCATCATGCTCCGGCCAGACCCCTGGATGACCCGAACGTACTCCTGCTGCTCCTCATCGAGCTTGCTGTAGGCCAGCAGGTCGGCCATGCCCAGCACCCCGTTCATCGGCGTGCGCAGTTCGTGGCTCATATTGGCGAGAAACTGGCTCTTGGCCTGGGAGGCGGCCTCGGCCTGGCGGCGCGCCTGCTCCAGGCTCACCAGCAGCTCATCCTTGCCCAACTCCAGACGTATGGCGCCATCCAGGGTGTCGTGCAGATAGCGGGCGCTCCCAAGAACCGCCCCCAGGAACAGGAGCGCCATGACCCCCAGCATCAGATGCAGGACCGAGGAGTACTGGGACAAGGCAATCACGGCCACCGGAACAACCACCGGCACCGCGAAGATCTCGAACGCCCCCTTCACCGGCGCCAGCATGGGAACCGCGCCCGCCACCATGCCCGACAGGAGAAAAACCGTGAACAACTGGGGCGTATCGTCCCGCCCCCCCATGAACAACACCGCCGCCAGCCCCCAGGTCACCCCCGAGGCCAGGACGGCCAGCAGATAGCGCCTGCGCCATATTGCCGCCCGCGCGGCGTGCGCCCCGTCCCGCCGCCGGGCGAAGGCCAGCAGGCAACGCCCACCTGCCACCATGACGGCCAAGAGCAGCCACCAGACAGCCAGATGAATGTGGAACAGGCCACTCATCAGCCCGGCAAGCAGGGCGGCATTGGCGGCGCTGGCGGCCTGTCCGACAAGAACGTTGCGGTACAGGAGGGCGGTTTTACGCTGAAGGACGGCGTCGTCGAGGGTCATGGGTGGAGATCATAGCCGGGCCGCCCGATCCCCGGGAGGGTACCCAAGCCGAGGCACCGACTGGCCCATGGGTCAGTGCCAATTTGGTCACGGGCACACCACCGGCAATACCTGCTCCAGCCGGATTTCCTCCACAGTCACCCGCGCCCCCAGGGCCAGCACCTCCACCCCGGCGGCCAGGGCCGCCCGCAGGCGTCGACCGTAATGGGGATCGATGGCATCGGCCGGGCGCACCTCGGTCACGTCGTCCCGCTGCACGCAGAACACCAGCACGGCCCGGTGCCCGGCCGCCACCTGGGCCGCCATCTCATCCAGATGCTTGGCGCCCCGGACGGTCACCGCGTCGGGGAACAGGGCCACGCCCCCCTCGGCGGCGGTGACGTTCTTCACCTCCACATAGCAGGGCGGGCGATCAGGCGCGGTCAGGAGGAGATCGATGCGGCTACCCTCACCATAGGGCACCTCCCCCCTGATGGCGGCATAGCCGGCCAGGGCGGCAGGGAAACCGGCCTCGACGGCCTCCCGCACCAGGGCGTTGCTGCGGCCGGTGTGGAGCCCCACCGGCACCCCCGGCAACGCCTCCACCAACTCCCAGGTCCACGCCAGCTTGCGGGCCGGGTTGCTGGCGGCGGAGAGCCACACCCGGCTACCGGGCGCCTTGCAGCCCAGCATGGAACCGGTGTTGGGGCAGTGGGCGGTGACCCGGGCGCCATCAGCCAGTTCCACCTCGGTGAGGAAGCGCTGGTAACGGCGGATCAGGCGGCCCTCGGTGAGGGGCGGCAAGCGCATCCCGGACGGATCAGGCCGGCACGGGCATGGGCTGGCGATCCTTGAGGGCCAGCCAGCCCCGCATCACCCGATAGATCACCCACAGGCCTGAGCCCAGGATCAGGACAAACGCCACCGGCAAGCCCACCAGGGTAAAGGCCAGGGCGACGGCCACCAGGATCCACAGCAGGGCGAACCAGAAGGTGCGGATCTGCCAGCGGAAGTGGCTCTCCAACCAGCTTCCCCGCGCCTCGCCGCGCTTCAGATAGTTGAGCACCACTGCCACGATGGAAGGCAGGCCGGAGACGAAGCTGCCCACCACGCTGGCGGAGGTGAGCACCCCGGAGAGCACCGCGAAGGCGTGGAGGGCGTAGATCACGTGGGTGAGGGTCAGCAGCCCGTCGCCCTGGGGGGCGGCTGGGACGGGGTCGAGGATTTGCGGCTGGGACATGGGGCGGCTCCTGGGGTTACAGACCGAGTTGATCCCATAGTGTATCCACTCGCTGCTTGACCACCTCGTCCATGACGATGGGGCGACCCCATTCCCGGCTGGTTTCGCCGGGCCATTTGTTGGTGGCGTCCAGGCCCATCTTGGCGCCCAGACCGGCCACCGGGCTGGCGAAATCCAGGTAATCGATCGGCGTGCCGTCCACCAGGGTGGTGTCCCGGATGGCGTCCATGCGGGTGGTGAGCGCCCAGATCACCTCCTTCCAGTCCCGGATGTCCACGTCCTCATCCACCACGATGATGGTCTTGGTGTACATGAACTGGCGCAGGAAGCTCCAGATCCCGAACATCACCCGTTTGGCGTGACCGGGATACTGCTTGTTGATGCTCACCACCGCCAGCCGGTAGGAGCAACCCTCCGGCGGCAGGTAGAAATCCACGATCTCCGGAAACTGCTTCTGGAGGATGGGCACGAAGACTTCGTTCAGCGCCACCCCCAGCATGGCCGGCTCGTCGGGGGGCTTGCCGGTGTAGGTGGAGTGGTAGATGGGGTTCTTGCGCAGGGTGATGCGCTCGACCGTGAACACCGGAAATTCCGCCTGCTCGTTGTAATAGCCGGTGTGGTCGCCGTAGGGGCCCTCCAACGCCGTTTCGCCAGGGTGGATCACCCCCTCCAGAACGATCTCGGCCCGGGCCGGCACTTCCAGATCGCTGCCCAGACACTGGGTCAGCTCGGTGCGCCCGCCCCGCAGCAGGCCGGCGAACTGGTATTCGGAAAGGGTGTCCGGCACCGGCGTCACCGCCCCCAGGATGGTGGCCGGGTCGCAGCCCAGCACCACCGCCACCGGGAAGGGCTCGCCGGGCTTGGCCTGGCAGTGCTCCCGGAAATCCAGGGCGCCGCCCCGGTGGGCCAGCCAGCGCATGATCACCTTGTCGGGACCGATCACCTGCTGGCGGTAGATCCCCAGATTCTGACGTTTCTTGTGGGGCCCCCGGGTCACCACCAGGCCCCAGGTGATCAGCGGCGCCACATCCCCGGGCCAGCAGTGCTGGATGGGGAGCCGCGCCAGATCCACGTCCCGCCCCTCCCACACCTGCTCCTGGCAGGGCGCCGAAGAGACCCGCCTGGGGGCCATGTGGAACACCTGCTTGAGGAGCGGCAGCTTGCCCCAGGCATCCTTGAAGCCCTTGGGGGGCTCGGGCTCCTTGAGGTAGGCCAGGACCCGGCCCACTTCCCGCAGGGCGCCCTGCCAATCAGCGTCTTCCCCCATGCCGAAGGCCACCCGCTGGGGGGTGCCAAAGAGGTTGGCCAGCACCGGCATGGACTGGGGCACACCCCGGGTGGTGGGCCGTTCGAAGAGCAGGGCCGGTCCGCCGGCCCGCAGCACCCGGTCGGCGATCTCGGTCATTTCCAGGTGGGTGTCCACCGGGACGGAGATGCGCTTGAGCTCACCCCGGGCTTCGAGTTGAGCGATGAAGTCACGCAGATCGGCATAGGGCATGGAGGGCTCGGGTTCGTCCTGACCGGGCGGATTATCCCGAATCCCGCCCGACCCCGCACGCTCCGCGCAACGCCGCCCGGCAAGCGCCCTCAGGCTTGGGTGTTGATGACCTGGCCGACCACCTGGCCGCTCAGGTTGACCGTCGGGCCCTGGGGCGGTTTGGCAGCCTGGGCGGCTTGCAGATCGTCCCGATCCCCGTCGTTTTCACGAACCTCGGTGGCCTCCTTGGGGGGAGCGCCTTGAATGACCGCCTGGAGCGCGCTGGCGGCGTTGGATGAAACAGCGGAAATGCTCATGATGGGAAACTCCCGCGGAAAGAAGGCCAGGCAACCATTGCCTCGAAAAACAGTGCCTCAGCCTAGCTTTCAAAGCCCTGACGATCAAGCCGCCAGGACAATTCCAGCCTCCCTTCCGCGGAGTCCGTCACCCACGCGCCTTGCACCGGAAGCATTCGGGCTCGACGCGACCACCGGACCCAGGGTCAACCGACCCTAGACCGCGCCCCGGGATTCCAGCACCACCTCGATGGTGCGGGTCAGGGCTTCAGCTAGGGACAGGCCCTCACCCTTGGACTTGTAAGTCGCCAGGGCCTTGGCCACCGTGGCCACCTTCTCGCCACTGGACTGACCCTTGAGGTCACCCTTTTCCAGGGCCGCCAGATCCAGCAATTCGTTCCACACCATGCCATCGAGCAGGGGAATCAGCTGAAAGGCCACGTCGGCCTCCCTCACCACCAGGGGGGTCGGAATGTTGGCCACAAACAGGATCGCCTGCATGTCCGGGGCAAAATCCCTGGCGTAGCGCTGGATGAACACCTCCAGCTTGGCCAGGTCATCCAGGAAAGCGGCGACAAACCTGAGCTTGCACTCATCGGCCAGGAGCACTGCCTGGCGGACCCAGGATGAGGGCGGCTTGCGTCGGCCGGAGGCATCGGCCACCTCGCCCTCCACCAGCACCATGTCCCCCCGGTAGGCGAACAGCCCGGGGCCAGCGGGCTCGATGAAGTTGATGTTCAAGTAATGGCCGACTTGCTCGTAGTCTTTCAGCAACATGGGGTTCTCCCGGAACGATTGAAACTGGCGCGCACCAGAGACGGGACGCGGGTCGGGAGTCCTTCAGCAGATGGCGTGCCAATCCCGCGAGCCGGGCGCAGGCCCCGGCCTTGCTGGCTTTGCCGCCGCCACCCGGCGACGATGGCTTGTCGGATTCACGACATTGTGTGGGGTTCAGGGGGCAGCGCCGGTCATCATGGGATAGACCCAGTAATCCAACGCCAGCCCGGCGAACACCGTGCCGCCTACCCAGTTGTTATGGAGAAAAGCACGGAAGCAGGCAGCCCGCTCCCGGTGGCGGATCAGGGTGAAGTGATAGCCGGCGATGCCCGCCGCAACCGCCAGGCCACCAAAGTAAAAGCCACCCCGCCCGGCCGCCACCCCCACCCCGGCCATCAGGCTCAGGAAGGCGCCATAGCACAGCATCACGGCCACCACGTCGAAGCGCCCGAAGCTTATGGCCGAAGTCTTGATGCCGATCTTGAGATCATCCGGCCGATCCACCATGGCGTACTCCGTGTCGTAGGCCACCGCCCAGCACACATTGGCGGCAAGCATCCCCCAGGCGATGGGGGGCACGGCGTATTCCAGGGCGGCAAAGGCCATGGGAATGCCAAAGCCGAAGGCTATCCCCAGGTAAGCTTGGGGAATGGCGAAAAAGCGCTTGGTGAAGGGGTAGCTCGCCGCCAGGAACAGGGCCGGCAGGGACAACCACAGCACCAGGCGATGCAGGGGCAGGATCAGCACGAAGGCCGCCACGGACAATCCCGCCGCCAGGCTCAGGGCCTCCCGGGTACTCACCACCCCGGTGGCCAGGGGCCGGTGCCGGGTGCGCTCCACCTGGCCGTCGAAATTGCGGTCGGCGTAGTCGTTGATCACACAGCCGGCCGAGCGCATCAGCACCGTGCCCAGCACGAAGATCCACACGATGAAGGGCGAAGGCTGGCCGTCGCCGGCGATCCACAGGGCCCACAGGGTGGGCCACAGCAGCAGCAGGATACCGATGGGCTTGTCCAGCCGCATCAGCCGTTCATAGTGGGACAGGCGCTCAGAGAGGGTCATGGGGCAGATCCAGGATGCCGGGGAGAAACACCTCGCACACCAGGAGCGCCCGCCCCCCCAGCAGGAACACCGAGCGCCGCGCCCACAGGCCGCGCCCCCGGGGGGGCGCGATGCGGGCGGCCAGATGATAGCGCCGGTCGCGGCCATCCAGCCAGGCCACGTGGAGGGGCTGGCGGCTGATCCGCGGATCGGCGAAGAGGGCCGCCCCCAGGGGCCGGCTGCCCAGCCCGGTGAACAGATTCCAGGGGCCCCGCAGGTTGGGCCGGGGCATCACCGAGCGGGCGTACACCACCGCCACCCCGTCGGCCTCCAGCACCACTTCCCGCAACCAGGCCAGCGCTCCCGACCGCAAGCCCAGCACCGCCGCCTCGTCCCGCTGGACCGGCGCCAGCCGCTGCCCCAGCACCCGCACCGAAAAACGCCCGCATCGGGCCCGGATACGGGCGGTCAGGGAGGCCGGGTCGGTGAGCCAGGGTCGCAGGGGAACCGGTACGGTGACGCGGGACGGGCGAAGAAGCCAGGAATCGGGCCGGAAATCAGGAATCACGATGGATGCAAGGGAGCTCGGGCGAGCAGCAGTTTAACCGGTCTGGCGCAGACGGCTGAGGGCGGACAGGGATCCCGGCCTGGACCTACCCTCAGCCGTCAGGAATCCAGCGCCCCCAAGGGTCGTTAGCCCGGACATTTCACCAGACTGACCCCGGATAGGGAGAAAAAGTGCCTGAATCAAGGGTCTTGGTTGGATTGACTGTCCGCCCATTTTGGCTCGCTGGCCTTGGCGGGCGCTGGCGGCCCCCTTTGCAGCATCATCCCGCGACCTGGTGAAAGATCCGGGCTAGCGGGAATCCTCCAGGGCCGCCAAGGCTTCCGGATCCAGCCCGAACGCCTCCTCCACCGGTCTGGCCCAGTCCGCCCAGTCAGGGGAATCCCCATCCCGCAGCCGTCGCCCAACCGCCAGCAGCAGAGCGATGCGGCGGGGGCCGTCGGCCAGCCTGAGGGCCAGGGCAGGGTCGTGGTGGGCCCGGATGGCTTCGCAAACCTCGGTCGGCAGCCGCCAGTTGCGGGCCACCAGGTAGCCGGCCGCTCCATGGTCCGAAGCGGTCCGGACGTCCAGTTGGCGGGCCCGGCTCTCGGGGCTTGCCTTGGCATGGAACAGGGGGGCCCACCTGGGGCTGCGCTTGAGGAGCACGGCAATCCCGGCATCCTGGAGCAGGGCAGCCAGATAGACCGTATCCGCCAACGCCTTGCAGGGCAGGGCGCGGCAGGCCCGGAAGGCGCATTCGGCGGCACTGGCGCTGGCGGACCAGATCGCCTCGATGGCCCGCCCGTCCAGATCGGCACTCTGGCCGCGCAAGGCCGTGCTGGTGGCGATGGCCAGGCTCCGGGTCCGCCCCAGCATGGCGATCGCCTCCTGGACCGAACCCACCGGGTTGCGCGGCCGGAACACCGGCGAGTTGGCCACCCGCAGCAGGGCGCCGGTGATGGCCGGATCGGTGCTGACCGCTGCCGCCAGTTCCCGGGGGCCGGCATCCTCGTTGGCCGCCGCGGCCTGAAGGCGCAGAAAGCCGCCCGGCGGGGCAGGCAACACCACGCCGCTGGCCAGCACCGCCTCCACCAGGACGTCTGCGTCATTCATGGCGCCGGCTCTCCGGACCCAGGCTCAGGGCCAACCCACCGGGGAGATCAAACCACCCCGGCCCCGTGGGCCTGTTGATCCGCCCAATAGCTGGAGCGCACCATGGGGCCGCAAGCGGCGTTCTTGAAGCCCATCCTGAGGGCTTCGGTCTCGAACATCTTGAAGGTGTCGGGGTGCACGTAGCGCAGCACCGGCAGGTGGCCGCCGGAAGGCTGGAGGTACTGGCCAATGGTGAGCATGTCCACGTCGTGGGCCCGCAGGTCCTGCAGCACCTGGAGGATTTCCTCGTCGGTCTCGCCGATGCCCACCATCAGGCCGGACTTGGTGGGGACGTCCGGGTGGCGGGCCTTGAAGGCTTTGAGAAGCGCCAGGGAATAGGCGTAGTCGGCGCCGGGGCGGACCTGCTTGTAAAGGCGCGGTACGGTTTCCAGGTTGTGGTTCATCACGTCCGGCGGGGCCTGGTGGAAGATTTCCAGGGCGATCTCCATGCGCCCCCGGAAGTCCGGCACCAGCACCTCGATGGTGGTCTTGGGGGAAGCGTCCCGGGTAGCCCGGATGCAGTCTGCGAAGTGCTGAGCGCCCCCGTCCCGCAGGTCGTCCCGGTCCACGCTGGTGATCACCACGTAGTTGAGGCCCATGGCGGCGATGGTTTTGGCCAGGTTGGCGGGCTCCTGGGCATCCAGAGGCTCGGGGCGGCCATGGCCCACGTCGCAGAAGGGGCAACGGCGGGTGCAGATGTCCCCCATGATCATGAAAGTGGCCGTGCCCTTGCCGAAGCATTCATGGATGTTGGGGCAGGAGGCTTCCTCGCACACTGTGTGGAGCTTGTGGTCCCGCAGGGTGTCCTTGATCGCGTGGAAGCGGGCGGTCTCTTCCCGGCCTCCCAGGCGGATACGGATCCACTCGGGCTTCTTGAGCCGCTCGGCGGGCACGATCTTGATGGGGATGCGGGCCGTCTTGTCGGCGCCGCGCTGCTTGCGGGCAGGGTCTTCCATGGTGTTGGATTCTCGTCCGCCGGAAGGCGGGATCAGGGGGTTTCAGGCGCGTTCTGGCGCACCGGGGGCAGCAGGCGGATCAGTTGGGCCACCAGGCGCTCGCCGGCGCCGGCGGGGGTTTCCGGTACGCCCAGGTCGGCCAGCTGAATGGTCTGCAGGCCACTATAGCCGCAGGGGTTGATCCAGGTAAATGGCGTGAGGTCCATATCCACGTTCAGGGCCAGGCCGTGGTAGGAGCAGCCGCTCCTGACCCGCAGCCCCAGGGCGGCAATCTTTGCGTCCCCCACGTACACCCCGGGGGCGCCAGCCCGGCGCTGGGCGGTCACTCCATAGCTGGCCAGGCAATCGATGAGAGCCTGCTCCATGAGGTGCACCAGCTCCCGCACCTTGAGACCCCGGCGGGGAAGGTCAATCAGCAGATAGACCACCACCTGGCCCGGGCCGTGATAAGTGATCTGGCCGCCCCGGTCGATCTTCACCAGGGGGATTTCGGTGGCTTGGAGGAGGTGCTCCGCCTTGCCGGCCTGCCCCAGGGTGTAGACCGGGGGATGCTCCACTACCCACAGCTCGTCCGGTGTTTCCGGCCCCCGGGTGTCGGTGAACCGGCGCATGGCCTCCCAGGCAGGCTCGTAGGGCAGCCGGCCCAGGCGTTTGATGTGGAGGAGGCCGTCGCCCCCGGTCACAGCACGACCTTGACCATGGGGTGGGCGGTCAGGGCCCGGTAAAGATCATCCAGCTGGGCCTTGGAGGTGGCCCGGATGGTGCAGGTGAGGGAAAGATAATTGCCCTTGCTGGAGGGGCGCATGGCCATGGTGGCCGGGTCGAAATCCGGCGCGTGCTGGCACACCACTGCCGCCACCGCCTGGGCGAAACCCTCGACCCGGGCCCCCATCACCTTGAGGGGAAAATCGCAGGGAAATTCCAGCAGGGTGTCCTTGGATTGCTCACTCACCGCGCATCACCTCCCGTTTGAAGTCCTGATACCAACCCATCATCCGGCGTCCAAGGGGGCCGGGCCGGCCATCCCCCACCGGGCGTCCGTCCAGACTGACAATGGACAGCACCTCCACCGGGGAGGAGGTCATCCACAGCTCGTCGGCGCAACGCACCTCGGCTTCCAGAATCTCCCGCACCTGACAGGGCACGCCATGGGCGGCGGCCAGTTCCAGCACCACGTCGTAGGTCACCCCGGGGAGCATCAGATGGCTCTTGGGAGGCACCGCCAGCACGCCGTCCTTGACCATGAAGATGCTGGAGGCCGCCCCTTCGGTCAGAAAGCCATCCCGGAACAGCACGGTTTCCACCGCCCCGTGATCCACCGCCTGCTGGCGCAGCAGGCAGTTGGCCAGGAGTGATGTGGTCTTGAGGTCGCAGCGCAGCCAGCGGAAATCCGCCGAACTCACCGCCGCCACTCCGTCGGCCACCTGCCGGGGGCTGGGGGCCGGCAGGGGCTCGGCAAAGAGGAACACGGTGGGGGCCACCGCCGGCGGGGGAAAGGCCTGGCTGCGGCGGCTGTCCGCCCCCCGGGTGACCTGAAGATAAACCCCCTGGTCGGCCCAGGAGTTGCCGGCGATCACCCGGCCGATGATGGCCTCCCATTCCCCGGGCGTGTGGGGATTGGCAAGGCGGATGGCGTCCAGGGTGCGGGCCAGCCGGGCCAGGTGCTGGTCGAGGCGGAAGGGCCGGCGGGCGTATACCGGGATCACCTCGTAGGCCCCGTCGCCGAACAGAAAACCCCGGTCCATGGGGGACACCCGGGCTTGCCCGAGGGGCAGGTATTCACCGTTGAGGTAGGCCAGGCCGTCCATGCATGCACTCCTTCAGCGCTGGCTCACAGGCTCTTGAACCAGAGCACGATGGCATCCCACAGGCGGCCGAACCAGCCCGCCAGGGGCACCTCCTTGAGGGCCACCACCGGATATTCGCCCAGGGTCTTGCCCTCCAGGGTGAGGGTCATGGTGCCCACCTGCTGGCCCTTCTGGATCGGGGCCAGGAGGGGCTGAAGGCTGGTGAGGGTAGCCTGCACCTTGTCCCCCTGGCCCTTGGGCAAGGACAGCACGAAGTCGTTCAGGAAGCCCGCCTCCAGCGCGTTCTCCGCCCCCTTCCACACCCGGAAGCGGGACACCGCCTGGTTGGCGCCGTAGAGCTGGACGGTGTCGAAGAACTGGAAGCCGTAGTTGAGAACCTTGAGGGACTCCTGGGTGCGGGTGTCATCGGAATCGGTGCCCAGCACCACCGAGATCAGCCGGCGGGGCCCCCGCTTGGCGGTGGAGACAAGACAGTAGCCCGCGCTGGCGGTGTGGCCGGTCTTCATGCCATCCACCGTCGGATCCAGCCACAGCAGGCGGTTGCGATTGGGCTGGGTGATGTTGTTGTAGCGGTATTCCTTGGTGGAATAGATGGGGTAGTGGTCGGGAAAATCCCGGACCACCGCCGAGGCCAGGATCGCCAGATCCCGGGCGGTGGTGTAGTGCTGGGGGTCGGGCATGCCGGTGGCGTTCATGTAGTGGGTGCCGGTCATCCCCAAACGCTGGGCCTCCCGGTTCATCATGGACGCGAAGGTTTCCTCGGAGCCGGCTATCAGCTCCGCCAGGGCCACGCAGGCGTCGTTGCCGGACTGGATGATCATGCCGTGGATCAGCTCGTTCACCGTTACCGGCCGGTCCGGCGCGATGAACATCCGGGAGCCTTCCATCTTCCAGGCGCGGACCGATACCGGCACCACTTGATCGAGCTTGATGCTGCCGGACTTGAGGGCGGCAAAGGTCAGGTAGGCGGTCATCAGCTTGGTCAGGGAAGCCGGCTCCACCCGGGCCTCCGGATCCTTGCCGACCAGGCTCTGGCCGCTACCGTGGTCCATCAGCAGCCAGGCCTTGGCCGCCACCGGCGGGGGCGGCACCCCCTGGGCGCTGGTGACAAGGGCAAAAAGGGAAAGGCACAGGGCTGCAAGAAAACGCATGACGGGAATCCGGGAAGGTACGCGGGGAAGGGGGCGATTATAGGCCGCTGGGCGGGACCGCCCAAACGACGGATACAGTGGCTAACAAGACGATCCCGAGCCGGGAGAGTTCAGCGGTTTGGAAAATTTCCGTGGCCCACGGTCTCGGCCGACAAAGAGCGTAAAAAGGCGCAGCGCGGCCCCTCGCAAGCACCGCGGGCATCACGGAAGCGAACCCGGGCCCTCGGGTCACCCGGCGGGAATTTGCCCGAAGCCTCAGCGCCAGACCAGGAAGGGCTTGAGCTTGAGGGCGGCGGCGATCCGCTCGGCGGTGGACTGGGCCTCTTCGGCGCTGGCGTAGGGGCCGGCATGGAGACGGTAGCGGCCGTTGTCCGCAAGGAGTTCCAGGCGCGAGCCCAGCCAGGCCAGTTCGCTCTTCACATGATTGCGGAAGCCTTCGGCATTGGCCAAGGTGGTAAAAGCGCCCAACTGGAGGAAGGCGCCCCTGGCCGCCAGCGTGGCGGGAATGGCCGGGCCCGTCGGCGGCAGCGTTGCCGGGAGGGCTTGTGGTGCCGGCGCGGCGGTGAGGGCAAGGGCCTGCTGCTCATCCCCCCGGGCAGCCACGGCGGGCGGACTGGCCACCGGCGTGCTGGCCGGGACCGGGCGGGCCGCCGTCTTGCCACGGCCCGGCAGGGGCGGCACTGGACGGGCGCCGGCTGCCAGGGCCACTTCATCCGGCAGGATGGACTCCACCTCCACCTGGGTGCTGCCCACGTCCGCATAGCCCAGCTTGGCGGCAGCGGTGAAGGACAAATCGATCACCCGACCCTTGTGGAAGGGCCCCCGGTCATTCACCCGCACCACCACCGAACGGCCGTTGGTCAGATTGGTGACCCGGGCATAGCTGGGGATGGGCAGGGTGGGGTGGGCGGCGGTCATGCCGTACATATCGTAGGGCTCGCCGCTGGAGGTGTTGAGGCCGTGGAACTTGCGGCCATACCAACTGGCCGTGCCCTGCTCCCGATAGGGGGCCAGGTCCGTGGCGGGCACGTAATCCTGGCCGAACACGGCATAGGGCCGATTGGCGAAGCGGTGCAGCGGCTCGAGGCGGGGCACCGCGTCGGGGATGGCGTCCAGGTTTTCCGGGGCGCTGTCGCCGGGGCCATCGTCCTTGTAATAGGCGCCCCCGCGCTTTTGGGCGTAGGTCTTCCTGGGGGGGCTGGCCGGGGTGGGCAGCGGGGCTTCGGCCCGTTCCGCCGGGGGCGGGAGCGAACGGGTGGTCTGCACCGGCACGCTGCTGCAGGCGGCCAGCAGGCTGGCGGCCAGTCCGGCCAAGGGGGCTAAGGATCGAAATGGGGGGCGCCAACGATTCACGGGCGGGTTCTCCCTATGTCACGCGATTGCGCTGAATGCTCATCAGGATACCGACACCCAGGCTCAAGGTCACCAGGGCCGTGCCACCATAGCTGATGAAGGGCAGGGGCACCCCCACCACCGGCAGGATGCCGGAGACCATACCCATGTTCACAAAAGCATAGGTGAAGAAAATCATGGTGACTGCCCCCCCCAGCAGCCGGGTGGCCAGGGTAGGGGCCGCGACGGCGATGGTGAAGCCCCGCAGGATCAAGGCCCCGTACAGGACCAGCAGCACCAGGGCCCCCAGGAGGCCGAACTCCTCGCCCAGCACGGCAAAGATGAAGTCGGTATGGCGTTCTGGAATGAAGGCCAGATGGGTCTGGGTGCCGCTCATCCAGCCCTTGCCCAGCACCCCGCCGGAACCGATGGCGATGGTGGACTGGATGATGTGAAAGCCCTTGCCCAGGGGGTCGGCGGTGGGATCCAGGAGGGTGCAGATGCGGTGCTTCTGGTATTCCCGCAGACCGTACCAGTCCACCCCGGGCTGGCACCACTGGTCGCCAAAGGCCACGATGGCCCCCACGCTGACGATGCCCACCAGGGCGAAGGGCAGGATCAACTTCCAGGACAGGCCAGCGAAGAAAATCACGTAGAAACCAGCGGCGGCCACCAGCACCGCGGTGCCCAGGTCCGGCTGGGCGGCAATGAGCCCCAGGGGCACCATCAGCAGGGTGCCGGCCACCAGGAATTCCCTCATCCGTATCAGACCTTCCCGCTGCTGGAAGTACCAGGCCAGCATGAGGGGCATGGCGATCTTCATCAGCTCCGAAGGCTGGATGCGGGTGATCCCCACGTGGAGCCAACGCCGGGCCCCCTTGGAGACATCCCCGAAGAGGGCCACCGCCACCAGCAGGAGAACCCCGACCACGTAGAGCGGGACCGCCAGGCCCAGCAGGCGCTGGGCCGGCATGCGGGCGGCGCCCCAGGTGACCAGCAAGGCCACCCCGGTATTGACCAGCTGGGCGTCCACCCGCTCGGGCGAAGCGCTCATCATCATAACCAGCGCCACCGCCAGCAGGGCCGACTGGATCAGGAAGAGGGGCGGATCCACCGGCGCCACCAGGGCCCGCAGGACGTCCGTGGGACGGAAACGGCGCGAGGTGATCATTCGGCCTCCTCCGGCACCACGTCCTCGGCGGCAGGGCCCGCCGGCTTCTTGCCCAGCAGGTAGTAGTCCAGCACCAGGCGGGCGATGGGGGCCGCCGAAGTCGCGCCGAAACCGCCGTTTTCCACCAATACCGCCAGGGCGATCCTGGGCTGATCCACCGGGGCGAAGGCGATGAACAGGGCGTGATCCCGCAGGCGCTCATGCACCGCCGATTCCTTGTACTGGGCACCCTTCAGGGAGAACACCTGGGCGGTGCCGGTCTTGCCGGCGGATTCATAGGGGGCGCCAGCGAAAGCCCGGGCGCCGGTGCCCTCGTTGTTCACCCCCACCATGGCCTGTTTGACCGCCTGGAGGTTGGCCGCCTTGAAGGCCAGCTGGCGGATCGGACGCGGCTCCACCTCCCGGCGCACCCCGGTGCTGGCATTGGTGACGTACTTCACCAGATGGGGGCGGAAGATCACCCCGTCGTTGGCGATGGCGGCGGTGGCCTGGGCGAGCTGGATCGGGGTGTAGGCGTTGTAGCCCTGGCCGATGCCGATGGAAATGGTCTCGCCGCCATACCACTTCTGCTGCTCCGGCTTCTTGAAGCGGCGCTTCTTCCATTCCGGCGAGGGCAGCACCCCATCGCTCTCCCCGTCGATGTCCACCCCGGTTTTCTGACCAAAGCCCAGTGGCCCCATGAAGCGGGCGATGGCGTCGATCCCCAGGTCGTTGGCCAGCATGTAGTAGTAGGTGTCGCAGGAATGGACCACCGATTTGTAGAGATCCACCATGCCGTGGCCGCCCTTCTTGTCGTCCCGGAACTGGTGGCCCCCAAAGTTGAAATAGCCCGGATCGGCGATGGCCTGGTAGGGCGTGCGCTTACCCAGTTCCAGGGCCGCCAGGGCCATGAAGGGCTTGAAGGTGGAGCCAGGGGGGTAGGCGCTGTAGATGGCCCGGTTGAGCAAGGGATGATCGAGGGAATCATTCAGCGCCTTCCAGTCCGCCGAGGTGATGCCATCCACGAACAGGTTGGGGTCGTAGGTGGGCTTGGAGACCAGGGCCAGAATGCCGCCACTCGCGGGCTCGATGGCCACCAGGGCGCCCCGGCGGTTGCCGAAGGCGGCCTCCACCACTTGCTGGAGTTCCGAGTCGAGGGTCAGGGTCAGGGTATTGCCGGGGGTTGCCGGGGTGCGGTTGAGGACCCGCACCGCCCGCCCACCGGCATCCACCTCCACCTGTTCGAAGCCGGTCACCCCATGGAGATCCGCCTCGTAGCTCTGCTCCAGGCCCGCCTTGCCCATGTGGTCGGTGCCCCGGTAGTTGGATTCATCCCCCCGCTCCTCGATCCGCTGCTGGTCCCGCTCGTTGATCCGCCCCATGTAGCCGATCACGTGAGAAGCCCGCTCCCCCAGGGGATAGTCCCGGAACAAGCGGGCTTGCACCTCCACCCCCTGGAAGCGATAGCGCTGGGCGATGAAGCGGGCCACCTCGGCATCCGAAAGACGATTGCGGATGGGCACGCTTTCGAAGTTCTTGCTCTCTTCCAGGAGCTTCCTGAAGCGCCGCCGGTCCTTGGGCTGGATTTCCACCACCTGGGCCAGGGCCTCGATGGTGGCTTCCAGATCCTCCACCTTGGAAGGGGTGATCTCCAGAGTGTAGGCCGCATAGTTGCGGGCCAGCACCACCCCGTTGCGATCCACGATGACCCCCCGGTTGGGCACCACCGGGGCCAGGGCGATGCGGTTGTCCTCGGCCCGGGTATGGTAGTACTCGAAGCGCAGCACCTGAAGGTAAACAAAGCGCGCCACCAGCAGCAGGAAGCACACCAGGATGAAGCCCCCGGCCACCAGCAGGCGGGCACGGAAGGGATAGATTTCCTGATCAGGAGTGCGGAACTCAGCCATGGGGCGTGGGGACCGGGCCCTCAGATCGGCCGGTTGTCATCCCGCTCCACCGGCTGATACTGGGGCAGGAGGAGCAGGAAGTTGACCGGCACCCACAGGGCCGCCGCCACGAAGGGGCCCAGGAAGATCCACCAGCCGGGAAACTCGGCCCCCGCCAGGAGGCGTACCGCCACCATCACCACCTGGGTGAGGAGCAGCAGGGGCAGCACGTGGAGGGCCTGCTCAAAGGGGGAGAACCACAGCACCCGGCGGGACACCGCCCCCACCAGATAGGCCAGGATCACATAGGCCAGGGCATGCTGGCCCAGCGCCGCGCCATGGCCCAAGTCCACCAGCAAGCCGAACACGAAGCCCGCCCCCATGCCGACCCGCAGGGGCTCCCGGATGCACCAGAAGGCCAGCACCAGGGCCACCCAGTCCGGCATGCCGGGCAAGCGCCCGGTGGGGATATAGGCCAGGAAAAGGGCCACGAACAAGCTGAAGTAGATAAACCACAGTTTAACGGGCAGGAGGATGCGGCTGGAGCGGTGGGTGGGCTGCATGGCTTACTCCTTGACGCCGGGCCGGGCGGGCTTGGCCCCTGGGGCGGAGTGGGGTGGCGGCGCCACCGCCCGCCCCAGCACCAGCACCTGGCCCGCCCGTTCCACCCCGGCGGCGGGCTGGCAGAAGATCCGGGCAAAAGCCTGAACGTCCCGATCGATGCGGGCCACGCTGGCCACCGGTAGGCCGGCCAGGAAAACTCCGTCCAGACCGGAAGTCACCAGTGGATCCCCCACCTGGATGTCCGCGTTGGCTTCCACGAAACGCAGCTCCAGCACCCCCTGGCCCGCCCCGAACACCACCCCCCGCAGGCCGGTGCGGGGCACCATCACCGGGATGGCCTGATTCTTGTCGGTGAGAAGGGTCACCTCGGCCTGGATCGGATAGACCCGGGTCACCTGGCCCACCACGCCACCGGCATCCACCACCGCCAGGCCCGCTTCGATGCCCTGCTGGCTGCCCTTGTCCAGGATCACCTTGCGGGAAAAGGGGTCCCGGGCGTTATAGAGGATTTCAGCGGCGAAGGACTTGACCGGCACCCGCTGGCTCATGGCCAGCAGATCCCGCAAGCGCTGGTTCTCCTGCTCCAGGTGCGCGTGGCGCAGGAGACCCTCCGCGGCGTCGAGCTGTTTGCGCCGCAGCTCCCTGTTGTCCCGCTGGACCTGGATCAGGGTAGCGAAGTAGGTGGAGGCGTTGCGGACCAGGTCCGCCGGCGTGGCGGCCGCCATGATCAAGGGATAGACCACCACCGAGAGCCCCTGGCGGAACACTTCCAGGTAGCGAAAGCGCAGATCGGTGACCAGCAGGGCCAGGGCCACCGAAGCCAGCACGAGCAGGCGCGCCAGCGGCGACGGGCCGCGCTTGAAGATGGGGGGAGCCTTATGACCGGCGACAGACATGGCGGATCAGCAAGGACGGGCCCGCCGAAGGGCCATCCCGCTCACTCGGAGGTGAAGATCGAGCCCAGCTGGTCCATCTTGTCCAGGGCCATCCCCGAACCCCGGGCCACGCAGGTGAGGGGCTCCTCGGCCACGATGACCGGCAGGCCGGTCTCTTCCATCAGCAGGCGGTCCAGATCCCGCAGGAGGGCGCCGCCGCCGGTGAGGACCATGCCCCGCTCGGCGATGTCCGCCCCCAGTTCGGGAGGGGTCTGCTCCAGGCCGATCTTCACGGCCGAGACGATCTGGTTGAGGGGCTCGGTCAGGGCTTCCAGGATCTCGTTGGAGGAGATGGTGAAGCTGCGGGGAATGCCCTCGGCCAGGTTGCGGCCCTTGACCTCGATTTCCTTGACCTCGGAACCCGGAAAGGCGGAGCCGATTTCCTTCTTGATGTTCTCGGCGGTAGTGTCGCCGATCAACATGCCGTAGTTGCGGCGGATGTAGTTGACGATGGCCTCGTCGAACTTGTCGCCCCCCACCCGCACCGAGCCGGCGTAGACCATCCCGCCCAGGGAGATCACCCCCACCTCGGTGGTGCCGCCGCCGATATCCACCACCATGGAGCCGGTGGCGTCCGACACCGGCAGGCCGGCGCCGATGGCCGCCGCCATGGGCTCCTCGATGAGATACACCTGGCTGGCGCCGGCGGCCAGGGCGGCGTCGCGAATGGCACGGCGTTCCACCTGGGTGGAGCCGCAAGGCACACAGATGATGATCCGGGGGCTGGGGGAGAACAGGCGCGAGTCGTGCACCTTCTTGATGAACTGCTTGATCATCTGCTCGGTGACCACGAAGTCCGCGATCACCCCGTCCTTCATGGGACGGATGGCCGTGATGTTGCCCGGGGTCTTGCCCAGCATCTGCTTGGCTGCCTTGCCGACCGCCTGGATGGTTTTCTTGGCGTTGGGGCCGCCCTCGGTGCGGATCGCCACCACGGAAGGTTCGTCCAGCACGATGCCCTTGCCCCGCACGTAGATCAACGTGTTGGCGGTGCCCAGGTCAATGGCCAGGTCGTTGGAAAAGTAGGAGCGCAGAAAACCGAAACCAAGCATGAAGACCGTCCCAAAAACCGGTGGCAGGTGAGGCTAAATAAACGATTATGATAACCTACAAATCTTTGTGAACTAAGAAAGTTTGCCTCCCATGTCCCTCACCCTGGACGACGTCCGGCACATTGCCAAACTCGCCCGCATCGAGCTGGCAGCCGGGGAAGATCAAGCCACCCTGGACAAGCTTTCCGCCATCTTCGGGCTGATCGAAACCATGCAGGCGGTGGATACCCGCGGGGTCGAGCCCATGAGCCATCCCCAGGATCTGGCCCAGCGCCTGCGACCCGACACCGTCACCGAGTCCGACCGCCGCGAGGCCTTCCAGGCCGTCGCCCCCCAGACCGAGGCGGGCCTTTATCTGGTCCCCAAGGTCATCGAGTAACTTCCGCCATGATTGATTCCAGTCTCACCGAATTGGCCAGCGCCCTGGCCGCCAGGCAGGTTTCCAGCGTCGAGCTGACCCAGGCCGCCCTGGCCCGCATCGCCGCCGCCAACCCGACCCTCAACGCCTTCATCACCGTGGATGAGGAAGGCGCCCTGGCCGCCGCCCGGGCCGCCGACGGGCGCCTCACCCGGGGCGAGGGCGGGCCGCTGCTGGGCATCCCCATGGCCCACAAGGACGTGTTCTGTACCGAAGGCCTGCTCACCACCTGCGGCTCCAGGATGCTGGCTAACTTCGTGGCCCCCTACGACGCCCACGTGGTGAGCCAGCTCAAGGCCGCCGGCGCGGTGTGCGTGGGCAAGACCAACATGGACGAGTTCGCCATGGGCTCCTCCAACGAGAACTCCCACTTCGGTCCGGCCCGCAACCCCTGGGATCCCAGCAAGATCCCCGGCGGCTCCTCCGGCGGCTCGGCGGTGGCGGTGGCCGCCGGCCTGGTGCCCATGGCCACCGGCACCGACACCGGCGGCTCCATCCGCCAGCCCGCCAGCCTGTGCGGCATCACCGGGATCAAACCCACCTACGGGGTGGTGTCCCGCTACGGCATGATTGCCTATGCCTCCTCCCTGGACCAGGGAGGCGCCTTCGCCCGCTCGGCCCAGGATTGCGCCCTGCTGCTGTCGGCCATGGCGGGCTTCGACGGGCGGGACTCCACCAGCCTGGAGCGCCCCACCGAGAACTACGCCCAAGATCTGGATCAGCCTTTGAAGGGCCTCAGGATCGGCCTGCCCAAGGAATTCTTCGCCGAGGGTATGGCCGACGACGTGCGCGCCGCCGTGGCGGCCGCCCTGGCCGAATACCGCCGGCTCGGCGCCACCACGGTGGAAGTGAGCCTGCCCAACGCCAAGCTGGCGATCCCGGCCTACTACGTGATCGCCCCGGCGGAAGCCAGTTCCAACCTCAGCCGCTTCGACGGCGTGCGCTACGGCCACCGGGCCGCCGCATACACCGACCTGACGGACATGTACTGCAAGAGCCGGGCGGAAGGTTTTGGCGCCGAAGTGAAGCGCCGCATCCTGGTGGGCACTTACGTGCTCTCCCATGGCTACTACGATGCCTACTACATCCAGGCTCAGAAACTGCGCCGCCTGATCGCCCAGGACTTCGCCACGGCCCTTCGGGATTGCGACGTGATCGCCGGCCCGGTGAGCCCCACTACCGCCTGGGGTATCGGCGAGAAGAGCGACGATCCGGTACAGATGTATTTGTCGGACATCTACACCATCGCGGTGAACCTGGCCGGCCTGCCGGGCCTCGCCCACCCCGCCGGGTTTGGGGCGGACGGAATGCCGGTGGGGCTGCAGCTCATCGGCGACTACTTCGCCGAAGCCCGCCTGCTGAACGTGGCTCATCAGTTCCAGCGGGCCACCGACTGGCACCAGCGGCGGCCGGCCTGAGCGCACGCCGTGGCAATCCCGTTCCGTCTCGCCGGCTTGCTCGTCGCAGGGCTGGTGGCCGGCTGCGCCGGCCAGCCATCGCCGCTGGAAGCGCCGGCCGCCCAGGCGCCGGCCTCAGCGGGCCAGCCGCGCCTCAAGCCCATGCCCATCCGCCCCCTCCAGGTGAAGACCGACTGCGGCTTCAAGGACGAAGCCGGCTACAACGGGTCGGCGGTGCTGGAGGTGGATGACGCCCGGGTGAAGGCCTTCGAGGCCACGGTACATATCCCCCGGCGGGGCAGCTGCCACTTCGAGCTGGCGGGTTTCCGCCAGGTCAAGGCGCTGCCCCACGTAGAACTGGCGGGCGCCAGCGGCTGCACGGTGCGGATGTGGGAGCAGGGCGACCAGGTGGCAGTGGGTTTCAGCCAGTGCGCCCACCACTGCACCGGCAACGCCTCGGACTATCTCTGGCCGATCCTGGTGGATCGGCCCAGCGGTCGCTGTGATTGACCGCCCAACGCCTTGATGGATTTGAATTGACATGAGCCGAACCAACTGGGAAGTCGTCATCGGGCTGGAAATCCATAGCCAGCTCAACACTGCCTCCAAGATCTTTTCCGGAGCCGGCACCGCCTTTGGCGCCGAGCCCAACCGCCAGGCCTGCGGCGTGGACCTGGCCCTACCCGGGGTGCTGCCCGTGTTGAACCGGGGCGCGGTGGAGCGGGCGATCCGCTTCGGGCTGGCCATCGGCGCAAAAATCGCGCCAAAGAGCGTCTTCGCCCGCAAGAACTACTTCTATCCGGACCTCCCAAAGGGTTACCAGATCAGCCAGTTCGAACTGCCGGTGGTCCAGGGGGGCGCCATCACCATCCGGGTCGGGGAGGGAGACAAGGCCTACGAGAAGGTGGTGAATCTGACCCGCGCCCACCTGGAAGAGGATGCCGGCAAGAGCCTCCATGAAGACTTCCACGGCATGAGCGGGATCGACCTCAACCGGGCCGGCACCCCGCTGCTGGAGATCGTCTCCGAGCCGGACATGCGCTCGTCCGCCGAGGCGGTGGCCTACGCCAAGGCGCTGCACGCCTTGGTGCGCTGGATCGACATCTGCGACGGCAACATGCAGGAAGGCTCCTTCCGCTGCGACGCCAACGTCTCGGTGCGGCCGGTGGGCCAGGCCGAGTTCGGCACCCGGCGGGAGATCAAGAACCTCAACTCCTTCCGCTTTCTCCAGCAGGCCATCGACTTCGAGGTCCAGTGGCAGATCCACGAAATCGAGGAAGGCCGCGCCATTGCCCAAGCCACCGTGCTGTTCGACCCGGACAGCGGCGAGACCCGCATGATGCGCTCCAAGGAGGATGCCCACGACTACCGCTACTTCCCCGACCCGGACCTGCTGCCCCTGGTGATCGGCCAGGACTGGATCGAGCGGGTTCGCGGCGAGCTGCCCGAACTGCCCCAGGCCTTGGCGGCCCGCTTCCAGGGAGAGTACGGCCTGTCTCCCTACGACGCGGCGACCCTGACCGCCAGCCGGGAAACCGCCCAGTACTATCTGGATGCCCTGGCGGTGGCCGGCACGGCCCAAGCCAAGCCCTGCGCCAACTGGGTGATGGGGGAGCTGGCCGCACGCCTCAACAAGGCCGAGCTGGACATCGCCGCATCCCCGGTCTCCGCCCCCCAGCTCGCCGGTCTGATCGCCCGCATCGCCGACAACACCATCTCCAACGCCATCGCCAAGAAGGTCTTCGACGCCCTGTGGAACGGGGAAGGGGCCACGGCCGACGAGATCATCGACAAACAGGGCCTCAGGCAGGTCACCGACAGCGGCGCCATCGAGGCCATCATCGACGAGGTACTGGCGGCCAATCAGAAATCCGTCGAGGAGTTCCGCGCCGGCAAGGAAAAAGCCTTCAACGCCCTGGTGGGCCAGGTCATGAAAGCCTCCAGGGGCAAGGCCAACCCAGCCCAGGTGAACGAACTTCTTAAGCAGAAGCTCGGCGTCTAGGGTCTGTTGATGGCCGGGCTTGCTGTTAGCATGACTCCCAGCCCACCCCAGGAGCCCGTCATGCCCGCCCTACGCCGCGCTGCCCTCGCCCTCCTTGCCCTGCCCTCCGTCGCGGCCCTGGCCGCCGATGCCATGCCGGCCCGCAAGCCGGGCCTGTGGGAGATGAGCAGCGAAATGTCCATGATGCCGGGCCAGAAAATGGTGGCCCGGCGCTGCATCGGCCCCGGCGGGGACGGTGACCTCCTGGAGCGCAACCCCCGGGAGCACAAGAACTGCGGCGAAGCCAAGGTGAGCCGCAAGGGTGCCGAGGTGATCACCGAGGTGGTCTGCAAGGTGGAAGGCTCCACCGCCACCACCCGCGCCACCCTCAGCGGAGATTTCCAGGCCCAGTACGGCGGCCGGGTGGATACCCGCTACGCACCCCCCCTCCATGGCATGACCAGCTCCACCCTAAGCATCGCCGCCCGCTGGCTCGGCCCCTGCGCCCCGGGCCAGAAACCCGGCGATACCGAGATAAGCATGCCCGGTGGTCGCATCAATCTCCAGGAAATGAAGAAGAACATGCCCCAGCGCTAGTGGGCGTTCTCATTAACCCCGGGGGTCGCGCAGCGCCCCGTGAACTATCCTTGAATCATTCCAGCCCCCCGGATATCACCATGTCCTCGTGCCCTCTGTGCCAACGTAGCGATGAAAACCTGATCTGGCAGGATCAGGCGTGCCGGGTCATCCGGGTCGAAGACCCGGCCTATCCAGCTTTCCTGCGGGTGATCTGGCACCAGCATGTGCAGGAAATGAGCGACCTCGCTCTAGCGGACCGGCGCCACCTGATGAACGTGGTGCTGGCGGCAGAGGAGGCCCTGCGCAGCCTGGTCAATCCTGTCAAGATCAACCTGGCCAGCTTCGGCAACCAGGTCCCCCACCTGCACTGGCACGTGATTCCCCGCCACCCCCAGGACCGCCATTTTCCGGAACCGGTATGGGGTACTCCCCAACGGCCAGGACAAGCCCTGGCCGCCCCCGACGACACCATCCTCCATGACGCAATCCGCGATACCCTGGCGGAACTGACCTCGGGTTGATAGCATCCAGACAGCATCAAAGCCTGACGCAAGGAATAACCGGAGCCCCCATGAGCATGGCGCAACCCGACTACCGCAATCCGGCCGAGTGCCTGGAGCGCCTGCAACGCCTTCACCTGACCGATCTGGCCGGCAGCCACCGGACGCTGCGGGAGATGGTGGCCACCCTGCTCCAGTTTCCCCCCGCCCCCAACCAGCACCTGGAAGTGCTGGAAACGGCCCGGCCCCACATCGCCTTCGTCCAGGGTGAACTGGGGAACCGCTACGCCGCCCACCCCCTGCCGCCGGACAGCACCGAAAACGCCACCCTCCTCCAGGTTGCGGAATTGTGGTCGGATCTGGCCAACTCCTGCGGCCTCATCCTCCAGCGGGACGCGGAGTTTCACACCCTCGCCGATCAACACGCCCTGCTCGCCCAGCGCCGCCTGCATTACGCCGGCCAGGTGATCGTCGAGTACTACCGGGCCCATCGCTCAGTGCCCGCCGGCGCCTGGCTGCAACTCCACCGGCATTACCAGGAAGCGGAAAAGATGGGGGTGGCCCGGGTGCGGGTGGCCGACCCCCTCAACGAAGTATGGCGCGCCCAAAGCAGCGGCGAGGCCTATGTGGCCACCCTGCTGGTGGATGTGGCCAATCCCTTCAGCCGAGGCGAGCGGGAATTCAACTGGGTATGCCGCTGGGCTCAGCGTTTCGCCCCCTATTGCACCCTGAGCAATCCTGCCGAGGGGGAAGCCCCCGGAAAATATGGCCTGGACCTGGGGCAAGACCATGGTCTGCGTCCGGGAGGACTGTTGGCGGCGGCCCCCACCCTGCGCCGCTTCGATAGCCAGCGCCTGGCCGGCCAGATCCAGGCCATCATGACCCAGTTCAAACAGGGCGTATCCCCCGCCACCCTGGGGTTGGGGGAAGATTGCCCGGCGGACGTGGCGGCGCGGCTGCTCCTCTCCCTTTACCGCCCCTGGGGCCTGGCGGCGGCGGGGCGCAAGTATCCCCGCCGGGGCAGCCGGGGCGCGGCCCAGGTCACGGTGGACTGGCCCGCCATCGCCTTCTACATCGAGGGCCGCCCCTTCGAGGCGCCCCGGGCGGGGAACCGCGCCACCAGCCTGGAAACCGACCTGAATTTCATGACTTTCGGCGCCCGCGTCGAGAACACCGACGACTGGGACGACCATCGCCGGGCAGCGGTGGCGCGGGAAAAAGGCTACTTCTGCCTGCCCTGGCAGGTGGCGGATCAGTCCGTGGGCGGCTTCCGGGTCCAGCGCCATCCCCAGGGGGAACGCACCGAGCACCATCAGCTGGTGGGCGTTCGGCCACCGGACGGCGACCAGTTCCTGCTGGGGCGCGTCAGCTGGCTGATGTTCCGCCAAGACGGCATGCTGGAGGCGGGAATCCAGATGCTGCCCGGGTTACCTCGAGTGGTGGCAGTGCGCACTCCGGGGGTGGGGAGCGACCATCGGGAGGCCTACCACCTGGCCTTCATGCTGCCGCCAGTACCCGCCCTCAAGACCGAAGCCTCCCTGGTCTTGCCCTCGGGCTGGTTCCGGCCCGAACGGCTCATCGAAATCCATGGCGAACCGCCCCTGCGGGTGCAGCTGACCAAGCTTGTGGAGCGCGGCGCCAACTTCGATCAGGTCAGCTTCACGAGCGTGGCCTAGCCCGGAAGATTCAAGACTTCACCCGCCGGGCGGGAAAGCGGGCGCTGAAGCTACTGCCCTTGCCTGGTTCGCTCTCAATCAGCAACTCGCCCTGATGGCGGGTCAGCACGTGCTTAACGATGGCTAATCCCAGGCCGGTGCCACCGGTTTCCCGGGAACGCCCCCGATCCACCCGGTAGAAACGCTCGGTCAAGCGGGGAATATCCTCCGCCGCGATACCAATCCCATTGTCCCGCACGGCGAAGACCGCGCCATCCGGGCGTCGTTGCCAACTCAAGGCAATCTCGCCACCCGCGGGGGTATAGCGCACGGCATTGGTCACCAGATTGAGGAAGGCGCTATAAAGTTCCTTGCGGCACCCCAGCAGATGACCATTCCCATCCACGGTCATGGTCACCCGATGCCGCCCGGCCGATAGCAGCCGAGCCTGCTCCGCTATCTCCGCCAGCAAGCCCGCCACCCCCACCTCCTCCTGTACCGGATCTGGCGCCCCGGTTTCCAGGGCCGACAGGCTGAGAAGATCCTCGATCAGCTGGCGCATGCGGGCCGCCTCGTTGGACGCCAAGGAAAGAAAATGGCGCAACTGATCCGGCTCGAAATCCTCCAGCCCATCCTCCATGGTTTCCAGGAAGCCGGTCACCACGGTCAGGGGGGTGCGCAGCTCATGGGATACGTTGGCCACGAAATCCCGGCGCATCCGCTCCAGCCGCTCCAGCTGGGTAACGTCCCGGGAGAGCAGAAGCTTCTGGCCATCGCCAAAGGGGATCACTTGAATCTGCAGGGTTAGTTGCTGATGCCGGCGGGAATGGAAGGACAAGGGCTGGCCAAACTCGCCCCCCACCAGGAAGGCTACGAAATCGGGCTCCCGCACCAGGTTGGTGATGGGCGCCCCCACGTCCCGTTTGCCATCCAGACCCAGTTGCTCCTCGGCCCGCTGGTTAACCCATTCAATGGTGTTGGCAGCGGAGAGATAAATAACGCCATCGGGCATGGCGTGACTGGCGTCCCGGAACTGCTCCAGGGAAGCGGACAAGCGTTGGCGCTTTTCCTCCGAGGCACGCGCCCGGCGCGCCAGGTCGGAGAACAGGAAATCCCACAGGCCAGAGGCCCTGGGCACCGGAGATCCGATGGGCTGACGGGTCCACCGGGCAAAGGCCGCCAGATTGCGCGTGTGATAGACCCCCAGCAGCAGCAGCAGCAGGCAGAAGCTCCCCATGCCCCAAACCAGCCCCTGGACGACGCCGATGGCCAGGGACGCCAGTCCCAGGCTGGTCAGGACCGAACCTGACCAGATCCAGATGTAGCTGATGGAACGGATGGTGAGCTCCCGTGCGAATGGTGGCCCGGATTATCTCACGGGCCCGGGCCGCCCCTCAGGCCTCGATCTGGGAGGACAGGCGGTAACCGCTGCCCCGTACGGTCTGGATCAGGCTCTGGTGCCCGGTGGGCTCCAGAGCCGAGCGCAGGCGGCGGATATGCACATCCACGGTGCGCTCCTCCACAAAGACGTGGTCGCCCCACACCTGGTCCAGCAACTGGGCACGGGAATGGACCCGCTCCGGATGGGTCATGAGGAAGTGCAGCAGGCGAAACTCGGTGGGCCCCAGGGAGATGGCTTGCTCCCCTACGCTGATCCGGTGGGCCACCGGATCCAGCCGAAGGCCCGCCACCTCCACCGGATCCTCGGTGGCCTGGGGCGCACGCCGGCGCAGCACCGCCTTGATGCGGGCCACCAGTTCCCGTGGACTAAACGGCTTGGTCACGTAATCGTCGGCACCGGTTTCCAGGCCCAATACCCGATCATGTTCCTCGCCCCGGGCGGTGAGCATGATGATGGGAATGGCGCGGGTCCGCTCGTCGGCCCGCAGGCGGCGGGCCAGCTCGATGCCCGGCAGACCGGGCAGCATCCAGTCCAGCAACACCAGATCCGGCAGGGCATCCCGCAACAGGCGCAGGGCACTTTCGGCATCGGCGGCCCGCACCACATGGTGACCGGCCCGCAGCAGATTGGCGGTGATGAGTTCCTGGATGGCGGGCTCGTCTTCGACGACGAGGATATTTGCGGGCATGGTCAAGGCTCCAGTCGATGAGGCAAGTCTATTGCAGCCGCTTTACGGTTTGATGACACGTCACACCACTGCAACGGACCCCCCTCAAGTCCCGGTCCATGATTGGAGGTATCATACGACCTTCCTCGCAGCCCGAAAGCACGGCCATGGCCGGTCTCGATAAATCCACGCCCATCCCCACCGAAATCACCCTCCATCGGCTATCGCGCCTGCTGGAAATCGCCTTCAACAACGGCGACCGTTTCAAGCTGCCCTTTGAATTCCTGCGGGTCTATTCCCCCTCCGCCGAGGTACGCGGCCATGGGGTGGGCCAGGAAGTCTTGCAGCAGGGGAAGCAGGGCGTAGAGATCACCGCCATCGAACCAGTGGGCAGTTATGCCGTCAAGCTGGTGTTTTCCGACGGCCACGACAGTGGACTGTACTCCTGGGACCACCTCCATCTGCTGGGTAGCCGCCACGCCGAACTGTGGCAGGATTACCTGGCACGCCTTGCCGCAGCCGGGGGCAGCCGCGACCCCGCCGACCTCCCGCCGCCCGAGCCCAAGGGCGGCTGCGCCAGTCACCGTCATTGACCGGAGCCCGAGTCCCTTAGCCTGAACCATGAACGACAAGACCACCCACTTTGGCTTCGAAACCGTCGCCGAGCAAGAAAAGGCCCGCAAGGTGGCCGGCGTGTTCTCCTCCGTGGCCGGCCGCTACGATGTGATGAACGACCTCATGTCCATGGGCCTGCATCGCCTGTGGAAAACCTTCGCGGTGCAGATCGCCGGGATCCGCCCGGGGAACCGGGTGCTGGACGTGGCCGGCGGCACCGCCGACCTGTCCCTGGCCTTCGCCAAGCGGGTTGGCGCCAGGGGCCAGGTGTGGCTCACCGACATCAACCACGCCATGCTCTCCCGGGGCCGGGACCGGGTGATCGACCGGGGCCACCCCGTGCCGGTGGCCCAGTGCGACGCGGAAAAGCTCCCCTTCCCCTCGGACTACTTTGATTGCGTGACGGTGGCCTTCGGCCTGCGCAACATGACCCACAAGGACGCCGCCCTGGCGGAGATGAACCGGGTTCTCAAGCCGGGCGGGCGGCTCCTGGTGCTGGAGTTCTCCAAGGTATGGGCGCCCCTGGCCCCGGCCTATGACTTCTACTCCTTCAAGATTCTGCCCTGGCTGGGGAACAAGGTGGCCAAGGACGCCGACAGCTACCGTTACCTGGCTGAATCCATCCGCATGCATCCCGGTCAGGAAGAACTCAAGGCCCTGATGGAGGACGCCGGCCTCACCCGGGTGGATTACTTCAACCTTTCCGCCGGGGTGGTGGCACTCCACCGCGGCTTCAAGCCCTGAGCCCGCCGCAATGTGGACGCCGGCCTTGCTCGCCGCCCTCAACCACCTGCTCTACCAGTCCGAGTGGGCCCGGCGCCTGCTGCGCCCCCATGCCGGCCAGCACGCCCGGATTGCACTGCCCCTGGGGGCCGTGGACTTCGTGGTCGCGGACGACGGCCAGGTGGCCGACTGCGCCACCACCGGTGCGCCCAACCTGATCCTCACGGTACCGGCAGCGGCCCTGGGCGCTGCCGCCAACGGCATGGAAGGGGTGATGCGCCACGTGCGCATCGAAGGCTCGGCGGAATTCGGCGAAGCCCTAGGTCTGGTGCTACGTCATCTGCGCTGGGACGCAGAGGAAGATCTGACCCGCCTGGTGGGGGACATCCCCGCCCATCGCCTGGCCCAAACCGTCCGGAGCGTAGCGCGCTGGCACGCCGACGCAGCCCAGCGCCTGGGGGAAAATCTGCGGGACTACCTAGTGGTGGAACAACCCACCCTGGTGGCCCAACCCGCCCTGGAAGACCTGCTCCAGGAAGCCACTACCCTGCGGGATGACCTGGCCCGTCTGGAAAAACGCATCGCCCGGCTGGAGAGCCGGCGCTGAACTTTCCGGCGCGTTCCGCCCACCATGAAAAGGCCGCCCCCGGGCGGCCTTTTCACTTTCAATCCGGAACACCGCCCCGGGCCGGTTGCCAGGCGGGATCCGTGACCAACCGCCAGCTCCAAGGCCCTGTCCGATGCATTGTCGACGGCTTCCGGCCTCAGGCGCCAGCCGATCACGGACAAACGCCCAGCTGTGGACTTAACTGAAGGCTGGCATGTTCGATGGACTGCGGGCCACGCCGCCGCCCGGCAGGCATTGCCCCCGCATTCCAGCCGCAGGATTTTCGGGACGGCTTGCTCAAGGAGCCCTGCTTGTGCATCGCACCAAAAGAAGTTGATCTTGATTAAGGACAATTCAAGAGAGAACGCGCAATTTCTGTTTTATGAATACCCCTATGACAAATACGGCTACTGATTCACCCTGCGGCGGGTCGGTCAACATTTCCAGCGTCATCGTCGGCGCTGCTCCCGGCCATCTGGACAAGGTGCGGGAGCAGCTCGCGGCCGTTCCCGGCGTCGAGGTTCATCTGGTATCCGAGGATGGCCGGCTGGTGATCACCATCGAGGCCGCGAGCGACGGCAAGACCGCCGACTGTTTTGAAATGATTCGCCAGATGCCGGGGGTGATGTCGGCATCCATGGTCTATCACCAATTTGAACCTGAGCCCGACGAGGAGGCCTGAAATGATCGAAGCGAAGCTAACGCGGCGCGATTTCATCAAGAGTACCGCAGTGACCGCGGCAGCCGGAGTGGCCGGCATCGCCGTTCCGGAAGCCGTGCTGGCCCAGCAGCAGGGCGGCAGTGACGGCGTGCGCTGGGATAAAGGCGCCTGTCGCTACTGCGGTACCGGCTGCGGCGTGCTGGTGGGCGTCAAGGATGGCCGCGTGGTGGCGACCCAGGGCGACCCGGAAGCGCCGGTCAACCGAGGCCTCAACTGCATCAAGGGCTACTTCCTGTCCAAGATCATGTACGGCAAGGACCGGCTGACCCAGCCGCTATTGCGCATGAAGGATGGCAAGTACGACAAAAGCGGTGATTTCAAGCCGATCTCCTGGAAACAGGCCTTCGACATCATGGAAGAGAAGTGCAAGGCCGCACTGAAGGAAGGCGGGCCGAAGAATATCGCCATGTTCGGCTCGGGCCAGTGGACCATCTGGGAGGGTTATGCCGCCGCCAAGCTGTTCAAGGCCGGCTTCCGTTCCAACAATCTCGACCCCAACGCACGCCACTGCATGGCCTCGGCCGTGGCTGGCTTCATGCGCACCTTCGGCATCGACGAGCCGATGGGTTGCTACGACGACATGGAACACGCCGACGCCTTCGTGCTGTGGGGTTCCAACATGGCCGAGATGCACCCCATCCTGTGGTCGCGCATCACCGACCGGCGGCTGACCGCCAAGCACGTCAAGATCCACGTGCTGTCCACCTTCACCCACCGCTCCTGCGAACTGGCGGACAGTGAACTGATCTTCAATCCCCAGTCCGATCTGGCGATCCTCAATTACATCTGCAACTACATCATCCAGAACAACGCGGTGAACAAGGACTTCGTCGCCAAGCACGTCAAGTTCGCCAAGGGCGTGACCGACATCGGCTACGGCCTGCGTCCAAACCATCCCCTGGAAAAGGTGGCCATGAACAATGGCTACCCCGGCGAGGATGGCAAGCCCAAGGGCAACCCCGGCGGCGCCAGCCCGATCAGCTTTGACGACTTTGCCGCCTTTGTTTCTGAATACACCCTGGACAAGGCCCACGAGATTTCCGGCGTGCCCAAGGACAAGCTGGAACTGCTGGCCAAGACCTACGCGGATCCGAAGACCAAGGTCTGTTCCTACTGGACCATGGGCTTCAACCAGCACACCCGGGGCACCTGGGTAAACAACATGATCTACAACGTCCATCTGCTGGTGGGCAAGATCTCCGAGCCCGGCAACGGCCCCTTCTCCCTTACCGGCCAGCCTTCCGCCTGTGGCACCGCCCGGGAAGTGGGCACCTTCGCCCACCGTCTGCCGGCCGACATGGTGGTGAACAATCCCAAGCACCGGGAAGCCACCGAAGCCATCTGGAAGCTCCCCGCCGGCACCATCCCCGACTGGATCGGCCTTCACGCAGTGGCCCAATCCCGGGCATTGAAAGACGGCAAGGTTGGATTCTTCTGGTCCACCACCACCAACAACATGCAAGCCGGGCCCAACCTGAACGAAGAGGTCTATCCTGGCTGGCGCAATCCGAAGGCCTTCGTCGTCCACTCCGACGTTTACCCGACGGTTTCCGCCATGTCCGCTGACCTGATCCTGCCGTCGGCCATGTGGATGGAAAAGGAAGGCGCTTACGGCAACGCCGAGCGGCGCACCCAGTTCTGGCGCCAGCAGGTTCAGGCACCCGGGGAGGCCAAATCCGACGTGTGGCAGTACGTGGAGTTCTCCAAGCGCTTCAAGATGGAAGAGGTATGGCCGGCGGAGCTGCTGGACAAGGCGCCGGAATACAAGGGCAAGACCCTCTACGACGTGCTCTACGCCAACGGCGTGGTGAACAAGTTCGGCGCGGATGACCTGAAGAAGGCCAACGCCCACGGCATCAAGGACTACACCAACGACGAGTTCAAGGCCTTCGGCTTCTACCTGCAGAAGGGCCTGTTCGAGGAATACGCCCAGTTCGGACGCGGGCATGGCCACGATCTGGCCAAGTTCGAGACCTATCACAAGGCCCGCGGCCTGCGCTGGCCGGTGGTGGACGAGAAGGAAACCCTGTGGCGCTTCCGCGAAGGCTACGACACCTACGTGCCCAAGGGCGAAGGCGTGCGCTTCTACGGCTTCCCCGACGGCAAGGCGGTGGTGTTTGCCCTGCCTTACCAGCCTGCCGCCGAAATGCCGGACAAGGATTACGACCTCTGGTTGTGCACCGGCCGTGTGCTCGAGCACTGGCATACCGGCTCCATGACCCGTCGTGTGCCCGAGTTGTACAAGGCCATGCCGGATGCGGTGGTGTATATGAATCCGGAAGACGCCAAGCAGCGCGGCCTGGCTCGCAACGACGTGGTCAAGGTGGCAACCCGCCGGGGCGAAATCCAGTTGCGGGTGGAAACCAAGGGCCGCAACAAACCTCCCGTGGGCCTGGTGTTCGTGCCCTTCTTTGATGAAAACCGTTTGGTCAACAAGCTGACCCTGGACGCCACGTGCCCGATCTCGAAGGAAACCGACTTCAAGAAGTGCGCGTGCAAGGTGGTCAAGGCCTGACATTCGGGATGAGAGGACCGTCGCGGGAGGTTGCCCCCGGGGAGCCGAGCGCTACGGCGAATCATGGCTAAATTGCAGAACGACCGTCGCCAGTTTTTGCTCGACTCCGCCCGGATGGCATGCGGCGTGGGGCTGTTCGGGCTTGGCCTGGGCTTTTACGCCAAGCAGGCCAAGTCCCGGCCGGCCCAGGCATTGCGCCCCCCCGGGGCACTGCCGGAAGAAGACTTTCTCGGCGCCTGTATCCGGTGCGGGCTGTGCGTGCGTGATTGCCCCTTCAACACCCTGGAGCTGGCCAAGCCCGAGTCGCCCGTTGCCACCGGCACGCCTTATTTCACGGCGCGCAATATCCCCTGTGAAATGTGCGACACCATTCCGTGCGTCAAGGCCTGCCCGACCGGCGCCCTTGATCATGGCCTGACCGAAATCGAGAACGCCCGGATGGGCATGGCGGTGCTGATCGATCACGAAACCTGCCTGAATTTCCTGGGGCTGCGCTGTGACGTCTGTTATCGCGTCTGCCCGGCCATCGACAAGGCCATCACGCTGGAACTTGTGCCTAACCTACGCACCGGGCGGCACACCATGTTCCTGCCCAACGTGCATTCCGACGCGTGCACCGGCTGCGGTAAATGCGAGAAGTCCTGCGTGCTGGAAGAAGCGGCGATCCGCGTCCTGCCCGTCAAACTGGCCAAGGGCGCGCTGGGCAAGCACTATCGCGTCGGCTGGGACGAGCAGAAGAAGGCGGGGGGGTCGCTGATCGACGAGAAGAGCATGGTCGATTTGCCGGACCGGATGCCGGAAGGCGTGGCCCTGCCCAATCATTACGATCCGGGCACCGCGCCAACTCCGGCCCCGGCCGGGCCTGGCAGTACGGCCGCGCCGGTCCCGAGCGCGCCCCCTGGACTGGGAGGCACACCATGAACCGGGCATCCATCGGGGCCGAAGCGGTTGCCGGGAAGGGCTGGCTGAATGCCCATAAATGGCTGTTGCTGCGCCGCATTTCTCAAGCCGGCATCCTCGGGCTGTTCCTGTTGGGTCCCCTGGCCGGCATCTGGATCGTCAAGGGCAACCTCAATTCCAGTCTGACCCTAGGGGTGCTGCCCCTGACGGATCCCTACCTTGCCCTGCAATCCCTGATGGCCGGGCACTTGGCCGCGACCGCCGGATTGATCGGGGCGGCCATCGTGCTCGCCCTGTATGTCCTGGTGGGGGGACGGGCCTACTGCAGCTGGGTCTGCCCGATCAATCCGGTCACCGATGGCGCCAGCTGGTTGCGCGAACGCTTGGGCATCAAGGGGGGCGCCCATGTCTCCCGTGAGACCCGCTACTGGATCCTGGGCATGACCCTGCTCGGCTCGGCCTTGACCGGGGTTGTGCTGTGGGAACTGGTCAATCCTGTGTCGATGCTGCATCGCGGACTGATCTTCGGCATGGGCGCGGCATGGACGCTGGTGGTGGCGGTTTTTCTGCTTGACCTGTTCGTGATGGGCCGTGGCTGGTGCGGACATCTTTGCCCGGTGGGCGCGGCCTACGGCCTGATTGGGCGACTGAGCCTGATCCGCATTGCAGTGGTGAAACGCGAAGCTTGTAACGACTGCCTGGATTGCTTCCGGGTTTGCCCCGAATCCCATGTAATCCGCCCCGCTCTCAAGGGCGACAAGAAAGGCGTGAGCCCGGCGGTCATGGCCGGCGACTGCACCAACTGCGGACGTTGTATCGACGTTTGCTCCAAGGACGTGTTCGCGTTCGGAACCCGATTCAGAAAGCCGGCGAACGGCCTGCCAGAAACGACGGGCGGGACGGACACCATTTGATTTTCAAGCTTATTGGAGGAGCTCCCACTATGAAATTCCACCTGAAGACGACCTTGGCCGTTTTGGCGACCACCGCCTGCTGGGCGTTTGCACCGCAAGTCAGTGCGGAGGGGCCTGTCACTTCCCTGCGTGGTGCCGACGTCACTGCGCCGGACCAGGCGCCTGAGGTGAAAAAGTATCGCGGCGGTCGGCCCGGCACCCAGGACAAGGTGGTCCGCACCTTCAC
The DNA here is from genome assembly GCA_034004685.1 of Rhodocyclaceae bacterium. GTDB lineage: Bacteria > Pseudomonadota > Gammaproteobacteria > Burkholderiales > Rhodocyclaceae > JAEUNX01. The sequence goes on along the minus strand of JAVEWG010000002.1, from coordinate 43,925 downwards.
CGGACAACCGCCGGTCATCCCCCACGCGGTGGATAATTTCGACGAGATCACCCTGGAAGAGAACCAGTGCCTGACCTGTCATGGCCCGGATGCCTACATGAAGAAAAATGCGCCCAAGGTCGGCGACAGCCATTTCTTCGATCGTGACGGCAACAAGCTGGCCGGAACCTCCGCGGCGCGCCACAACTGCCAACAGTGCCACGTCCCTCAGGTAGACGCCCCGCCCCTGGTGGAAAGCGATTTCAAGGGAACGGTCGCTGGAACCAAGCCCGCCACCAAGAAAAACTGAGGTGGGCTCCATGTGAACCGATCATTCCCGCCTCACGGGCGGGAATGATCGGGGAATAGCATTGGGATTGACAGCGCCAGGTGACTTCCCTGCTGACGTGGCGGGTTTTTGGGACCGCCACGGGCGGTCATGCAGACCCCGCCCTTAAGGCAGATTCGCCTCGGGCAGGCCAACCTTGACGGACCCGGTCGGGCAAACCGACACGCAAGCGCCGCAACCCGTACAGGCCGAGGCCTGGACTACGGGGCTGGCCATGCCCCCGATGCGGGGCTGGAAGCCAATCGCGCCGGCGAGGCAAGCCTCGCCACACACCCGGCATTCAACCCCCCGTTCAGCCAGGCACCCTTCGGTCACCATCGCCATCAAGGACCAAGGCGCATCGTCCCCTTGACGGCATAAAGCCCCTGGCCCGCAGCGGGCCACGCAGTCACCACAGAAAGTGCATTCGCCCCGGGTGAAATCCACCATCGGGTAACCGCCTTCACCCACCACCAGGATCCTCCTGGGGCAGGCCGCCAGGCAGTCGCCACAGCGGGTGCAGCAGGACTCGAAAGCCCCGCCCGCCAGCGCCCAGGGCGGGCGCGGCGCATTTCCAGCACTCTTGGTTTTCCCTCGCAGGAAGGCTCGGCGGCCTGCTAACACTTCACTGACTCCACGGTAATTGGCGACTTGCATTGGAGCCCATGCCGCCCCTGGGGGTCATGACGCCGATCAAACCGCCACCGATAGGCCGACCCGAAATCACGCCGGATCCCCGGTTACCACCCACACGGGCCAACGAGCGGCCGAACGATGGGGCGGGGCGGAGCCAACCCGGCCCGGACGTGGCCTTATTCGTCCCAGGGCGTCACGGCACTGCAATGGTTGGGATGATCGAACCAGCGCGCCAGGATCCGATAGGTGTCCAGCTCGAAGCGCCGGGGCGGGGCGCTGGCCACCAAGGCCTGCAAGCCCTCGGGGGAGTCGGCGCTGCCCAGATGGCACCAGCTGTCCAGCAAGTGCCAGGCACGCCGGTCGGTGGCGGAGTGATGCTCCGCCACCACCACTCGCCCGGGCCAGGCCCAGGGCTTGAGACGCGCACTCCCCAGGGCGCCGGCAAGCCGGGCATCATGGACTTCCGGACGTTCCTTGCCGGCGCACACCCCGGCGCAACGCTTCATCTGGTGGGCAAGACAAGCCCCGGCGGCGCCGGGCTCCAGCCCCAGGCGGCGGGTACACAGCTGGTACAGCAGGGCGAGTTCCCGCAGCAGGTTGTCCGCTTCCTTGCGGGTGCGGAAGGTCCCGAAGAGATCCTCCCATTCCCGGGGGTCGGTCCCGGTGATGGGCACCCGCTCCAGAATGGGGGCCCGCCGCCGGTTGGGCACCAGGCGCAGGGCGAAGACCTCCTCATTGGCCCGCAACAGGCGGTTGTGGATAGGCTGGCGGGATTTCACCAAGGCCGCCTCGGTAAGGAGGGCCCCCAGTTCGCCGGCGGTCTCGATCCATTCCACCCGCCGCACCTGACGAGCCAGGTCCGCCTCCTTACCACTCTTGTGATCGGCGGCGAAGTGGGCCATCACCCGGCTGCGCAGGGACACACTCTTGCCAATATAGAGGGGTAACTGGTTCTCGCCGTGGAAGAGATAGACTCCCGGAGAATCAGGCATGCCCTCCACCATCCCTTCGGGGAGACCAGCCGGCCGGGCAGGGCGCTTCATGGCCTTATCCACCGCCCGCTCCACCACGTCTGGCGGGAAGCCCTGGCTGATGAGCTGGGCGAAGGACCACAGCACCTCGGTATCCCCCATGGCCCTGTGGCGGGCGGCGCAGGTGAAACCGTGGCGCTCGATGAGGGTATCCAGTCCGTGGCGGTGATGCTCGGGATAAAGGGCCCGGGAGAGCTTCACCGTGCACAGCACTGGCGCCTCGAAGTCGCCGCCGGCTCGCTGAAACTCGTTCTTGATGAAGCCGTAATCGAAGCGGGCATTGTGGGCGACGAAAACGCAGCCTTCCAGGATGGCCTGGACGCTTTCCGCCAGGGCCGGAAAGGCCGGTGCATCGGCCACCATGGCATCGGTAATGCCGGTAACGCGCTGGATGGTGGGGGGAATGGGGATGCCCGGATTGACCAAGCTCTCCCAGCGCTCCACCACTCGCCCGCCCTCCACCCGGATGACGGCGATCTCGGTGACCCGGTCGGCCACCGGATTGGCGCCGGTGGTCTCCACGTCGATGAAGGCGAGGGTTTCAGGCAGGGACACGGACGACCCGGGCGCAGCGGACGTGTCCGCAAGGGCAAAACGGCACCCGCCCGCCACCTTGCCCCCTCATCACCGGAAGCTCAATCAATGATTGATGTCGTAGTAGTAAGCCTTGGTGGGCACCCGGCTTTCCTGCAAGCGTCGCTGGGTTTCCAGATCCTGGGGCTTGTCCCACCACAGGGCGCGGCCCTGCTTCTGTTCTTCCAGTTCCTGGGGATGGGTTTCCAGCCATTCCCGCATGAACTTGGTGTGTTCCGATTCGTACTTGGCCATGGTGTTCTCCCGTGAATAGCCGGTGATTGTACGACCGGCGGGCCTTCGCCGGAAACCGCTGGCGGGATCGGAGCGTCCGAAGGGGCTCCCCTTGGGAACCCCTACCGGCCCTCAGCTGGCCCGGCCATCACCCCGTACCCGGCCAATGCGGATCACCTCCGGAAGGCGCCGCACCCCCCGCATGAGCCTGGCCAGGTGAAGCCGGTCCCGCACCTGCACCGAGAAGTACAGGGCGATATAGGGACTCACCTCGTGATCCATGGTGACGTTGAGCACATTGCTATCTTCTTCGGCAATGGCGGTGGCAACCTTGGCCAGGATGCCGGGCGCATTCTGGGTCAGGACCCGGATGGTGACCTCGAACAGGCGTCCGTCCACCGGCTCCCACTCCACGTCGATCCAGCGCAGCCGGTCCCCCCGCAACCGGGCCACGGTAGGGCAATCGTGGAGATGCACCTCCAGGCCCTGGCCCTTGCGGATGGTGCCCACGATGGGGTCGCCGGGAATCGGCTGGCAGCACTTGGCAAGCTGGACCGTGACCCCCTCGGATCCCCTGATCAGGATGGCCCCGGCGGGCTTGGGCTTGATCACGTCGGGCCGGCCGGATTCCTGGTCCTGGGCCTGGGCCAGACGGCGGGCCACGATCACCGGCAGGCGCTTGCCCAGACCGATGTCGGCAAAAACGGCCTTGCGGGTGCGCACCCCCCGGTCCGGCAGAAAACGGTCCCAGGCAAAGGTGCTGATCTGCCCCAGGGTCAGGCCGTGGGTCCGCAGGGCCTGGTTGAGCAGACGCTCCCCCAGGGCCACCGATTCCTCGTGCTGGGCGTTTTTCAGGAAATGGCGGATCTGGGCGCGGGCCTTACCGGTGCGCACATAGGCCAGCCAGGCAGGATTGGGGCTGGCGTGGGCGGCGGTGATGATCTCCACCTGGTCGCCGTTGCGCAGTTCGGTGCGCAGCGGCATCAACTCGGTATTGATGCGGCAGGCCATGCAGCGATTGCCGATGTCGGTGTGGATGGCGTAGGCAAAGTCCACTGGCGTCGAGCCCTTGGGCATGGACATGATCTTGCCCTTGGGGGTAAAGACATAGACCTCCCCGGGGAACAGGTCGATCTTGACGTGCTCCAGGAACTCGGTGGCCTCGCCATAGGCCGATTGCAGGTCCAGCAGGGACTGGAGCCAAGAATGGGTTTTCTGCTGCAGGTCGCCGAAGGTCTTTTCGTCTTCCTTGTAAAGCCAGTGGGAGGCCACCCCGGTTTCCGCTACGTGGTGCATTTCCCGGGTGCGGATCTGTACCTCCACCGGGGTGCCGAAGGGCCCGATCAGGGTGGTATGCAGGCTCTGGTAGCCATTGGCCTTGGGGATGGCGATGTAATCCTTGAACTTGCCCGGCACCGGCTTGTAGAGGGCATGGAGCGCCCCCAGGGCCACGTAGCAGCTGGCCACGTCCTTGACGATCACCCGGAAGCCATAAATGTCCAGCACCTGGGAGAAGGACAGGCTCTTCTCCACCATCTTGCGGTAGATGCCGTAAAGGTGCTTCTCCCGCCCCCACACCTCGGCCTCGATGCCCCACTGGGGCAGGCGCTCCTCGATGGCCACCCGCACCTTGCCCACCACTTCCCGGCGGTTGCCCCGGGCGGCCTTGATGGCCTTGGAGAGGACCTGATAGCGGATCGGGTATTTGTGCTGGAAGGCCAGCTCCTGGAGTTCCCGATAGAGATTGTTGAGCCCCAGCCGATTGGCCAGGGGCGCATAGATTTCCAGGGTTTCGTTGGCGATGCGGCGCCGCTTGGCTGGGCGCACGCTATCCAGGGTACGCATGTTATGGAGCCGGTCAGCCAGCTTGACCAGGATCACCCGCAGATCGCTGGCCATGGCCAGCAGCATCTTGCGGAAGTTTTCCGCCTGGGCTTCCTCATGGGAGCGGAACTCGATCTTGTCCAGCTTGGACAGGCCATCCACCAGTTCGGCGGAAGCCTTGCCGAAGCGCTCGGCGATCTCCTGCTTGGTGATGTGGGTGTCTTCCATCACATCGTGAAGCAGGGCGGCGGTCAGGGCCTGGGGGTCCAGGTGCCAGTCGGCGACGATGGAGGCCACCGCCACCGGGTGGCTGATGTAGGGTTCGCCGGAAAGTCGCGACTGGCCTTGGTGGGCCGAAGCCGCCAGATGGTAGGCCGCCTCGATGCGACCCACGTCCTCGGGGCGCAGATAGGCGGCGATCTTTTCCCGCAGGCGCTGGAAATCCAGGGTCGCCAGGGGCGAGGCGGGCAGGGCGAGCGCGGAGGAGGGGGCGGACTCCGGATCCATGGTACGTCCTCCCCTCCCGGGGATCAGGCCTGACCGCGGTTAAGAACTTCCAGACCCACCTTGCCGGCAGCGATTTCCCGCAGGGCGATGACCGTGGGCTTGTCCCGGTCGCTCTTGTCGATCTCGATCTGGGGGGCACTGCCGATGGTGAGCTGACGCGCCCGATAGGTGGCGGCCAGGGTGAGCTGGAAACGATTGGGAATGCGCTTGAGGCAGTCTTCGACGGTAATGCGGGCCATGGTCAGTCCTGTTGCAAGAAATCAAAATAATCCACGTGACGGGCGGCCTGATTGGCATAGCGCAGGCGGGCCGCCCGGACAACCGCCACCAGATCATGGATGGCGTCACGCAACTCATTGTTCAGAATAACATATTGAAATTCACCCACATGACGCATCTCGCCCCGGGCGGCCAGCAGGCGACGGGCGATGACCTCCGGACTGTCGGTGCCCCGCCCCGTGAGGCGGGATTCCAGGGCCTCCACCGAAGGGGGAAGGATGAATACCCCCACCGCGTCGGGGAACACCTTGCGCACCTGCTGGGCGCCTTGCCAGTCGATTTCCAGCAGGATGTCCCGGCCCCGGGCCATCTGATCCCGAATCCAGACCCGGGAGGTGCCGTAGTAATTGCCATGAACCTCCGCCCACTCCAGAAACTCCCCCCGGTCACGCAGGGCCTGGAAGCTGGGGACATCCACGAAGTGATAGTGGACCCCGTCCTCTTCGCCACTACGGGGAGGGCGGGTGGTGTAGGAAACCGACAGGCTCACCTGGGCATCCTGCTCCAGCAGGGCTTTCACCAAGGTGGTCTTGCCCGCCCCGGAAGGGGCAGTGACGATGAACAGGGTACCGGACATGGCTTTTCAGGCGCGGACAAAAGCCGCGGTAAGCGGGCGCGAGGCCTGGGATTGCCGATTCTGCCAGCCCGCCCGGCGCCAGCCAAGGGCGGGGACGCCGGGGCCGGAGCGTCCCATGAAATCCCGTTTTACAAACCCGGGCCTCAAGGAGCCCCGGGCCTCGCCGTAAAAAGCAGAATGAAGCGAGGTGTCCCATGAACGTGGTCAAGCTGGAAAACTACACAAGCGGCCGGGCCGACGTGCCCTTCCGGCCCTACGCCGGGGTTCTGGCCGAGTGCCGCCGGCTGGTAGCGGATCGGCTCGGCGCCACCCTGGCGGACGCCGTCGAGCCCCTGGACAAGGAAGTCCACAACCGCCGCATCGCCACCGCCGACGCCAGCGAAGCCGATCTGCTGGTGGAAGTGCAGTTCCAGTTGCGCAGCCTGGGCAATACCCTCAACCGCCGTTTCCACGAAGTCTTCGAGCGGGAGTTCCAGTACCGCATCACCCCGATTACCCCCCGCGCCAGCGTCTATGGCGGCGAGGGCGGCAGCCTGCTGGAACTCTCCCTGGCCGACGACGACCAGATCTCCGACGAACTCCTGCTCCAGAACCTGGCCCGCCAGTTGGGCAACCCCTGCGAAGCCGAACTGAAGGACCTGCGCGCCCGGGTCGGCCACATGCTTGGCGAAACCCACCTGCGGGATAGCCGGGACCCCATTGGCCCGGATGGGATCTGTGCCGCCCTCAAAGAGATTTGCTGGCAGCTCGACACCGCCCGCCCCGCCCGGGCCCGCCTGCTGGCATTGCTCGCCAGCGCCCTGCAACCCGAGCTGCCCGCCCTCTACCGGGAAATCAACACCCTACTGATCGCCCGCAAGGTGCTGCCCCGGGTCCGCCACGCCGTCAAGCGGGACAAGCCCCGGGTCAGCGCCCGGGAATCCGTCCCCCGGAGCGACGAGGACACCAGCTCTGGTGAAGAAACCCAGGGAATCCTGCACCGCCTGTTCACGGGTGGCGGCGAGCCCGGGGGCCAGGGCGGCTTCCCCGCCGCCATGAGCCGCGCCCAGCGGGGCGGCGAGATTCTCCTGGCCCTCACCCAGCTCCAGCAAGGCCAGGCCGGGGTGGCCGTGGGGAGCGACAGCTTCAGCCTGCCGGCGGGGGCCGGTCCCACCACCAACGTCCTTCACGGTCTCATCGAGGCGGGCATCGGCCGGCACCTGGGCTCGGTGGACGCCATCATCATCGACGTGGTGGCCGCCCTGTTCGACTACATCTTTGACGACCCCCATGTTCCGGAGCTGGTCAAGGGGCTCATCGGACGCTTGCAGATCCCGGTCCTCAAGCTGGCCATGCTGGACCACGGCTTTTTCTCCAACCGCACCCATCCAGCCCGCCGCCTGATCAATACCCTGGCCCAGTCTGCCGCCGGCTGGGACGGGGAATTCACCAGCGAAACGGCCCTGTTCAAGTTTGCCGAGCCCTTGGTGGTCCGCATCCAGGACCACTTTGCCGAGGATAACCAGGTCTTTACCGACTGCCTGGCCCAGCTGGAAGCCTTCCTGGCGGAGCAGGAGCGGCTGGCCGAGGAAAAGGCCACCACCCTCACCGATGAACTGGAGCAGCAGGAGCGCCTGGAGATCGCCAGGCTGGTGGCCCGGGACGCGACCACGCCGCACCTGGAAAACCCAGCCCTCCCCGAGGCGGTTCGCCACTTCATCGGCGAGGTATGGCTCCAGGTGCTGGTCAAGGCCGCCCTGGCCGGCTCGGCCGATGGCGGCCAATGGCAGGAGGCGGCCGCCACCATGGAAGACCTGGCGTGGAGCGTCCAGCCCCTGGGGGGCGCCGAGGATCGCCAGCGCCTGGTCAAGCTCCTGCCCAGCTTGATTGGCGGGCTACGACGGGGCATGGAAGCCGTGGGTACGGAAGACGCAGTACGGGACGCATTCTTCGCCGAACTGATGAAACTCCATGCCGCAGCAGTCAAGGCGGGCATGAATGCCCAGGCAAGCCCGCCCCCGGCGGCCCCCATCCCCGCCGCCCCGCCTCAGGCGGAGACGGAACTTCCGGCGGAGGAGGGGGATCTCGGCCCCCTCGTCCGGGGTACCTGGATCAATCTGCGGGAGCGGGACGGCGGCAGCCGCCGGATGCGCCTCAACTGGATCAGCCCCGCCCGCACCATGTATCTTTTCACCAACCATCAGGGTCAGGGCGCCATGGCCCTCACCCAGGCCGAGCTGGCCGCCCGCTTCACCCGGGGGGATGCCTTCCTGGACGACGATCTACCCCTGCTGGACCGGATCGTGGACAACGTACTCGAAGATTTCGACACCCACCGTTGAGGTCACCACCAATGGACATCATCACCATGCCCCGTGACCGGGAAAACGTCGTCCGCGACATTCGCGAATTTCTGGTGGGCGCAGAACAGCTCCCCAGCCCCAAGGGCACCGCCGTCCAGCTCATGGCCATCGCCCGGGATCCCCGGGCCGAAGTGGCCGACGCCGTGCGGGTGGTCAAATCCGATCCAGCCCTGGCGGGCTTCGTCCTGCGGGCGGCCAACTCCGCCCGCTTCGGCGGCATGGTCAAGGCGGTGGACCTCCAGCGGGCGGTGATCCGCCTGGGCATGAACATGATCCGGGTGTACGCCATCACCCTCTCGGTGATGGGCGAGAAGCCCCGCCAGCGTTGTGCCGAGTTCGACTACGCCGGGTTCTGGACCCACGCCCTGCTTTCCGGCCTGGTGGCCGCCCGCCTGGCCGGCCTGCGGGACGGTTTTCCGCCGGAGGAAGCCTTTTCCCTCGGCCTCCTGGGAAGCATTGGCCGGCTGGCCTTCGCCACCGCCGCCCCCTTGGAATACGGCAAGCTTCTGCTCCAGCAGCGGGAGGCGCCCAGCGCAAGCCTCGAATCCCTGGAACGGGTGCGCTTCGGCTTTGATCACCACGAACTTTCGGCGGTCCTGCTGGTGGATTGGGGGCTTCCATCCAAGCTTGCCGACGTGGTTTATTGGCAATTCGACCCGGAAGCAGGCGGTTTTCCCGCCCACTCCCGCGAGCACGACACGGCCGGCGCCCTGCAACTGGCCGCCAGTGTGGCCGAGTTCAGCTTTCAGGCGACGGTAGAACCCGCCCAAGTGGCCGCCGCCTACCTGCGGGCGGCACTCCTTGGGCTGGCGCCGGAGGAGGTACGGCGCATCACCGCCGAGGCCCTGGGAGAATTGGGCACCTGGTCATCCCTGACGGGCATTTCAGTGCCAACCCGAGCCTTGACCCCGGCAGACTGGCCCGACGCCTGAGGCCCACGGCAACCATAAAAAGTACCCTCACCGAGGGCAGGAGAGGCAGCAACCCGCACCAATCAGGCCCAAAGGGGGATACATGGAGCCGAAGGAGGGATTGCCGGACAATTTACGCGCTGGTGCAGGGGGGGCGGGTTACCGTCTGTTCCTTTTGGCGATCGCAACCACGGTGGCGATGGTGGCCTACCTTGCCATCGCTGACTACCAGGAAGTGGAAGCCAACGCCAAGGCTACCCAGGGTGCCGCCCTCAAGCTGGCCGCCACCAACCTGCGCACCACCCTTGATACCGCCGACGTGATGCTGGGCAGCGTGGTTCAGAGCGTGTCGCCCCGTATCGACCAACCCAGGGATCTGGCCACCTTCTGGGCCGATGCCGCACCACGACTGCAACGCTACCTGGAGCGCTTTCCAGCCGTTCAGGGCGTTGCCATTTGGGATGCTGAGGGCCAATTCATTCTTGGAACGGCCCCGCCCGCCACGGGTTATACGACCGATGCCGCCACCGTGAAATACTTTCGCCGGCTGGTGGAGGACGCCAAGGGAACGCTGGCCATCTCCCAGGCGATCCCGTCCCCCTACACCAAGCAGCCGGTCCTGATCCTGGTCCGGCCCATCATCGATTCCCGGGGCCGCAACCGGGGCGCGGTTACCGCCCCCCTGGACCTGAGCTACCTGGAATCCCTCCTGGCGGAGATGCCCCTGGGTTCCGATGGCATGGCGGAGCTCCGCCGCACCGACAACAGCCAGCTGGTCGCGGTTTTTCCGCCCGTGCCGGCCCAACTCAATCAACCCCTCCCCAAGCACCCGGCCCATCTGCGCATTCTGGCTGGCGCATCCAGCGGCAGCGTCGACTTCCTTGAAGAAAGTGGGACCACCCCAACCCAGCTGGTGAGCTTTCAGCGGCTGGAAGGGTTTCCTTTATACCTGCAGCTCAGCCAGCCCAGGCGGGCCATCCAGGCCGACTGGCGGACCCGGACCGTAAACGTCGGCCTGCTGGCCGGACTGGCCTTGATCGCCATATTCCTGGCCTACCATCGCCTGGCCAGAGCCCACCGCCAACTCGGGGAGCAGGAGGCCTTCCTGCGGACCCTCTACGACACGGCCGACGTCGCGGTATTCATGTTGACGATCCCCGGCAACCGGATCGCCTACCCCAACCAGCGCATGAGTGAGCTCTTCCACGTCTCCGCCGACACCCTGGTGGGCCTCGATTACCGCGATCTGGTCACCGAAGAAGCCCGGGCGGACGCCCTGCGCAGTTTTTCCCGGCTCACCGCCGGCACCATCGACACCGTCGATCTGGAACGCCACTTCAAGCGCCCCGATGGCACCACCTTCTGGGGCCACGTCACCTCCCGCCTGCTGACCGACCGTACCGGCCGAACCACCGGCCTGGTGGCGGTGGTCGCCGACATCACTGCCCACCGGGAAGCCCAACAGGGCCTTGAGCGGACCAACCGGCTCCTGAGGGATGTCCTTGCCGCAGCCACCCCCATCGCCATCATCGCCACCGATCCAAAGGGCCAGATCACCCTGTTCAACCGGGGCGCGGAGCTGCTTCTGGGCTATCGGTCCGAAGACATGGTGGGTCGCACCCAGGCCACCGATCTGGCGGACCCGGAGGAACTGAGGCAGGCTCGGGAAGACCTGGGCATGGAATATGGCTATCCGGCGGATGATCTCGCGGTGCTCACCTCCGAAGCGGAATGGCGCGGCCTGGCCCGCCAGCAATGGACCCTCATCCGTCAAGACGGCAAATCGGTTCCCGTATCGACCACGGTCACCCCCATAGGCACCGAACCGGGCAAACCTCAGGGCTTTTTGATCATCTGCCAGGACATCTCGGAACGCCTGCGCACCCGGGACGAACTGAAGCGCTACCGGGATCACCTGGAAAACCTGGTGGCAACCCGCACCCGCCAGATTGAGCAGCTCAACACCGCCCTGGAAACCCGCGCACTGGAGGCCGAAGCGGCCAACCGGGCCAAAAGCACCTTCCTGGCCAACATGAGCCACGAGTTGCGCACCCCCATGAACGCCATCCTCGGGCTCACCCACATCCTGCGCAAGGAAGCCGGCACCGCCAGCCAGATCGACCGCCTGTGCAAGATTTCCGACGCCGCCGGCCACCTCCTGCAGATCCTCAACGACATCCTGGACTTCTCCAAGATCGAAGCCGGCAAGCTCAATCTGGAACGGATGGCGTTCGATCTGGAAGGGGTGATCCGCAACGCCTGCGCCCTGCTGGCCCACCGGGCCCAGGCCAGGAACATGGAATTCGTGGTGGACCTGGACATCTCCCTGGCCACCGGCAACCCCCTGGTGGGGGACCCCACCCGCATTGGCCAATCCCTCCTCAACTACCTGAGCAACGCCGTCAAATTCGCCGAAGAGGGCGAGGTACTCATCCGCGCCCAGGTGGACGGGGAGCAGGGGGACGAACTGCTGATCCGGCTGACCGTCACCGACCAGGGTCCGGGCATCGCCCCCGAAGCCCAGGCCCGCCTGTTCGGGGCCTTCGAGCAAGCTGACAGCTCCACCGCCCGGCGCTTTGGCGGCACCGGGCTGGGGCTCGCCATCACCCGCCGCCTGGCCCAGCTGATGGGCGGCCAGGCCGGGGTCGATAGCGTGGTGGGCCAGGGCAGCAGCTTCTGGCTGACCCTGCGCCTGCGCCGGGGCGCGCCGGCCAGGGTCGCCCCCTCCCTGGCGGGGCAGCATGTGCTGGTGGTGGAGCCGCGCCCCCTGGCCCGGGCGTGCCAAGCCCAGCTTTTCCGCCTGCTGGGCGCCCGGGTGGATACCGCCGAATCCCCCTCCGCCGCCCGCGCCCTGGCCCCCACCGCCCCCTTCACCCTGCTCTGCCTTGGCTGGCCCCAGGCCGGCGACGGGGACGGAGGACTGGCCACCTTGCTCCAGGATGTGGCCCCGGGCGCCCTGGGCCTGCTGGCCTGCGGCCCCGACCAAGCGGACCTCCCCCTCCCGGCGCGGCTGGCGGGCTTCCAGGGCCCCCTCGCCAAGCCCGTCACCCCCGGCAGCCTCCTGGTCCTGCTGGAGCGCCTGCTGCCGGGCTTGGGGGGCGCCGCCACTGCCGAGGCGCCCAGCGCCAATGCCTCCCCCGATCAGCGCCTCCTGGGGGAATTCCGGGGGGCCCGGATCCTGCTGGCGGAGGACAGCCCGATCAATCAGGAAGTGGCCCGCCAGCTTCTGGCAGACGTGGGCCTGACGGTGGATACGGCCAACGACGGTCGCGAAGCGGCCAGCCTGGCCGCCCGGACCGAGTACGACCTGATCCTGATGGACATGCAAATGCCCGAAATGGATGGCCCCGAGGCCACCCGGGCGATCCGGGCCCTGCCCGGACGAGCGGCGGTGCCGATCATCGCCCTCACCGCCAACGCCTTCGCCGATGACCGGCAAGCTTGCCTGGACGCCGGCATGAACGACCATGTGGCCAAACCGGTCAACCCCCACATCCTTTACGCCACCCTGCTCCAGTGGCTCCAGCGGCCCCCGGCGTGACGCCCGTTGTCGGCCGGCATCCCGGGTTGGCCAGGACTGGCGGCCTACTCCAGGTTCTGCACTTGTTCCCGCATCTGCTCGATGAGCACCTTGAGCTCCATGGCGATGCCGGTCACGTCGGTCGCGGCGGACTTGCTTGCCAGGGTGTTGGCCTCCCGGTTGAATTCCTGCATGAGGAAATCCAGGCGCTTGCCGGCGGAGCCGCCGGTCTTGAGGATGCGCTCGGCCTCGGCCACATGGACGTTCAGGCGGGAGAGCTCCTCCGCCACGTCGATGCGCTGGGCGAACAGGGCCACCTCCTGGCGGATCCGTTCCTCGTCCAGGTTGGCCACCGCCTCCCGCAGACGGGTGGCCAGACGCTCCTGGTATTCCGCCACGATGGCGGGCATGCGGGGCTCCAGGCTGGCCACCAGCTCCCGTATCCGGGCCAGGCGCTGGCTGATCATGGCGGAGAGCTTCTCCCCCTCCCGCCGGCGGGAATCCACCAGATCCCCCAGGGCGGCCTCGGCCATCTCCTGGATCACCGGCTGGAGGGATTCGAAAGCCATGCTGTCATCGGCCAGCATGCCCGGCCAGCGCAGCAGCTCCCCCACCGACAGGGGCGCGGCCTCCGGAAAGCGCTCCCGCAGGCTGGCCTGGGCAGCCTGGAGCTGGGTCACGAGGCCCCCATTGAGGGCCAGATCCCGGGGGGCATTGTCCTGGCGCTGGAGATTGAGGCGGCATTCCACCTTGCCCCGGGCCAATCGGGCGGTGATCCGCTCCCGCAGGGCGGGTTCGGCCTGACGCAAATCCTCGCCGATGCGCAAAGCCAGGTCGAGAAAGCGGGAATTGACGCTGCGCAGCTCCAGATGGAGGCTCACGGGGCCGCAATCGCGAGTCTGGGTAGCAAAGCCGGTCATGCTATGGATCATGGGGGGTTCCTGAGTGCGGCGGCACGGTTCACACCCGGCACGCCAAACAAGAGAAAATATGGCAAAGAGTTGAATCTTAGCCCCCACCTTGATGCCACCTCAAGCTAACTACCCCCTGCCCGCCGGCTTCCAGCTGGACCAGTACCGCATCGACCGGCAGCTTTCCCTGGGCGGTTTCTCCATCGTCTACCTGGCCTATGACCCGGACGATACCCCGGTGGCCATCAAGGAATACCTCCCCAATTCCCTGGCCCTGCGCCAGGAAGGGGAGATCGAGCCCTGCGTGCCGGAGGAGCACCAGGCCGCCTTCCGCTATGGCATGAAGTGTTTCTTCGAGGAAGGCCGCGCCCTGGCCCGGCTGATGCACCCCAACGTGGTGCGGGTGCTCAACTTTTTCCGGGCCAACGGCACGGTGTATATGGTGATGCGCTTCGAGCGGGGCCGCACCCTCCACGAGGTCATCCACAAATACCGGGCGGAACTCAAGGAGCGCTTCATCCGGGGCCTGTTCACCCGCATGCTCAACGGCCTGCGGGAAGTCCATGCCCACAAGCTGCTGCACCTGGACATCAAGCCTTCCAACATCTACGTACGCACCGACGGCACCCCGGTGCTGCTGGATTTCGGCGCCGCCCGCCAAACCCTGATGACCGACCAGCCCATCCTCAAGCCCATGTACACCCCGGGCTTCGCCTCCCCGGAGCAGTTTGGCGACCGGGAGCATCTGGGGCCCTGGAGCGACATCTACAGCGTGGGGGCGAGCCTCCACGCCTGTCTGGCGGGCAGCCCGCCGCTACGCTCGGATGAGCGGGAGAAAAACGACACCTACCAGCCGGCGGTCAAGACCTTCGACGGCCGCGCCTCCCCCCAGCTGCTGGAGACCATCGACTGGTGCCTGCGCCTGGACCCCCTGGAACGCCCTCAAAGCGTATACGCCCTGCAAAAGGCCCTGGCCCGCAAGAGCGCCAACGAACCCATGCCCGCCAACTGGTTCACCGACCTGGGTTCGCGCCTCAAAACCTTCATTGGTCGCCCATGAAATTCACCATCTATCAGGACAGCCGGATCGGACGCCGGCAATCCAACCAGGACCGCCTGGCCTACTGTTACTCCCGGGAAGCCCTCCTGATGGTCGTCGCCGACGGCATGGGGGGCCATCTCCACGGCGAGGTGGCCGCCCAGATCGCCGTCCAGTACATCGTCCAGGCCTTCCAGCGGGAGGCCCAGCCCACCCTGGCGGACCCCTCGCTGTTCCTGTCCTGGACCCTCACCAACGCCCACCACGCCATCCTGGACTACGCCTTCGACAAATCCCTGCGGGAAGCCCCCCGCACCACCGTGGTGGCCTGTTTGATCCAGGACGGCATGGGCTACTGGGCCCACGCCGGGGATTCCCGTCTTTACCTGCTGCGCCACGGACGGGTGCAATGCCGCAGCCGGGACCACTCCCGGGTCCAGCTGATGGTGGACCAGGGCCTGCTGGATCTGGAGGGCGCCGCCCACCACCCGGAGCGCAACCGCATCTACAGCTGCCTGGGGGGCACCCATCCGCCCCAGATCGAATACTCCCGCCCCACGCCCCTCTACCACGGCGACGTGCTGGTGCTGTGCACCGACGGCGCCTGGGGGCCGATGCAGGACGACGAGCTGGCCGGCGCCCTGAACACCCCGGACATCATGGCCGCCGTCCCCCCCTTGCTGGACGAAGCCGAGCGCCGCAACGGTCAGTCCTGCGACAATCTCTCCCTGATCGCCCTCCAGTGGCTGGACGACCCGGCCACCCTGCTGCCCAGCGCGGTATCCACCCAGACCATGGCCCTGGACGGCTTCACCACCCAACTCGACGCCTTTGGCGAAACCCGCCCCCCCCGGGGCGGCACCGACCTCACCGACGATGAAATCGAGCGGGCCATCGCCGAAATCAACGCCGCCATCCACAAATTCAGCAAATAAGGCACGCCACCCATGCGCCCCAGCCAACGCCAGCCCGACGAACTGCGCCCGATCCGCTTCACCCGCCACTACACCCGCCACGCCGAGGGCTCTGTCCTGGTGGAGTTCGGCGACACCCGGGTGCTGGTCACCGCCAGCGTGGAAGACTCCGTCCCCGGTTTTTTGCGGGGCAAGGGGGAAGGCTGGCTCACCGCCGAATACGGCATGCTGCCCCGCTCCACCCACACCCGCAGCGCCCGGGAAGCCGCCAAGGGCAAGCAGAGCGGGCGCACCCAGGAAATCCAGCGCCTGATCGGCCGCAGCCTGCGGGCGGTGGTGGACCTCAAGGCCCTGGGGGAACGCCAGATCATCATCGACTGCGACGTGCTCCAGGCCGACGGGGGCACCCGCACCGCCGCCATCACCGGCGCGGCGGTGGCGGTGCATGATGCCCTCAACACCCTGGTGAATGCCGGCAAGCTGGCCACCCACCCCATGCTCGACATGGTGGCCGCCGTCTCGGTGGGCATCTTCAACGGCGTGGCAGTGCTGGACCTGGACTATCCTGAAGACTCCGCCTGCGACACCGACCTCAACGTGGTCATCACCGGTTCCGGCGGCATGGTGGAAATTCAGGGTACCGCCGAGGGCGCGCCCTTCAGCCGCATCGAACTCACCCAGCTGCTGGACCTGGCCGAAGCCGGCATCCGCCGCCTGGTGGCCCTCCAGCAAGAAGCCCTGAAAGCCGGCTAACCGGGCGACGCAACCATTCGCCTGGCCCCCATTGAACCGGAGACCACCATGAAACAACTCGTGCTGGCCAGCAACAACCCGGGCAAGGCCCGGGAACTCCACCACCTCCTGGCGCCCCTGGGCCTGGAGGTGCTACCCCAATCCACCTTCCACGTCCCCCCCATCGACGAACCCTACCCCGGCTTTGTGGAAAACGCCCTCCACAAGGCCCGCCACGCCGCCCGCCACACCGGGCTCCCCGCCCTGGCGGACGACTCCGGCCTGTGCGTGGCCGCCCTAGGGGGAGAGCCCGGGGTCCATTCCGCTCGCTTTGCCGGCGAACCCAAGTCCGACGCCCGCAACAACGCCCTGCTGCTGGAGCGCCTGACCGGGGCGGCCGACCGCAGGGCCTACTTCTACTGCGTCCTGGTGCTGGTGAAGAACGCCGACGACCCCCGGCCCCTGATTGCCGACGGCGAATGGCACGGACAGATCCTCACTGCACCCCAGGGCCACGCCGGCTTCGGCTACGACCCTTTGTTCCTCGACCCGGAACTGGGCCAGACCGCCGCCGAGCTGGACGACGCCCTCAAGAACACCCTCAGCCACCGGGGCGCGGCCATGCGCCATCTGCTGGACCGGCTGCGGGTGCATCCGCTGTAACACCAAACAAGCGGCAAAGGAGCACGCCTTCCCCCGCCACACTGATCAAGCATGAAACCCCGCCCCATCATCCCCCTTACCCTGGAACGCCCCGCCGTTCCCCTCCCCGAACGCCCCCAGCTCACCGCCTCGCCGCCGCTCTCCCTCTACGTGCACTTTCCCTGGTGCGTGCAGAAGTGCCCCTATTGCGACTTCAACTCCCACACGGTGCGGGACGAGGGCATTCCGGAAGCCCAATACCTAGCCACCCTAGTGGCGGATCTGGAATCCGCCCTACCCCGGATCTGGGGCCGGCGGGTGGTGAGCATCTTCTTCGGCGGCGGCACCCCCAGCCTGATGAGCCCGGAAGGACTGGATCGCCTGCTCACGGAGATCCGCATGCGGGTGAGCCTCGACCCCCTGGCGGAGATCACCCTGGAGGCCAACCCGGGCACCGTGGAAGCCGGGCGCTTCCAGGCGTTCCGGGGGGCGGGGGTCAATCGCCTGTCCCTCGGCATCCAGAGTTTCAACGACCACCACCTCCGGGCCCTGGGCCGCATCCACGACGCCCGGGAGGCCCGGGCCGCGGCCGAACTGGCCCTGGCCACCTTCGAGGCGGTGAACCTGGACCTGATGTACGCCCTGCCGGGCCAGAGCCTGGCCGAGGCCCTGGCGGACCTGAACGCCGCCGTCGCCCTGGGGCCCGGGCATTTGTCCTGCTACCACCTGACCCTGGAACCCAACACCCCTTTCGCCGCCCAACCCCCCGAGTTGCCGGATGACGATCTCTCCGCCGACATGCAGGAGGCCATCGAGGCTCGCCTGGCCCAGGCCGGCTACCGCCATTACGAAACCTCAGCCTTCGCCCGGCCCGGCCGGGAGTGCCTGCATAACCTCAACTACTGGACTTTCGGCGACTACCTGGGGATCGGCGCCGGGGCCCATGGCAAGCTTTCCAGCCACACCGGCATCCGCCGGGAAATGCGCCACCGCCACCCCCGGGCCTATCTGGAAGGCGCCGCCCGGGGGGAGTTCGTCCAGGAAGCCCGGGAGGTAGGCACGGCGGAACTGCCCTTCGAGTTCATGATGAACGCCCTGCGCCTGATCGACGGCGTGCCCGCCCGCCTGCTCCAGGAACGCACCGGCGTGCCCCTGGAGGCCATCCAGGAGCGCCTCGCCCAGGCCCGCCGGCAAGGCCTGCTGGACCCCTCCCCCGACGCCCTGCGTCCAACGCCGGCGGGACAGCGTTATCTCAACGAACTGCTCCAGATCTTCCTGGACTGAAAGCGAAGAGTCGGCGCCCGGCCTGGCGCCCCGGCCCTATCCGGGCGGGCCTCGATTATGATGAAAGACCCTGTCGACATTGCCCGGGAAGCACCCGGCAGCGCCAAGTTCACTTAAAGCCGGTGGCAACCGGTTGTCTGGAGGAGATATTCATGACGGGAATTCTGACTGGCAAGGTTGCCCTGGTAACGGGCGGTGCCTCCGGCATCGGCCGGGCCAGCGCCCTGGCCCTGGCCCGGGAGGGCGCCCGGGTGGTGGTGGTGGATCTGTCCATCGAAGGGGGCGAGGGCACCGCGGCGGCCATCGTTGCCGCGGGGGGCGCCGCCAGGTTCATCCCCACCGACGTGACCCGGAGCGCCGACCTCCAGGCGGCGGTGGCCTGCGCCGTGCATGACTTCGGCGGCCTGGATATCGCCCTCAACAATGCCGGCATCCTGGCGGGCACGTCCCTCCTGGCGGAGGAGGCCGAAGCCCTCTTCGACAAGGTGCTGGCAGTGAACGTAAAGAGCGTCATGCTGGCCATGAAGCATGAAATCCCGGAGATGCTCAAGCGGGGCGGTGGCGCCATCATCAACACCGCCTCCACCATGGGCCTGGTGGGCAGCGTGGGGGGCAACTGGGCCTACACCGCCAGCAAGCACGCGGTGCTGGGGCTGACCAAATCCGTGGCGGTGGAATACGCCGCCCGGGGTATCCGGGTCAATGCCATCTGCCCCGGCGCGGTACACACCCCCATGATGGCCGGGCGGTTGGCCAACCCGGCGGCGGAGCAGGCGGTGGCGGCCATTCACCCCATCGGCCGGGTGGCCCAGCCCGAGGAAATCGCCGCCGCGGTGGTGTGGCTGGCCTCCCCGGGGGCCTCCTACATGGTGGGCGCCGCCCTGCCCGTGGATGGCGGTTTCACCGCGATCTGAACCACCGGTTCGGCTTCCAGTCCAGAACACCGCAACAAAGGGGTTGGCAATGGCAGGCATCCTCAACGGCAAGGTCGCCCTGGTGACCGGCGCGGCCTCGGGCATCGGCCGGGCCAGCGCCCAGGCCCTGGCCAAGGAAGGGGCACGGGTGGTGGTGTCCGACATCGCCGTGGAAGGCGGCGAGGAAACGGTGCGCCTGATCGCCGCCGCGGGTGGCGAAGCCCGCTTCATCCGCGCCGACGTGTCCGCCGCCGCCGACATTCAGGCAGCGGTGGCCTGCGCGGTGGACCACTTCGGCGGCCTCCACATCGCCCACAACAACGCTGGCATGCTGGCCACCAAGTCGCTGCTGTCGGCCGATGCCGAAGCCCTCTTCGACAAGATCCTGGCGGTCAATACCAAGAGCGTGATGCTCTCCATGAAGTACCAGATCCCCCAGATGCTCAAGCACGGGGGCGGCGCCATCATCAACACCGCCTCGTCCCTCGCCATCGTGGGGGCGGCGGGCCAGTGGGCCTACAGCGCCAGCAAGCACGCCGTGCTGGGCCTCACCAAGTCGGTGGCGGTGGAGTACGCCAGCCGGGGCATCCGGGTCAACGCCCTGTGCCCGGGGGCGGTGCGCACCCCCATGACAGTCCGGCATCAGGAGAAGCAGTCTCCCGATGATCCCGAAACCGCCACCCGCTACCCCATCGGCCGGGTTGCCCAGCCCGAGGAGATGGCCGCCGCGGTGGTGTGGCTGGCCTCCGACGCCGCCTCCTACGTGATCGGCACCAGCCTCGTGGTGGACGGGGGCTGGACCATCATCTGAGCCCGACAACAAAAAGCCCGGCGCTGCCGGGCTCGGGCCCGCTGCCCCGGGGCCAGGGGCGGCTGCCCTCAGGCCGCTCCGTTCCCCAGGGAGGCCATGTCGATCACGAAACGGTACTTCACGTCGTTGCGCATCATCCGCTGGTAGGCGGCATTCACGTCCTGGATAGGGATGGTCTCGCAGTCCGGCAGGATCTGGTGGCGGGCGCAGAACTCCAGCAACTCCTGGGTGGCGGGAATGCCCCCGATCATGGAGCCCGCCAGGGCCCGGCTGTTGCGGATCAACAGGCCGCCGTGCACCGGCTCCAGGGGCTCGATGGCCCCCACCAGCACCATCACCCCCTTGCGGCCCAAAAGCGCCAGGTAGGGATTGGGATTGTGGCGGGTGGGAATGGTGTTGAGGATGAAATCGAAGCGGCTGGCCGCCCCCTTCATGGCTGCCGGATCGGTGGAGATCAGCACGTGGGCGGCCCCCAGGCGGCGGGCGTCGTCGCCCTTGGAAGGGGTGGTGGTGATCATGGTGACCTCGGCCCCCAGGGCCGCCGCCAGCTTGACCCCCATGTGGCCCAGGCCCCCCAGGCCCACCACCGCCACCTTGCTGCCGGGCCCCACCTTCCATTGCTGGAGGGGAGACCAGCACGTAATGCCAGCGCACAGCAGGGGCGCGGCGTAACGCACGTCCAGCCCGGCGGGCACCTTCAGCACGAAGTGGTCCCGCACCACGATGTGGTCCGAATAGCCCCCGTAGGTGATTTCGCCGGTATAGCGGTCCTTGCCGTTATAGGTGCCGGTGGGGCCCCGCTCGCAGTCCTGCTCTTCCCCTTCGTGGCAGGCGCCGCACGCCATGCAGCTATCCACCAGACAGCCTACCGCCACCACTTCCCCCACCTGGAGCCGGGTCACCGCATCGCCCACGGCGGTGACCCGGCCGACGATCTCGTGGCCGGGCACGCAGGGATAGACGGTGTTGTGCCAGTCGTTGTGGACCTGATGGGCATCGGAATGGCAGATGCCGCAGTAATCGATGGCGATGGCCACGTCGTCGGGGCGCAGGGCGCGCCGCTCAAAGCGCAGGGGGGCCAAATCGGCGTCGGGGGCGGTGGCGCCGTATCCAATGGCGGTCGTCATGAAATCTCCTCTCCGTGGATGGGGCGGATGGGCCATGGTACCCAAAACAGGGCTGCCCATCCGGAAAGGATCAGGCCATCTTGCCCCGACACTCGCTCGCCAGGGGCTTGCCGCTCTTGCCGTCGAGCAGCACGCTCTTCCAGGGCAGGTCGATCCACACCAGGCCGCTGGCAGCATCCTCATAGCGGGGCAGACCCGAGGCGGAAGGGTTGCGCCGCAGGGAATAGCGCGTGCCCCGCCAGCCCACCTGGATCAGGTTGGCGTCCTGGGGGTCGCGCTGGACCTCCACCCGCAAGCCGTATTCGCAACGGTAAGTGCCGCTGGCCAGGGAGAACGCCAGTTGCTGCGGGGCTTCGGCGGGGGCCGGCGGAACGGATGGGGGGATTGGCTGTCGGGTGGCGCAGGCGGCCAGAAGCAGGGCGAGACAGGCACGGGCTGCGGCACGACGACGCATGGGCGGATTCCGGTGGGGGAGTGGCCGATTCTAGAGGCCCATCCCCGGCCCGGGCCACCCGGGGATGGTAAGCAAAACTCTCGATCGATCCTCAGGGCGCCCCGCAGAGGCAGTGGGCGTAGAGATGGTCGGGATCGTTCCAGCGCAGGAGTTCCCCCCCCCGGGCCTGAAGATCGGCCAGCACCCGACCGAAGGGCGATCCCTGGGGCATCCCGTGGACCGCCGGCAGCCAGGGGGCGGCGGCATCCAGCAAATGGCGCATCAGGCGCTCCCGGAAGGGCAGCTCGGCTTCGGCGCGGATCACTTCATACTGCCCCAGGCCAGCCCGCCTGGCGGCGGCCTGGAGGGCGTCTTCCAGGCCGCCCAGGTGGTCCACCAGGCCCTTGGCCTGGGCCTCGCCGCCCAGCCACACCCGGCCCTGGGCCACCGCCTCCACCGCCTCGGGGCTCATCTTGCGCCCCTCCGCCACCCGCTGGATGAAACTGGCGTAACCATGCTGGATGCCCAGTTGCAGGGCGTCCGCCGCCTCTGGCGCGAGGGGCCGGCGCGGGTCCAGGGCTCCAGCCAGGGGCGAGGTTTCCACCCCATCCACGGTCAGGCCCAGGCGGGCCAGGGGCTCGGCCACCTCGGGGAACAGGGCGAAGATGCCGATGGAGCCGGTGATGGTGCCCGGGCTGGCCCAGATTTCGTCGGCCCCGGTAGCGATCCAGTAACCCCCGGAGGCCGCCACCGCGCTCATGGAAGCCACCACCGGCTTGCCGGCCTTGCGGGTGAGCGCCAGCTCCCGGCGGATCACCTCGGAGGCGAAGGCGCTACCCCCCGGGCTGTCGATGCGCAGCACCAGGGCTTTCACCGCGTCATCCTCCCGCACAGCACGAATCATCCGGGCCAGGGTATCGCCCCCCACCGCGCCGGGGGGTTGTTCCCCATCGAGAATCGCCCCCTGGGCCACCAGCATCGCCACCTTGTCGGCCCGGTGAGGACGCTGGGCCGCCAGGGCATCCAGATAATCCGCCAGCTCCACGTGCTTGTAGCGCTTGCCGTCGCTGGCCAGGCCCAGGCGTTGCTGGAGGCGGGCTTCCCATTCGTCCCGGGGCAGCAGGGCGTCCACCAGCCTGGCATCCAGGGCCATCCTGGCGCCGTCGCCGCCGGCGGCAGCCAGCAGGTTCTTGAAGTCCAGGGTATACCGGTCCAGGGCTTCCACGGGCAGCTTGCGGGAAACCGCCACCGCCTGGCGGTATTCGCCCCACACCCCCTGGAGGAGCTCGGTGGTGGCCTGGCGGTCCTCGTCGGACATGGAGGCCCGGGTGTAAGGCTCGGTGAAGGACTTCCAGGTGCCCACCTTGAAGACATGCACCTTGATGCCCAGCTTGTCCAGCAAGCCCTTAAAGTAGGTGGTGTAGCGGGCGAAGCCTCGCACCAGCACGTGGCCGTCCGGGGCCAGGGTGACTTCGTCGGCGGCGGAGGCCAGCAGGTACTGGGCCTGGTCGAAACGGGAACCCCAGGCATACACCGGCTTGCCGGCGGCCCGGAAGGCAGCGATGGCGTCCCGCAGTTCCTGGAGCTTGGCCAGCCCCGCCCCGGACAGTCGGTCGGTATCGATCACCAGGGCGCTGATGCGGCTATCGGTCCGGGCCGCGGTCAGGGCTTCCAGGACTTCCGCCATGGGGGTTTCCGGATGGTCCGGCCCCTCCCGCAGGAGGGACAGGGGGCTGGTGACACTGGCCTCCTCCACCAGATCCCCACCGGGGGCCAGCAGCAAGGCCGCGCCCTGGGGCACCATCGGCGGCTGGGCGGCGAAGAAGCCCACCACCAGAAAAAGAGCGATCAGCAGGAACACCAGGTTAACGGTGAAGCGCCGCGCCCCGTCCACCAGGCCCCACAGCCCTCCCAGCAACCTGCGTATCCGTCCCTTGCCTGCCTCAACCATGGTGCTGCCACTCCCTCGTGAAGGATTCCATTTTCATGGCGCGACCCGCCGGAACACAAGGTCCCACACGCCATGGCCGAGTTTGATGCCCCGGTTCTCGAATTTGGTGAGGGGGCGCCATTCGGGCCGGGGCGCGAAGCCGTCGGCGGTATTGGCCAGCAGGGGCTCCCTGGCAAGCACCTCCAGCATCCAGTGGGCATACTCCTCCCAGTCGGTGGCGCAATGGAGGTAGCCGCCGGGGGCCAGCTTGCGGGCCAGCAGGGCCACGAAATCCGGCTGGATGATGCGCCGCTTGTGGTGGCGCTTCTTTGGCCAGGGATCGGGAAAATACACATGGACCCCCGCCAGGCCGGCGTCGGGGATCATGTCCCGCAGGACTTCCACCGCGTCGTGCTGCATGATCCGCAGGTTGCTGGGTCCGCCCTCGGCGAGGATCTTGCACAGGCTGCCCACCCCGGGGGCATGGACCTCGATGCCGATGAAGTTTTCCTCCGGCCGGGCAGCCGCGATGGCGGCGGTGGCCACCCCCATGCCGAAGCCGATCTCCACCACCGTAGGGGCGGTGCGGCCGAAAGGGGTGGCCAGATCCAGCACCCCGGCTCGATAGGGAATGCCTACTTTGGGCATCATCTCGTCCAGGTAGCGGTGCTGGGCCTCGGACATGCGGCCCTGGCGCAGCACGAAGCTGCGGATCGAGCGGGAGGTGAGGCGGCCTTCGGGGGTTGCGGGTTGTTGCGGGTCGGTCATGGCAGGAGGCGGCCCTGGGCCGCCGGGTCAAAAGGGGAGGGCGTTTCTTTCAGGAGCCCACCAGCCCACCAGTGGGCGAACTGGGGCTGGCGGAATAGGTTTTCCTGGGCATGCGGCCGGCGCGGTAGGCCTCCCGGCCCGCCTCCACCGCCTTTTTCATGGCGCCGGCCATCAGTACCGGGTTCCGGGCCAGGGCGATGGCGGTGTTCATCAGCACGCCATCACAACCCAGCTCCAGGGCGATGGCGGCATCCGAGGCGGTGCCCACGCCGGCATCCACCAGCACCGGCACCCGGGCCTGGTCGATGATGAGGCGCAGGTTCCAGGGGTTGAGGATGCCCATGCCGGAGCCGATCAGGGAGGCCAGCGGCATCACCGCCACGCAGCCGATGTCTTCCAGCATGCGGGCCTGGATCGGGTCGTCGGAGCAATACACCATCACCTGGAAGCCCTCCTTCACCAACACTTCGGCGGCCTTGAGGGTTTCCGGCATGTTGGGAAAAAGGGTCTGGGGATCCCCCAGCACCTCCAGCTTCACCAGACTATGGCCATCCAGGAGCTCCCGGGCCAGACGCAGGGTGCGCACCGCCTCTTCGGCGGAGTAGCAGCCGGCGGTGTTGGGCAGGTAGGTGTAGCGGCTGGGGGGCAGGGCTTCCAGCAGGCTGGGCTCCGCCGGATTCTGGCCGATGTTGGTGCGGCGGATCGCCACCGTGACGATCTCGGCCCCGCTGGCCTCGATGGCGGCGCGGGTCTCGGTGAAATCCTTGTACTTGCCGGTGCCCACCAACAGACGGGAACCATAGGCCTTGCCGGCGATGACCAGGGGATCGTTCATGGGTGACCTATCGGGAAGGGAAAAGACAGTTTGCAAACGGTGGGGCCAGGGCCGCGCAGGCGCGCCCAGGGACGGCCCCGCCAGGGATTCAGCCGCCGCCCACGGCCACCACGATCTCCAGCACATCCCCGTCCGCAAGGGCCGTATCGGCATGGCGGCCCCGGGGGACGATCTCGCCATTGCGCTCCACCGCCACCCTTTTCCCTGCCAGCCCCCGTTGCTCCAGCAGGGCGGTTACGGTCAGGGGCATTTCCAGGGTTTCGGGCTGGCCATTGAGGGTGAGGCGGATCATGACGACGGACGGATTGAATTCGGTAGGATCGGGCAGGGGGCGATGTTAGCACGCCCCCAAGCGAGACCCGTTTGCCAACCCCCCCGCAAGTGGCTAGAATCGCGCCCTGTCCTGCCCGAACCCGGGCTCGGCGGCGCCATCCGGGCGGGTGTAGTTCAATGGCAGAACGGCAGCTTCCCAAGCTGCATACGAGGGTTCGATTCCCTTCACCCGCTCCACCGCACTGTTTCTGCGGAGTTCCACGGACGTCCAGGAAGATCAGTAGATCGTTGATTCAAAGCGATTTTTTGATGATGCGATGTTCCAGGGACGTCCACGGAAATCCACCCGAAGCCGCGACTTTCATGTCCATTATTGTGTCCATTTTGTGGGCACGGCGGCTTCCGGATTGTTCGTGGAGCGCCAAGGTCGATGGGATAAGCATCTGGTTCCTGACTCACGTTCAGGAGCTGGAACATGGCACTCTCAGACTTGGCGGTCCGCCAGGCCAAGGCCACTGGTAAGGCCTACACCCTTCCCGATACAGATGGTCTCTCCCTGGCCGTGACGCCCACGGGGGGCAAGAGCTGGCACTTTCGCTACTACTGGCTGAAAGAGCCCAAGCGGATGTCGCTGGGCACCTATCCGGAGGTGTCGCTGCGCGAGGCACGCGCCCTGCGCGACGAAGCGCGGGCCCTGGTGGCCAAGGACATCAACCCCCGCATCCACCGCAAGCAGAAGCGCGCCGCGGTCAAGCTCGCCGGCGAAAACACCTTCGAGGCGATCTACGAGAAGTGGCTGGCCCATCGCGAACTCGGCCTCAAGAAAGGCCGCCAGACCACGCTCTCGATCCTCCCCCGCGTCTTCGCCAAGGACGTGCTGCCCTTCCTGGGCAAGCGGTCGATCTACGAGATCAAGCGCCCTGACCTGTTGGAGGTGATCGCCCAGATCGAGCGGCGCAAGGCGCTCTCCGTCGCCGAGAAGGTCCGGACCTGGTTCAACCAGATGTTCCGCTATGCGCTGGTGGTTGTGCCGGGGCTGGAGCAGAACCCGGCGTCCGACCTCGACGTGGTGGCGCTGCCCCTGCCTCCCGTCAACCACAACCCGTTCCTGCGCATGGCCGATCTGCCGAAGCTGCTGCAGCGACTGCGCAAGTATCGAGGGCGGCTGCAGACCCAGCTCGGACTGCGGCTGTTGCTGTTGACCGGTGTGCGAACGGGCGAGCTGCGCCTGGCGACACCGGATCAGTTCGACCTCGATCGAAGCCTGTGGATCATCCCGCCCGATGTGGTGAAGCAGCTCCAGGTCGACATGCGCAAGAAGCGCCAGTTGCCGAAGGACATTCCGCCCTACATCGTGCCGCTGTCGGTGCAGGCCATGGAGGTCGCCCGCCACCTGCTGGCGGAGTTCAAGCCGGCCCAGCATTACCTGTTCCGGCACGACAGCGAACTGAAGAAGCGCATGAGCGAGAACACGCTCAACAGCGCCCTCAAGCGCATGGGCTACCGCGACCTGCTGACCGGGCACGGCATCCGGGCCACGATGTCGACCGCGCTCAACGAGATCGGCTACCCGAAGGTGTGGGTGGATGCGCAGCTCTCCCACGTCGATCCCAACAAGGTCAGCGCCACCTACAACCACGCCGAGTACGTGGAGCAGCGGCGGCGCATGATGCAGGACTGGGCCGATCGGCTCGACCTCTTCGAACAGAACATGGTCGAAGCGGCGAGCATGCCACTCACCGTGCATCTGGAAGGTGTGCCCCTGCTCTCGGACGAGGAAGCCGCCAGCGCACCATCCAGGCCCGCAGAGGCACCTCTCCTGATCGTCGCGAAACCCGCGGACGCGATGCCGCTGGTGTCGGTCGCGACGCATCGGCTACCGGCGGTCACGTCGCCACGCTCGGCCATGGAGCATCCGCTTTCCGACATCCAGCGCGAGCGGATGGAACTGGTCGATGTCTTCGAGGCGCCGCACAACCTGCCGGTCGCTGAATACGCGAAGATGGCGGGCAAGTCCCGCCGTTGGATCAGCTACGAGATCAGGGCGGGCAACCTGCTGGCGCTGAACCTGGGCAACCGTGGCCAGCGCGTGCCAGATTGGCATCTCGATCCGGTCAAGCACGCGCTGATTCAGGCCGTCCTCAAGCTGACCCGGGGAGCGGACCCCTGGCAGATCTACCACGCGCTCCTGCAGCCCCGCGCGATGCTGCGCGGCCGCTCGGCCCTGGACAGCGTTACCGCCAACAACCTTGACAAGCTCATCATGGCGGTGAGCACGACCGTGAAGGAATGCGAGTGGTCCCCGCAGTTGGCGAGGTCGGCCTGAACGACTGGCGTCCGCCCAACGCTGGGGAAGGCGCCGCGTCGGGATGTATCCGGCGCGGCAAGCACCGCCCTCCGGGGCTTGGCCCCGCCTCCCAGAAAGATACTTATCGAACTGGGCATCGAGCATCTGGATTCTGATCGCTCACCTGACCACCCAGTCCGATTCATCTTGATCAGCAAACCCGACGATGCAATCGAGGCCAACGGCGGGACTCGGCCGTTGCGGACGCTATCGTTTGTCATCGATGACAGTTCCGCCAACGTGGAGGTGCACCACACAGCGAGAAGCATTTGATGACAAACTGCTAATTTGCTACTGTTGTCGCCAGGGAGAAGAAAACTAGATGGCACTAGCCCAATCCGAACTCCAGCGGGCCTCACAGCGGCAGCCGCTGCGCAAGACGCAGCCATACTCCGGCCGACAGCGCACCGCATTCCTTTGCCACAGCCACAAGGACCGCGTCCTGGCCGAGGGTCTTCAGGTCTGGCTCGCCGAGCAGGGCGTCGAGTTGTACATCGACTGGAAGGACGCGACGATGCCCGAGCGTCCCAACCGGGAGACCGCCGAACGCATCCAGCTTCGAATCAAGACTTGTGACTGGTTTCTCTTCCTGGCCACGGGCAACTCGATGAGCTCTCGCTGGTGTCCATGGGAACTGGGCTACGCCGACGGGACGAAACAGTTGGACCGGATCGCGATCGTGCCGACCTCGGACGCTGTGACTACCCATGGCAACGAGTACCTCCACCTGTACCGACGTGTTGATCTGAGCGCCGCCGGAGAATTGCTTTGGGTGCCGCCCAATAGCAACCAAGGCCAATACGTCCGGTCGATTCCCTTCCTGTAGAGGACGTCGTGGCGCTATATCAATGCTTGCTGCTGGGCGCACCGACGCCCGAGCAAGCCGCATCGTTCTCGGCGACGTTTGACGAGTGCCTCGGCCTATTCGGGCTGCAGCCTGGCCGCGACTACACCGTCGACCGCGGGATCCAGGCGCACTTCAGTGAGGTGACGGCAACCGTGGCGGTCTTCTTTGGCGCTGAGGGCGCTGAGTACCCTGAGGCCGCCGTTCTGACCCAACTCGGCGTGCCGGTGGTGCCGGTGGTTTCAGCGGCCGCAAACGTGGGCGCCGAGTTGCCCGCATCGCTGCGCAACATCAATGCGCTGATCTCCGATCCGGCCGATACAGTGCTGCGCCGGGTCGCCAGCGCAGCGCTGCAGTGCCTGGGGCTGCTGCCTGCGCAACGCCGCGTGTTCGTCAGCTACAGGCGCGAAGAATCCGCAGATGTCGCCCTTCAACTGTTTGAGGCGCTTTCCGCCCGGCACTTCGATGTCTTCCTGGACACGCACTCGGTCTCGGTCGCGGCCGAGTTCCAGGCCGCCTTGTGGCATCGCCTGTGTGACTCGGACGTCCTGGTCATGCTCGACACGCCCGGCTACTTCAACAGCCGCTGGACGACGGCCGAGTGGGGACGTGCGGTTGCCAAGCACATCTCTATGCTGCAGCTGGTGTGGCCGGACCACGAGCCATCGCGGCACTCACGCTTGGCTACCTTGAAGCGCCTCAGCGCCGATGACTTCGTCGCGGCGCGCCTGAGCGCCTCGGTGGTCGGTGACGTCGCCCTCGAGTTGGAGCGTGTTCGAAGCCGCAGCGTGGCGCTGCGCCATGCGAACCTAGTGGGCACCCTCCGCACCGCCATCGAGGATCTGGGCGGCACCGTTGAAGGCGTCGGGCTGAAGCGCTCAGTACTCTTGAAGTTGCCTTCGGGCAATGCGCTCGTGGCCTATCCGGTGGTCGGCGTGCCGACGTCGCTGGACGTCCACGAGTGCGTCAACCTCTGTGGCGCGCATACCGCGGCAGTGGTCTATGACCATCTCGGGATCAGTGACGACTGGGTCCAGCACATGAACTGGCTCGCACAGCGGGTGGGCGCCGTCAAATGGATTCGCAGTCGAGAGGCCGACTGGCAACTGGCAGACATCGAGCTGTAGCCATGGGCGCGATCTTCCTCTCAGCCAGCGTGCCGACGAGACCACCGTTCGATGCGGACTCCCGCCCGCAGGAAATCCAGGCGGCCATCAGTGCGCTCGCCCAGGTCGCCCTGGGCAGGAAGAAGCTGGTATGGGGTGGCCATCCGGCCATTACGCCGCTTCTATGGGCGGCCGCGCAGTCGGTGGGCGTTGAGTACGCTGTGGCCGTTGAACTCTTCCAGAGCCGGTTCTTCAAGGACGAGGACTTTCCGCAGGAGAACAAGCATTTTGCGAACGTCACCTATGTCGACCCGGTGCCCGGCGACCTGGCCAAGAGCCTGAAGGCGATGCGCCTGGCGATGATGACCTCGACCCAGTTCGACGCGGCGGTGTTCGTCGGCGGCATGGAGGGCGTCCGGGACGAGTACAACATGTTTGCCGCCACCTGGCCGAACGCCACCTGCATTCCGATCGCGCAGACCGGTGGCGCAGCATTTCAACTCGCCCTTGATATCGGGTACCAGCCGCCCGGCGACGTGGCGCCGCTGGACTTCGTCGCGCTGCTCTATCGCGAACTGAACATTCGCCCTCGCCAGAAGCGAGAACCCAAGTAGGCCTCAAGGAGGAAATCATGGCTAAGGTCCCGGTTTTTTATAGCTTCCACTTCGACAACGACGTCATGCGCGTCCAGCAGATCCGCAACATGGGCATGATCGACGGCAACGAGCCCGTGTCGAAGAACGACTGGGAGACGGTGAAGAAAAAAGGTGATGCTGCGATCGAGAAGTGGATCGACGACAACATGAAGTACAAGCGCTGCGTTGTAGTGCTGATCGGGACCGACACGCACAAGCGTCCATGGGTCATCCACGAGATCAAGAAAGCGTGGGAAGACGGTCGGGGCCTGCTAGGCATCCACATCCACAACCTCAACTGCCCCAACAACGGCACCTGCTCGAAGGGGAAGAATCCATTTGGCCAGTTCACGTTCCAAAAGAACGGTAAGGTTGTCGTTCCGCCAGTGTACGATCCGCCGGCGAGCAACGCGTACAACCACATCAAGGACAACTTGGCTGCCTGGGTCGAGGGTGCGATCGCGCTGAACAAATGAACATGACAGACACCCCCAACAAGCACAAGCATCTGGAGTTCATCCAGACATCCATCAACCGGATGTCTGGAAATCTGTTTCTGCTCAAGGGGTGGAGCATCACCCTGATCGCAGCCTTGTTCGCGCTGGCCGCGAAGGACACCAACAAGGCTTACATCCTGATCGCCTATTTCCCGCTATTCATCTTCTGGACTCTCGACGGCTACTTTTTGAGCCAGGAGCGCAGATTCCGCGCCCTATACGAGCATGTGCGCAAGCTCAAAGAGGAAGACATCGACTTCTCGATGGATACGGGCGCTTTTCGCACTGACCCACGAACCACCTGGATGTCGGCGATGAGGTCGCGCACGCTGGTCATCTACTACGCTGGGCTGGCTGTCGTCATGCTGGCCTTGGCCCCGTTCATTCGATAAGTCGAGGCAGCCGCGGCGCCGAAGCCACCTAAGGATGCGACGCACGAGGTGTCAGGACACGCTGCGAGCGCGTTGGATAAATCTGGCCACGGGTTCGGTCAGGCGCGCGCGGGGGTGCAGGAGATAAGCCATCACGACGGTCGGTGCGCCAGCCAGCGGCCGCGCGGCGATGCCGCGGTTCACGTAGCCGGCCAGTTTCGTCGATGGCGCGATGGCGATGCCATACCCGGCCGACACGAGCGTCATCGCGATGTCGAAGGAGCTGACCAGCTGCTCGCGATCCTGTAGCGCATCCCCGAGGACACGCTGCGCTACCGCGCGCCATGGTTCGTCGGCCGGCGACTGTGCACGGATCAAAGGCTGCCCGAGCACTTCGGAGCAGGGCACTTCCCGGTAAGCCAGCAAGTGCGAGCGCCTAGCCACTGCGACCGACAGCGTGTCATGCCATAGCGCCTCGGACACCCAGCCCGGCCACTGCCGATCCGCCGTGGACAGGGCGAGGTCGAAGCCATCCCCTGGCTGTGGCGCGGGCTGGTCATCGGCCGTGCCACCGACGAGGGCTGCGGCGGTCTCGGGCTCTTCGGCGCGCTGCAGTGCGAGTACGTCGGCAAGCTGGGGCGGCACCCACTCGCCAAGGACCGCCACTCGAAGCCCACTGGAGGCATCGCTCGATTTCACGTCCAGCTTCCCCCGGCATTGAAGTCGCAGGGACGGCACGTACGCCGCCATCATGAGTTAAGTTTAACGTGGTTTAAATCGTGACGGCATCGGACGCTTTTGGCAATGCAAAAGCGTTCGATCCAACGAGGCCGGCCCGCCGGCACCACCACCTACGATGCCGACGCCGCCATCGCGTTCGGGGCGGCCGTACGCGAAGAGAGAACCAACCAGGGCATCGCGCAGGAGACGCTGGCCCATCTGGCCGGGATCGAGCGCTCGCACATGGGAAAGATCGAGCGCGGTGAGCATGTACCGACGCTTCCCATCATCCTCAGGATAGCCCGTGCGCTGAAATGCAGTTCTGCCCATCTGATGGCCCTGACGGAGGCCAGGCTGGCGGAGCGGCCTCCCTCGAAGTCCGCTGGCTGAAGCCGACCTGGGCAGCGGCTGCCTATCTATCTATTCCTGCTCGATGCCGTTCTTGCCCCCAAGGGCTGAATCTTCGCGCCTCGGGGCCTCGTTGGCGAGGCACAGGTAGGGATTGTCCGGCGGCACCGCCTGGAACAGCGCCTCCGGGCTGGTCAGCAAGTAGCCGTGCAGCCTTCTGGACTTGCGCGGTCCCGTGACTTCGCAGGTCCAGATGTTCAGCCCACCGGCCTGCTTGCGGTGCAGCCCCAGCTTCTCGAAGCGCTTCTGCGCCCACTGCCATCCCTCCAGCTTTTCCTGCCTGGCCAGTGCGGCGACCTGCAGGTGTTCCTGCGCGTAGCGCTGGAAGACGCCGGGGCTGACCAGGTAGGCCGTCCCGGCGACGGTATGCACCAGGGCCTTGGCGTCGTTGATGACGAGCTTTCGCGCCTGGATGCCTTGGCGCAGCCAGTCCATGAAATGCTCGCCGGACGGCTCGGCAGCCTGACGGGGAGCGGTTGGGTTTGTCGGGGCCAATGGTGCAGGCTCCGGGATCGGGGCGGGCTCGATCCCATCATCCGCCACGGGCTCGGAAGATCCCGGTAGTGTCGATGGCGCGGACGCGACATCCAGCAGATCGAGCAGCGCCCCGACGCCCTCGTCCGCGGTCGCTGGCGCGGGATCCACACGCTGTGCTTCAGCTTCAACGCGCGTCGGCTGCGTTGCATCACTCTCGGTGTCCGGATCGACCTGCACACGGCCCGCGAAGGCGGCCGGCCGGTCGGCCGCTTCCCAGATCATCGCTGGCGACAGTTTCAGGAAGGTGAAGCTGTGTGACCAGCCCGTATCGCTCGTGACGGTGGCCTTCCAGATCGCCTTGCCATCCGGCGTGGCCAGGACGATGCCATGGTCCTGCAGGACGTTGAACACCGCCGTGTTGTTCGACGGAATGCCGTCGATACCCTGCGACAGCAAGTGCGCGCGCAGCTTGTCCGAGACGGTCTTGCTCACCAGCCAGAGTGCGTCCTGGGTCAGCCATCCGTCCGAGGCCTGGGGCTGGTTCAGCTTGAATTCCTCCCTGAGCAGATAGCGCAGGCCATCCAGCAGTTTGCGCTGCAGCGCATGCCTGGGCGCAGCCAGCGCCTTGGCGGGATCGCCACCGAGTTCCTGGGCGACCGAGGCCTGGTCGGCCTGGATGACCAGCTCGCCGAGCGTGCCGGCATGCTCGTACTGGCCGGCCAGGACGTAGAGCAAGGCGGCCCACAGGTCGGGGTAGCCGCTCAGCCAGTCGAAGATTTCCGGATCGAGCAGGCGGGCATACAGCAGTCCGGTCGCGGCGCTGTGCAGCCGGTACTCGCGGTCCCTGCGATAGCGGAAGCGGTACGGCCGCCGCAGCGGGCCGTGCCAGGGGTGCCAGACCGCGCCGTCGGCGTACTCGACATGGAGGTCCACGGCGACCTTGCCGACATCGTGCAGCAGTGCCGCGTAGGCGATGCCCGCAGTCCAGGCCTCAGCCTGGGCGGCCTGGGCTTCCGGCGTGGCACCGGCCGGCAGGAGATGGGACTGTCGCAGCTTCAGCGCGTAGGCCACGATTTCCAGGCCGTGGTCCAGCATGCCGCCCGGGTAGGCGTGGTGGTGGCTTTCCGAGGCTGGGAAATGCTGGACCAGCTCGGCGTAGCGCTCCAGTGGCGCCCGATACAGCGTGGCGAACTGGTCACGGGAGACGGACGTGCGCTGCCAGATATGTTCCAGCAGCTTCTGCCGGCGCGGTGTCGCCAGCAGTGACGCGGCCGATTCCGTCCGCGTCAGCCCTTTGGGGGGCTCGGCGGAGGGAGTGGGCGTCGCTGCGGTGGCAGGTGGCACCCGTTTGCGTTGGAACAGGGAGAGCATGGCGAATCCTGAATGACGGGCTGGCCAGGGGAGCCTTTTGGCCCTTTCGGGTAGGGCCTTTCCCCTTGAGCCCGTTCCCTTGCCCCTTCCCAGCCCTTTGTCCTTTGTCCTTTGTCGGAAAGCCTTTGGTATAGGGCAGCGAAGGCAGCCGAGCCACAGCCAATGCGGGACTGGCCCAAATCGGATTCTGGCGGGAAGGCGGCCTGTGCCGAGCCTACGATGGGGCCTTCTCGTTCAACTGGACGGAGGCCCCATGCTCAGGCAGATTGACGATGTAAGGAAAATTCCTTACCATGCAGGCATTGTCATCAGGAGAACAGCCATGCCTGATATCCATGAAGTCGCCACGCTGACCTCCAAGGGCCAGATCACGCTGCCCAAGCCCATCCGGCAGGCACTGGGCGTGGACGCCGGCGGAAAAGTGGCCTTCGACCTGCGCGGAGGCGAAGTCATCGTGACCCGCGCGGATGCCGACCACGAAGACCCGGCCATCGAGGCCTTCCTGGGCCTGCTGGAGGCCGACATCCGGGCCGGCCGCCACGTCCAGTCCCTGCCGGATGATCTGGCCAAGGCCATGCTGGCGAATGCCGGCCACGCGGTCAATCTCGATGAAGACATCGACGGCGAAGTGGCGCTCTGATGCAGCGGCACGGCTGGACGCTCTTGTTCCACGAGGGCGTAATCGAGCAGTTGCGCAAGCTGCAGGCGGCCGCGGAGCGGGCCGAACAGAACGACCCGCAAGGATTCGAGAGCAACGCCAACGTCAAGCTGTTTCGGGCGTTGAGCCAGTTGATCCTGGATGTAGTGCCCAGCGACCCCTCACGCGACGAGTTCCGTCAGGGCAATACCTTGGGGCCGGCGTACCGTCACTGGCGGCGCGCGAAAATCGGGCGGCGGTTCCGGCTGTTCTTCCGCTACGACTCCAAGGCGAAGGCCATCGTGTTCGCCTGGGTCAACGACGAACAGACCTTGCGGTCGGCTGGCAGTAAATCGGACCCCTACGCGGTGTTCGAGAAGATGCTGGGGCGGGGCAACCCGCCTGACGATTGGGCGGCGCTGATGGCAGCGAGCAAGGCGGACTGGCGGCCATCGGAGAAACGGTAGGCCAACAGGATTGATTGGATGTTGCAGGGAATTACGCATCTTGGTTGAAAACTCGTGCAGGATTCAATCAGCCGAATAGCAAGACGAGCATTGCGACAACACGAAGGACAAGCATGAGGTGAGCGCCATGAAATCCGCTGCACAGACCACTTTCGCAGAGCGCGTGGGCCGAGTCCTGGGCCGGGTGTGGCGGAGTTGCGTGTGGCTGGATCGGGAGGCGAATGGGTGGCTGTTGGCGCAGGGTCTGGCACCTGGCGTTGCCAAGGCAGCGCTGCTGGTGGCCAAGCTTGTTGCAGTCGGTCTGTTGGTCTACGCCGCGTTCTGGCTCGCGCTGCTGCTTCTGTTCCTGGTCGCTGCGGCCTGGACTGTGCGCTCGGCCGATTGGGATGATGAACCGGAACCAGAATGGCGCACCAGTGCAGATGGATTCGGGCTGTATCGAGGCGACGTGCGGATCGATATCGGCGATCCGCACGAAGACGGACAAGGGTAAGGCCCTACTACCTCAAGGACTTCGAGACCGTTCCAGCCCCTTTTGAGCCAGCGGACTTGCCTCCATCAGTTGCCATCGTCAGCATCTGAACCACGTTTCCGGCACGGACACCGACCCACCCCAACGCGGCCACCCAGAACCCAGGCAGCACGATGAACATCGTCGCCATGACGAAGTTCAGCAGCATGTCCCCGAAGGCATTGTTCAGGCCGATCAAGGGATCGAAGTTCGAATGCGGCCGGTTCGCGCCGAACCCCCAGCCATAGAGCGCATCGAGGATCGTGCTGTCCAGCCAGCGTGCGAGCTGGAACCAGAAGTCCACGAAGAACAGCGCGAACTCCACGCAGCTCACAGCGACCAGGGCCTTCAGTTCGTAGGTGCCGAAGAGCAGCACCAGCGGGATGCAGATGACGAGCGCCATCTTGAGCAGCGACAGCACCATCGGCAACGCCTGGCGGACCAC
Organism: Rhodocyclaceae bacterium; assembly: GCA_034004685.1. Classification (GTDB taxonomy): domain Bacteria; phylum Pseudomonadota; class Gammaproteobacteria; order Burkholderiales; family Rhodocyclaceae; genus JAEUNX01. The sequence continues at coordinate 7,735 of JAVEWG010000002.1, read as the reverse complement.
ATCCATGGCCGGGAAGAAGCCCAGCGAGCCGACGGTCATCCCGAGGTCGCCGGCGCCGCGGGTCACGATGTTGGGCAGCGTCTTCTCGATCTGGCCGCCGTAGTCGGTATAGACGGCTCCCTGGTTCATCTTCTGCTGCTCGGGCGACACGACGGCACGGAGCACCGAGTCATTCACCTCGTCCTGCGACAGGAATCCCGCCCAGCGGCCGATACGGGAGAGCAGATCGGGATCGACCTGGGCCAGCAGGCGGGCACGCAGCCCGCTGTTGCCGTCAGACCACCACTGCCGGCAGGTCGGATAGCCACCGCCACTGTCCACCTGGGCCAGCCCCGCATCGCGGGTCGCGTCGTAGGGCCAGGCCGTGCGCGGCGTACCCGAGTGGTAGGTGTCGTAGAAACCGGCTGTGTCGAGGAAGTAGCTCGAACCGATCCAGGTCACGTCGTTCAACTGATCGTCGGAGAGCGTCGGCCGGCTCATGAACAGCTTGGCACGCGAAGGTCCGTAGCAGTCGTGCACGAAATCGCCGACCTCCTGGGCCAGTACCGGGTCGTCGATGCGGGTGGAATCGACGTCCATGCGCATCTGCCGCAGGTCGGCACCGCAGGGAATTGCCGCCACCGCAGCGCCCGTGACAGCCTTCGAAATGGCGTGCATGAAGAACCACCACACCGGCACCAGCGCGCTCTGGTTGTTGAGCGTGGTGTAGGCGTTGGACCAGCCCGTATCCGCCGGTTGTGGAACGCTGACCTGGCACTGCGCGGAGCGGCTCATATCGAACCTGATCGTGCTCAGGTCCACCGGAATGAAGGGGATACCGGCGAACATGATGACCACGATCGCCACCCAGACGCGGTTCTCGATGCGCATCGAGGACAGCACGCCCTTGTTGCCTTCGTCCGCGCCCTCGGCCCGCGCCCGCAACCACTCCTGGACGACGATGGCGACGAACGGCAGCGCGAAGACGCCACTGGCAACGAGGATGTTCCAGATGCCGTTGTTGACCAGCCAGCCCACCAGGGTCAGGTAATACTCGAGGTAGTCCGTCGTGTAGAGCGTCATGACATCCTCCCCGCCTCAGCCATGGCTCAGCAGTTGGCTGCCTTCAAGCAGCACGATGGTGGCCACGGCCGCGATTTCGACGCGCAGCAAGCGTTGATGCGTCTCCGCCGCCGGCTCGCGTTGCCGCAGGCGCTGTCGCATCCACCACCAGCCATAAGCCGTCGCCCCGTAGAGAAACAGCCGCCAGACGAGGAAGTGGGCGGAATGCGCGTGCAGCCAGCGCTCCCAGCCATCGATGCCACCGACGACATGGATGCCGGTGACGTTCACGGCCACCGCGATTCCAGCCACCAGCAGCACCCACAGCAGCGCGATACCCAGGCGGCGGTTGAACAGCCAGGCAGGCCACCGCAGCCAGGTCCTGCCGGTCAAGGCATGCTCCGGGGTTTCTGTACTTCCTTGAGCCGGTCGCGCGTGGTGTCGCCCTCGAAGATGCCGCGCGAGCCACCGGCGCGCGTGCCGTGGCGCTGGACGATCGCCATCGCGGAGTTGCCCGCCAGCGTGCGGCGCAGTTCGAGTTCGGTCTTGAGGTTGTCGATCTCCTGCTCCAGCGCGCTGTTTTCCTGGTCGACCGCCTTCACGGCCAGTTCATTGGCCGCGACGTTCGGCTCCTTCTTGCCGGTCAGCAGCGTACGCTGCAACAGCAAGGCCTTCTCCAGCACGCTGGAGAGGGCCGCCTCCGAGGCCAGGCGCTTGCCCAGCAGATCCTGGTCGGGCTCGTCACGCAGGGCTTCGATCACGCCGCGGGTGATCGGCAGCGAGTTGCTGCCGACCGCTTCGAGATTCGCCACCGTCGTCGGCTTGGCGCCGGTCACCAGCTCCTGCAGGGCCTGCAGCTTGGACTCGTACTCTTCCTGGATCACCGGCGTGAGTCCGACGCCCGGCGTGGTCTGGGTCTTGGTGCAGCTCTCGCAGGTGCGCTGCTCACGCTCCCCCAGCACGCGGGTCGCCCAGGCCGCAGCTGCAGCAGGCGAGGACCAGGTCTGGCAGGTCAGCCGGTTGCCGCAGGTGGCGCGCGGGATGGACGAGGTATCGGTGACGCTGCGCCCGTTGAGAAGGTTGTAGCCCGCGCGTGTCACATCGCCTACCACCTTGATCGAACTCTGACCCGAGCCACCAGCGTTACTGCCACCGACCCAGGGCACGCCGTTGTTGCCCTTGTTCGACTCGGCCTGCTCGATGGCCGAGACGGCATCGGTGCTGCTGACCGCATCGCGCAGCGCCATGCCCTCGGCGAGCTGGTCCCAGCCGGCCTGCCCGCCGGCCATGTCCGCCATCCGATTGGCGATGGCCCGACAACTCATCTTCGAGCGATCGAAATCCAGGCGGGCTTGCAGGACGCCGTTGGTGAGCAGGTTGTAGAGACCCGGATCGGCGCGCTGGATGATCAGCGCCGGCAGCGACGCTACTGCACTGGTGGCGTTCTGGATCACGGTGCTCATGATCGCCTGGAAGCCGTTGGTGATGCCGTTGAGCTGGTTCTGCAGCGTCGTCGTGATGCTCATGTTTCCGCAGATCAGGTTGCTGTTCCAGCCGATCCCGACGCCGATGCTCTGCATGTTCCCGGCGCCGCCCATGGACACGGCCCGACCGCCACCGATGCTGTAGAGCACGTCGTCGCCGATGACGCTGCCGCTCACGCTGACGCCGCTGGGGTCGATGCGGGTCTGGGCCCAGGCGACACCAGCCGCTGCCGTCACGGCGCAGGTGAGCGCGACGGCCAGGGTGTGGGGCCTGGTCCGCCGAGCGAAGCGGGAAATGAGTGCTTGCATCGGTGACACCTCACATGAAATCGACGCTACCGAGGAAGATCTGCCCCCGGCGCCGGCAGCAGGCATAGGGCCGCCACAGCGCCCAGGCGTAGTCGCCCCGCCGGGCCTGCACGCGCGTGTTGCCGTGCGGGAACACCGCGCAGGTGTTCGAGAGGGTCGGTGTCAGCTCCTGCCACTTGCCGGTGGAGGCGTCGCCTTCCACCAGGGCGCCGGCGGGCCAGTAGCCGGCGCGTGCATTCGCGAGCAACGGCTGGTAGACGTGGAGCTGGGCGCGCCGCGTCACGACGTCGCCCGCGCGTTGCGCCACCACGGCGCCGCTCTTGTAGTCGTCGGCCTGATGCAGGAAGCCGCCGCGCGGATAGACGTTGCCCCACAGATTCAGCGTCGTGCGGCCGCCGATCTCGCGCATGCCTGGGATCAACGCTTCCGGGTATACCATCTCGGGGATGTTGTAGCGCCAAGCCAGCGTGTCGAGGGTGCTCAGCAGGTACGGCATGAAGGCGGTACCGGCGCCCTGGCAGGTGTAGCCGGATGCGCTGGCGAACTGGCTGAACACCGAGCCGCCGGGATGCCCGATCACGTCGGCGTTCTTGAACTTGGCCAGGTTGTTCTCGTTGTCGTGATTGGTGGTGCCATCACCGCCGGCCCGAGCCGTTGGGTTGGGCATGCTCATCGCCTGCACTTCCACCCACGGGTTCTCGCCGGTGTTCGAGTAGCTCGATACCACCGCATCGGGGATGTAGTGGCGCACCTTCACCGATGTGCGCACCGTGCAGCCGGTCCACGTACAAAAAAGCCAATAGCAGATGCCGACGACGCGGTACTCCAGGCAACTCGGCGACACGGCGGAGGAAACGATGGTCGCCGTGTCCAGGGCGAAGGTCGACGTGGCGCCGCACAGCAGCAGCGAGGCCATGGCCGTCCGCAGGCGCCGGGACGGCGCGGTCGGCAGGCGAGTCATGGCCGTGCGCTCCGGTGGGCATCGATACGGGCGACGGCGCGTGCCACGTCGGGCTCGCCATAGACCACGTAGCGTCGATCGACGACCACCGCGGGAATCTTGGCGACGCCCAGGCCCCAGGCATCGGTGACATCCTGGTAGGCACGCCCGATCCGGCGCTGCAGTGTCTCGTTCCCCTCGCGTAACCGCTGCTGCACGATGGCCTCGGCCTGGCCTGGATCGGCCGGCAGGCCTGAGGACAGTTCGGCCTCGATCCGGCCCGGCAGGTCCAGCTCGATGACACGCTCGCCGCCCATGGTCTCGATGGGGTGATGGCTGTCGGTGACGACCAGCACGTCGGCCGCGGCGAGCGGACTGAACAAGGCCATGCACGACCACGCAACCACCGCGACAGCCATGGATTGCCACGAAGCGATGTCAGGAAGAAAGCCGTGAGATGAAAACAGCATGTCGCGCCTCAGTGGTGTCGATGCAGGTCGTAGTCGAATCCAAGGGCGCGCGCGGAGCGACAAAGAATCCGACGCCGGGATGTCCCGGTTTTGCGGGAGCGCTGCCGAAAGAAGGGGGAGCCCGAAGGCTCCCATGGGGACGAACGGTGCCTGCCGGGACGGCGAGGTGAACCGACGCGGCTACAGCAGGCCGGCTTCGGCGAAGGAGTATGGGTTGCCCTTGCCGACGATGAAGTGATCCACCACCCGCACGTCGACCATGGCCAGGGCGGCTTTCAACCGGTCCGTGAGCGCACGATCGGCGACCGAGGGCTCGGTCACCCCCGAGGGGTGCTGGTGCGCCAGGATCAGCGCCGAGGCGTTGAGGGCCAAGGCACGCTGGACGACCACCCGCGGATACACCGAGGTCTGGTCGACCGAGCCCTTGAACAGCGGCTCGAAGGCGAGGACCTGGTGCTGGCTATCGAGGAACACGACCGCGAAGACTTCGTTGGGCTCCGCGACCAGTTTCAGGCGCAGGTAGTCGCGCACGGCGGCGGGACTGCCCAGCGCCTGGCCGGCCTTGAAGACGCGCTCCTCCAGCAAGGTGATGGCCTGCTGGATGATCCAGTCCTCGTGCTGGGCGGCGATCAGGGTGAGCGACTCCGGGCGGGAATCGGCGATGACGCAAGACATGGCGAACCTCCAATGGATGAGATCGGAGGGCGCATGCCCCGGGAGGGCAAACCCTCCTGGGGACGACGAGATGAGACAGGCGACGAGTGGGCATCCGCCACCGCTTGTACGGTGGCCGTTCGCGGCGAGGGATGCGATGCGAACGGGGTCTCGATCAGCGCGGTCGAGCCGCGCCGTAGCCTTGAAGATCGAGGGCTACCTGGGCATGTCGCCGACGGAGGCGGCGGGCATGTCTGGGGTGTGCGACGACTCTGCGCCGGAGGCGAGCAGATCGATGGCCGATAGCAAGGCGTCGCCTTCGACAGGGCCGTGCAACAAGAGGGTCTTGCCGGTCTCCCGGTCACGCAGTTGCAATGCCGGCGTGGCGGTGACACCGTTCTTTGCTGCTTCCGCAACTTGGGCGCGGACCACCGCATGGGGCCGATCGCTGTCGAGACACTGCTGTGCGGCAGGCGTGAGACTGGGATAGCGCAGTCCTTCGGGCAGACCCTGTCCGTCGCCGCGCGTGTGGGCATAGACCCAATCCACGGCCTGCCAGAACGCGGCGGCGCCCCCGGCCTCACCGACGCACTCGACCAGGCGCGCTTCGGCGGAAGCCGCCGGCTCGTGCATGGCCAGCGGCAGGTGATGCCATTGCCAGTTCACCTCGGGATGCTCGTCGATCCAGCGCTTGAGCACAGGGAGGTACGTCCGGCAGAACGGGCATTCCAGGTCCGCGTACTCGACCACCGTGAAACGCGCCCCGGGCTTGCCGTAGCGCCAGGGTGGTCCCGCAGGCGTCGACGGCTCCGTTTCCGCATGGCGCCGGGGATGCGCTTCAGCTTGTGCGGTGGCATCCGGGCGCAGGAACGTCCAGGCGGCAGTACCAAGCCCCACGGCAACTGCCAGCAGCGCGAGGAAAACGAAGGCGCGGGATCGAGCGAATCCGGGCAGTGTCATCGCGTCCCCCGTCACGCCGACACATCGAGCGCGAGCGACTCGATGCCGCGGGCACGGTCGATCTTCTCGGCCACCTTGAACGCTGCATCCAGCTCGCTGATGCCGTACTGCTGCATCAACTGGAAGCGCTCGGCCTTCTCTTCCGGCTCGGTCTGCGCCAGCGCCAGGTACAGGCTGGGCGGCACCGCGCGGAACAGCACCTCCATCGACTTGGACAGGATCACGCCTTCACTGAATTTTCCCGCCTCCTTGCGCGCCGACAGCATCAGCGCCTTCTGTGCCTGGTTCAGCTCGCGGAAGCGCGCGATCTTCTCCACCTCGTCCGGCGGCATGGAGAGGCAGATCCACCACTCGATCATGTTGAGCATCGGCTCGGCCGCCTTCGGCAGGTCGTCGATGTTCTGTGTCGCCAGCCAATACCAGGCGCCGAACTTGCGCCACATCTTGGTGATCTTGACCACGTAGGGCGCGAGCAGCGGGTTCTTGGTGATGATGTGGCCCTCGTCGGTGACGTTGATGATCGGCCGTCCGAGGAACTGGTCGCGCTCGGCGATGTTGTTCACCGTGTTGATCAGCGAGATGTAAGCGATCGAGAGCTGGGCGTTGTAGCCCTCGCGGGCGAAGGTCGCCAGGTCCACGATGGTGATGTCGGCCTCGGGCCACGGTGTGCCGGGACGGTCGAACATCTCGCCGTCGACGCCCTGGCAGAACATGTCCATCGCGTCGGCCATCTCCAGCAGCCGGGCTCGACGCACTTCGGGCAGCGTGGTGTCGTGGGCGCGCTCACGTAGCGCATCACGTACGTCGCGAGTAAGCACCGTGCGTTCTTCCGCCACGCAGCGCCGGGCCGCGTCGAGAATGCACTGGCGGATCAGACTGCGGTCGGCACGCGTCATGCGGGCCTCCTCCTTGTCCTCGCCGCCGGTGATCATCAGCCGCGCGGTGATCTCCAGCTCGCCCAGCACATCGCGCTGTTCGTCGGCATCGGCGACCTGCGCTGCTTCGTCGCGATCCTCGTCCAAGGCGTCGGCGTCGAGGGTCTGCACCTGGCTGGGCGTGTCCACCAGGCGGTGTGCGTCGGCGAACGGAGCGAGGCTGACCCCCGCGCCGGGTGCGAGCTTCGCGCGATGCACCGTCAGCCCCAACCGCTCCGCGAAGTCGCCGAACAGGCCGAAGCTGTTGCCCGCCTCGACGATGAACAGGCGCGGCCGGTAGATCGCCGTGACCTGGTTCAGGATGTTGTTGAGCGTGGCGCTCTTGCCCGAACCGGTGGGGCCGAAGAGGAACAGGTGCGCGTTCATCTGCCGGTCGAGACGGTTCAACGGGTCGAAGGTGATCGGACCGCCGCCGCGGTTGAAGAAGGTGATGCCAGGATGCCCCGTCCCCTGGCTGCGGCCCCAGACCGGCGCGAGGTTCGCGGCATGCTGCGCGAACATGAGCTGCGTATACCACTGGCGCTTGTCGAGGGCCGGGTCGAACACGCAGGGCAGCCAGCGCAGGTAGCTGTTGAGCGGCGCCACCTCGTCTTCCTCGCGCACCGGTTGCAGGCCGGCGTTGAGCATGACGTTGGCCAGTTGCACGCCACGGCTGTCGAGCTGCGCGAGATCGCGTCCGCGCACGTAGAACGCCAGCGCGCCGCGATAGAGCTTGTGCGCGCTGCCGATCAGGCTGCGCGCCTGCTGCACGTCCTGGCGCGTCTGCTCGGAGGCAAGCGTCTCGCCGACCGACTTCCTGCTCAGGTGGTTCAGGTGTGTTGGCGCCGGCCGAAAACTGACCATCTAACCAGGTAGATTCCGGTTGAAAACTGACCAGGGTGTTTAACCTGCCCGCCTCATTTTGAGGCGGGGTTCAAGAGGTGATCACCATGGAGATGTTGG
>JAVEWG010000033.1:0-43098 GCA_034004685.1 Rhodocyclaceae bacterium | reverse complement strand
TTAGAAGGAGGAAGCGACATGATTCAAACTTCAAATTTGTTGGAGCAAGCCCGCGCACAGACGGGTCTGACGGATTTCGGCGAGGATTCCTTTCGGGAACCGCTGGAAAAGCTGGTAGACGCCCTAAACCGCGAAAGCCAATTCACGCCTTTCGGGGAAAAGGCCTTGCCCGGGATGATTGTTGGATTGTTGGTCAACCGCCTGGAAATTGAAGAGTGGTATGCGCGCCATCCGGAAATCGAAGAACAACAAATCCTTGCGCCAACTTTCGGCATCGGACTAGGACGTACCGGCAGCACGGCACTGGGGTTCATGCTGGCGCTGGATCGCAACACACGTGTACTGCGGGAATGGGAAAACAAGCGCCCCTGCCCACCACCAGAAAGCGCCACGGAAGACAACGACCCTCGGATTGCCGAAGCGGAAGAGTCCTCCCGGCTGCTTGAAACTGTTGTTCCCGAGCTCCGGGACATGCTGCCAAGGGATGCCAGAGGTCCGGCAGAATGCGCCCGAACCTTAGCGCTTTCCTTCGCCCACCCCAGTTTTTTCGAGGTCTTTGCCCACGTTCCATCCTATGCTGAATGGGTTGCTTCGTCTGGTTTTGATCAGCGGCCCGCCTATCGCTACCACCGTCGGGTCATCAAGCTTCTGCAATGGCGCTGCCCGCCCAATCGCTGGTTTCTGCGAACGCCCATCCACTTAAGCTCACTGGATGCGCTCAATGAAGTCTATCCCGATGCTCAATTTGTAATGACCCATCGGGATCCGGTGAAAGTGCTGCCCTCGACCGTTTCACTCATGCACAACTTCCGCAAATCCTATGTGCGCAATAACGAGCCGGAGTTTGGCAAGGTGCAGGAGCTCTACTGGGAGTATGCCCTCAAGCGGGCATTGGCCTTCCGGGACCATATTGGCGAAGAACGTTTCTTTGATGTTTCCCATCGCAGGCAAAGCCAGGATCCGGTCGAACAAATCCGAACCCTGTACGCCAAATTCGGCTGGAGTTTCGATAAGGATCTGGAAACACGGATCAGCCAATGGCAAGACACCAACCCCAAGGGCGATCACAAATTCTCACCCAGCGATTTTGGCTTGGATATCAATGAAATCGCGCAGCGCTATAAATTCTATTCAGACCGATTCGCCACCATGATGTGAAAATTTACTTTTAAAACAAATCAGAATTGGCCATTTTGAAATGCCGATTGCGCATCAATAAAATGGCATCTGCACGGAGGAGACTTTATGCGTGGGCTGAAGAACAAGGTCATTATCGTGGCTGGCGTGACCAGCGGTATGGGCGAAGCAACCGCCATCCGGTTGGCCGAAGAGGGCGCCAAGGTTGTCGTCGCCGGACGCACCGTTGAGGCCTGTGAGCGTATTGCGGAAAGCATCCGTCAATCCGGAGGCATCGCCGAGGCACTTTATTACGACCAGTCAGAGGAAGCGAAGATCGTCGCGCTGGTGGCCGCCACGGTGGAAAAATTCGGCCGGCTGGATGGGCTGCTATGCAACGCTGCCGAACTTCGCAAGGAAGTCATTTCGAACGATGGCGACCTGGGAAATATGTCCGTGGAGCTGTGGGAGCGCCTGCTCAAGGTCAATACCATCGGCTACGCCTTGCTGATGCGGGAAGCGATTCCACACATGCTCAAGAATGGAGGGGGGTCCATCGTACTCATCTCCTCCGAGGCGGCCCGGATGGGCATGAAGAACCGCCATTGCTATGCAGTCACCAAGGCGGGCATCGAATCCATGGTTAGAAGCGTTGCCGAGCGATGGGGCCAAGAGGGAATCCGCTGCAATTCCATCGCGCCAGGCATGGTCATGACCGAAAAAGCCCAAAGAGATATTGCCAAGGAGCTTCTCGACCAAATGAAATCACGGCTGCGGTCACCTCGCCTGGGCTTGTCCACCGACATTGCCGCCGCAGCGGCTTTTCTCCTCTCGGACGATGGCGAATGGGTACAAGGGCAGGTAATCAGCGTTAACGGCGGATCATTCTTCCGTCACTGACTTCTGCGTTCAGCAAATAAAGAGGAGACCGGATTATGGCAACCAATGCCGACACGCAACTGGCCCAAGCATGGGATCAGTTCTGCGAGAACCTTAAGCCCGCCAAGGACATCATTTTCCGGGAGAGCACACCCGCCACCGAAAAAGACCGGGCAGCGGGCCTGCGTTACGTAGCCCGCAACATCCAGATGGCGCTGGATAAGGAATTCGAAAACGCCGATCCACTACATCCGCAACTCACCCACATCATGGACTGGCGCCGCAAGCAGGGCGGAGACAATCCCGATGGCCTTTACCTCACGGCGCCCATCAATGGCACCGACACCTATCGGCTGGCCGGAAGCCGAGGCTCCGCCAGGTATTTCGCCATCACCGTGACGGAAAGCGGCAATTCGCCCTGGGGTGGCAAAGCGATTGCAACCATCCTCGACACCACCATCAATCTCGAAGCGGATGGAAGCTTCGAGGTGATCGTGAGCCCCGAACCGCCCGCTACGCCAACCAAGAACTGGATGAAGTCGACGCCTACAACCCACCGCCTCTATATCCGCCAATTCTTTTATGACTGGGAAGCCGAAGTGCCCATGGACGTGCGCGTGGAACGTCTGGGCGAGGCGGCACCAGCACCGGACTTTTCAACCGAATCGGTGACGAACGGCTTACTCAATGCCGCGCAGTGGCTACAGGACATTACGGTCTATTGGACCAAGTGCCTGGAAATGTGGAAGAAGCGACCACTGGAATTCTGCTCGTTCAACCAGATGGTCAATAACACCCTCGATGCAACCCCGGGAGGAGAGCCGCTACTGTGTTATTGGCACATGGAGGCGGACGAGGCGCTCATCATCCGGGTCAAGATTCCGCCTCAAGTGCACTTCTGGAATTGCGAGATCGGTAACTGGTGGTTTGAAACCATGGACTATCGTTATCGCCTTGCTGGCACCAATGGTCACTACGCCCGCCTGGAGGCTGATGATGAGGCCATCCTGGTGGTCTCCCACGACGACCCTGGCGTTCCCAACTGGCTCGACGCTTCCGGCTATGCAGCAGGTTATATGTGCTGGCGCTGGATCGGAACCGACATTGGGCCCCTGCCCAGGATTGAGCGCGTGAAGCGGGCCGAATTGTTCCAGCATCTGCCGCCATCGATTCAGCGAATCGGCCAAGCGGAAAGGCAGGAGCAATTGGCGGGCAGAAATCGAGGCATCACGCGGCGCTTTGCAGGCTTCTGATCCGGGTGGACTGCCGGAGTCATTGCGATTCCCTGGAGGGAGGACAAAGGTGACAAAGCAACGAGAGGCAAGCAGCGATGTGCTGTTGAGCGAAGACGTAAGTCACGTCGATGCCTTGCCCAAGGGCAAGGACTTCATGGAGGTCAATGGCCTCATCGTCCGGGGTGAAGCCGAGGGCATGGAAGTGTGCCTGGAGGCCATGCTCTGGCACTTCGGCGGAGGCCGGCGCGGGCAATGGCGCGTGGATGAGGCGGTGGCGGTGCAGACCAACTTTCACATGGCGCCCAAGGGTCAGGCCAAGGTTGGGGACAACGAATTCATCAGCAACCGGGTGGATCCCACGGAATGGCCGGGCACGCTGGAAATCGAACAGAAACCGGACAGAAATATCTGGCGGGCAGGCAATCGCCAATGGATCTCGCGCCCACCCTATTGGCAGGTGAAGGGGGAACACATGGGTGTCGATCTCGATCTGACCCTGGGTGGAATGGGGCATGCCTCCCGGGTCTACGGGCCTTGGGAAACCCTGGCCGAAACAGAGCGCGCCGGTTATGAGAACTGCTGCTGGGCCGAAGGAACGATCACGGTAAAAGGACGGAAGTACACCCTCGAAAATGGCTGGGGTGATCACGGCGTGCTGACCTTTGGCGAAGGTTACCAGCAAGTTGAGGGCATGCGCCCGGGTTACTACTTCGTATGGGCATGGCACAGGAAGATGCAGATATTTTTCTGGGTCCAGCCGGGCTCAGGAATCGGCTCCGGCTTTGCCTATACGGACGACGGTCGGGAATTCAAGTTCGGCCCAGGCCAGATCCGCGTATCCCCACTCGAACGCTGGACGGACCCGGTGACCAGCATGGACGTCCCCGTTCGCTGGCACGTGAACATGAATGCGCCGGGCATGATTGCGGACTTCGTCATCGACGGCCAGGGGCGGGGCATATTCTGCTTGCCAACGAATCAGGGCATCACCGCCCGCTACTCGTTCAGCGCCCGGGCCAATGGCCAGGCATTTTTTGCAACCGGGGAGAATATCGAACTCAAGGACATGACGTCCTTCATCCAATGGGGCAAGTCGGTCCTGCCGCTGCCGGGCGCGGCGCCAAGCGTTGACTAGCCGGAAGTGGTCAGAATAGCCGCAGGAGTATTGACCTAGAAAAATGCCATCCTGTGAAATGGCATTTTTCTACTCCAGGCCCGTCAGGGGTGCTCACCATCGCAGAGGGTTATGGCTCGGCTTCCGGTTCGCGATATCGTTTTCCCTGAGCCTATTTCGACTAAACAACCACTGCAACCGTGCCGGCCCGCCCTACCCATCCAGAGCGAACCCCGCTCGCGGTTTGCTTTACTCCTTAACCCCTTGATTATGCTGATAGGGCGGCCAATAAAGTTCCTGAACACTTGGCGGAGTGGAGCCATCGGCCTCGGTAAAACCATACTCCCGCCCGAGATCCGTGGTTGTTAAAGTCTGCCCCGACTTTTTCATGATGGCAGGATCAGCCGCCAGCGCAGCGACGGCAGAGCCCACGTAGGCCGGCGACTGTTCGCCCTTGGCATGGTGGGGGACGGGGGCCAAGGACGAAAGAATCACGGTTTTTTCCGTCAGGATAGGGCCCGGCCATAGCGATACAGACGCTACGTTATGGGGGCGCAACTCCTGGGCCATGTCGGAGGACAAACGATCCAAAGCCGCCTTGACGACACCATAGGCGGCAGCCAACACATAGCGCCCACCGGCAGCAGATGAAATATTGGCGATCAGCCCCTGCTTATTGGGCACCATGAGCTGAGCCCCGTAGTGGCTGGCCACGTAGGCCGAACGGAGCCCGACCATATGCTGGTCATCCCACATGCCCAAGGGGATTTCCCAGAACGACTTGTTTTCAAGAATGCCGGGGTGCCACTGGTAGGCGTTGTTAACCAGAATGTCGAGCTTGCCTTGCTCGTCCCGAACCTGGTCAAAAAGCGCTTTGACCTGCTGGTCATTTCGATGATCGCAGCCAACAGCAATGCCTACGCCTCCCAGACGGGTCACTTCTTCCGCCGTTTCGGTCACCGTTCCCGGCACTTTCTGACCCAGAAGCGTATGCCGGTCTTCCTGGGTGGCCGTCCGGCCGGTGACATATACGGTGGCACCCGCTTTCCCCAGGGCCAGGGCCACGCCCTTGCCAACACCACGACTGCCGCCCGTAACAACTGCAACTTTCCCACTGAGTACGCCCATATTCATCTCCGTTCCTGGCCCGGATTCAGGCACGCCAGAATCCCGTTCTTTAAATTGTGCGAATTAGCCGACACCCAAATTTGATCAATCAAGTTTGAACAGCGTGTGAGTTTCCAGGTCATCGGCCGCCCGGCAAAACCGCTCCAACGGCCCCATGGTTTCCTCCTGGGCATTGAGATTGGCCTGCCAGGAAACAAGTCCCCAGATCACCATGCGGCGATACTGTTCCCACATTTCATCGAAGCTGACCTGGATGCCCTGGGCGGCCAAACCCTCCAGATAGACCTTCAGCAAGTCCCGCTCGGCCTTGCGCCGGTCCTCAATGGTGATCGAGCCGATCAGGAAATAAGCCACATCCCGCCACGGTCTGCCCTTGCGCACGATTTGCCAGTCGAACCAGACTCGTTCGCCGTTGGGACGCCGATAGCTGTTGCCCAGATGGGCGTCGCCATGAATCAGGCACAGGGGCCCCTGGTAGGCCTGCTCCAGCAGGCATTGCTGCTTGAACGCGGCCCGCAGGCGATAAGGATCGCCTTTCATCAGGCGGGGGAAGATGGCGATCCGTTCGGGCAGGACATTGAAGCGGGCGACGTACTCTTCCATCATGCCCCAGTAGTCGTCGGTCACCGTTTCGGGGGCCATGGCGGTTTGCAGCCAGGCGTGGCGGCCAAGCTCCGGGCTGCCCCATGAACTGCCATGCATGCGGGCCAACCCCTCCAGGGATCTGGCCATGTCATCCACGCCGATGGGCCGCGCCGAGGTACAGAACTCGCCTCCCTGGGGCACCAGATCCTCCATCACGATCAAACCTTGCTGGCCCTGGTCGTCGTCATCGAAATCGGCGTAATAGCAGTTGGGGGTCGGCACCGCGAACTTGCTGGCCAGGTCACGGTAGAAGCGTGCTTCATTGACACAAACCGGGCTGCTGCGCTTCAAGCCGGACCAGTTGGCCTTCAGGCACACCTGGGCGGAAAGACCGGCATCCTTGCCAGCCTGGTTGAGATCAAGCCTGACCCGGGCGATGTGCCGTTTGTGCCCGGCAATCCCGTAAGTAAACATGAGGGGTTCGATCCCATGGACGACAAGGCCCGGAAATCTGGGTTGCAGCGTGCGGGTCAACCACTCGGGGGTGACCTCGGCAAAATCAAGGGGCAAGCGCTCTGTTCGAGCGCCAACAGCCCGGCTATCCGGATGGTGCATGGTGAATCGTCTCCTTGAATTTATTGGGGATTTGCCCCGTTTTTCGATGGCCAGAAGCAAGCGCCATGTTGCAGGCACCCCTTCTGTTCCAGGGTAATGCCGCCGCCCCTCATTCCGGGCTCAGGTGATTGTAGAGCCCCTTCCGCTTCGTCGCTTGCTCCCTAAGCGAACATGAACGAAATCATGCCGGCCCCGCCCCTCGGCGACGATTCCACAAAACCTTGCCACCCACGGGCCCCGGCTACCTGAAAAAAACACCAACACCAGCGTGATGCAATCAACAACTGGCTGATTCCTATCCGGCGGTCCCCGGTCATGGCTCGGTTAGGATGCCCATTTTGGTTGCCCGCGCCGGTTCGCCATCCGGGGCGCGGCGGACTGTCTCAAGACCTAGCAAGCGGGAAGCTCCATGACCAAAGCACACGCCAAAGACCTGGCGGCCGAACCTACCCATACCACTGCGGACGGGCTGAGCATGTTCCAGCGCCTGCGCCGACAGCTGACCTTCGTCGATCTGCCTATCCGAAGGAAATTTCTGCTCTTCGCGGCGGGGGCCCTGTTCTGGTTTGCGTCCATGGCCAGCGTGACCGTATTTTCGTTAACGGCGACCCATTACAAGTATCACCAGATCGCGGAACGGATCATCCCCCACGGCCAGGCCGCCAACGCGGTACTCGCCCATCTGCGCAGTCTCGATGCCGATCTGCGTCTCATCCTGGAGGCCAACCCAACCGCTTATATAGGAGCGGCCCAGTCCGCCCGCGACCACGTCAAGGCAATCCGCACCGTCAATGCTGCCCTCAGCCTGCAGCAAGGGGCGCCGGCCCAGACCGGCACGCTGGTGGAAAATTTCGTGCGCCTGCTGGCCGCAACCGACCCGGCCGGCGTCCAGTATCTGCACAGCATCATGGCCGTCACGGACCGCATCGACCATGCCCTGGACGGCGTCCTTACCACGACGATGCCGACCATCAAGGCATCGGCCAGCCAGGCTCGGACCGGCAGCTTCAATCAACTCAAGGCACAGATTGCCGAAGCCATTGGGATCACCGAGCAGCATGCCCGCCGCATCGAGGAAGAATATGCCGCCGCCAACGACGGTATCTACCAGGTCATCCGTCACTCGGTGCATGCCACCCTGGCGGTGCTGCTGGTCGCCTCCCTCCTGCTGATCTGCTTCGTGCGCTGGATCATCGTCGCTTTTCAGCAGCCCATCAGCGCCATCATCCAGCAGATCGATTCCTTGCAAACCGGCGATATCGACCTGGCGAAAAAGGTTTCCATCAAATCCCAAGACGAGATCGGCACCCTCTCCACCAAGTTCAATGCCCTAGTGGACAACGTCTACGGCATGACGATCTACAAGAAGGTGATCGAGGAAGACAGTTCCCTCGACGAGATCTATCACCGTCTTGGCACGGTATTCGAAGACGACCTGGAAATCGGGGAATACACCATCTACGAAGTGAACGCTCAGAGCAAGGAAATGCACGCCTGCTATCCACCGCTCATCGGCGACACCCAGATGCACTGCGGTCCGGAGATCCTCACAGACTGCGGCCAGTGCCGCGCCGTCAAGACCGGACATAACGTTTCGTCCTTTGAATACCCGGGCATTTGCCGCCGCTTCATTCAGGAAGAAGGGATCGGCCACGTCTGCATTCCCCTGATGGCCGACGGCAACACCAGCGGCGTGGTCCAGCTCCGCTTCCCGGCGGACCCCCAGGGCGCCATGCTCGATGACGAGACCCCCCAGAAACTGTTCAACGCCTCCACCTACATCAACCAGTCCCTGTCCGTGATCGAAGCCAAGCGCCTGATGCAGACCCTGCGGGATTCGGCCATGGTGGACCCCCTGACAGGCCTCTACAACCGACGCTTCCTGCAGGACCATACCAAGCAACTGATCAGCGGTGTGCTACGCCGCCAGAAGCAGATCGGCCTGCTGGTCTGCGACCTGGACTACTTCAAACAGGTCAACGACACCCATGGCCACGACGCGGGGGACCTCATCCTGAAGGAAACCTCCCAGGTCCTGAAGAAAACGGTGCGGGATTCGGACATCGTGATCCGATTCGGTGGCGAAGAGTTCCTGGTGCTGCTGCTGGATGTAGCGCCAGGCGACGCCATGCTGGTGGCGGAAAAAATCCGCGCGGCGGTGGAGAAGACCCAGATCACCCTGGGGGACAAGGTGCTCCAGAAGACCATCTCCATCGGGGTGGCGGAATACCCGGACGACACGGAGGGATTCTGGCAGGCCATCAAATACGCCGATGTGGCCCTCTATCGGGCCAAGGACGAGGGCCGCAACCGGGCCGTGCGGTTCACCACCGAGATGTGGCAGCACGGGGACTTCTAGACCCCCAGGCCTTTGCAACACCCGGGGCCTCGGCATCGCGCCTCGGGCCCACGGGGCAAACCCCTCAAGTGAGGGCGACCCTCGCGAATTTGCGCTTGCCCACCTGCAGTACCACGGACTCCCCGGCCGTGAGCAGCAAGCCCTTGTCCGCCACCCGCTCGCCGTTGATGCGCACCCCCCCCTGATCGATCATCCGCATGGCTTCCGAAGTGCTGCCGGTGAGGCCCGCCTGGCGCAGCACCTGCACCACCGGCAGCCCCGCCGTCCCCACCGCCACCTGGACCTCGGGCATTTCATCGGGCATGGCGCCCCGCTGGAAGCGCGCCTCGAAATCCGCCAGGGCCCGCTCGGCAGCAGCCTGGTCATGGAAGCGAGCCACCAGCTCCTGGGCCAGCAGAACCTTCACGTCCCGGGGATTGCGGCCCTCCCCCACCTCCCTGCGCAACTGGTCGATCTCCCCCTGGGCCCGGAAGGACAGGAGCTGGTAATAACGCCACATCAGCTCGTCGGAAATGGACATCACCTTGCCGAAGATTTCCCCGGCCGGCTCGTTGATGCCTACGTAGTTGCCCAGGGACTTGGACATCTTGTTGACCCCGTCCAGGCCCTCCAGCAAAGGCATCATCAGCACGGTCTGGGGACTCTGGCCGTAATGCTTTTGCAACTCCCGGCCCATCAGCAGGTTGAACTTCTGATCGGTGCCCCCCAGCTCCACGTCCGCCCGCATGGCCACCGAGTCGTAACCCTGGCACAGGGGGTAGAGGAATTCATGGATGGCGATGGGCTGGTTGGAGGCATAGCGCTTGGAGAAATCGTCCCGCTCCAGCATCCGCGCCACGGTGTGATGAGCCGCCAGGCGGATCATGCCGGCCGAGCCCAGATCGTTCATCCAGGCGGAGTTGAAGCACACCTCGGTACGGGCCGGATCCAGGATCTTGAAGACCTGAGTCTGGTAGGTCACGGCGTTCTGCGCCACCTGCTCCCGGGTCAGGGGCGGGCGGGTGGCGTTCTTGCCGGTAGGATCGCCGATCATGCCGGTGAAATCCCCGATCAGGAACATCACGTGATGCCCCAGATCCTGGAAGTGGCGCAGCTTGTTGAGCAGCACGGTGTGTCCCAGGTGCAGATCCGGGGCGGTGGGATCGAAGCCGGCCTTGACCCGCAATGGACGGCCGGAAGCGAGCTTGTCCACCAGCTCGGCTTCCACCAGCAACTCTTCGGCCCCACGCTTGATCAGTTCCAGGGCGCTCGCAACCGCATTCATCTCAACCTCTGACTCTCGGAAACTTCAGGCCGGCTATTACTTTTGTTAAACTCCGGAAATTCGTCCCGGGGAGTCGCAACAGTGCCGGAAAAGCTTCGAATTCTAGCCCAAGTCACGCCGAATCTCCCTCTCTGGCACCGCCATCGCTGGCTCACCGCCGGACTCGGGATCGGTCTTTCCCTCTCGGTGATTGGCGCCATCGCGGTTTCACCCGACACAGAACTCATTCCCCGCGCCACCGTCGTGGAAACCCTCGCCGTCCAGCAGACCCTAGCCGAGGCGGGACACCAGACCTTCGTCCAGGAAACCCAGATCCGCCGGGGCGACACCCTGGCCTCCCTGGCCCGCCGCCTGGACATTTCCGATGAGGCCGCACTGCAGGCCCTGATCGCCAGCCCCCTGGGGCAGGACGCCCTGCGCCAGCTCCGGCCGGGCAGGACCGCCTCGGCCATCGTCCGGGCCGACGGCGGCGTGGAGAGGCTGACCCTCCCCCTGGGTAGCACCGAGCAGCGCGTAGTCTTGACGGGCTCCGATCAAGCCCCCCGGATCAGTCTGGAAACCCCCGCCACCACCCCCCTGGTGGAAATGCGCAACGGGCGTATCCAGAGCTCCCTGTTCGCGGCCACCGACGCCGCCGGGGTGCCCGATGCCATCGCCAACCGACTGGTGGAACTCTTCGGCACGAACATCGATTTTCATACCGATCTGCGCCAGGGCGACCGCTTCAGCGTAGTGTTCGAAACCCTCTTCGAAAATGGTCGGCAGGTGGGCAGCGGACGGATTCTGGCGGCGGAGTTTGAAAACGGCGGCACGATCCATCAGGTCTTTCTCTTCCGCCACCCGGACGGGCGGGAGGACTACTACACCGCGGACGGACGCAGCCTCAAGCAAGGCTTCCTGCGCTCCCCTCTGGAGTTCTCCAGGGTTTCGTCCGGATTTTCGATGCGCCGGCACCCCATCTTCAAGACTTGGCGCCAGCATCAAGGGGTGGATTTCGCGGCCCCCACCGGAACCGCCGTCAAGGCCACTTCGGACGGAACCGTGGACTTCGTGGGGGTGCGCAATGGCTACGGCAATTTCGTGGTGCTGCGCCACCGGGAAGGCTACGCCACGGCCTATGGACACCTGAACGGCTTTGCCCGGGGCCTGCGGCGGGGCCAGAAGGTGGATCAAGGCCAGGTGATCGGCTACGTGGGGCAGACGGGTTGGGCCACGGGCCCCCACCTGCACTATGAGTTTCGCGTCAACGACCAGCCCCGGGATCCCATGACCGTGGCCCTGCCCCCGGCAAGGCCCCTGGTTGGACAGGAGTTGGCCCTCTACCGCAAAACGGTAACTTCGCTCCTGGGCCAGCTAGCCCTGCTCAATCAAGGGACCGTCGCCCTCGCCGAGGAATAGGGCGAACCTCGCTGGTCCCCAGGGCGCCGGCGAGAGGGCCCTCAGGAAATATCGAACAGCTTGCCGAAGTTGGCGATTTCCAGGACCTGGAGGACGCTCCCCCGGGTATTGACCAGGCTCACGGTCTTTCCCAGTCCCCGGGCCTTGTCCCGGACCATCAGCAACATGCCCAAGGCCGAGCTGTCCAGGTAGGACACTTCCCCCAGGTCAATCTGGAGCTGCTGAGTTCCAACTTGCACCAGGGCCTTATCCACGGCGTCCCGGAATTCCCGGTGGGCATTGAAATCGAACCGCCCCCCCAACCGAATGACACACTTGTCCGCTTCGGCACGAATGCTCACGTCCATCAACGCTTCCTTCCCTGACTTTGAAATATCGTTGTTGATCACGCCAGCCGCCGTTCGCCGCTGGCCAATAGCCGCCGCCACAGCCGGCCGGCCACCTCCTTGAGGGGAGCAACCTCCACGGCGGCGCCGATGTTCGCGGCCTCCCGGGGCATGCCATAGACCACGCAGGACTCCTGGTCCTGGGCGATGGTCCACGCCCCGGCCTCGCGCATGGCCAGCATGCCCTGGGCCCCATCCTTGCCCATGCCGGTGAGGATCACCCCCAGGGCATTGGCTCCCATCTCCTTGGCCACCGAGTGGAACAGCACGTCTACGGCCGGGCGATGGCGATTGACCGGTTCCCCGTCCGACAGCACACACACCAGACCGCCAGGGCCCCGCCGAACCAGCAAGTGGGAGTGGCCCGGGGCGAGATAAGCCGTGTTGGGAAGGATCTTTTCACCGTTTTCGGCTTCCTTCACTTGGATCCGGCACAGGCTATCCAGGCGCTTGGCGAAGGAGCCGGTAAACATCTCCGGCATATGCTGCACTAGGACGATTGGCGGGGTCTGGGCCGGCAGGGCCGTCAGCACCTCCCGTATCGCTTCGGTGCCACCGGTGGAGGCGCCAATGGCAATCAAGCGCTCGCTGGCCAGGCGTCCCGTGGCGGCCGCCAGTTCCCGGGGCCTGTCTGAAGACGAAGCCCCCTTCCCTCCGCCACCCGCCGCGGGCGAGGCCACCGGCCCTGTCAAACGCCGCACCGTCGCCTGGCTGGCTGCCCGGATTTTTTCCCGGATATCGTAGCCATGGATCTCCAAGCCCTTTTCCGGATCCAGCCGGGGCTTGGCCAGAAAATCCACGGCCCCCAGCTCCAGGGCCCGCAGGGTGGTGTCCGAACCTTCCCGGGTAAAGGAAGAAATCATCACCACCGGCATGGGACGCAGCCGCATCAACCGATCCAGGAATTCCAAACCATTCATTCGGGGCATTTCCACATCCAGCGTCAGCACATCCGGACTCAGCGCCTTGATGCGCTCCCGGGCCTCGAAGGCATCGGCGGCCGTACCCACCACCTGCATGTCCGGCGCGGCGTTGACGATCTCCGTGAGCATCGCCCGCATCAAAGCCGAGTCATCGCAAATCAGTACCTTGATAGCCATCGGGACTCCCACCCCTCAACCAAACAATTCCACATCGCCAGCCACCTGCTCTCCCTGGAGGCGTCCCAGATACTCCCTTTCCCGGGCAAACAGGGTGTCATTGCGGACCTTCACCAGTTTTTTCATCATCACCCGCCCGGAGTAGGGGAAAAAATAGACCTTGCGGGGATACACATCGAGCATATCCTGGGCCACCACCGGAATCCGCTCGGTGGCGAGGTAGTCCAGCACGAAACTCGCGTTCCGCTCCCCCACCCGACTCTGGGCCAGGGTCGCCATCACCCGCCCCCCCCCGAAAACCTTGGCTTCCAGGCTGCTCCGCCGCGCTCCGAGCTTAAGCAGATGGTTGAGCAATACTTCCATGGCGAAAGCGCCATAGCGGGCGGAGGCAGACAGGACGCCGTCATCCCGGTCCGAATCGGGCAGCATGAAGTGATTCATGCCGCCGATGCCCCGATCACGATCCCGGATGCAGGCGCTCACGCAGGAGCCCAGCACCGTCACCAAGACCATCTCCTGAGTCGTAACGAAATACTCCCCGGGCAGGACCTTGACCGCGTCACAGGTGAAAGTGCGGTCGAAATAGAGGTTGGTGGCCAGGTGCTCGGACACCCCAGGACTATCGAACTCCAGCATCGGCACGCTCGTAGACGGTGCGGCCCCGAGACCGGAAGAGATCGGCAGCGTGCATGAAGCTCTCCGAGTGCCCCGCGAAGAGTAGGCCTTCCCGCTGCAGAAGCGGCGCGAAACGCTGGAGAATGCGGTACTGGGTGGGCTTATCGAAATAGATCATGACGTTACGACAGAAAATCGCATCCAGCGGCCCCTGCACCGGCCAGCCGGAATCCAGCAGATTGATGCGGCGGAAGTTGATCAGCCGCTGCAACTCGGGCCGCACCCGAGCATAGCCCGCCTGGGCGCCGGTGCCCTTCAGGAAGAAGCGCCGCAGCCGCTCCGGGCTCAACTTTTCCGCCCGATCCAGAGCGAACACCCCACGCTCGCCCTGGGCCAGCACGTTGGTATCGATATCGCTGGCAAGAATCTGCACTGGCGGCGTCATGGTATTGAAGGTTTCGCAGGCGGCCATCGCCAGGGAATAGGGTTCCTCGCCGGTCGAAGCGGCGCAGCACCAGATCTTGATGGGCCGCTGACTGCCCAGGTGCCTGAGCTGGTCGGCCAGGATGTCAAAGTGATGAGCCTCCCGGAAGAAGGAGGTAAGGTTGGTGGTAAGGGAGTTGATGAAGGTTTCCCATTCGACGGAGTCCCCCTCCAGGCGCCGCAGATACTGGGAAAAACTGCGGTCCCCATGGTGGCGCAAGCGACGGGCCAAGCGGCTGTACACCATGTCGTGCTTGGCCGGTGAAAGGGAAATCCCGGCGTGCTCATGAATCAGCTTGCGCACCCGCTCGAAATCCACTTCCGTGAATTCGAATTCACGGGGCTCCCCGCCCGAACGGGGCAGGATCAGACTGGCGGGCCGTGGAGCGGCCGAAGGGGCGGCCGCCCCGACTTT
The DNA here is from genome assembly GCA_034004685.1 of Rhodocyclaceae bacterium. Lineage (GTDB taxonomy): Bacteria > Pseudomonadota > Gammaproteobacteria > Burkholderiales > Rhodocyclaceae > JAEUNX01. The sequence goes on along the minus strand of JAVEWG010000033.1, from coordinate 28,406 downwards.
CCCGCCCGCCACCGGCCGCGGCATGGGTTTGCCGGTCATGCTCAGAACTCTTCCCAATCCTCAGCCCCATCCGGCACCGCACCCATGCTCTTGCGAACCTTGGGCAAGGGCGCCCGGCGGGGCTGGGGGGCCGAGCGCACGGGGAGCGGCGACACCTTGGCGGCGGCCGGCGCCGGCCGCCTGGGGGCCACCCGGCGAACCGGCGCGGGCTCGATATCCTCCAGCTGAAACCTGTCCACTGCATCCACCAGGTTGCGGACCTGCTCCTCCATGCTCTCGGCGGCGGCGGCGGCCTCTTCCACCAAGGCGGCGTTCTGCTGGGTCACCTCGTCCATCTGGCTAATGGCCAGGTTGATCTGCTCGATGCCGCTGCTCTGCTCCACCGAGGCGGAAGAGATATCCGCCATGATGGCGGTCACCTTGCGCACCGAGGCGACGATTTCCTCCATGGTCTGGCCGGCCTTGCCCACCAGTTGGGAGCCCATATGGACCCGCTCGGCAGAATCGGAGATCAGCGCTTTGATCTCCTTGGCCGCCGCGGCGCTGCGCTGGGCCAAATTGCGGACCTCGGCGGCCACCACGGCGAACCCACGGCCCTGTTCCCCCGCCCGGGCGGCTTCCACCGCGGCATTCAGGGCCAGGATGTTGGTCTGGAAAGCGATGCCGTCGATCACCCCGATGATGTCGGCAATCTTGCTGGACGACTCGGAAATCCCGCTCATGGTGGCCACCACCTGCTTGACCACTTCCCCGCCCTTGAGGGCCACCTCGGACGCCCCCAGGGCCAGCTGATTGGCCTGGCGGGCGTTGTCGGCGTTCTGCCTGACCGTGGAGGTCAGCTGCTCCATGGAGGAGGCGGTCTCCTCCAGGCTGGAGGCCTGGCTCTCGGTACGGCCGGAAAGATCCGAATTACCCTGGGCGATCTCCTCGGCGGCGGTGCTGATGGCGCCCGACGCATCCTTCACCAGAGCCACCACCCCGGCCATGCTGTCGAGCAGCTCATTGACCCCGCCGCACAGTTCTTCGATGGGGCCGCTCTTGCCGTCCAGAGCGATGCGCTGGGTCAGATCCCCCTCCTGGGCGGCGGCCACCACGGCCCGGGTTTCCTCCACCGCTCGCTTGAGATCCTCGGAAGCCAGCACCTGCTGGGTGATGTCGGTGGCGTACTTGACCACCTTGAAGGGGCGGCCGTTGGCGTCCAGGATCGGGTTGTAACTGGCCTGGATCCAGACTTCCCGCCCCTCTTTGCCGAGCCGCTTGTACTGGCCGGTATCGAACTCCCCGCGCCCGAGTTTCTCCCAGAACGCCCGGTATTCGGCGCTGTAGCGGTAGTCGGGCGCCACGAACATGGAATGGTGCTGGCCGACGATTTCTTCCCGGGTGTAGCCCATCGTCTTCAGAAAGTTGTCATTGGCATCGACCACCCGGCCATCCAGGGCGAATTCAATCACCGCCTGGGCCCGGCTGATGGCCTGGATCTGCCCGGCATGGGCGCGCAACTCGGTGACGTCGGCCCACTCGAGAATATTGCCGTCATAGACCCCATGGACATCGTAGGTGGCATTCACGCACAGGGAAAACTTGAGATCCCCCACCGAAATGTCGGTGCGGTAGGGCAAGCGGGAAGGGTCGGCCAGCAGGCGGCGCTGATGCTCGGGGTGCTTATGAAAGCGATCGATGCAGGAACCGACGATGGACTTGGCTTCAAAACCCGGCCAAAGCTGGCGGAAGGCCGATTCGCTGCGGGTGAGGAGCTCGTTGGTGGCCCGATTGACCCAGGTCACCACGAAATCCCGATCCACCATCATAAGGGCGGTGGAGGCGGTCTCCACGGCAATCTGCAACTTGCTGATCTGCCCTTGCAAATCCGCCGCCAGACCACCCTCCTTGCTGTCCTCGACCGTGGGCGCATCCTGCCTGCCGCTGGTCTTGCCTTCGTTTGCCGCCATATCCTGCTCCTAACTTTGCGATAGGCCCGGGCGCCCTGGGCGCCCCAGCCGTTGATCCGGCCTTGCCCGCCTCGAATTACTGAAGGGCAGGTTCGTCACTGAGTCCCATGTGGGGGCTGAGCATCAGCCGCTCGATATCCACCAGGATCAGCATGCGCTCCCCGGCCGTCCCGATGCCGGTAATGTGATCCGTGCTGGAACCGCTGGAAAACTGGGGGGCTTCCTTGATCTGATCGGGGCTCAGCATGATCACATCCGAAACGCTATCCACCACCACGCCCACTACCCGCTCGGCCACGTTGAGGATGATCACCACCGTAAACTGGTTGTACTCGGGCCGCCCAAGCTGGAATCTGATGCGCAGATCAACGATGGGAACGATGGTGCCCCGCAGGTTGACCACCCCCTTGATGAACTCCGGGGTATTGGCGATCCGGGTCACCGCGTCATAGCCCCGGATCTCCTGGACCTTGAGAATGTCGATGGCATACTCCTCGTCCCCCAGGGTAAAGGTCAGGAATTCCTGGGCAAAACCCGCCTCCATATCCCCATCCGGGCGGGCACTGGCGGGGACGGCATTCATATGGAGCATCAAGCTCTCCTGTAGGCACGCTGGCAATTATTGAAATTATCGGAAAATCCGCGCCAACCTTGAGGCGGAGCGTGTCTGACGGCGGCCTGATCAGGCCGCCGAGCGGTAGCTCCTGGCCATAGCGACGAGCCCCGCCACATCGATGATGAGGGCCACCTTGCCATCCCCCATGATGGTGGCGCCGGAGATCCCCGCCACCCGCCGGAAATTGGCCTCCAGGCTCTTGATCACGACCTGGTGCTGGCCCAGCAGGGCATCCACCATCAGCGCCGCCCGCAGGCCATCGGCCTCCACCACGATCATGATGCTCCGGGTCACATCGGCCACGGCATGCTCGCACCCGAAGAGCTGGTACACCGGCACCACTGGCAGATACTCCCCCCGCACCTGGATGACCCGCTCGGAACCCGCCAGGGTACGGATCTGCCCCGGCTCCGGCTGGAGTGACTCGATGATGTAGTTGATGGGGATCACATAGGTTTCGTCCCCCACCGCGATGGACATGCCATCCAGGATCGCCAGGGTCAGAGGCAGGCGCACCGTCATGCTAGTGCCAACCCCGCAAACCGATTCGATTTCCACCCGCCCGCCCATGGCGGTGATGTTCTTCTTGACCACGTCCATTCCCACGCCCCGGCCGGAAACCTCGGTCACCTGGTCCGCCGTGGAGAAGCCCGGCTCGAAGATCAGCTGCCACACCTCGTTGTCGGACATGGCCTCGGAGGCGGCCAGGCCGCGCTCCCGGGCCTTGGCGAGAATCTTGTCCCGGTTCAGGCCGGCCCCGTCGTCCATGACCTCGATCACGATGCTGCCGCTCTGGTGATAAGCCTTGAGGGTGATGGTGCCGGTTTCCGGCTTGCCTGCGGCGCGGCGCACTTGCGGCATCTCGATGCCGTGGTCCAGGCTATTGCGCACCAGATGGGTCAGGGGATCGGTGATCCGCTCGATCAGCCCCTTGTCCAGTTCGGTGTCTTCCCCCAGGGTCTTGAGCTCCACCCGCTTGCCGAGCTTCTGGGAAAGATCCCGCACCACCCGGGGGAACCGGGTAAAGACCATGGAAATGGGCAGCATGCGGATCGACATCACCGATTCCTGGAGGTCCCGGGTGTTGCGCTCCAACTGGCTGAGCCCCTGCAGCAGGCGCTCGAAGATCGCCGGGTCCACATTGCTGGCGGCCTGCTGGAGCATGGCCTGGGTAATCACCAGTTCCCCCACCAGGTTGATCATCTGATCCACCTTGTCCACGCTCACCCGAATGGAGTTGTCGCCGCCGGCCGCCTTGACCGGCGGCTTCGGGCCGCCCCGCTCGGCCCCCTTGCGGGCCTCGGCCAGGACGATGGGCGCGGCGGGCGGGGAGAATGGGGCAGCTGAGGCCGCCAGGGCGAGGGCCCCGCCCTTTTCCGCCGGATTCAGGTCAAGGGGCATAAAGAAGCCAAAACTCCCGTCCGGGGCTTCCTCGAAAAGCGCCGGCCGGAGTTCCGCCGGCAAGGCGGGCGACTCGGGCAGGACCTCCACCACCAGGTTGTCGAAGAACCCATAGGCCTCTTCGACGGGTTCGGCGACCGCCCCGACCCCGGGCTCCTCGAACCCCTGGGGTTCGAACAAACCCCAGACCTCCTCCTCGGGCGCATGGACCGCCTCGGCGGATGCATCCGCCTCCTGAGGTTCCTCGAGTCCGGGGGCGTGCCCATCCAGGGGCTCCGGGCCGGCGGCCAAGATCTGGAGGCTACCGGACTGGGCGACAAACTCCAGGGAGCCCACCAAGGCATCGGCGCTCAGGATCGAGGCAATGCGCAGCAGCCAGGGGCCCTCGGCAACGGTGGCGGGGAGGATCTCGACCCCCTCGACCCCCTCCAGTTCGGTCAACAGGTTTGCCAGCTGATCCGGGGTGGGCGCCACCCGCAGGTCAGGCATGAAGCTGATGTCCAGGCAACCCCCGCCAGTTCCGGCCGAAACGCCAGCCAGGGTATCGGGCTGCCGGGGTGCGGCCGCGGGACTTTCCCCGGGCGCCGGGTCCTCGAGCTGGGCGCAGATTTCCTCCAGTAGCCCGCGAATGGCCACCGCCTCGGCCCGGTCGGCCTCCTCCTCGCCCCGATGGGCGGCCAGCAGATTCTTCAGCACATCCCCCGCCGCCAGGGAGGCATCCACCATCGCCGCTGTCATCCGGGCCTCGCCCTTGCGGACCTTGTCCAGCATGGTTTCCAGGACATGGGTGACATCGGTCATGTCGGTAAAGCCGAAGGTGCCGCTCGAGCCCTTGATGGAATGGGCCGCCCGGAAGATGGCGTTGATACCCTCCCCGTCCGGAGCGGTCAGGTCCAGCGCCAGCAGCTGCGCTTCCATATTCGCCAGGTGTTCGGCGGCTTCGTCGAAAAACACCTGGTAGAACTGGGTCATGTCGATGGCCATGTCCGCTCCCTGAAAGAGTTCCCGTCCGGTTGGCGCCGGGATGGGTTAACCGATGACTTTCTTGACCACTTCGATCAGTTTCTGGGGGTCAAAGGGCTTCACCAGCCAACCCGTGGCGCCGGCCGCCCGACCCTGTTGCTTCATGGCGTCGGAGGACTCGGTAGTGAGCATCAGGATGGGCACGCTGCGGTAGGCCGGCATTGCCCGCAGATTCTTGATGAGACCAATGCCATCCATGCGCGGCATGTTCTGATCGGTGAGCACCAAATTGAAGCCCTTGCTCTTGGCCTTATCCAGGCCATCCATGCCGTCGACGGCCTCCACGACTTCATAGCCGGCGCTCTTGAGGGTGAAAGACACCATCTGGCGAATGGAGGCGGAATCATCCACCGTGAGTATGGTCTTGGCCATTTGCTGCTTCCCTGTCGTGTTGCTGGTTCGTCAAAAAAGGTCTATGTCGCCGCCGGCAACCTGGGGCTGCCGGGCCGGATGGGCCGCAGCGAGGGAGGTCAGATCATTGAGCGCCTGCTGGACCCGCTCGCCCTCGAAACGCAGCTGGATCAAATCCGCATTCCCCCGCACCCCCCGGGCCACGCGAACGAATCCGGTCACGGAGAGCAGGGACGCACGCACCGCGCCAACCCGCTCATCCACGTGGTTCAGGATCTGGGAAACGATGTCCTGGAACTGCAGGGCGGTGATGGCGCGACCCACCTCGCCTTCCATGGCGCCGGCCGACGCCCCCAGCTCCGCCACGGCTTTTTCCCGCTGCTTGTTGAGGCGATCGATGTCCGCCAGGATGTCCACGATCTGTTGCTTGGAATCCAGGGCGAAGGTCATGTCCGTGGATGCCATCTTGGAGATGGCCTCCTCGGTGAGCTTGACGCTGCCCCGCATGGAGGCCATCACCTGGGCGATCTGCTGGCTGAACTGGCCGGTCCGGGTCGATAGATCCCGCACCTCGTCGGCCACCACCGCGAAACCCCGTCCCGACTCCCCGGCCCGGGCGGCTTCGATGGCGGCGTTGAGGGCCAGCAGGTTGGTCTGCTTGGCGATCCCGCCAATCTCCCCCAGGATGCTCTCCACTTCCCGGGAGTGCCTGGCGATCCCTTCCGTCAGCTCCACCAGCTCCATGCCGAGCTTGCTGTTGCCCACGATGCTCTCCACCACCCGCTGCATCACGTTCGAGGTACTGGCCACGAACTCGTCGAACTCCAGCCGTCGATCCAGGGAGGCGCCGCCAGTGACGGACAGCACCAGTTCCTGCTGTTCGGCCGCGCGCCGATACATGCCGTGAAAGCTCGCCGACAACTGATCCATGGCCTCGCCCACCACCTGAAGGGTATGGCGCACCTCGGTCTGCAAACCCTCGAGCTGGGCCTCCAGCCCCTGGACGCAGCCACTGGCCAGATCATCCACCTGGGCCAAGGCCTGCCCCGCGGCGCTCTCCCCACAATCGTCCTCGTGGCCAGCACCAAGCGCCCAGCGCCCCATCGTGGCCAATACCCCCCAGCCCAGGGCCGTGGCAAACACCGCGAGCGCTTCCCTTGCCGGAAATTGAGGCAACAGCAGGCCCGCCCCGGCGATCAAGGCGGTCCAGGCCACGCCCACCGCGATCCGCTTGCTGCTCATACATTCCATGTCGCGCTCGATTCCGTTGAATTCAGCCATTGTTCTTGAGGTTTACGTCACCGGGCCAGCAAGCCTTAACCCTGGCGATCCGTCCGCCCCCGCCTGAAGCGGGGCACATAATCCTGGTCCGGCACCGCCGGTGGGCCGCCCACCGGCGCCGCCGCGCCGGGCTCAGCCGGCGCCTGAAGAAGGTCGTGCTGGAAATCCGGCACATTCAGAGGCTTTTGGGAAACCACGTCCACGCTCCCCCCTTCGCCCCGCACGGCCTGTTCCGTCTTGCGGTTCATCACCACGATGCTGATCCGGCGGTTGATGGGGTCGCTGGGATCATCCGCTTTCAAGTGCACCGTGTCGGCCAACCCAACCACCCGCACCACCTTGGCGGCATCCAGGCCACCGGCCACCAGTTCCCGCCGGGATGCATTGGCCCGGTTGGAGGACAGCTCCCAATTGGAGAAGCCCCGCTGCCCGCTCGCGTACTGGCTGGCATCGGTATGGCCGGACAAGCTCACCCGGTTTGGCACCCCATTGAGAGCCCGACCAATTTCCTGGAGCAGCTCCCGGGTATAGGGTTTGAGCTGATCGCTGGCGGAATCGAACATGGGCCGGTTCTTCTCATCCACGATCTGAATGCGCAAACCTTCCAGGGTGATATCCATCAGCAACTGATTCTTGAAGGCCCGCAAAGTGGGACTGGCCTCCACCAAGGCTTCGATCTGCCCCTTCAGGTCCGCCAGGCGAGCCCGCTCCAGACGCTCAGCCTTGGCTTCGGCATCCTCATCCGCGATGCTTTTGCCGTCGCTGGCCCCGCCATCACTACCCCTGGCGGCATCCAGGTTGTGGGTCTTCTTGCTTTCCACATCGCCCCGCTTCACCTGCCCCACCGACCGGCTCAGATCCTGGCCGCCACCCTTGATGATGCTGGAACTATCCCCGGAACCGGACCCCCCGGCCATGGCGACTTTCAATGGGTTCTGAAAAAATTCGGATATCCCTTCCAGATCTCCCTGGGAGGTGGAGCCCAGGAGCCACATCAGCAGGAAGAAGGCCATCATGGCCGTCACGAAGTCGGCGTAGGCGATCTTCCAGGCGCCACCATGGGCACCGCCACCACCCTTCTTGATGCGCTTGACGACTATCGGTTGCTGGGTATCGTCGCTCATGGCTCGCCACCGGAACGCTCAGGAATCGCCAAGGCCCGATCAGCCCTTGCGACTCTTGATCTCGTCTTCCAGCTCCTTGAAGGCCGGCCGCTCGGTGGAGAACAGTACCTTGCGCCCGAATTCCACCGCCACCTGGGGAGCGTAGCCATTCATGCTGGCCAGCAGCACCACCTTGATGCACTGGTAGATCTTGCTGCCCTCCTCCACCTTCTGCTCCAGTTGCCCGGCAATGGGCGCCACAAATCCATAGGAAATCAAGATGCCCAGGAAGGTGCCCACCAGGGCCCCACCGATCATCTTGCCCAACACCGCCGGCGGCTGCCCCACCGAACCCATCACATTCACCACCCCCATCACCGCCACCACGATACCGAAGGCGGGGACCGCGTCCGCCACCTTGGACACCACATGGGGCGCGGTGTGGGCTTCCTGGTGGTGGGTTTCGATCTCGATATCCATCAGGTTCTCGATCTCGAAGGCGTTCAGGTTGCCGCCCACCATCATCCGCAGGTAGTCGGTAATAAACTCCACCACATGGTGATCGGCGGTCACGCTGGGGTACTTGCCGAACAGGGGGCTTTCCTCGGGGTTTTCCACGTCGCCCTCAATGGACATCAACCCTTCCTTGCGGACCTTGGCCAGGATCTCGTAGAGCATGGCCAGCAGATCCACGTACAACGCCTTGGTGTAGGGGGAGCCCTTGAACACCCCAGGCAGGGCGCCCACCGTGGCCTTGATGGCCTTGATGCCGTTGCCCGCGACAAACCCACCCACCATCAAGCCGACGATGGCCAGGTATTCGGTGGGAACCCAGAGCGCGGCAAGGCTGCCGTGGATCGCATAGGTACCAATGGACGCAGCCAGGATGATCACGTAGCCGATGATGAGGAACATCGGGAACCTCTTGCCTTTCGTGGTACGGAACGAGCGTCCGCAGTTTGTCGATGCTTAGGCGGAATTACGGCGCCATGGCCGGAAACTTGAGCTACAGCAAGAACGGGGCGCCCTAAAGCAAAAAGCGCCCCTCTGGGCGCTTTGCATGGATTCTGGAACCATCCTCAACCCGGCGAATGAGCCTTCAACAAGGTGTGTAACTCATCCTTCAGCTTAAGGCGCTGTTTCTTCAGTCCTTCCAGCGCCTGATCACTGGTCAGCTCCGCATTGACCTCGATCCGCTGCACGTGGCGGTTAACCTCGTGGTACTCATCAAACAGCTTGGCGAAGTGGCTGTTGCCAAGCTTCAAAGCATGAATTGCCGCGCCGAACTCCGGGAATTCACTATGCAAGTCATGGGCCTCGAGTTGCATTCAATCTCCTTTGTCAAAACAACCAAAATCCGTACAGCCACAACTTACCCCCAGGGCTCCCGCTGCCCGTTGATCAGGATCAATCAGTCTCCGGGGCCCGGGGGGCTGGGGACGGACTGCCGACCCTGCGGCGCCAGGCCGGCGATCTTCGGGGTAGCGGTGCTCACGTCGGCGTTCTGGGCCCGATGGCGCAGGGCCTGATCCATCAACACCAATGCCAGCATGGCCTCGGCGATGGGGGTGGCCCGGATGCCCACGCAGGGATCGTGGCGGCCATGGGTATTAACCACCACCGCCTCGCCGGCCCGATTGATGGAGCGGCGATCCAGGCGAATACTGGAGGTGGGCTTGATGGCCATGCTCACCAGAAGATCCTGGCCGGTGGAAATGCCTCCCAGCACGCCGCCGGCGTTGTTGGAGAGAAAGCCTTCAGGGGTGAGTTCGTCCCCATGCTCGGTGCCCAGCTGGGAGACGCAGGCGAAACCGGCGCCGATCTCCACGCCCTTGACGGCGTTGATGCCCATCATGGCGTAGGCGATATCCGCGTCCAGACGGCCATACACCGGCTCGCCCCAGCCCACCGGCACCCCGCTGGCCACCACGTTGATGCGTGCTCCTACCGAATCCCCGGACTTGCGCAACTCGTCCATATAGGCCTCCAGGCGCGGCACCATGCCGGCATTGGGGGCGAAGAAGGGGTTGCGGCGCGCCTCGTCCCAGGATTCGAAGGGGATCTCCAGGGGCCCCAGCTGGGCCATGTAGCCCCGGATTTCCACGCCGTAGCGCTCCCCCAGCCACTTTTTGGCGATGGCCCCGGCGGCCACCCGCACTGCGGTCTCCCGGGCCGACGAACGCCCGCCACCCCGGTAATCCCGGATGCCGTACTTTTGCCAGTAGGGGTAGTCAGCGTGACCGGGCCGGAAACTGTCGGCGATGTTGCCGTAGTCCCTGGAGCGCTGATCCTGGTTGCGGATCAAGAGCGCGATGGGGGTGCCGGTGGTCTGGCCCTCGAACACCCCGGAGAGAATCTCCACCTCGTCCGGCTCCCGCCGCTGGGTCACGTGACGGGAGGTGCCGGGCTTGCGCCGGTCCAGCTCAACCTGGATATCCGCCTCCGTGAGGGCCAGCCCCGGCGGGCAGCCATCCACCACGCAGCCAATGGCCGGGCCGTGGGATTCGCCGAAAGAGGTGACACAGAACAGGGTGCCGATGGAGTTGCCGGACATGGGAAAAGCCTAGAAAAACAAGGGCCGCAGTTTATCACAGCGGCCCCGGCGAGCCGGGCGGCAGCCCGGCCATGGACAGGCGCGGCTCAGTGGAAGAACTGCTCCAGCCGCTCGAAAATCTCGTGCTCCGCGCCATGGCGCCGTACCGAGCGCACATCCACCAGTTTTTCCACCTGGCGGATCATCTGATCCAGACGCTGATCCTCGAAAACCAGCAACCAGATCCGGCTGGCGTCGGTGCCATTGATGGGCATGCACAGGATGCCCTCCACGTTGAAGGCCCGGCGGGCGAAGAGCCCGCAGATATGGGACATCACGCCGGCGTGGTTACTCACTTCCAACTCCAGGACCACCTTGGAGAAGCCGGCTTGCTGCAGGGGTTCGGCCACATGTTCCATGGTCTTAGCCTCCGATCATTTCAGTATTGGCGCCGCCTGGGGGCACCATGGGGTAGACAAACTGATCCCGGTCGATGCTGACGTGGATCAGACAGGGGCCGGGCTCCCGCAGCACCTCCGCCAGGGTCGCCCGGGGGTTGTCGCTGGCATCCAGATCCACCGCCCGGATGCCGAAGCCTTCGGCGATCTTCACGAAGTCCAGGGCATGGCCATACTTGGAGGCGAAAGCGCGCTTGCCGTAGAAGAGGTTCTGCTGCTGGTACACCAGCCCCAGGGAGCTGTTGTTCATCAGGATCACCTTGACATTGGCCCCCTCCTCGGCGGCGGTGGCCAGTTCCTGGATGTTCATCTGCAAGCTGCCGTCCCCGGAGAAGCACACCACCGTCCGCGCCGGCTCCGCCAGGGCGGCGCCGATGGCCGTCGGCAGGCCGAAACCCATGGTCCCCAGGCCACCGGAGGTCAGCCACTGGCGCGGTCGGCGGAAAGGATAGGCCTGGGCCACCCACATCTGGTGCTGGCCCACATCGGTGGCCACCACCGCCTGGTCGTCCAGGGCGGCGGCCACGGCGTGGATCAGGCCGTAGTGGCTGCGGGGGTTCTCCAACCCGGGCATCTGGAGGGGATAGCGGGTCTTGAGGCTGGCCACATGGGACAGCCAGCGCTTTCTCAGCTGAACCTTGACCCGGGGCAGCAGGGCCCCCAGGGCCGCTCCCACGTCTGACTGAATGGCCACGTGGGCGGTCTTGACCTTGTGGAGTTCGGAACGGTCGATATCGATATGCACGATCTTGGCCGAGGGACAGAACTGGGCCGCCTTGCCAATGGCCCGGTCGTCGAAGCGGGCCCCCACGCAAATCAGCAGATCCGCCTCTTCCAGCACATAGTTGGTGTAACGGGCCCCGTGCATCCCCAGCATGCCGATGGACAGGGGATGGTCCATGGGCATCGCCCCCAGGGCCATGAGGGTCATGGTGGTGGGCAAGCCGGCCTGCTCGGCGAGGGCCACCGCCTGCTGGGCGGCGCCGGAATGGATCACCCCGCCCCCCAGGTAGAGCACAGGCCGCTCGGCTTCATTGATCATGGCCGCGGCCTGGCCCAGGGCCTCCATGTCCAGGGCCGGCAGGGGATCGGCCACCGCTGGAGCGGGGTAGGCTTCGAAGCTCACCAGTTGGTTCTGCACATCCTTGGGCACATCCACCAGCACCGGGCCGGGACGGCCGGACATGGCGATGCGGAAGGCCGCCGGAATCACCTCCAACAGATCCTGGGCGGAGCGCACCAGGAAGTTGTGCTTGGTGATGGGAATAGTGAGCCCGTAGGTATCCACCTCCTGGAAGGCATCGGTGCCGATCATGGACAGGGGCACCTGGCCGGTGATAACCACCATGGGGATGGAATCGAGTTTGGCGTCGGCAATGGCGGTGATCAGGTTGGTGGCCCCGGGCCCCGAGGAAGCGAAGCACACCTCTGGCCGGCCGCTCACCCGGGCCATGCCCTGGGCCATGAAGCCGGCCCCCTGCTCATGGCGCGCCAGCACATGGCGCAGGGTGGTGCCCCTGGACAGGGCGTCGTAGAGGGGCAGGATCGCCCCGCCGGGGATGCCGGCAACGGTCTCGATGCCTTGCCGCTCCAGGAGGCGCACGATCAAGTCGGCGCCGGTCATTTCCATCATGTCGATCTCCTTGGGGATTTCCCGGCGGGATTTCCGGCAGGCAAAAAACAAACCCCCGCCGGCTTCGCGCCGGCGGGGGTTTCAGATTCGTTATTTCCTGTTCTGCTCTGACCCGCTACGACGCGCACGCACCTACGCTGACTACGCGTACTACTACGAGGGCGGAAGCAAGCTGCTGACGGGTCATGGCATGAACAGAAAAAATAGCCTGCGTATCGGAACACAAAATGGCGCGGATTTCAAGCCAGGGGCTCATTCGCGTCCAGCCGCCGCCTCGTCGGACTCATCCCGCAAAGCCCGGCGCAGGATCTTGCCCACGTTGGTCTTGGGCAGCTCATCCCGGAACTCCACGAAATGGGGCACCTTGTAGCCGGTGAGATTTTCCCGGCAGTGCGCCAGGATCTCGGCTTCGGTCAAGGCCGGATCCTTGCGCACCACGAAAATCTTGACCGCTTCGCCACTGTGCTCGCTGGGCACCCCCAAGGCGGCCACCTCCAGCACCCCCGGATGACTGGCCACCACGTCCTCGACTTCGTTTGGATACACGTTGAAGCCGGACACCAGGATCATGTCCTTCTTGCGATCCACCAGCCGCACAAAGCCCTGGCCATCCATGACGGCCACATCCCCGGTGCGCAGAAAGCCATCGGCCAGCATCACCTTGGCAGTCTCGTCGGGCCGGTTCCAGTAGCCCTCCATCACCTGGGGACCCCGCACGCACAACTCTCCGGCCTGGCCCAACGCCAGCTCCCGACCTTGATCGTCCCGGATACTCACCTCGGTGGAAGGGATCGGCAAACCAATGGAATGGTTGAATTCCGCCAGATCCATGGGATTGATGCACACCGCAGGGGAGGTTTCGGTCAGGCCGTAGGCCTCGATCAAGGGTTTGCCGGTCACCTGGCGCCAGCGTGCGGCCACCACCTCCTGGACGGCCATGCCGCCCCCCAGGGCGATCTTGAGTCCCCTAAAATCCAGCCTGGCGAAGTCCGGATGCTGGAGCAACGCATTGAACAGGGTGTTGACCCCGGTGATCACCGAAAACGGGAAGCCCGCCAGCTCCTTGATGAAGGCCGGGATGTCCCGGGGGTTGGTGATCAGCAGGTTGGTGGCCCCCAACTTCAGGAAGGTGAGGCAGTTCGCCGTGAGGGAGAAGATGTGATAGAGGGGCAGGGCCGTGACGATCCGTTCCTCGCCGGCCACCACGGCGGGTTGAATCCAGGCGCTGGCCTGCTGGAGATTGGCGATGATGTTACGGTGGGTCAGGATCGCGCCCTTGGCCACCCCGGTGGTACCGCCGGTGTACTGGAGAAAGGCGATGTCATCGGGCCCCACCTCGGCCACCCCGGCGGGATGGGCGCCCCCCCGGGCCAGGGCCAGGCGAAACGGGATGCTGCCCGGCAGGCGCCAGGGAGGCACCATTTTCCTCACCCGCCGCACCACGAAATTCACCAGCATGCCCTTGGGAAAATCCAGCAGATCCCCCAGGCTGGTCACCACCACATGGCCCAGGGCCGGCAGGCGGGGCAAGGCGTCCTGCAGGGTATGGGCGAAGTTCTCCAGGATCACCACCACCTCGGCTCCCGAATCCGCCAACTGGTGCTCCAGCTCCCGGGTGGTGTAGAGCGGGTTGCAGTTGACCACCGCACAACCGGCCCGCAGCGCGCCGAACAGGGCCACCGGATATTGCAGCAGGTTGGGCATCATGAGGGCCACCCGGGCCCCCTTGGCCAAGCCCAGCTCCTCCCGCAGAAAGGCGGCAAACTGGCCACTGAGCCGGTCCAGCTGGCGGTAGCTCAGAGCCTTGCCCATATTCACGAAGGCCGGCCGGTCGGCATAGCGGGCCACGCTCTGGTCGAAGAGCTGGCCGAGGGACCGGAACTCGTCCACATCGATGCCGGCAGGCACGCCGGGGGGATAGCTTTGCAGCCAGATCCTGTCCATTCCGCCTCCTCCGCGTCGTGCCGGTCAGTGCCGCCCGGCCTGGATCCGTAGCCGGTGGCCCGGATCTTCTAGGCTGCCCCACGCGGGGCGGCTGACGCCCTCAACCCTGGCCTTCTTCCGCCGGCCAGTTGCGGATGTAGTTCTTGAGCATGCGGTTTTCGAAGCTTTGCTCCTCCAGCACCGCCTTGGCCACGTCGTGGAAGGACACCACCCCCATCAGGGTGGTGCCATCCATCACCGGCAGATAGCGCTGGTGGCGGTCCACCATCAGGCGGCGCAACTCGTCCATTTCCATTTCCGGGGTGGCGGCCTGGGGCTCCGGAATCATGGCCTCGGCCACGGTCACCGCCTGCCAGCCGGCACCGCTGCGATGAACGGTCAGGAGCACTTCCCGAAAGGTCAGGATGCCCGCCATCTTGCCCCGCTCGAAGACCACCAGGGAGCCCACGTCCTGCTCGGTCATGATGGCCACCGCATCCGCCAGGCTGCGCTCGGGCGCGATCGTGTAGAGCACCTTGCCCTTGATCGCCAGGATTTCACTCACCAGCATAGGAGACCTCGTTGTGTTACCGGATCGTTTCCGGCATTGGGCGATGGTAGTCGATTGCCCCCCCCTGGAAAAGCGCGGCGGACCCTCAAAGCTCCACCAGGCTGGCATCGCCGAAGATCAGGGCGCAGCGCACCCTGTCGTCCGGATAAATGGCCTGGATCACGGCCCGGTAGCGCTCCAGCTGGGGACGGTAGCGCTCCACCTCCCCGTGCCCGGGGCGCCCGCTCTTGTAATCCAGGATCCACACCCCGTCTTCCAGGCGCACCAGCCGGTCGATCCGCCCGAAGGCCCCTTCGGCATCGATGAACTCGATCTCGTTGCGGGCCTCCCGGATGCCTTCCGGCGCGAAGAAGCAGCGCAGCCGGGGGGCGGCCAGGATGCTTTCGGCCATGGCTTCCACTCCGGGCTCCAGATCCCCCAGATCCCGTCGGGTGGCGCCCCCGGTGCGGGCCTCCAGGAGGGCGTGGAGCTGGATGCCGAAACGGATTTCAGGCGTTTCATCCACCGGCGCGCGGCGTTCTCCCACGGGGATGGGGGGCGGCGGCGCCACCGCCAGCGGCGGCGTGACCGGGAAAAGGATGGGCCGTTCCGCCAAGCCCGCCAGGGGCATCTCCCCATGGGCCAGCTCGCCCCCCAGGGCCCGTACCGCACCCAGGATACGGGCGTAAAAGCTGCCGCTGCCGCCCCCCTTGGCAGGCTCAATGCCGCTGGCCAGGAACACTTGGCGGGCCCGGGTGATGGCCACGTAGAGCAGATTGAGATCCTCCCGCGCCCGGGCCGCCTCCTCCTGGGCGAACAGGGCCTCCCGGGCGCGGCCCCGCTCCTTGGCCGTGGCATAAAGGGAGAAGTGGCGCGGCGCGGCCTCCCCGGGGGGCCAGTCCAGCACCGGCTGATAGCCGTCGGCCATGCGATGGGTATTATGGGCATCCACCAGGGCCACGATGGGCGCCTCCAGCCCCTTGGCCCCGTGGATGGTCATCAGCCGCAGGCGGTCCTCGCCCCCTTCCCCGGCGGCCAGCACCCCCTCGTCGGGCGCTTCCTCGTCCCCCGCCCCATCCAGGCGGGCCAGCTCATCCACGAAGCGGGATAGGCTCGGGAAGCGCCCCCCGTCCAGCTCCAGGGCCAAGCCGATGAAGGCTTCCAGATTGGCCCGCACCCCGGGCCACATGGGGGCTGGCACCCGCTCCCGGTAGCGGCTCACCAGATCCCCCTGGTGGTAGATCCGGTCCAGCAGGTCATGTACCGGCAGGTGGGGCGCCGCCAACCGCCAGGCCCCCAGCAGGGCCGCCGGACGCTGGGCAAAGCCGGTGCCGGCGGCAGCCAGGGTTTGCAGGCCTTGCCACCAAGCGCCTTTTCCAGCCCCGGCCAGGGTCAGGAGTTCGTCGTCGGCCAGGGCGAAGAGGGGCGTGCGCAGCACGTGGGCCAGGGCCAGGTCGTCCCCGGGGGTCACCAGAAAACCCAGCAAGGCCATCAGATCCCGGGCCTCCAGGGTTTGCAGCAAACCGCCCCGGCTCACGCTCAGGTAAGGTACCCCAGCCTCCCGCAGGGCCCGCTCGAACTCCGGCAGCACCGCCCGGCGGCGGGTCAGGATCAGCACATCCCCCCAGCGGGCCGGCCGCGCCTCCGCACCTTCCCCCACCCGCCACTGCCCGATCATCTCCGCCAGACGGGCCACCAGGCCCTGGGCCTCTTGGCGGCGACGCAGGTCTTCGGCCAAAGGCAGAGGCGTGGCCAAGGGGTTGCGCAGACCCGCCGGAGCCGGCTCATCCCCGGGGGACGCGGCAATCAGGGGCAGCAATTCCACCCGCCCGGGCAGCCCGCACCGACGCGCTGTCTGGCACCGGAAACCCTGGAAGCCCTCCCCCTCCGCCTCGAAGAGGGTGTTGACCACCTGCACTACCACCGGCGCATTGCGGAAGGTGGCATCGTTATGGAGCACATCGGCCGCCAGGTCGGCCCGCAGGGCTTCCCGGGCGTGGAGGAAGATCCGGCTATCGGCCCGGCGGAAGCGGTAGATGGCCTGCTTGGGATCCCCCACCAGAAAGATCCCGGGCCGCTGGGCATCAGCCCCATAGGCCGCCAGCCAGGCCATCAGGATGCGCCACTGGAGGGGGTTGGTGTCCTGGAACTCGTCCAGCAGGATGTGGCGGTAGCGGGCGTCCAGGCGGGCCTGGATGAAGGGACCCCGGGTCTCGTCCGCCAGCAAGCGGTCGGCATGCCATTCCAGGTCACTGTAATCCATCAGGCGGCGCTGACGCTTATGGTCTTCGTATTCTTCCAGCAAGGCAGCCCCCACCGTGAGACCCAGGCGGTTGAACGCCAGGATGCGGGCCGCCAGAAGGGCCTCCTCTGCGTCCTGGAAAACCTCCGCCAGCTCTGCGTGGAGGGCCAGCAAACGGTCCTGGCCGGCGCCCCCCAGGCGCTTGGCCTGGGTCGGGCTGGCCTTGCGCTGGCGGGGGGCGCCCTCGGCGGTGAGGATGGCGCCCCGCAGGTCCCCATAGGCAAGCTCGGCGGCTGTGCCCTCCACCAGGGCGGCGGCGATCTGCTTCGCCAAGCCCTGATCGGTAGCGGTGTTGCGGCCCAGCAGAGCGGCGTATTCCAGCAGATCCTCCCGCAAGCCGGCCTGGCCCAGGACGGCAGCCATGACGTCCCCGGGACTGCCCCGCACCCCCAGTTCCTCCGCCAGCAGGGCCAGGGTCGTCGCCACCGATTCCCCTCCGGCGGCAAGCCATGCCTGCCACTCGGCGCGGCGGGCGACGAAGGCATCCAGCAGCTTGCGGGCATTGCTCTGTCCGATGTGCTCCAGCAGCTCCACCAGGGCCCGGGCCAGGGGCCCTGCCGGCTCGGCCCCGCAGCGCCGGGCCAGGCGGGCCCAGGCCTCGTCCCGCATGGGGGCTTCCGCCTCGGAGAGGGTGTAACCCGCCAGGCCGCTGTCAAAGGCGGCCCCCTGGAGAATGCGCCCGAACCAGCCGTGAAAGGTGGTTACGGTGATGGCCGGGCTGGCGGCCTCCACCCGCTCCAGCAGGCCCCGGGCCTGGGGCAGGTAACGGCGGGTCTCCTCATCGATCATGCCCCGCTCGCGGAGGAAGTCCTGGACCTTTTCATCGGGCGCCAGGGCCAGCTCCCGCAGCCATTCCTGCAGGCGGGCCTGGATTTCCCGGGCGGCCTTGCGGGTATAGGTGATGGCCAGGATCTCCCCCGGCCGGGCTCCCGCCAGCAACAGACGCAGGATGCGGGACACCAGCAGCCAGGTCTTGCCGCTGCCGGCACAGGCCTCCACCACCACACTACGGGCGGGGTCCAGGGCGCGCCGGATGAACGCCAGGGAATCGTCACTCACGGTGGTAATCCTTGCGGCACAGGCCCCGCAGCCTGCACCGCTCACAGGTGAGGCCGACCCCGTGGGCCGGCAGGGGTGACCCCGCGCCCATCTCGGCATGAAGCTGGAGCAGCCGCGTCAGGTGGGCCTGGGCGGCCTGGGCCGGCTCCGCCAAGGAGGCTTGGGCCACTGGCGCCCCGTCCAGGGCCACGTAGGCCGCCTCGCCAGCCTCCCCCAGGAGGGCGGCGTAAAGGGCCAGCTGGCCCTCTTCCGGGTCGGCGGCCAGATCATTGAGGGGCTTGAGTGGGCGGGTCTTGTAATCCAGGATCGCCCGCTGGCCGGCGGGGCCCAGGTCCAGCCGGTCAATGCGGCCATGGAGCACCAGGGTTGAACCGTCCGGGGCGACCAGGTTCCGCTCCAGGGCCAGCTCGGCCTGGACGAAACGCCAGCCTTGGGCCTCCCGTTCCCGCTGCCAGGCCAGGTAGTCCACCAGCCGGGCTCGCCAGCGCATGCGCCAGCCCTGTTCCAGGAAATTGCGCCCTACCGCCGGGGCGAACACCGCCTCGGTTTCCGCCTCCAGGCGGGCCAGGGCCTCCTCCTCGGGCAGGTCGGAGACCCGGGCCAGCCCCTGGTGGAAACGCCGCAGGACCTCGTGCACCATCTCGCCGTAGTCGGCCTTGGCCAATTCCTCCCGGATCTCCTCCGCCTCCCCCAGCTTCAGCACCCGCTGGGCAAAGAAGGCGTAGGGGCAGGCCACCAGGGTGGCGTAGGCGCTGGGAGAGATCCGCGCCGGCCTGGCCTGGGGCGGAATCACCGGGGCGGGGGGCGGTAGGCCGGCGCCGCCGGCCGGGTCGGCCGCCACCGGAGCGGATTGGATCAGGCCGGGGTAGCCCGCGGCTTGATGAGCCAGGTCCAGCAATTCGATGGGCGCGGCGGGCAGCCCCGCCTCGCCCCCCTGCAGGCGCTGCCACAGGAATACGGTCTGGCCGGCATGGGCGATCAGGCCGGCCAGGTCGTCGGCCAGGCGCGCCCGGGCAGCTTCCTGGCCGGGCAGGCCCAGCTCGCGGCGCACCCCCTCGTGGGCGAAGATCGGCCGCCGGGCCTCGGCCACCAGTTGCCGGTCGTCGGCGCCGATCACCAGGGCGGCGTCGAAACGGCGCAGCCGGGTGGCGGCCAAATGGGTGAGGACGATGGGGCTATCGATGCTCCGGTCCCGGAACAGGGCGCCCTCAAAGCCCCGGTTGAGCCAGTTGCGCCACTCGCTGAAGCTCAGCCGGCAGGATTCCCGGGCCAGATCCTCCCGGCAGCCCCCCAGCCAGCCCAGCACCTCCACCCCCGCCTCGTCCGCCGCCAGGGCCGGGGTGGCGCCCAGCAGATCCAGGCTCGCCAGCAGGAAATCCAGCCAGGCGGCAGCGGGGACCGAGCCCCGAGGCATCCGGGCGTGGGCCTGGCGCAGGCGCGCCAACTGGGCGCCGGCCTGGGGGTAATCCGGCGACCCAGCCAGGGTGGCGGCCAGGCTGTCCAGGCCCATCACCAGGTTTTCCCGCACCAGGCCGGCTTCGAGCTGGACCACCCCGGCCTCCCGCTGCTCAGGCGGCAGGTCGGCGAATACGAAGGGGGACTTGAACAGATCCACCACGTCCCGGTGGTAACCGTCGGCGGCGCAGACCTCCAGCCAGGCATCCACCAGAGCCGCCGCCCGGGTGGTGGAGAGTTTCCAGCCGGTTTCATCCCGTACCAGGATCTGACGCCGCTCCAGCAGGGCCCGGGCACGTCGGGCGGCGACCCGGTCCACCGCCACCAGGACGATTTCCCGGCGCCCTTCGGCGAGCCAGGCGCACACCCGCCGGACCACTTCTTCCGCCAGATGCTCCAGGCTCTCGGCCGACACCAGGCCCACCACCTCCGCCAGGGAGGCAGGCGCGGGCCCACTCCGGACCCGTTCCACCAGGGAGCGCTGGGCCGGCTCGGGAGGCCAGGCCAGATTGAGCAGGGCAAAGCCCGGAGGCAGCATGGCCCGCTCGGGGTGGCACACCAGCACCGGCCGGGACTGGGCGGCCCGCGCCCACAACCGGGTCTCCAGGGGGGTAGGAGGGCCTTCCGCGATCACCAGCAGGGGGCGCCGGTCCTGCTCCACCCAGGCTTGGGCCGCAGCAATCCGCGCCCGACAGCGGGACATCCCGCCGGCCCCCTCGGCCAGCCACAGGCTATGGACCAGCCGCGCCTCGAAACGCAGGGCCTCGGGCTGAATCCCCAGGCCATAGCCCCGCTGGAGCAGCGCCGCCAGGGCGGGCTCCTCCGCCGGCAGGGCCTGGTCGGCCTCGGAGAGCTCGTCGAAGAGGGCCACCAGTTCCTCGCATACCGCCCACAGGCTGCCCTCCTCCAGCCACTGGCGGCCCCGCAGGGCCTGGTAGAGGGAAAACTGGCGGCGGGCGTCGGAGACCAGACCCAGGTCCGCCAAGCGGGGTGCCACCAGGCCCGGCAGGGTTTCGACCGAGGGGAGGAGCAGACCGCCCCCGATGCGCTGGAGCAAGGCCCGCTTGAAGGCCGGAGCCAGCAGCAGGTTGGGGATGATGACCTGCCAGTCCGCCACGCC
Organism: Rhodocyclaceae bacterium; assembly: GCA_034004685.1. Taxonomy (GTDB): domain Bacteria; phylum Pseudomonadota; class Gammaproteobacteria; order Burkholderiales; family Rhodocyclaceae; genus JAEUNX01. The sequence goes on along the minus strand of JAVEWG010000033.1, from coordinate 7,649 downwards.
CGGGCCGGCCTGTTGCAGCAGCCAGGCGGCACAAGCATCCAGGAAGCCCGCCCCAGGGGCTAGGGCCAGATACTCGGGGCGGCCCGGGGCAGCCCGGGGGTCATTCATCGGCGGGACGCTTAACGTTCCAACAGATCGCGCTTGTTCTTCTGCTTGGCCCAGGTTTCCGCGTCAGGCAGGGGATCCTTGCGCTCCACGATGGGTTTCCACTGGCGCGACAGCTCGGCATTGAGGGCGATGAAAGCCTGCTGGTCGGCCGGCACATCCTCCTCGGCATAGATGGCCTCCACCGGGCATTCGGCCACGCACAGGGTGCAGTCGATGCACTCGTCCGGGTCGATCGCCAGAAAGTTGGGCCCTTCCCGGAAGCAATCCACCGGGCAGACATCCACGCAGTCGGTGTATTTGCATTTGACGCAGGCTTCGGTGACGACATAGGTCATGGTGGATGCTCCCTGGATTGATTGGGTCGGAAACCGGGGCCAAGGCACACGCCGCCGGAATAGGTCCGCCACTATATCGGGCCCCGCGGCGGATGGGGATGCGATCGCCCCGCTTGACGCGAACCTCAGGTTAACTTACCTTCCGTCGGGTATTCCAGCGCCTTCGAAGGGCGCCCCTCTTCCGTAGCGCCCCATCGCGCACCCCATCCCTGACCATTTCTCGAATCTCACATCCTTGCGAGGCATCATGAGCGAGCATATTCACTATGTGACCGACGGCAATTTCGAAGCCGAGGTCCTGCAGTCCCCAACCCCTGTCCTGGTGGATTACTGGGCGGAATGGTGTGGCCCCTGCAAGATGATCGCCCCCATCCTCGACGACGTGGCCAAGGAGTATCAGGGCAAACTCAAGGTCGCCAAGCTCAACATCGACGAAAACCAGGGCACCCCCGCCAAGTACGGCATCCGTGGCATTCCCACCCTGATGTTGTTCAAGGGCGGCAACGTGGAAGCCACCAAGGTCGGCGCCCTCTCCAAATCCCAGCTGACGTCCTTCATCGACGCCAACCTCTGACCATCCGGTCCCCCTGAGGCGCCCCGGGGCTCCCCGCCCCGCCGCCTGCGCCCCAGGCAGTTCAAAGCGCAAGCCCCTCACCAACTCCCTCTTTTCGCTCCCCGCCCGCCATGCATCTATCGGACCTCAAGTCCCTCCATGTCAGTCAGCTGCTCGAAATGGCCGCCGCCAACGAGATCGAGGGGGCCAATCGGCTTCGCAAACAGGAACTGGTCTTCGCCCTGCTGAAGAACCGGGCCAAAAAGGGGGAGCCCATCTTTGGCGACGGGGTGCTGGAGGTCCTGCCCGACGGCTTCGGCTTCCTGCGCTCACCGGAGGCCTCCTACCTGGCGGGCACCGACGACATCTATGTCTCCCCCAGTCAGATCCGGCGCTTCAACCTTCATTCAGGCGACACCATCGAGGGTGAGGTCCGCACCCCCAAGGACGGAGAACGCTATTTCGCCCTGGTGAAGCTGGACAAGATCAACTTCGAGCCACCGGAAGCCGCCAAGCACAAGATCCTGTTCGAAAACCTCACCCCTCTCCATCCCACCGAGTGCTTCAAGCTGGAGCGGGATATCCGGGGCGAGGAAAACGTCACCTCCCGGGTGATCGACATGATTGCCCCCATCGGCAAGGGCCAGCGGGGTCTGATCGTGGCGCCGCCCAAGAGCGGCAAGACGGTGATGCTCCACCACATTGCCCACTCCATCACCGCCAACTACCCCGAAGCGGTGCTGATCGTCCTGCTGATCGATGAGCGCCCCGAGGAAGTCACCGACATGCAGCGCTCGGTGAAGGGCGAGGTGGTGGCCTCCACCTTCGACGAACCCGCTACCCGCCACGTCCAGGTGGCCGAGATGGTGATCGAGAAGGCCAAGCGCCTGGTGGAGCACAAGAAGGACGTGGTGATCCTGCTGGACTCCCTGACCCGCCTGGCCCGCGCCTACAACACGGTGATCCCCGCCTCAGGCAAGGTGCTTACCGGCGGGGTGGACGCCAACGCCCTGCAAAAGCCCAAGCGCTTCTTCGGCGCCGCCCGCAACATCGAAGAAGGCGGGTCCCTCACCATCATCGCCACCACCCTGGTGGACACCGGCAGCCGCATGGACGACGTGATCTACGAAGAGTTCAAGGGCACCGGCAACATGGAGTTGCACCTGGATCGCCGCATGGCGGAGAAGCGGGTGTACCCGGCCATCAACGTGAATCGCTCCGGCACCCGGCGCGAGGAGCTGCTGATGAAATCCGACGTGCTCCAGAAAGTGTGGGTGCTGCGCAAGCTCCTCTACGGCATGGACGACATCGAGGCGATGGAATTCCTGCTGGACAAGATCAAGGCTACCAAGGGCAACGCCGAGTTCTTCGACGCCATGCGCCGGGGCTGAACCCAACTCAAGGACGGCGCCTGCGGGCGCCGTTTTTTGTGGCCGCCCACGCCAAAAAACAAAAGCCCCCGATCGGGGGCTTTTTGCCGGGCGGGACCGCCCGCAGGCGACCCGTGCTTACATCCGAACTTAAGCAGCCATCGCCTTGATGGCGGCGGACAGGCGGCTCTTGTGGCGAGCAGCCTTGTTCTTGTGGATGATTTTCTTGTCGGCGATGGAGTCGATGGTGCTGGTAGAGGTGCGATAGACGCTCTGGGCAACGCTCTTGTCACCGGCGGCAATGGCTTTGCGCACGGCCTTCACCGCGGTACGCAGACGGGAACGCAGGCTGGCGTTATGGGTGCGCGCCGTCTGGGCCTGGCGGGCGCGTTTGCGGGCTTGTGCCGAGTTGGCCATGGAATTCTTCCGTTGCTAATTGGTTTGAGAAACGCGCAATTCTAATTGGCCGGAGCCTTCACGGCAAGTGTTTTGCGCTACCGATGCCGTGGGCGCCCTCGAGACAGGGCCGGAGGCCGTATGATTGCGTCTTTTTGCTCCCCATGAACCTGCTCCGCGCCCTCGTCACCGTCAGCGGGATGACCCTGCTCTCCCGCGTCCTCGGCTTCGTGCGGGACTTCGTGGTGGCCCGGACCTTCGGGGCGGGGATGGCCAGCGACGCCTTCTTCGTGGCCTTCCGTCTGCCCAACCTGCTGCGCCGGATGTTCGCCGAAGGGGCGTTCTCCCAGGCCTTCGTGCCCATTCTGGCGGAAACCAAGAATCGTCACGGCATCGACGAAACCCGCCGTCTGGTGGACCACGTGGCCACCCTGCTGGGCCTGGTGGTACTGGCGGTGACGGTGCTGGGGATGGTACTGACCCCCTTCATCATTTACTTGACCGCCCCCGGCTTCGCCAGCGACCCGGGCAAGTTCGAGCTCACCGTCGAGCTCACCCGGATCACCTTCCCCTACATCCTGTTCATGTCCCTGGTGGCCCTGGCGGGAGGCATCCTCAACACCTGGAGCCGCTTTGCCATCCCGGCCTTCACCCCGGTGTTGCTGAACCTGTCCTTCATCGGCATGGCCCTTTTCGCTGCCCCCTGGTTCGAGCCCCCGATACTGGTGCTGGCCTGGGCGGTATTCCTGGGGGGGATGCTCCAGCTGGCATTGCAGATACCCGCCCTGCGCCGGATCGGCATGCTGCCCCGCTTTTCCTTTTCCCTCAAGGATCCTGCGGTCAATCGCATCATGAAGCTGATGGTGCCGGCGCTGCTGGGGGTATCGGTGTCCCAGATCAGCCTGATCATCAACACCATCTTCGCCTCCTTCCTGCCCAGCGGCAGCGTCTCCTGGCTGTACTACGCCGACCGGCTGATGGAATTCCCGGCGGGACTCCTGGGGGTGGCCCTGGGCACCATCCTGTTGCCCAGCCTGGCCAAATTTCATGCGGACGAAAAGCGGGAGGAGTTTTCCGCCCTCCTGGACTGGGGCCTGCGCCTGACCCTGATGCTCACTCTCCCCGCCGCCCTGGCCCTGGCCCTCCTGGGGGTCCCCCTGGTGGCGACCCTGTTCCACCACGGGGCCTTCGGCGCCAGCGACGTGCTCCACACCCGGGATGCCCTGGCGGCCTACAGCCTGGGGCTCACCGGCCTGATCCTGGTGAAGGTGCTGGCACCCGCCTTCTACGCCCGCCAGGACGTGCGCACCCCGGTGAAGATTGGCATCATCACCCTGCTACTGACCCAGATCATGAACCTCGCCTTCATCGGGCCCCTCCAGCACGCTGGTCTGGCCCTGGCCACCGGCCTGGCCTCTTGCCTCAATGCCGGCCTGCTCTATCGGGGGCTGGTGAAGGGTGGGGTATATCGACCCCAATCCGGCTGGGCCGGCTTCTTCATCCGCCTGCTGCTGGCCCTGGCGGTCCTGGCCGTGGTGCTTTGGCTGGGCGCGGGCGCGGCCGACACCTGGCTGACCGCCTCCACGCTCCAGCGTATCCTGCATCTGATGGCCCTGGTGGTGGCCGGTGGCGCCGCCTATTTCGGCAGTCTGTTCGCCCTGGGCTTCCGGCTGCGGGATTTCCGCCGCCAGGGCGCGCAATGAAAGCCCGGACCCCATTTCAGATCTGATCCAGCCGACACAAGGAGAACATCCATGGAACTCACCAGCACCAGCCTGGCCGACGGCCAGCCCATCGACGGCCGCCTCTGTTTCTGCGTTCAGGCCAGGGAAGGCCATGTCTGCCTGGGGAGCAACATCAGTCCCCACCTGGCCTGGCGCGGCGCCCCCGCCGGCACTCGCTCCTTCGCGGTGATCTGCCATGACCCAGACGTCCCCAGCCGGGGTGACGACGTCAACCAGGAGGACCGCACGGTGCCCGCCAGCCTGCCACGGGTGGATTTCTTCCACTGGGTGCTGGTGGATATTCCAGCCAGCGCCACCGAAATCCCTGAAGGAGCCCACGCCGGCGAAGTCGTCCCCGGCGGCAAGCCCGGGCCGGAAGCCTTCGGCGGCACCCGCCACGGGATCAACGACTACACCGGCTGGTTTGCTGGCGACGAGGCCATGAAGGGGGATTACCACGGCTACGACGGTCCCTGCCCACCCTGGAACGACGAACTGCCCCATCGCTATGTATTTACCGTTTATGCCCTGGATGTGGCCCGCTGCCCGGTGGAGGGCCGGTTCGACGGCCACCAGGCGCGCCAGGCCATGGCCGGCCACATCCTGGCCCAGGCCAGCCTGACCGGGCGCTACACCCTCAACCCGAAGGTCACCCTGTAGAAAGGGTTCAGAACAGCCAGGAAGCCTTCATGCGCAGGGTGCGGCCGGGCTGCTGGATGCGGCCACCGGTGGCGGAGGAGGCCCAGTCGGTCACTTCCGGATCGGCATGATCCTGGTCGAACACATTGCCCTCCTGGAGGCCCCACTCCAGGCCACCGCCTCCCCGGCGGGAATTCACTAGAGACAGGTTGGAAACCCCGTAGCCCCCCACCGCCCCTGCGTGACTGCGCCAGCCGGTGATGCCCTGGGTCTCCCAGGCCAGGCGCCAATCCGTCCCCAGGGGCGCGGATCCATTGAGCTTGGCTATCCAGCCGGGCGAGGCCAGGAGGCGGCGGCCATCCGGCCCTTCCGACAGATTACGGCTGATGCTGGCACGCATCCGCGCGCCGCTATCCCACAGGCGCTCCAGCTCCAGCTCCATGCCCTTGCCGGCAACCCGCCCCTGGTTGCGGAAGTAGCCTTCGGCATCGGAAGCCAGCATGTCATCCACCCGGTAGTGATAGAGCGCCAGGGTCAAGCGGTGGCGCGCATCCAGATAATGTTCCAGGGTCACCTCCAGATTCCGCACCCGCTCCGGGCGCTGGTTCAACAGGCTGTCATCCGGGCCAATGCGTTCCGAATCGGCCGGGTTGCGAAAACCCCCGCCAGCCAGGAACTTGATGGCGGCACTCGCCGCCGGCTTGTAGATCAGCCCCAGCCGGGGACTCAGGCGGGCGCCAAAAGCGCTTGCCCGGTCCACCCGCGCCCCGGTGGGCAGGACCAGGGGGTCGGCGACCTGCCAGTCGGCCTGCACGTAGGCCCCAACCCACTGATGGCTCCCCTCCATCCGGGTATAGGTATGGCGTGGCGCCACGTCGTAGGTCCGATATTCAGCCGGGCCCACCCACCCCATTTCCACCCCGCTCACCATTTGGTGTCCACCGCCCAGGGCCAGGGTCGAGCGGGCCTCCAGCCCGCCCCAGGTGGCATGGCCCTGGTCACGATACACCACCGGTAAATCGCCGGAGGCCCCTGGGGAATAAAGGTAATTGCCCACGTAGCGGTAGTCCAGGGCATAGGCCCTGAAGAACAGGCTATGCTCGGGACTCGGATCGTGGATGAAGGACACTTCCACGCCGCCTCCCCATCCTCCTGCCAGTTGCTGCGGGTATCGAACAGCGTGCCGTCGGTATAGGGCAAGGGATCACCCCGCCGACGCTTGCCGTAGAAGGCTGTCACCGACAGCCCATCCCGCCCGTAGCGGCCAAAAAACTGGCGGTTGCGGTCGTAGTCCGTATCGCTGGTGTGGCCGAAGTTGTGTTCCGCATCCATGGCGTCCGGGAAGAACAGGTTGCGACCGCCAAGATAGGCGCCGGTGGCCGACAGGAGCAGATCCGTCCCGTCCTCGAAACACCTCCACACCCCCGAGCGCCGCGCCGCGTTTGGTCACCACGTTGATCACGCCGAACAGGGCATTGCCCTCATACACTGCAGACCCTGGCCCCCGGATGTACTCCACCCGCTGGATCAAATCCACATCCAGGGGAAACTCCGTGCCCAGCAGGCCACCGTCGAACAGGGGATCGTTGATGCGCATCCCGTCGATGACCAGGGATACCCCGGCGTTGTAATCGCCCGGCCGGGTGAGGCCCCGGATGCCCTAGTGCTCATGGGCCCCGTCGGAATAGACCACCACGCCCCGGACGCTGCGCAGGATCTCCCCCAGGGCAAGGTAGCCGTGATCCCGGATCTCGTCGGCGGTGATGACCGACACCGAGGCCGGCGCATCCACAGCCCGCTCGTAGTACTTGGACCAGGTATACACGGGGGTTTCCCCCAGGGACTCCAGGCTGGGCAACTCATCCCCGCCCGCGGCAACAGATGCGGCCAGGGACAGCGCAAGGGCCAGGGCAGAACGCCGGATGCCCGGCAGCCGGGCCCCTTGCCCCAATCCCTCACGACGAAATACCCACTAACAAAATGGTCATGTTTTTTTACGTCTCCCGGCATCGGAACTTTAGCCCTCACTCCCCCAGGGCCAACCCTTCCCGCCGGGGGTCGGCGGCCCCCCGCCAGCCCCCCCTGCCACGCCAGATGAGATGGACACCGCTGGTGGTATCCACCTCCGCCACGGGATGCCCCAGGGCCATCAGGAACGGGGCGGCGGCCTCGGCGGCGGTACCGGCCTCCAGCTCAGTGGCGCCGTTGCGGCTGCCCACCCGAGGCTGGGCCACCGCCTGGTCGGGATCCAGCCGCCAATCCACCAAACCCACCAGGGTCTGGGCCAGATAGTTGGGGATCCGGCTACCCCCGGGGGAACCCAGCAGACCCACCAGGCGCCCGGCCCGATCCACCACCACCACCGGCGCCATGGCGCTGCGGGGGCGCTTGCCCGGACCCGGGGCGTTGACCACCCCCGCACTGAAGCTGAAATCCGTGAGCTGATTGTTGAGCAGGAAGCCTTCCACCAAGATGCGGCTGCCAAAGGCGTCCTCGATGGAACTGGTCATGGCCACCCCATTGC
>JAVEWG010000032.1:0-43134 GCA_034004685.1 Rhodocyclaceae bacterium | reverse complement strand
CGCCACTCCACCTTGGGATATCTGTCGCCGACCACGTTCCTGCAGAACTGGGCCGAAGCGCAGGATCCGCAAGAAATGGCAGCATGAGGACGGCCGGTTGGAAGACGGAAAACGTAGGGCACCTCACTGTTTGAACGTAGCAAGTTTCAGCTGCCTGCTAGTAAGGCGATTCGTTGGCTTGGCTCGCTGACATTTCCCTTGTATCTCTTCCACTATCCGATCATCTGCTTCCTGTGCGCCATCAGCCCATGGGCTTCGACATCCAAGACGCACGCGTTGTTTGTCGCCGCGGGTGTGATGCTCACAGTCTTCGCGCTGACTCCACTTTGTGACCGCATTCGCGACCACGTTCGCACTCAAATCATTAGTAGATTCTCACGCCCAAATGAGGCCTAACATGTCGGTCAACCGGACGCGCTACGGCATGGGACCCTGGCCGCGCGGCGCAACATGAACAATTGGCGCTGCCTGGCCAGGGTCCCATGCCTCCGCGCGCCGGTTACCTCTACGTTATACCCATTCGAGGCACCTATGAAACTAGTCACACCCTCCTTGGTGGTTGAAGATTCAGATGGATTCAGGAACGACGTACTCCAACGCCAACAATTTGGGGACGCTCTATCAAATTTGGTTACTCGCTCGACGGACGAACTAGTAATCTCGCTTGATGGAAAATGGGGTGAGGGAAAAACGACATTCGTAAGGATGTGGCAGGGCCTTTTGAAAGAGAAAGGCATTCCGAGTATCTACATCGACGCGTTTCAAAATGACTACACGGAAGACGCATTCATTTCAATTGCGAGCGCAATCACCTCGTACGTAGATCAGCACTCCGCCGAATCTCAGAGAAGTTCGGCTTTTAAGGACAAAGCAAAGAAAGTCGGGGTTCGCCTGCTCTCATGGACAGCGAAGATCGGCATCAAAGCAGCAACACTTGGAATTATTAAGGAATCCGACATTGACGCCTTGTCGGAAATAGGTGACGACGTTGCCGCTGATACTTCCGAAACAATCGCAGACTTGGTCAACGAGCGCCTTAACGCACACAGCAAAGAGACTGAACTCATTCAGTCATTTCGAGAGTCTCTATCAGACTTGCCGGCAAATCTGATGGACAACAGCAGCGGTCGGCTTGTTATCGTTATCGACGAACTAGATAGATGCAAACCCTCCTTTGCAGTGGAGGTTCTTGAGAAGATAAAGCACCTATTTTCCGTTAAGAACGTTGTCTTCCTTCTTGTGATGCATAAGCAGCAACTCGAGGAAGCAATTAGGAGCGTATATGGGCAAAATATTGACGCCCATACCTATCTCCAAAAGTTCATTAACATTGAAACATCCATTCCAAAGAGGGTTACTGATCGATACAGCAACGACATCGAGTTGTACATCAAGAAGCTGCTTCAGCTGCATGAGATTACAACTTGGGGCGATGATCGTAATATCGTCGATTGCTTAATTCCGCTGGCTCAGCATTTCAATCTTTCGCTAAGGCAGTTGGAGAAGGTATTTACCAACTTGGCGATTATCTACAGCACGTCTGGAGAGAATAATCTTCGACTCGTTCCTATTATCGTTTTCATCGCGGTCGTCAAGGTCGTAAACCCGAACGTGTTCGGAAATATCCTGTTGGGGAGAATATCGTTTTCGACTCTGTGCGAACAACTTGGATTTCGTGAACTTAACGAAGAAGAGGAAGGCAAGCGCAAGTTGTTTTGGCTGATGAATTGGGTCCGCTTTTCAATGCTAAGTGAATCCGAGTATCAAGGAATTGACGCGAACGATCCAATTAAGCGATTCGGGCAGTCACTTTGGCAGTACAGCGTAGATCGAGAAAGGCTACTTCCAATATTCTGTCAGAAGCTGAGCATGTTCGCCGTGAACTAGCCATGTATAACATGGCGCTCAACCTCGCTCCCTTCGGTCGCTGGACGCTGCGCGATAAAGCCGCGCAGCGCCGGTCAGCTCGACGTTGAGGCTGTAGAATAAGTCAATCATGCAAATTGCAAGCCCTGTAAATCAAGCACTTGCAGCCCTATTTTTTGTTCAAAACAGGGTTTTTCTACAGCCTCGTTATGCATAAAGGTCTACGCGTGCCCTTGGCAGTAGCGGCTGCTCTTATCAGCTTGCCTGCATTTACTTGGCTTGCAGAAGAGCTCGCTGCCTATTACGAAATGTTCTCGACCGGTATGAATTCTCGGGCTGAACTAGGCGACGACATGGGGTTTGGCATTCTCTTGTTCATGGTCGTCCCCCCATTCACATTGGCTGGCGCAGCCTCTGTTTTCTGGCTTGTTTGGTCTCGCACTGGGCGCTCGAAAGCTACCCTCTCAAATGGGGACACTAATGCATAACCTGGCGCTCAACCTCCGGGGCCGATCAGTTCGCAACCCGCGCATTCAGAAACCGGTAATCAACAGATCCAGCGCGGCAATGATCGCCTCCCGTTCATGGGAAAGATCGGCCGCCAGGCCGCCCAGTTGCTTGCTGGAAATCCCTGCGAGTTGGGGGGTCAGCATCACGTACGGCTTGCCTTCCACGTTTACCAGGGGCATGAGGGTCTTGATGGCTTTCCCTTCCATGGCCGGGGCAGGGGTCAGGGGCACCACGACCCGGGTCGCCAAGTTGTCCAGCAAGTCGTTCTGGATATCCAGCAGGTAAGGATAGGCGCCCTGGGTTTTCCCGTTGGGGTTCTTGTAAACGGAAAACTGCGCCATCAAAAAGTCCTCAGGTCGTCGCTGAACACCCCTTGCGCTTGCACCCGCTGGTTGTAGGCCTCGATAGCCGTCTTGTTCTCGGCCAACCATTGCTCCCGCTGACGTTGCCGCAGGGCTTCGGAGAGGGCTTGTTCAAGGGTGGCCGATAGGTTGATGTCCGCCGCTTTTGCCTTGGCCAGCAAGTCGGCGTTGATGCTCAGGTTGGCGGCCCGCTTTGGGGCCAACGGGTTGTACAGGGGGTTCATGGCTCATGGAATGCGCAAAATGATGCGCATAATATACGCGCATGAAACGGCATTCACCATCTGGCTTCGCGCCACCTTCCATCCTGTGGGCTCATTCCAGATCCGGCGCCGCCAGCCCCCGCCGCAGCCCCCAGCAATCGGGGTCAGCCCCCAAAATCAGCACGGCGCCTCAAGGCAAGGGCTGCCACCCTCCGCCCCCGTAGCGGTACAGGGTCACCCCCGCCTGCCGCACATCCCCCCGGCCATCGAAGGCCACCGGGCCGGTGATGCCCTTGAAGGAAACCCCCGCCAGGGCCGCCAGGAGCTTGTCCGGATCGGCGCTGCCCGCTGCCGCCACGGCCCGCACCAGGGCGGTGGCGGCGTCATAGGCGTAGGGGGCGTAGAGCTGGACGGGGGTCTTGAAGCGTTGTTCGAAGCGGGTTTTGAAGGCCGCGCCGCCCGGCATGCGGGCCATGGGAGTGCCGGCCTGGGTGCAGAACACCCGGTCGTCCAGGGCCGGGCCGGCCATCTGGAGGGTCTGGGCGGTGCATAGGCCGTCGCCCCCCAGGTAGCGGGCCGGGATGCCCAGCTGGCGCATCTGCTTCAGGAGGGGGGCGGCCTGGGCGTCCATGCCGCCGTAAAAAATGGCGTCGGGGCGGGGGGCCTTGAGCTTGGTGAGGATGGCGGTGAAGTCGGTGGCCTTGTCGTGGGTGAATTCCCGCCCCACCACGTCCAGGCCCCGGGCTTTGGCCTGGTCCGCAAAGGCGTCGGCCAGGCCCTGGCCGTAGGCGGTGCGGTCGTCGATCACGGCGATGCGGCGGGCCTGGAGGGTTTCCTGGGCGTATTGGGCCATGGCCGTGCCCTGTTGCAGGTCATTGGCGATGAGACGGAAGGTTTCCCGGTAGTTCTGGCGGGTGAGCTGGGGGCTGGTGGCCGAGGGGGTGATCACCGCCACCCCGGCCTGGTGGTAGATGCGGGAGGCGGGGATGGCCGCGCCGGAGGTCACGTGGCCCACCACCGCCACCACGCCGCCATCCACCAGTCGCTGGGCCACGGTGGTGGCCACCCGGGGGTCGGCCTGGTCGTCTTCCGCCACCAGTTCGAAGCGCAGCTTTTCCCCCGCCAGGGCGTGGCCCTGGGCGTTGGCATCCTCCAGGGCCAGGCGGGCGCCGTATTCCTCGTCCTTGCCCACGTGGGCCAGGGGGCCGGTCAGGGGCCCGGCAAAACCGATCTTCACCACCCGGTCGGCCAGGGCAGGGGCTGCGAACAGGGCGGCCAGGAGCAGGGGGCACAGGTGTTTTTTCATCATCGCGTCTTTTTCCGGATCAATGCCACGGTACCTGAAAGGCGTATTCTAGGGCCCCTCGTCGCCCAGCCACGCCCTTCAGCCATGCGCCGCCTCCTTGCCCTGCTCTGCGCCCTTTTCGCCGCCTTAGGCCTGCCCGCCTGTGACCGAATCGCCCTTCAGGAACTCAAGCCCGGGGTATCCACCGCCCGGGAGGTGCGGGAGCGGATGGGCAAGCCCAACCAGGAATGGCGCAACGAGGATGGCTCCATCACCTGGGAGTTCAGCCGCCAGCCGGAGGGTACCGAGTGCTTCCAGGCCACCCTCGGCCCGGATCAGATCCTGATCAAGATCGAGCAAGTCCTCACCGAAGCCAACTTCGCCCGCATCCAGCCCGGCATGACCGGCCCGGAAGTGCTGCGCCGCCTGGGCCGGCCCGCCAAGCGGGAGTTCTTCGAACTCAAGCAGGAACACCTGTGGCGCTGGCTGATCGACAACCAGGACCCCACCGGCCGGGTGTACTTCACCGTCACCTTCAACACCGATGGCCGGGTGGTCACCACTGGCCGGCACACCGACCTGCGCTCCTGAGCCATGTACATTCCGCCCCATTTCCACGAAACCAACCTGGATCGCATTGCCGCCCTGGTGGAGGCCTACAGCTTCGCCACCCTGGTGACCACCCGGGACGGCCTGCCCGACGCCAACCACATCCCCTTCTTCCTGGCGCCGGACCAAGGCCCCCAGGGCACCCTCTACGGCCACCTGGCCCGGGCCAACCCCCAAGCCGCCTTCGCCCCTGGCGAAAAAGCCCTGGCCATCTTCACCGGCCCCCACGCCTATGTGTCCCCCAGTTGGTACGCTGCCCCCGGCGTGCCCACCTGGAACTTCGCGGTGGCCCATGCCTGGGGCACCGTGGAGGTGCTGGACGACCCGGCCCGGCAGGCCTGGATCGTCAATACCCTCACCGAGCGCTACGACCCGCCGGTGGCCGAACCGGATGGCCCGGCGATGCCCGCCGAGGCCCAGGCCCGGATGCTCCCGGGCATCGTGGCCTTTGCCCTGCGGGTGGAGCGCTGGCAGGCCAAGTTCAAGCTCTCCCAGAACCGCACGGCGGCAGACCGCCAGGGGGTCATCGCCCACCTGGGCCAGGACGAGCACCCGGAGGCCCAGGCCCTGGCCGGCCTGATGCTGGAAGACCTGGCCCGGGACGCCTTGCGCCCCCCCAAGGCTTGAACCCCGTGAGCACCCCCGACCCCCTCCACCAGAGCCCCGCCAACCTGCCGGAGGCCGAAGCCATGGTGGCCGCCATCCAGGTCCGCCTGACCGCCGCTGGCCAGACCCACCGTGCCCCGCCACCGCCCCCCGACACCTGCTGCGGCCGGGGCTGCAACGGATGCGTGTGGGCGGGCTACTACCAGGCCCTGGCCTGGTGGCAGGAAGACGCCCGGGATCTGCTGGCCTGATTCCAGCGCCCCCTTAAACACCACAATCAAGCCACCAGAATGCCGGCGAGATCGTCCACGACATCTCCGCCCCCATCCACGTGCTGGGGCGGCACTGGGGCGGATTCCGGATCGGCGACCAGGCCTGATCTACACTTGGATGGCAGCGCTTGCCTGAAGGGAGAGCGGCATGTTCGTGGTGGTCTATTGGTGGCGGGTCAAACCCGGCAAGGAAGAACAGTTCCGGCAAGCCTGGCGGCGCGGCACCCGCCAGATCGCCCGCATCTACGGCGGCCTGGGCTCCCGGCTGCACCAGGAGGCGGACGGCCGCTTCGTGGCCATGGCCGAATGGCCCGACCGGGCCACCTGGCAGCGGGCCTTCGATGCCAGGATGGTCTATGAGGACCAGGAAGCCCGGGCTCTGTTCGTAGACGCCATCGCCGAAGTCCCGCCGGGCAACAAGCCGGCTTTCGTCATGGAAGTCACCGACGACCTGCTGGCCCGCAACGGGGGCCTCGACGGCCTTACCACCTGACGCTGCCCCGCTGCCCTTCGACCGGTTTGGGCTCGCCGTAGGTGAGCGGGCCTTTGACTTGGCCGCTGGCGGTGGTGGTTTCCATCACCGGAGCCCAGGCGGTTGCGGGCCTGACAGCGCCGACCCCGGCAGGCGACGGCCTGTTTATCGCGGTCTGACCTTTTTTTGCTTTCTTGGTGTCGGCGAGGCTGACGAGCAGGCCATTTTCTTGGTAGTCGTTGTTTATCGTGGTCTGGCCCCAATTTTTCATCTGCTGTCGATGGGAGCCATCAGGGCATCCCGATCATCACCGCCGCCCAAGCGGCGCAGAGAATCAACGGATAGACGAAGGGCCGCAATCGCGGCCCTTCTCATTTCAGCAGCTACCGCGCGAAGCGCGGTGGGGGAGGCTTTTACGGGTTATTCGTGTTCCCAAATATCCCGGTGCCGCTACTCGGTTGCACCCTCACAAATTGAAAGCTCCCGGTTCCATCGCCCTCCTCGATCAAGGCAGCTATCGACCATCAACTCATGCCGAATCCATAGTGCCAATGCACTTAGCGCGAGAGCCGCCAAGATCAGCCTAATGACTTTTGATTGCTTCATCATCAGTAATTAGCCGGCAAGCCGTTGGGACGGAAAGGAGCACAAAGCTGCGAGCAGGACTGTGACGAACTGGCTCCCTGACTTCGACCATACTGATTGGCTGCCTGATCTGCCGCTGAAGCACTCGCGGGGTCGCCTTTAATATTTTGGTCAAACCATTCGCGGCCACCAGAAATCAGGCACGCCATCTGCTCACCCTGCTTACCACGCTGGGTGGCTTCGCAATTCGCTTTGCAGTGGAAATACTTGTCGGCACCCTTCGTGTTGGCGTCTCGCATATCGCGGTAATTCCGCAGGAAATCGCCGGTAGCGCCGACATATCCTTCACCAGGATACAGCCCAAGCGGATCGGTATAGCTTACCGGATTCCCCCCCACATACCCATAAAGATTAACGCCCCCCTGCTCCAGGGCTATCGCACCCACCTGACATAGCGGCAAGCGAAATCACGTTTGCGGTCATGCACTTACGAAACCCCTGTTCACAGTTGCTGATTCTGTGTAGTTTTCTCGTCTTTTGGGGCTCCCATGACGACGAGGGAAGTGATGCCGCTCACGCAGGTGTTCGTCTCGATTTCCGACCCGCGCAGCACCCGTCAGGTCAGACACGATCTGTCCGAACTGCTCACGGTGGCGGTATGTGCCGTGTTGTGCAGCGCGGACGAGTTCTCGGAGATCGAGGCGTGGGCGAAGGAGCGGCTCGACTGGCTGCGAGGTTTTCTGGTGCTTGAGCACGGCATCCCGTCGCACGACACATTCGGACGCGTGTTCGCCGCCTTGGATCCACGCGAATTCGAGGCCGCGTTTCGGCGCTGGGTCAGCCAGCTGCTGCCGGCGCTGGATCGCGACACCGTAGTTGCGATCGACGGCAAGACCAGCCGGCGCAGCACGACCAAGGCCGAGGCGAAGCCGTTGCACATGGTCAGCGCATTTGCTGCCGACATCGGCTTGGTGCTCGGGCAGACCGCGACCACCGAGAAGTCGAACGAGATCACCGCCATCCCGGAGTTGCTGGCCACGCTTGCGCTCGAAGGCTGTGTCGTCACGATCGACGCGATGGGTGCCCAGACCAGCATTGCACGCACGATCCGCGACCGTGGCGCGGACTACGTGCTGTGCGTCAAGGACAATCACCCCAAGCTCGTCGAATCCTTCCTGCTCGCGCAGGCCGGAGTGGGTGGCGAAATCGTCCCGACCTCCAAGAACGAAACCTGCGACGGCGGCCACGGGCGCAGCGAAATCCGGCGCTGCTGGGCCTTCGATGCCGTCGACCGGCTCTACAAGGCCGATCAGTGGGCAGATCTGAAGAGTTTCGCGATCGTCGAGCGCGAGCGCATCGTCGCCGGCAAGCGTACCCGCGAGCGCCGCTACTACATCAGCTCGCTGCGGGCCGACGCGGTGCGGATCGCACGTGCCGTTCGCAGTCACTGGGAGGTAGAGAACCGGCTTCACTGGTGCCTAGACGTCCAGTTCAACGAAGACCAATCCACCGTTCGTACCGGCTTCGCTGCCAACAACTTCGCCATCGTCCGCCACATCGTGATGAACCTCCTCCGATTGAACACTTCACGCAAGGGCAGCATCAAGACCAAGCGGATGTTGGCCGCCACGTCGGACAAGTTCCGCGGTGAACTTCTCGGGGTTATGACGTGAAGGTGCAATTGCCCTGGCCGCGCCAACGGGTTCCTCCAACTGGCCATAAGCCCCTTGGCTGAGACAGAGATGTAATCAGGTTATTTCTTACGGATATTACTTGAGAAAATTGAGCCCGCTTCGTCGATTATTGCTATTCTGGTAGCATCCCCTTGCGACTCTGCTCCTAATTCAGTCAAAGCATCTTTAGATTTTTTTGTTCCTAACGCCGCTAGTCCATAAATTGCTTGCTTAGAAACGTACATCGAACCAGATTTTGAGTAACCCTTAAGCAACTGAACATCGTCATCGTTGCCGATAAGGCCTAGTGCGAACACTGCATGGCCCGCCACTACTTCATCCTTGGATCTTGTCTGCGTCAGCGCATAATCACGGTACGCTGGGTCAGGGTCGAGCCTTCCCAAAGTCTGGGCAATTCCAAGCCGTACAACAGGCCTATTTAGGATAGGCCATGGCAACTCTGGATATTTATCGGTTTCATTCCCCCATACGGCTTCCAATAAGTGAATCGCTTCGGGAGTAGGCGAGCCGGCAACAAAGAAATTTATGGAGGAAAATAGATCAGCTTCACTTTTGTTTCGCAATGCCTTACGAGCATCGCTTAGTGTGATCTTGTGTTGCTCAAGAACAATTTCTCTAAACTCCTCGTAGGAAAGCGACACGCCATTATCGCCCGCGGCCGCTGTTCCGATTGAAACGACAATTAATGTCGAGACCAGAGCCTTGACGAACCGTCTTATCCTCCTCTCGACATGAACATCAGAGTGTTGATGCAATATGCTTACATCCATTTGGTCGGATCCTTAGGGTTCGGAAAGGGGCCTAGAGGTGGAATCGCAATTTGCAAGAATTTCACCCATCTTTCGACCCCCTTATCCATCAGTTTCCAGAAGTAATTGTTCTCATAGCCAAAGTTATTACTTGACTTTCCGCAATCCCCTTGGCAAACAACAACGAAATCAACTTTATTATTGAATTCTCCATAGATTGAATATGGCTGCCAGAAGTATCTGATAATCCACCACTCAACTGCATTTGTCCCTCCAGGAAGCACCGGTATGTCGAAGTGGCTTTCTTCACCTCGTATCGTATTTGTCTTTCCTGTTGCATAGATGTTGTTGGCCAATATCCGTACAATGCAGTCCGCCGTGGAAGCAGGAACAAGCCCCAAAGCGTCGCTTAAACCAATCGGATTTCCACTGACATAGGCGTAAAGATTAACGCCCCCCTGCTCCCCGATGGGATCCCTGGACAGCCACCGTGCCGTCCCCGGATCATAGGCCCGGTAGTGGGTCAGGTAGAAGCCGCTGGCGGGGTGGTGGAGCATGCCGGCGTAGCGCATCGCCGGTAGTTGCCCTTCGGCCTGTTCGGGTTCGCCATAGGCGCCGTAGGTGAGCCGGCCTTGGACTTGCCCGCTGGCGGTGGTGGTTTCCATCACCGAGCCCAGGTGGTCGCGGCTGTAGTACAGGGGGGTGCCGCCTTGCACTTCTCCCTGGGGGTAGTACAGAGCAGTGACCATGTCCTGCCGGTTCCTGGCCTGGCAGATCTGCTCGCCGCACCATAAATAGCGGGTTTCCACGGGGGCCGTGGCGGGGGTGGCGTACTCGGTGAGGCTTTGCAGCCGGGAGAGGCCGTCATACCCCAGCAGGGTGCGCCGGCCGGTGGCCTTGTCCTGGACGGTGGTGAGCCGGCTTTGGGCATCCCACCGGTAGGTCCGCCGCCCGTCGTCCAGCAGGTTGCCGGCGCCGTCGTAGAGCCAGGCTGCGCCTTGGGCCGTTTCGTATTGGTTGTCGGCGTTGGGCTGGCCGCTCCAGGCGCCGCCGGGGTGGGTCGCCTCGGTGAGGTTGCCCGCCGGGTCATAGCGGTAGTAGGCGCGCCAGTTGCCTTGGGGGGGCACCCCCACGGTGCCCTCGCTGAGGAAGTTTTCTCCGTCCAGGTCGCATTATCGTGGTCTGACCCCTATTTCCCCCGAGTCAATTCGAGCCCGGTCCCGTATCCGTCGATCCCCTGGCGAATCGCACATACTGCGACTCAATCAATCCGTGCTTGCCAACGACGTCAGGATGTGTCGGCCAACGGTCCACTTGGACACGTACATAGCGGTTATCTCGGTAGTCGAGCTGATCCCAGTCAAAGAAGCTGACAAAGAGCAGGCGCGCGTCGATCCCAATTTCTTTCACTGGGTGGTCCCAGTAGCCAGAGTCAATCTCACGATTAAGCATGATGGGAACAGCCACGTCGTGGCGTGACTCGACCAACACATTTGGTTGCGGATTGCCATATTCCGCGATGCTCAAGGACATCGGCTCGGCCACCAGTGCCTGGAAGAGCACAGCTTGAACATCGCGGAACCGTTCCTCCTGCAACCAAGCATGCTGCCCGCTGTTGTACGGATCGGAAACCCGGAAGAAATGATTGAACAACTCCCGACCTGCAAGCCGGAATTGGTTCATGAGTTCGTTAAGATCGGCGGGCGTACTCATTGCATTCCTATCGAGTATTGCCAAAGCTTGGGCCACTCACCCGCCTCGGATAGCACATGCAAGTCGACGGGTCCTGGTTCCAGACAATCCCATGCGCATGCGTTCCACTGCTGGAACCATGCTTATTGCCGGGTGCGTCCCAATAGATCGGAGGCGGACATGGGTTGCACTTGCCGTTGCAGTCCCGACCAGGGTTGAACGGCTGCTGTGCCGGCACAGGATCAACCTCGGGCTGGTTGAATATCCAATTGCCAATCGCCAACCCTGCGCCGAAGCCAATCACACCGCCGACAACCGCGCCAACCGGGCCGCCAACCATGCCGCCGACTGCCGCACCTGCGCCCGCCGTCGGGTTGAGCCCAAGCGGGTCCGTATAGCTCACCGGATTCCCATTGACGTAGGCGTAAAGATTAACGCCCCCCTGCTCCCCGATGGGATCCCTGGACAGCCACCGTGCCGTCCCCGGATCATAGGCCCGGTAGTGGGTCAGGTAGAAGCCGCTGGCGGGGTGGTGGAGCATGCCGGCGTAGCGCATCGCCGGTAGTTGCCCTTCGGCCTGTTCGGGTTCGCCATAGGCGCCGTAGGTGAGCCGGCCTTGGACTTGCCCGCTGGCGGTGGTGGTTTCCATCACCGAGCCCAGGTGGTCGCGGCTGTAGTACAGGGGGGTGCCGCCTTGCAGTTCTCCCTGGGGGTAGTAGAGGGCGGTGACCGTATCCTGCCGGTTCCTGGCTTGGCAGATTTGCTCGCCGCACCATAAATACCGGGTTTCCACGGGGGCCGCGCCGGGGAAGGCGTACTCGGTGAGGCTTTGCAGCCGGGAGAGGCCGTCGTACCCCAGCAGGGTACGCCGGCCCGTGGCCTTGTCCTGGACGGTGGTGAGCCGGCTTTGGGCATCCCACCGGTAGGTCCGCCGCCCGTCGTCCAGCAGGTTGCCGGCACCGTCGTAGGTCCAGGCGGCACCTTGGGCCGTTTCGTATTGGTTGTCGGCGTTGGGCTGGCCGCTCCAGGTGCCGGCGGCATGGGTGGCCTCGGTGAGGTTGCCGGCCGGGTCGTAGCGGTAGAAGGCGCTCCAGTTGCCTTGGGGGGGCACCCCCACGGTGCCCTCGCTGAGGAAGTTTTCTCCGTCCAGGCCCAGGGCCAGGCCGTGGGTGACGCCAATCAGGCGGTAGGCGTGGTCGTAGTGGTAGCCCAGGGGCCCGCCCGGATTGGCCTGGATGCCCAGGATGATTGCTTCCGGGGCGGTGTGGTAGCGCCAGGCCCGGGGGGCATCCCGAGGGTGGAGGGGGGCGCTGGGATGGGGCTCGATGGCCTGGAGCCGCCGGTCCTGGTCATTGCTGCCGTAGGCGTAGTCGATGGCGAGGCCGCCAGCCAGGGCCTGGCGGGTGATCTGGCTGGTCTGGCCCAGGTAGCTGTACTGGAAGCTGCCCAGGGGGTTGCTGTGGGTGGCCAGGCGCCCGAGGGCGTCGTAGCCGAGGCTTTCCATCTGGCCGCCCACGCTGCGCTGGAGGGGCCGGCCCAGGGCGTCGTAGCTGTAGCTTACGACGTCGTTCTGGTAAGGGCCGTCTTCGCTGGCGAGCTGGCCGGCACCAGGGCTACCGGCGGGGACGTAGGTCCAGCGGGTGGTGCCGACGGACTCGTCCGTAATGGTGGCGACCCGGGGATAGGCCGTTTCATCGACAAACCGGATCGTCGGGTTGGCGTCTTCCTGCCCGGGGAACATCATCGAGGTCAGTCGATCATCCGCCCCGTAGCCGTAAAGGCGGCGAATGCCTCGTCCGTCGGTGAATGCCAGTTGGCGGCCGGCGCTGTCGTAGGTTTGGGTCTCCCGGGCTCCCCTCGGGAAGACCTTGGCAGTGACCCGACCCTGGATGTCCCGCTCCCAGCGGGTGACATTGCCCTTGGCGTCGGTGAGGCTGACGAGCAGGCCATTTTCTTGGTAGCCATAGCTCACCGTTTCGCCCCGGGGGTTGGTTGCCGAGGTGCGGTTGCGCTGGGCGTCGTAGCCATACTGGGTGGTCAGGCCGTTGCGGTCGGTTTCAGTGGCCAGGTCCAGCCGATCCCAGCTCAATTCCTTGGTGGTGCCGTCGGGGTAGGCGGTGCGGACCAAGCGGTTGGCGGCGTCGTATTCATGGGCGAGGAGATAGCCTTCCGAGTCGGTCTCGGTGGCGATGCGGCCCAGGGCGTCATGGGTATAGCTGGCTTGAAGGGCGCCGTTGGGATTGATCACCCGGGCCAGGCGCCCCTCGGCGGAGTACTCATAGCGCCAGGTCCGGCCCAGGGGGTCGGTGCGGGAGAGGGTCTGGCCCGCGTCGTTATAGGTCAGGGTGGCGACCTGGCCGGCGGCGTCCTTGACGGTCAGGGGGCGGTGCTGGGCGTTCCAGGTGAATTCAGCCAGGAGGTCGTAGCCACTGGCGGTCTTTTGCTTGACCCGCAGAAGGTCGATGCCATTGGCGGCGTATTCGTAGAGGGTTTCCCGGCCCTTGGGGTCGATCCGGCGGGTGAGGTTGCCCTGGACGTTGTACGCCATGCGGGTGAGCTGGGTACTGCCGTCGGGCAGAACCCGGCCGATGGCCGCGGGTTTGTCGCAAGTGCCGTTGGCCCCCGCCCAGCCCTGGCCCGGGTAGTTGTACCAGATGCGGGATTCCAGGGGGTTCTTGATGGATTCCAGCACCCCGGTGACCACGTTGGTGTTGTTGCGGTCGTGGAACCAGTGCTTGACGCGGGCCTTGGTGTAGTCGCCTCGGGCCAGCTTGTGGGCGGTTTTGTCCCAGTAAAAACTGTTGCGTCCGTTGATGTAGGCATTGAAGGCACTGATGCCGGCGGGCACCTGGGATTCCGAAAAGGGAATGCCCGGGGCGCCGTGGTTGAATTCCACCCTTTCGGTCTCGCCGTTGGGGTCGGTGAGTTCAAGCCAGCGGGTTGTGCCGTTCTCGCCGTAGGCGTAGCGGCTGGTGCCGTAGGGGGTGGTGAGGCTGTCGACGAAGTTGCTGGCCCCGGCATAGGTCACGGAGGAGGTGATGCCGATAACGTCGGTGATGGATGCCAAGCGCCCGGCGCCATCGTAGGTGATGGTGGCCTGCCGTCCGAAGGGGTCGGTGATGCCGGTGACCCGCAGGGGGTCGGCATCGCCATACTGGAAGGTGGTGGCGCGGCCGTCGGCGTCGGTGATGGTGGTGAGGCGTAGTTGGCTGTCGTAATCGAAGCGCAGGGCGTTGCCGGCGGCATCGACGATTTCGCTGAGGAAGATCCGGCGAGGATAGGCAGCCTTACCGTCGGACTGGCGGAAGACCTCCTTGCCGCCGCCGGAGAGGCGGCGCTCATAGATAATGGGGCTACTGGAGACCCTCACCAACAGGGATAGATCCTTGGCGTCCCGGGTGAACTCGCCCGTGGTGGCGTTGTAACCACCGTATAGGGTGGTGCCGCCGCCAGCCTCGAACCGCTGAACCCCATTGCCGCCCCCCCGGGGATCATCCACCACGTAGGACAGGCCGGTATAGGACCATTTGGGCCCAAAGTTGAAGTAATGGAAGGTGGCGGGCTGGTAAGCCTCCCGCTGACTGTAGGTGAGGGTCAGGGGCACCGCCGGGCCCTTGGCGGGGGTATAGACGATGGGCGTATCGGTCAGGGACAGGCTCACCAGCATGGACTGGGCGGCAGCCTGCAACATGGGCGGGGCAGGCGTGAACGGGGGCTTGGACGAGCCGTCGCAGCCGCAAGCATTGGAGCAGATCTGGGTGCTGGTGTTGCTGAAAGCGCCGGTATAACCGGCGCCGACCACGCCGGCCGCTTCCACCGCGCTGGCGAGTTGCCAGCCCGCCTTGGCAAGCTGGCGGGTGGGGGCCAGGTAGTAGCCGCTACCCTCTTCCTCCAGGGTTTGGCGGCTGACCCAGTAGTTGCGTCCCAAGGCGGCATCGCGGATCTCGAAGCGGCCATCCTGCTCGGCCACCAAGGCGGCGTAATGGCCGGACTTCCAATGAACGATGGCCTGCACGGGCACTGGCTGGCCGGGCTGGCGGCGGATCGGTTTGAGATCTAATCCTTTATCGGCCGCCAGTGCCGCGAGTTTGTCTAGGCTATAGCCAGCCGCTTGGGGCAGCAGGGTGGTTGCGATGTTGTGGGGAAAGCTTGGGTCGCGCTGAAAGAGGAGTTGTTCCAGGGCTAGAGGCCCGCACAAGAAAGCGGTCCGCGGTGCATTGCGCATCTGCCACAGTCCTTCCAGCGCATCGGCCCGGGCTTCGCTGGCAGGGCCTACCAGGGTTCGGCCCTGTAGTTCCGCTAGGCTGGCTTCTAGTGCTTGCTGGTGACCCAAGCGGGCATGAAGCGTCAAGCGTTCGCCGGCAACCCGGTCTACGAAGGCTCGCACCTGGGGATGGGGAATGTCCTTGCCGGCTTGCCAGGCTGCATCGAAATCCGCCAGGGCTTGAGTGAATCGGCCAGCATGGACTTCGGCCAGACCCAGGTTACCCAGGATCGCGGGTTTCCAGGGCGAAGCTGGATGGTCATTGAGGTAGCGGTCCAGGAATGCCCGTTCCAGCGGGGCCCCGCCCCGGTCGTAGGCGGCTAGAGCGATCTTGAGGGCTTCTGTCTCTGCTCGACTGGCCCCCGCGGCCACCAGGGGTTCGGCCATCAGGCGGGAAACGATGCGCTCCGGAACGGCTGCCGCTGCACTCATGGCTGCAGGGCTACCCGTCGTCGAAGGCGTGCCATAAGCCGTGGCGTGAATGCTGGCCGTGATGAGCAGGACGCTCAGGAAGAGTGTTCGTTTCAGGCCAAGTTGCTGTCCCATGGGGTGCTCCCTGATTTTTTGATGAGTTGCGCAAGCGTTCAACGGCTCTGGGCTTGCCCGCCGCCATCGGAACTGGGAAGGAGGGATACCGGGTCGATGACCACCCCGCCGGGTTGAGGTCGGCCGGTTTTGAAATCGATCTGGATTCCATCGGTTCGACGAAATACGCCCGTTCGGTACCGGCTGATGCAGGCTTGGTCGGATGCGCGACACAACACGGCAATGCAGCCGGCCAGGTCGCTGTAGAGGGATTCGTCAACGCCAGGATGGGCACCCCGGATATGGGGGATGTAGCGGACCAGATCACCGGGTTCGAAGCTCACGCGGCGAAATTCTTCATGGCTCATATGCACCATGACGGGGGTGCCGGCCTCGTCAGCAGGCAGGATGAAGAGCCGGTTCCGGCGCAGGTAGTCTGCCTCGTCTTCCTGGAAATCCCGCCAGATGCGGGGTTTGGCCCACTGGAAAAGCCGGCTCATTTCTTCGTTTGTGGCAATGCCTGCGAGCGGGCCGATGATCAGGTGCTCATATCCAGTGGATTGGCGAAGACCGCAAGTGTCTATGGCGCAGCCGGGGGGATGCTCAGGGGATGGAGAAGCCGTGGCTTGGCCGAAAGTTGCGGCCAGCAAGCCTGTTAAGCAGACTGATTTCCAACCCCTTAAAATGCCCATAGCATATTCCATATGGATTGCCACGGTGCGTTTACAGACTCGACCTTAAGGCTGCGATATTTGCAGTGTCAATACATTGGCATATGTAATTTTCATTGCATTGAAATCGGCTTGGGCCGGGTGGTTCCCTACTGCCGATCAATTGGCCAGGGATATCGAATGCCGTTCAATGGGCTCGCCAGCCTGTGGATTGGAACAATATGGTCGGCGTGGGCGTGCCGGGGCCTGTTGAATCTGGATTCGGAGATCCCGCTCGCCCCCCTGTGCGCCTAGAGTAGAGCCCTGTTCGTAGACGCCATCGCCGAAGTCCCGCCGGGCAACAAGCCGGCTTTCGTCATGGAAGTCACCGACGACCTGCTGGCCCGCACCGGGGCGCTGGAGGAAGAAGGCGAATAAGCCCCGAACTGGGCTCAAGGATGGCGCCGGCGTGCCGTTGTCCGCTCCATGAAAAAACGCAAACTCCTCCCCCTGGGGATCAAGCAGCGCACCCGCACCGAACTGCCGGCCCTGATCGCCCTGGAAGCCATCGGTCAGCCCTGGTTCTGCGAAACCCACCTCACCGACCTGATGGCCCTGGCGATGGTTTGCCAGCTGGCCGCCCGGCCCGATTCCGAGGCCCACGCCGCCGCCAGCGAGCTTTTCGAACTCCTGGGCCACGAGCCCCTGGACCGGGCGCGCATCCAGCCCCTGGTGGTGCTCACCAACGACTGGCTGCAAAGCCAGCCCAACGGCCGCATCCAGAACGCCATTGAAGTGCTGATGACGGGCACCACCCCGTCGGTGGGGGCCTAGGTCGTTTCAAGGTAAGCTAGCCACCGCCGGGCACGCCTTGCCCGCCCATTTCCGGAAAGGCCCGCCATGCTCAACCCGAAGCACCTGGCTGCCCTGGGCAGCGCCCTTGCCCTGATTTTCACACCCGCAGCCGGCCGGGCCGCGCCCCCGCCTGCACCGGACTGCCAGGCGGTAGGCAAGCTTGAGCCGATCTGCGGCTTTGGCGGCTCGGAAGACCTGGAAGTCGTGACCGGTGGCCGGGGCCTCTTGGTGAGCGAGAGCAACTTCGAGTTCGACGCCGAAGGCATGCACTGGCATCCCGGCCACCTGGGTTTCCTGGACCTGACCAGCGGACAGCATGCCCGGCTTTACCCCAACCCCCACCCCACCACCGGCCCTGGACCCTGGGGCGACCCCCACTGCCCGGGGGAAGCGGGCGCTACCCTGTCCCCCCACGGCATCCATCTCTCCCAGCGCAAGAACGGTAAATGGCAGCTGCTGGTGGTCAACCACGGCAGCCGGGAATCGGTGGAGTTCTTCGAGGTGAGCGGCCTGACGGACAAGAGCGCCCCGCCCCGCCTGAGCTGGCGGGGCTGCCTGGCCCTGGAACCCACCCGCCTGCTCAACGACGTCGTGGCCCTGCCTGGCGGCGGCCTGCTGGTCACCGACATGGGCCATAACACCGGCCCGGGGATGCTCCTGGAAAACCTGCCCAAGGCCAGCCGGGGTGAAAACACCGGCCGGGTGCTGCGCTGGCGGCCGGGCCGGGGGGTGGATGAGGTGCCCGGCACGGATGCCCCCCTGCCCAACGGCCTGCAGATCGACCGCCAGGGGCGGACCATCTTCGTGGCGGCCAGCGGCCCCGATGGCGGAGAAATCCGCAAGATTGCCCTGGCCTCCGGCAAGGGATTGGGCGCCGCCCCGGTGCCCCACCCGGACAACATCTCCTGGGGGCCCGACGGCCGCCTGCTGGTCTCCAGCCTGCCCCTGGATTCCGACTTTGCCGCCTGCATCGGCCAACCCTCCGCCCAGCCCTGCCCGGCTGCCTTCCAGGTGGTGGCGGTGGATCCCGCCAGCCTCGCCACCGAGACCCTGCTGCGCCACCAGGGTCTGCCCCTGGGCGCCTCCACCGTGGCGGTGCAGGTGGGCCGGCACCTCTATGTGGGCTCTTTTGCCGGCGGGCGGATACTCAAGGCCCCCCTGCCCGGCAAAACGCGATGAACCTTTAAATTAGCTCCATTGCCTCCCGCAGGCGTGCAGCAGTCAGCGGGAGATGCAGCTTCTCGAGGGTTTCCACCAGATGTTGTGCGGGCACCAGTGGATTTTTCAAACGAGCACGCATGGCCTTGATGGATTTCAGAGCTGGAAGGGGTTCAAGCTCCAACTGATTGAGCAAAAAGGCGTCCGGGTGCTGGGCTTCAATGCCGAAGGGGCTCAAGGCTTCCTGGGGAAAATCCCTCAGGTTAAAGGTGACAATGGCGTCGGCGTGACCACAAATGGCAGCGGCCAAAACATGCCGATCGTCGGGATCGGGCAGTCCTTCCAAGCTCGCTTCGAGCGTATGCCAGCCATCTACCAAGCTATCGGGCACAGCCTTCGCCATCAGCTCGCAAGTACGACG
The DNA here is from genome assembly GCA_034004685.1 of Rhodocyclaceae bacterium. Lineage (GTDB taxonomy): Bacteria > Pseudomonadota > Gammaproteobacteria > Burkholderiales > Rhodocyclaceae > JAEUNX01. The sequence continues at coordinate 24,356 of JAVEWG010000032.1, read as the reverse complement.
AAGCCGCTCGGCGTTGAGGTCGGGACGCTGACGCAGCAAGTTGCGTATCCACTCATTCTCAATGCGCGAAGACCAGCGTGCATGGAACAAACCGTCCCGCGCAAGACTCAGCAGCACATCCCGCAGGGGGGCCGGATAGAGGACGCAAGCATCCAGTATCGCCGTGTAGCGGGCCGAGCCTGCCACTTAATAACCCATCCCCAGTTGCTGGGCTTCATCCGCCAAGGCTTGCAGCGCCTCTTCAGTTTCCACGCGGGAGGCCTTCTGGTAAGCCAGCAGGTCGTCGAACAAAATACGGCGATGACGCCCCACCTTGCGGCAAGCTAGCTTTCTGGCCTCGATCTGCTTGACGATGAAGGGACGTGATACGTTCAGAAAGGCTGCCGCCTCCTGGGTGGAAAACTCCGCTTTCTGGGGCATCAGAACGATCGGTTGCTGCTGCGCCATCATGCCAAGCACGTCGGCGATCAAACGCAACGCCTTGGGGGGGAGTTCTACCACCGCCTCGCCATCGGCAATCAATTTGATGGTGGTGGCGCGGGAATGGTCCAGAGCCGCCATCAAGCAACGCTGGGCAGCTTGGGCCAGCTCTGCGTCGTGCTGATCCAACACGGTGTCCAGCACGGGATTAACAGCGGTTTCCATGACACCCAACTCCTTTCATGTTGCCTTAAGACTACTCGCACTATAAGAAATAAACGGAACAAACGAAACGTTTGCTTTGTGCCCAGCGGGCAAGTTTGGCAGAAGCGGCAAAACTTACTTAAAATCCGCCCCTTGCCGAGGAGCGTTGCGACCTGCCAATGGGGGCAGGCCAGGCTCGGCAACCGAACAACGGCGCTCGCAAACCACCGTACCGGTTTGCCGCGCCGTTTTTCTTTGCGCGGCAAAGCAAAAGGAAGAACATGCAACCCGATCGATCCGCTGAACTTGCCGCCCTGCTGGCCCAACGCATCCTGATCCTGGATGGCGCCATGGGCACCATGATCCAGCAGCACAAGCTCTCGGAAGGGGATTACCGGGGCAGCCGCTTTCGCGGCCATCCCAAGGACCTCAAGGGCAACAACGATCTGTTGGTGCTGACCCGTCCGGACGTGGTGGGGGGCATTCACCGGGCCTATCTGGAGGCCGGCGCAGACATCATCGAGACCTGCACCTTCAACGCCACCCGGGTGTCCCAGGCCGACTACCAGCTCTCCGAGCTGGCCTATGAGCTCAACGTGGAAGGCGCCCGCCTGGTGCGCCAGTTGTGCGACGAATTCACCGCCGCCAATCCGGCCAGGCCCCGCTTCTGCGCCGGGGTACTGGGGCCCACCTCCCGGACCCTGTCCATCAGCCCGGACGTCAACGACCCGGGCTACCGCAACGTCACCTTCGACGCCCTGGTGGACGACTATTACGACTCGGCCCGGGGCCTGCTGGAAGGGGGCGCCGATATCCTGCTGATCGAAACCGTCTTCGACACTCTCAATGCCAAGGCCGCCGTGTTCGCGGTGGAGAAACTCTTTGCCGAGCTGGGCCGGCGCCTGCCGGTGATGATCTCCGGCACCATCACCGACGCCTCCGGCCGCACCCTTTCGGGCCAGACGGCCGAAGCCTTCTGGAATTCCCTCGCCCACGCCCGGCCCATCAGCTTTGGCCTCAACTGCGCCCTGGGGGCCAAGGAGCTGCGCCAGTACGTGGAGGAACTCTCCCAGGTCTGCGACACCTTCATCTCGGCCCACCCCAACGCCGGCCTGCCCAACCCCCTCGCCCCCACGGGCTACGACGAAACCCCCGAGCAACTGGCCACCGCCATCGTGGAATGGGCCCGCTCGGGCCTGGTGAACATCGTGGGGGGCTGCTGCGGCACCTCGCCTGAACACATCCGGGCCATTGCCGAAGCGGTAGCGGCGGTCCCGCCCCGGGCCGTGCCGGTAGTGGAGAAGAAGCTGCGCCTCTCTGGCCTGGAGCCCTTCAACGTGGGGCCGGAGAGCCTCTTTGTGAACGTGGGGGAGCGCACCAACGTCACCGGCTCTCGCGCCTTTGCCCGGATGATCCTGGAGGGCCGCTTCGACGACGCCCTGGCGGTGGCCCGCCAGCAGGTGGAAAACGGCGCCCAGGTGATCGACATCAACATGGACGAGGCCATGCTGGACTCCCGGGCGGCCATGGAGAAATTCCTCCAGCTGATCGCCTCCGAGCCGGACATCTCCCGGGTGCCCATCATGATCGACTCCTCCAAGTGGAGCGTCATCGAGGCGGGCTTGAAGTGCATCCAGGGCAAGGGGGTGGTGAACTCCATTTCCATGAAGGAAGGGGAGGCGGAATTCCTGCGCCAGGCCCGCCTGTGCCGCCAGTACGGCGCGGCGGTGATCGTGATGGCCTTCGACGAAAAAGGCCAGGCCGACACCTACGCCCGCAAGACCGAGATCTGCCAGCGGGCCTATGGGCTGCTGGTGGACATCGGCTTCCCGCCGGAAGACATCATTTTCGACCCCAACATCTTCGCCATCGCCACTGGCATCGAGGAACACGACAACTACGCCGTGGACTTCATCAACGCGGTGCGGTGGATCAAGACCCACCTGCCCCATGCCAAGGTGAGCGGCGGCGTTTCCAACGTGAGCTTCAGCTTCCGGGGCAACGATCCGGTGCGGGAAGCCATCCATACCGTTTTCCTGTACCACGCCATCCAGGCCGGCATGAGCATGGGCATCGTCAATGCCGGCATGCTCGGGGTGTATGACGACCTGGAGCCCGGACTGCGGGCCAAGGTGGAGGACGTGGTGCTCAACCGTCATCCCGGAGCCGGCGAAGCCCTGGTGGAATTCGCCCAGACCGTGAAGGAGGGCAAGGCCAAGGATGCCGGGCCGGATCTCTCCTGGCGGGAACAATCCGTGGAGGAGCGCCTCAAGCATGCCCTGGTGAAGGGCATCACCGACTTCGTGGTGGCGGACACCGAGGAAGTCCGGGCCAAGCTGGAAGCGGCCGGCAAGCCGCCCCTGGCGGTGATCGAAGGGCCCCTCATGGCGGGCATGGACGTGGTGGGGGACCTCTTCGGCGCCGGCAAGATGTTCCTGCCCCAGGTGGTCAAATCCGCCCGGGTGATGAAGCAGGCGGTGGCCCACCTGATCCCCTACATCGAGGCGGAGAAGCTGCGCACCGGCGCCACCAGCAAGGGCAAGATCGTAGTGGCCACGGTCAAGGGGGACGTGCACGACATCGGCAAGAACATCGTCGGCGTGGTGCTGGGCTGCAACGGCTACGAGGTGGTGGACCTGGGGGTGATGGTGCCCTGCGACAAGATCCTCCACGCCGCCCGGGAGCATGGCGCCCAGGCCATCGGCCTCTCCGGCCTGATCACCCCTTCCCTGGAGGAAATGAGCCACGTGGCTGCCGAAATGCAGCGCCAGGGCTTTGGCGACGGCGCCCCCATCCCGCTCTTGATCGGCGGCGCCACCACCAGCCGGGCCCATACCGCCATCAAGATCGCCCCCCACTACACCGGGCCGGTGGTGTATGTGCCGGACGCCTCCCGCGCCGTGGGGGTGGTCACCAACCTGCTGTCGGAGGGCCAAAGCGCCAGCTACGCCGCCGAGGTGGCCGCCGACTACGCAAAGCTCCGCACCCTCCACAGTCAGAAGAAAGGGGTCCAGCTGGTGAGCCTGGCCGCCGCCCGGGCCAACGCCTTCAACCCCCTGACGGACCCAACCTACGCGCCCACCAAGCCCGCCCGCCTGGGGGTGCACGCCCTCCGGGTGAGTCTGGCGGAGCTGCGCCCCTACATCGACTGGGGCCCCTTCTTCCAGACCTGGGACCTGGCGGGCAGCTACCCCAAGATCCTGGAGGACGCGGTGGTGGGCGAAGCCGCTCGCAACGTCTTTGCCGACGGCCAGGCCATGCTGGCGCAGATCATCCAGGAAGACTGGCTGGAAGCCCGGGCGGTGTTCGGCCTGTTCCCCGCCAACAGCGTGGGGGACGACATCCAGCTCTACGCCGACGAGGCTCGCGGGGAACCCCTGATGAGCTGGCACGGCCTGCGCCAGCAGCACGAGCGCCCCGCCGGCAAGCCCCACTGGTGCCTGGCAGACTTCGTGGCCCCGAAAGCCACCGGGGTGGCGGACTACGCCGGCGCCTTCGCCGTCACCGCCGGACTGGGCATCGAAAAGAAACTTGCCGAATTCGAGGCCGGCCACGACGACTACCGGGCCATCATGCTCAAGAGCCTGGCCGACCGCCTGGCCGAAGCCTGCGCCGAATGGCTCCATGAGCGGGTGCGCAAGGAATACTGGGGCTACGCCGCCGCCGAAGCCCTCGGCAACGAAGAGCTCATCAAGGAAGCCTACCAAGGCATCCGCCCCGCCCCCGGCTACCCGGCCTGCCCAGACCACACCGCCAAGGGCTCCCTGTTCCAGTTGCTGGACGCCCCGGCCAATGCCGGCATGCACCTCACCGAAAGCTACGCCATGACCCCGGCGGCGGCGGTCTCCGGCTTCTACCTGGCCCACCCCCAGGCCCAGTACTTCGCCATCCAGAAGATCGGCCGGGATCAACTGGAGGACTGGGCCGCCCGGGCGGGCTTCACCGTGGCCGAAGCGGAGCGCTGGCTGGCCCCCCTGCTGTGAGCCGGGGGCAAACCCCGCCCGCCGGTCCTCCGCTGGCACGGAAAGGCTGCAAACGGTAAGGCCTGGTTGATCAAACAGGGGCGATCCCCCCGTGTGCCCACGGACCGGCTTGATGGGATACCGGGGCAAGTCGGCGAGACAATCAGCCTCTGGCGCCAAACTTGACCGCACTTCACGGCAAGCGTGAATCCGGGATCGATGCACCACCCCCGGGCGGTCTCGTGTCGCACAACTTTGAAAATGGCGACACGTTTTCGCCACGAGTCGTCGCCAACGACATGAAACCATGACGTGTCGCCATTTTCATGAAATGACAACACGTTCTCTTGACCTGTCGCCGGTAGCGACATAGGCTGAAGACATGTCGCCAGAATGGCCTTTTGACACCACGATGAATTCCAACCCAACCTGGCATCCCCAGCAGCCCTATAACAGCCTGCCACCCCTTCCCCCTGCTGAAGAGCTGGAAACCCGGGTCGTGCTCAAGCAGTGCATCACCGCCCGGGCGGCCTTGGCCGAGCTCAAGCAAGCGGCCGAACTGATCCCTAACCAGACCATGCTGATCAACACGCTTCCGCTCCTGGAGGCCAAGGACAGTTCGGAGATCGAAAACATCGTCACCACCACGGATCGGCTCTTCCAGCACGCCCAGGCCGATCTGTTCACAACCACTCAGGTGGACCCCGCCACCAAGGAAGCCCTGCGCTACCGCACAGCCCTGCACCGGGGCTACCAGTCCCTGAGAGAACGGCCCTTATGCACCGCCACCGCGGTGGATATCTGCCGCACCCTCAAGGGCGTGGATATGGATATCCGGTCCACGCCAGGCACCCAGCTCGCCAGTGATCGCAACGGCGCCATTATTTACACCCCACCGGAAGGCGAAAACCGGCTGCGGGATCTGCTGGCCAACTGGGAACGCTTCCTCCACGAGCGCACCGACCTGGACCCCCTCATCCGCATGGCAGTGGGTCACTACCAGTTCGAGGCCATCCACCCCTTCACCGATGGCAATGGGCGGACCGGCCGGGTTCTCAACATCCTGTACCTGATCCAGGAAAACCTGCTCACCCTGCCCATCCTGTACCTCAGCCGTTACATCATCGCCCACAAGGCGGACTACTACCGCCTGCTGCTGGAAACGACCCGCACTCAATCCTGGGAGCCCTGGCTGCTCTTCATGCTTCAGGCGGTGGAGGAAACCGCCCACTGGACCACCGCCAAAATCGCCGCCATCCGCGTCTTGGCGGAGCACACCGCCGGCCATGTGCGGGATCGCCTGCCGAAGATCTACAGCCGGGAGTTGGTGGACGTATTCTTCGAACAGCCCTATTGCCGGATCGCCAATCTGGTGGAAAAACATATCGCCAAACGCCAGGCAGCCTCCCGCTACCTGCAGGCGCTGGTCCAGCTTGGCGTACTGCGGGAAATGGCCGTGGGCAAGGAAAAACTCTTCATTCACCCAAAACTGATGTCCCTCCTCTCCCGGGACAGCAACGATTTCCAGCCCTACCCCTGAATCCAAGAATCCACATGCTCTCGCTCAAGCGCCTGATCCGTCTCATTCGCGGCAAGGATAGGAACGAATCCCCGACCCAGGCCTGGACAGCACCCAACCAGATCCCTGCCGAGCGGCCCCCCGCCACCCCCCCGGCCGCGCCCGACGACTCGCCCCTCCTGGCCCACACCGAGATCCTGGGACGGCAGCGGGAACCCAAGGGCCTGGCTTTTTCCCTGGGGGAGGCGGTGGCGGGCAAGGTACGGGCGCCCGGGCGGCAGGGCCGGGACTTCCTGGACGGATTCCTCATGGACACCCTGCTACGCCAGGCCGACACCCTCCTGACCAAACGCCCAGCCTATGTGCCCGTGTGGGACGGCTTTTTGGTCAACCCGGCGTTGGAGCGGCTGACGGGCCGGGGCTGGGTGCTGATCCTGCGGGCCGAACAGCCGGAAACGGCTCCCGCCCCGGCACTGGTGGCGCGACTCCGCACCCTGCGGGCGGGCGGCCTGCGGGTGGCCCTGGAAGACCGGATCGGTACCCCCTGGTTTCAGGCCCTGGCCCCGGAAGCGGATCTTTTCGCCCTGGACTCCTCCCGCAGGGCCCCCGGCGAACTGCGGCCCCTGTGCGCCCGGTTGATGGAAGACTATCCAGCCCAGGGCTGGCTGGCCTGGAACGTGGCCACCGAGGAGGACTTCGAGCTCCTCCACCGGTTGGGCTGCGAGGCCTTCCAGGGGGGCTTCGTCACCCAGCGGGGGGACTGGAGCGGCAATCGGCTGGCGCCCCACTCCCTGCGGGTGGCCCGGCTCATCAAACAGTTGCGGGAAGAAACCGAGACCCGGGAGATCGCCGAGGTGCTCAAGCAGGACCTGGCCCTGACTTACCGGCTGCTGCGCTACGTGAATGCGGCGGCCTGGGGCATCAACAATCCGATCACCTCCATCGAGCACGCCTTGCTGGTGCTGGGCCGGCTGCCCCTGCGGCGCTGGCTGGGGCTACTCCTGTTCGGCAGCGCCCGCAACAGCCCGGGGGCCTCCACCCTGATGGGCATGGCCCTGACCCGGGCCCGGCTGATGGAGCTACTGGGCCAGGGGCGGGTCACCCGGGAGGAGCGGGAGCAGCTTTTCATGCTGGGCCTCTTTTCCCTGATCGACGTGGTGCTGCGGGTCCCTCTGGAGCAAGCCCTCCAGCCCGTGAACCTGCCCGAGTCAGTATGCGCCGCCCTGCTCAAGCAGGAGGGCCCCCTGGCGGCCTACCTGATCATTGCTCAAGCAGTGGAACGGAACGACACGACCGGTCTGGAGGCAGCCTGCGCCGCGCTGGATACCTGTTCTGAAGAGATCAACCAGCTCCAGATCGAGGCCCTGCTGTGGGCCGAGGCCGGCTCCATGGCGGAAACCACCCTGCCGCCGAGCCCCTGAACCCCTCGCCCCATGGCCGGGACCAGGCCCTTCCGCTAGGATGGGCCCCTTTTTCACAAGGAACTCCCATGGCCACCCTCGAAATCACCGGCGACAACTTCAACCAGACCATCGCCGACAACCCCATCGTGCTGCTGGATTTCTGGGCCGAGTGGTGCGGACCGTGCCGCAGTTTCGGGCCCATCTTCGAGGCGGCCTCGGAAGCCCATCCCGATCTGGTGTTCGGCAAGATCGATTCCGACGCGGAGCAGGAACTGGCGGGCAGTTTCGGCATCCGCTCCATTCCCACCATCGCGGTGATCCGGGAGGGGGTGATGGTGTTCCGGGAATCAGGGGCCCTGCCCGCCAGCGCCCTGGAGCAGGTCATCGCCGGGGTGCGGGGGCTGGACATGGCGGCGATCCACGCCGAGATCGCCGCCGAAGCGGCGGACAAGGCAGGCCACTGAGGCGGCGTCCGGAAGCCCGTCGGACTCGGGACGAATCCACCGGTCCGGAGGCAGCGCTACCGGAACAGATCCCCCACGCTTTCCCCGCTGTGGATGCGCTCAATGGCTGCGGCCAGGAGCGGCGCCACGGTCAGGACGGTGAGCTTGTCCAGGCGGGCGTGGGGCGGCACCTGGACGGTGTTGGTGACCACCACCGATTCCAGCTCGGAGGCCCGCAGCCGCTCGATGGCCGGCCCGCACAGTACCCCGTGGGTAGCGCCGGCGTGGATGCTGCGGGCGCCGGCCCGGCGCAGGGTTTCCACGGTGGAGATCAGGGTTCCGGCGGTGGCGATTTCGTCCTCGAAGATCACCGCGTCCAGGCCCCGCACATTGCCCACCACGTCGCCATGGGCCACGCTGGTATCGCTCACCCGGCGCTTGTCGATGATGGCCATGGGGATCCCCAGCCGCTCTGAAAAACGCCCCACCCGCTTGGCCCCGCCGGCGTCGGTGGCCACCGCCACCATGCGGGAGAGGTCGTGGTTGCGGCGAAAGTGGTCGGCCAGGGTGGGGATGGCGGTGAGGTGATCCACCGGCACGCTGAAAAACCCATGGACCTGGTCGGCGTGGAGATCCATGGTGAGCACCCGGTTGGCCCCGGCGGTGGCCAGCATGTCGGCGATCAACCGGCCGGTGATGGAAATCCGGGGGGCATCCTTCTTGTCGGAGCGGGCGTAGGAGTAGTAGGGGATCACCGCCGTCACCCGCCGGGCCGAGGCGCTGCGCAGGGCGTCCAGGGTGATCATCAGCTCCATGATGTGGTCGCTCACCGGCGCGGTGAAGGACTGGATCACGAACACGTCCCGCTCCCGCACGTTGTCCATGATCTGGACATGCAGGTTGTCGTTGGAAAAGCGGGAGATGGCCAGGGGGGAGAGGCCCTGGCCCAGGTAATCGCAGATCTCCAGGGCCAGGCCGCAATTGCTGTTGCAGGCAAAGATCCTGAGCTGGTCGTTCATGGCGAAGACTCCGGAAATCGTGGGAAATGGGATTGTAGGCCCGCCGGGCCTCAATCCGGATAGAGCAGGAAAGGCGCCCGGGCTTCCCGCCAGGCGGCTTCATCGGCCCCGGCAATCCGCGCCAGATCGGCGGCCATGGCGTTGGCATCGTCCACCCACTCCCGCAGGAGCGGTGAGCCGTTGATGAGGTCGATGGCCAGGCGGTCGTGCTCGTACTCGTAGGGGAAATCCCGCCACAGGGGGTAGTCCGGGTCGAGGCGGCGGATGGCCTTGAAGGCCAGGGCCTGGATCCGCCACGGACGGAAGGCGGCGTGGTCATAGTGGGCCGGATCTTCCACGTGGATCTGCACCCCCTGGCAGAGCTGGCCGGCATGCTTGTGGAAGGTGGGCTCGAACCAGCACGCCCGCAGCCGGCAGCCCGCCAGCCAGTCCGGCGCCAGGGCGGTCATCTCGGCCATCACCGCCCGGGCGTCCACATCTGGCGCGCCGAAGAGTTCCAGGGGCCGGGTGGTGCCCCGCCCTTCGGACAGGGTGGTGCCCTCCAGCATCACCGTGCCGGCGTAGGCCCGGGCCATGGAAAGATTGGGGGCGTTGGGGCTGGGGTTGATCCAGCTCCGCTCCAGGAGCGGCCAGCCATGGCCCGGGGCGGCGTCGGGCTGCCAGCCGGCCATGGGAATCACCCGGAAATCCACGTCGAGCTTGAAGTGGGCGACGAACCAGCGGGCCAGCTCCCCCATGGTGAGGCCGTGGCGCATGGGCATCGGCCCGGCCCCCACGAAGCTCTCCCAGCCCGGCCGCAGGGTCAGGCCCTCCACCGGCCGGCCGGCGGGGTTGGGCCGGTCCAGCACCCACACGCTCTTGCCGTGGGCGGCGGCGGCCTCCAGCACGTAGCGCAGGGTGGTGATGAAGGTGTAGATCCGGCAGCCCAGATCCTGGAGATCCACCAGCAGCACGTCGAAGCTGTCCAGCATGGCGGCGGTGGGGCGGCGCACCGCCCCATACAGGCTGAACACCGGAATGCCGTGGAGAGGGTCCAGAAAGTCCGGCGACTCCACCATGTTGTCCTGCTTATCCCCCCGCAGGCCGTGCTGGGGGCCGAAGGCCGCCGTCAGGTGGATGTCCGGCAAAGCCGCCAGAGCGTCCAGGGAATGGGTGAGATCCCGGGTGACGGAGGCGGGATGGGCCAGCAGGGCGACCCGCCGGCCCGCCAGGGGGCGGCGCAGGGCGGGGTCGGCGAGCAGGCGGTCAAGGCCGAACTGGATCATGGGGCAGAGGCTTTCTGGATCAGGCGTGCAGGAGGAGGGCAAAGCCGTCCCGGTGGTGGAAATCGGGCTGGCCGGGAGGATGGGCCAGGGCCCAGTATTCGTGGCTCCCGTCGGCCCGCTCCACCACGACGGCAAGGGCCAGGCGCAAGTCTCCAGCGGGCAGGCATTGGGCCGGCAGACGGGCGGTGAGGGCCAGGCAGTCCGCCCCCCGTTCCATGGTCAGAAAGGGCGCCGGGCCCAGGCCGGCGGCCACCCGCTGACGGTAACCGGCGAAATCAAAACGCATCCACTGGCCGCCAGGGGAGAAATTGAATTCCCGGTAGCCCGGCCCCTCGCCAGTCATCACGAAGAGTTCGAAACAAGTGTGGGACCATAGCCGGTTTCGGTCCAGAGACGCCCCCGGAGCCGGGATAGCCAGGGCAGACAAATCACCCCGGAGCCGGTAGGCCAGGGCCAGGCCCCCGGCGGGAGAGCGCCCCACCGCCACAGTCACGGATCGGGCGGCCGGAACAGTCACGGCAGGATGGCAGGCCAGGGTCAGGGTACGGGGCAGGAAAGTCATCGCTGAAAAAGGGCGGGCCGGACCGCCTCAGCCGCCCAGGGATTCTATGAGGGCAAACAGCCGGTGGTAGAAATCCGGGTCGGCGATGGTCTCCTCGCCCACCTTGATCTGGGCTTCCTGATCCGAGGCCCAGGGCACCGAGATCGAGCCCACCCCGGCCACGCTCACCCCCGTGTTGCTGCTGGCGGATTTCAACTCGTAGCGGGTTTCCAGGGCGGTGGCATAGACCGCCGCCCCCAGGTTGCTGGGCAGGCACACCAGGGTGATGGAGAGGGTCATGGCGAAATCCCGCTTAGGCAGGAAGTATTTCTCGCCCCGCACGGCAGCGGGCTTGCCCGCCTCCACCCGGTAACCCTGGCTGAGGAGCGCCCGCTTGCCCAACTCACAGGCCCCCTCCGGCTCCCGGGAAACCCAGGTCACGAAGGGCGATTCGGCATCGAAGGACTCGGAGCGGTAGGCCGGTCCGGGCGATTTGGTGGAACAACCGGCCAAACAGGCCAGGGTGATGAGAAACAGGGCACAACGGGGCATGGCGGCCACCCGGAAAAGGCTGGTGAAACAGTCCTGGGAATTTTAGGCCATTGCGGCCCGGATCAGGCGCGCACCCCAAAATGTCCCCATGAATCAGGGCGCCTGCCCCTCCCCTTGCTCTTCATAGGTCCGCCCGTCCCGGATTTGGTAGATGCGCTTGAAGGTGGGGATGATCTTCTCGTCATGGGTCACCACGATGATGGCCGCACGGTACTGGGCGGCCATGGCGTTGAGGATGCGCATCACCCCAAGGGCCCGCTGGCTATCCAGGGGGGCGGTGGGCTCATCGGCCAGCACCACCGGCGGATGGTTGGCCAAGGCCCGGGCGATGGCCACCCGCTGCTGCTCCCCCCCGGAAAGCTGAGCCGGGTAAGCCTGGGCGCGGTGCACGACGTCCAGGGCCACCAACAATTCCTTGGCCCGCTGGCGGGCCTCCGGATGGGGCCGCCCAGCCAGCATGGGCAAAATGGCCACATTGTCGGTCACGTCCAGAAAGGGGATGAGATAGGGCGCCTGGAACACGAAGCCGATCCGGTCCCGGCGCAAGGCCGCCAGATCGCGGTTTTTCCAGCCCCCGTCGTAGATCACTTCCTCCCCCAGGGTCATCCGCCCGGATGTTGGCTCGATCACTGCCCCCAGGCACTTGAGCAGGGTGCTTTTACCCGAGCCGGAGGGGCCGATCAGCCCTACCACCTCTCCCGGCGCCACCGCCAGGTTGACATCCTTGAGGGCGTCCACCGCCGTATCCCCCCTACCGTAGCGTTTGGATAAACCTTCGATGCGGATTCCGCAGCCTTCCATGTCAGCCTCCGATGGCGGTGGCCGGATCCACCCGCAGGGCGGCCCGGATGGCCAGGATGCTGGCCAGGGCGCAGATCACCATCACCACCAGGAAGCCCCGCAGGGCATCGCCGGGCAGCAGCAACACGTATTTGGGGAATACCGGCGCCCACAGGGTGGCCACCGTCTTGCCCGTCACGAAGCCGATCAATCCTAGCCCCAGGGCCTGCTGCAGGATCATCCAGGCGATGCTGCGGTTACGGGTGCCGATGAGCTTGAGCACGGCGATCTCCCGGATCTTGCCGAGGGTCATGGTGTAGATGATGAAGGCCACGATGGCGGCACTGACAATGGACAGGATCACCAGGAACATGGCGATCTGACGGGCCGAGGTGGCGATCAGCTTGGCCACCAGGATCTCCTCCATCTGGACCCGGGTGTAGGCCTGGAGGTGTTTCCAGCGCTGGATGCCGGCGGCCACCGTGGCGGGATCGGCGCCGGCCTGGAGGCGTACCAGCACTGCATTGACGCTGTGGTTGTCGGTCCGGAGGGCCTGCACTGTCTCCAGTAGGCCGGGGACGCCCGGACGGTTCAATTGCGGATTGGCTGCGGTGCGCGCCCGTTCGTTGCGAATCGCCTCGTTATCCTTGAGGAACTGGACCTCCTGGGCATCCTTGAGGGGGATGAAGAGCATGGGGTCGCCATTGGACGACACCATCCGCCGGGTCAGCCCCACCACGGTGTATTCATGACGGCGGATATCCACCCGCTCCCCCAGCCGGAAACCCGCCTTCACATCGGCCACCACCTCATAGTGGCTGCGGGTCAGGTGGCGGCCCGCCACCAGGTAGGGGGGCTCCCCGGGCTGACCGGGCTGAAACCCCACCACCATGACCCGCACCTCGGCCCCCTTGTGCTGGACCTGCATGGTCAGGTAAGTCACATTGGCCGCCTGAGCCACCCCCGGCAGCCCCAACAGGGCGCGATAGGCGTCATCCGGCAGGCTGGAGGGCTCGGCGTAGGGGCCCAGGGTATCCCGCTGCACCACCCACAGATCGGCGCCACCGTTGTCCAGCAGGGCCCGGGCATCGGCCACCATGCCCCGGTAGATGCCAGCCATGGACAGGGTCACCCCGATGAGCAAACCCAGCCCCAGTCCGGTGAGTACGAAACGCCCCCAGGCATGGAGAATGTCCCGCCCCGCCAGATTGATCACCGGAAGCCCTCCACCACCGCGTCCACCACCTGCACCCTGCTATCGGACTGGATCTCCCCTTCGCTGTGGACGATCACTTCATCCCCATTGACCAGGGCCCCCGCCACCAGCACCCGGCCTTCCGGGCCTTGGCGGCCCACCCTGACCGGCACAAAGCGCAGCGCCCCCGTATCCTGGCGCACCCACACCCCGGCCTGGCTGCCCCGCTGACGCAGGCTGGCATTGGGCAGCACCGGGCCCGACGGGGAGGGGGGCACGGCCAGGGTCACCTCGGCCAACTCCCCCACCGCCACCTCCGGGGGGATGGCATCGAAGGCCACCAGGGCCACCCGTTCCTCGGTGATGCTATCGCTCACCGGCTCCACCCTGACCACCTGTCCGAGCAAGGCCTCGGCGGGATTGGAGCGCAGGACGATCCGGGCCGGCAAGCCGACCGCCAAACCCCTGGAGCGGCCCTGGTCGATACGCACGCGCACCCACAGGCTGGCGGGCTGGATCATCCGCAACACCGCCTGGCCCGCCACAACCGTGCTTCCCGGCTCCGCCTCCCGGGCGCTGACCATGCCATCGGTCGGGGCCACCAGGCGCAGATTGGCCCTTTGCTGGGCCAGACTGGCCCCATCGGCCAGGAGCCGGAGCAGCTCCTGGCGGGCACCGTCCAGATTGGCCTGGGCGGCATTGCGCCCCGCCTGGGCAGAGGCCAGCTCCTGAACCTTGGCCTCCACGGCACTGGCACTGACAAAATGGCTGGCACCCAACTCGCGATAGCGGCGGGCATTGATGGCGGCCAGGGATTCCCGGGCCTGGGCATCCGCCAGTTGCGCCTGGGCCGCCGCCACGGCCGCCTCCGCCCGACGGGCCGACGCCGCCAGGGACGTCGCCCGCTCGGCCAGATCCACCGGATCCATTTCCGCCAGGAGTTGCCCCGCCCTCACCGGCTCACCGACGTCCACCGCAACCCGCAGCACCCGGCCCGCCACCGTGGGTCCGATCAGATAGGCCCGCCGCGCTTCCACCGCGCCAATGCCAAACAGGTCCGGCGCCACCTGCCCTCCCTCCACCTTGGCCACCGTAACCCGGATCGGCGCCAGGGGGCCGGTGCGGGCCACCACCCAGCCAAAGGCCACCACCAGGGCCAGCCCCCCCAGGACCCAGAGCATCCGTCGAACGATGGGTGCCGGACTATTCATGGCCGACCTCCATTTGATGGCAGCCCCCCATCCCATGATAATCAGAATTGTCTAATGTACTCATAACCCATCCCCTTCATCCTCGCCCCCATCAGGAGCCCATCATGAAATCCGCCCACGACCGGGTGACCGCCGCCGAAGCCGCCATCCTGGATGCCGACGTGCTCCTGGACGTGCGGGAAGCGGACGAATTCGCCGCCGGCCACATTCCCGGCGCCATCCACGTATCCCGGGGCATGCTGGAGTGCAAACTCAGCGCCGACCCAGCCCTGTCCGCCCGGGATCCGAAGATCGTCCTCTACTGCAAGTCCAGCGGCCGGGCCGCCCTGGCCGCCTGCGCCCTGCAGGAGATGGGCTACCTCCACGTTCAGTCCATTGCCGGCGGTTTCGACGCCTGGGCCGCCGCCGGCAAGCCGGCTCTGCCCGCCTTCGAATAAGCCACCCCGGCTCTAGCGGGCCCGGTAGGACAAATGGCAGGCCACGCAGGTGGCCGTCAGACTGGGCAACAGCGCCATCGCACCTTCCTGGTCCCCACGGGCCGCCGCCCGGGCGAATTCACTGGCGGCCTGATGGCCGCTCAGGCCGATCTCATGCATGGCTTGGGGCATGTGGGCGCCGGGCCGCGCCTCGAAGGGCAAGGCCCGGTTCTTCCCCATGGCGGAGCGCCCCAGCTTGGCTTCGGCCACTTGGCCGGCAGCCTTCACCTGGCCGTCGGCCATGAGGCTCAGAATTTCATTGAGGGCTGCCATGTTGTCCAGCATCTCCTGACGGAGCACCGCCTGGGCCGGCTCGGGAAGGGGCGCCAACTGGCGGGCATCCTCCCCCCAGGCCGACCCTACCCAAACCAATACCGCCCCCCATACCCACCCTGCTGCTTTCATCCCTCGTCCCTCCCGGATCACGGCCAAGGGGCGGCCTTGGGCCACCGCCTTTCAGCCTTTACTGCGCCGGGCTGGATTCTGGCATATGAATCCGATCCCGCTCCCGGAGCTTGTCCTGGTCCCGGTCCTGCTGCGCAGTCCCGGACTGGCTCCTGGCGGCGGAGCCCTTGCCGTATTGCTGGCCTGAGCTGGCGCCCATGCCACCACCCATGCCGCCCCCACCTCCACCTCCGCCTCCACGAGCTTCCACGGTACCGGCAAAAGCGAGCACTAGGGCGCTGGCCAGAGTCAAGGTTTTCAATGCATTCATGTTTATCTCCTTAGTCACCATCAAACAACTTCCACCTACCGCCGCCGCTGGGAACTCCCACCAGCACCAAAGCCGCCGCCGTATCTCCCCTGGCGAACTTCGAAACCCGCGCCGTAGGGCACGGGCGCCGGCCGGCGCGCCCCATCCGTCCCGGCGGTGGCTTGGGCGTCCTTGCGGTCCGCCCCGCTCCCCATGAAGATCTGCGTTTCCCGGGCGGGCGGCAGGGAGAGATTCAAAGGCCGGGACCCATCTATCCCGTCGCCGGGCGCCGGGCTCGCCTGCCCCATCGCCGGCAAGGCCAGCCCGCCGACTGCCAGGGTTACCACCCAAGGGGCAAAGGGCCTGAGCATTTGCTTCCTCCCAACCAACTCTTGCGGTGAGGACATCTTCGCGCCGCCCCGTATCCTGGCCATATCTCCCGAGTTTCAGTTGGTTTCAGCCCGTATCAAGGCATGGCGCCCGCCCTCGTTAGGAGGCGGGCCGGTGCTAAGCTTGGCTCATGCAAACACTTCCTGCCCCGCGCATCCTGGTGGTGGATGACGATCCGGCCCTACGGGATCTGCTCTCGGAATATCTCGGCGCCAACGGCTTTACCGTGGACGTGGCGGGGGATGGCCCCGCCATGGAGGCGGCCATGGCCGTCCATGTCCCCGATGCCGTCGTGCTGGATCTCATGCTTCCGGGGGAAGACGGCCTCACCCTGGCCCGGCGGCTGCGCTCCCATTCGGAGCTACCCATCCTGATGCTGTCCGCCCGGGGGGAGGAGATCGACCGGGTGGTAGGCCTGGAGGTGGGGGCCGACGACTACCTGGCCAAGCCCTTCAGCCCCCGGGAGTTGCTGGCCCGCCTGCGGGCCCTGCTGCGCCGCGCCCGGCCCACAGCCGGGGCTGACCTCCCGGCGGCGCCAGGCCATCCAAGCTTCGGCCCCTACCTGCTGGATCTGGCCGCCCACCGCCTGCTGCGGAATGGCGCCGAAATCCGCCTCACCACGGCGGAGTTCGACCTGCTGCGGCTCTTCGTGGAGCGCCCCAACCGGGTGCTGAACCGGGACGACATCATCGACCGCCTCAAGGGCTACACCCGGGATGCCTTCGACCGCAGCGTCGACATTCGGGTCGCCCGCCTGCGCCGCAAGATCGAAGCGGACCCGGCCAATCCGGATTACATCCGCACCGTGCGGGGCGAGGGCTACCTCTTCAACCCCCTGGGCCCCCAGGTCGCCCCGTGAGCGCCCGGGCCCCCGCCAGCCTGGCCCAGCAGCACGCCCGCCTGCTGGTGGCGGTCTTCATCCTCTTCGAGCTGCTGGTGGCGACCGCCGTCCTGGGTTTTCTCATGGTGCCCATGGCCCGCCGCTCCGCCAGCGACCTGGCGGGCCTGATGGTGCTCTCCGCCCAAACCTGGAGCGAACTCCCCCCCGTCACCCGCCCGGCCTTCGAGCAAGAGCTGGCTACCACCCATCTGCTGGCCCTGCGGGCGGCCCCCCCCCTCCACGACCGGGACGAATGGCACGGCCCTTACTTATATTTTCTGGAAGCCGCCCTGGCCGAGCGCACCGGCCAGCCCCGCCACCTCTCCCGGGAATGGATTGGCGAGGAGGAATGGTTCTGGACCGCCCTGCCTTCCGGGACTGGCCATATCTCGGTGGGTTTTCCCATCCGCCGGGTGGATGTCCAGCCCCTCGCAGCCCTGTTCCTGTCCACCCTGGCGGGCATGGCCCTGGCGGTGCTAGCGGCCTGCTGGCTGGCCGCCCGCACCAATGCTCCCCTGGCCCGCCTGGCCAGCGCAGTTGCTCGCCTGGGACGGGGCGAAACGCCCCAACTCCTGGACGAATCCGGCCCCCGGGAACTGGCCACCCTGGCCTGCCGCTTCAACGCCATGGCCCGCCAGGTCCAGGAACTCCTGGCCGCCCGCACCATCCTGCTGGCCGGCCTCTCCCACGATCTGCGGACCCCCTTGGCCCGCATGCGCCTGGCCCTCACCCTGCTGGAAGAGCGCCCCAGCCCCAAGACCCTCCAGCGCCTGGAGCAAGACGTGGAAGAAATGGACCGCCTCATCGGCAACGTCCTCAGCCTGGCCCGGGGGCTTCATGGCGAAGGGGCAAAGGAGCTGGCCCTCCAGCCCCTGCTGGCGGAACTGGCCGCCCACGCCCCCCCCGGCCGGGTCGCCGTGAATTGCCCGCCCATCCAGGTCCATGCCGCGCCCCAGGGCCTGCGCCGGGCCCTGGCCAACCTCCTGGAAAACGCCCTGCGCTACGGGGGCGACGGCCCGGTTGAACTGGTGGCCAGCCGGCAGGCGGGGACTGTGCGGATCGGGGTGCTGGACCAGGGCCCTGGCATCCCGGCAGACCAGCTAGAAGCGGTATTCCAGCCCTTCCACCGACTGGAGGCTTCCCGCAGCCCCCGGACCGGCGGCGCCGGTCTGGGCCTGGCCATCGTGGCTCAGCTCGCCCAAGCCAACGGCTGGGAGGTAAAACTCCAGCCCCGCCCGGGTGGCGGCCTGATGGCCTGGCTTGAGTGGCCAGAGCCCGGCGCCGGGGTGGTCCCAGCCCAGCCGGTATAATCGACCCCCTTCCCTTCGCCAGGATCGCCCCGTGTCCGACCGCCTTGCCGTGCTGCCCCAATATCTGCTCCCCAAGCAGGCCCTCACCCGATTGGCCGGCAAGCTGGCCGGAGCCCGGGCCGGGGGGCTCACCACCGCGGTGATCCGCTGGTTCATCGGGCGCTACGGGGTGAACATGGCGGAAGCCGCCAACCCGGACCCGGCGGCCTACGCCAGCTTCAACGAATTTTTCACCCGCGCCCTGGGCCCCGGCGCCCGGCCCCTGGCCCCGGCGGACTTCATCTGCCCGGTGGATGGGGCCATCAGCCAGTTCGGCCCCATCGCCGGAGACCATATCTTCCAGGCCAAGGGCCACCACTACACCACCACCGCCCTGGTGGGAGGGGACGCCGCCCTGGCGGCCCGTTTCGAGGATGGCCACTTCGCCACCCTGTATCTCAGCCCCAAGGATTACCACCGCATCCACATGCCCTGCGCCGGCCGGCTCACCCGCATGATCCACGTGCCCGGGGCCCTGTTCTCGGTGAACCCCACCACAGCCCGGGGGGTGCCGGGACTCTTTGCCCGCAACGAGCGGGTGGTGTGCGTCTTCGAATCGGACTTCGGCCCCTTCGCGCTGGTGCTGGTGGGGGCCACCATCGTGGGCAGCATGGCCACCGTCTGGCACGGGGTGGTCAATCCCCCCCGGCCAGGCCAGGTGCGGGACTGGCGTTATGACACTCAAACCATCCTGCTGCAGAAAGGGGAAGAGATGGGCCGCTTCCTGCTGGGCTCCACGGTGGTGATGTTGTTCCCCCGGGACACCCTGGCCTTCAACCCCTCCTGGACCCCTGCCCAGGCCGTCCGCATGGGCGAGGGCATGGCCCGCCGGGCCTAGGGATCCCACCGGATGAACAGCTTCAGACGCCGCACCGCCTGGCGCATCGCCCTGGTGAGCCTGCTGCTGGCCTCCCTGGCCAGCCCGGGGGCGTGGTTTGTGGTGCGGGAACAGGTGGAAGCGGGCACCGTCGCCCTGGCCATGGAAGAAACCGGCCGGCTGCTGCGCCATTCCCATGCCCTCAGTTTTGCCGGCCCCGATGCCCGGCAGCACGCCCAGGAGGCCGCGGCCATCATTACTGGCGGGCTCTTCGACATCGCCGAAATCTACGATGCCCGGGGCCGCAAGCTGGCCGAAGCCCTTACCGACGAGGGCGAGAAGATCGAGCAGCAACTGCCCCGCCACGGCACCCCGGTCTACACCGAATCCTCCTACGAAAGCCTCAGGCTGGACGCGGACACCTGGACGCTGCGGGTCTTCATCCCCCTGCGGGAGCCCGGCGAGGGCGAGGCCATCAGCGGCTATTTCGAAGGGGTGCGGGTGGTGCCCCCCTGGCAGCGGGAGATGATGGTGGCCAACGCCCTGCGGGCGGCCATCATGGTGGCGCTGGCGGCCCTGCTGTGCGGCGCGGCCATCTACCCGGTGGTGGTCCATCTGTCCGCCGATAACGAGCGCAAGACCCGGGAGGTGCTGGACTCCCATATCTCCATGATGGAGGCCCTCGGCCGGGCCATCGCCAAGCGGGATTCCGACACGGGCGCCCACAACTACCGGGTGGCCTGGATCGCCTCGGCCATCGCCGAGCGGATGGGCTTCACCGGCACCACCATGCAAGCCCTCATCGCCGGCAGCTTTCTCCATGATGTGGGCAAGATCGGCATCCCCGACGCCATCCTCCTCAAACCTGGCAGGCTGGACGAAGCACAGCTGGAGATCATGCGCACCCACGTGGCCCAGGGAGAGGAAATCGTCACCGGCATGGGCTGGCTGGATGGCGCCCACGACGTGGTGGCCGGCCACCATGAAAAATGGAACGGCAGCGGCTACCCCCGGGGCCTCAAGGGGGAGGAAATCCCCCTGGCCGCCCGGATCTTTGCCGTGGCGGACGTGTTCGACGCCCTGTGCTCCCGCCGCCCCTACAAGGCGCCCATGGACTTCGAGGCCGCCATGGCGATCCTGGAACAGGATACCGGCAGCCATTTCGACCCGGGGGTGATGGCGGTCTTCCGCCCCATGGCCCGGACCATGCACGAGGAACTGGCGGCGAGCACCGAAGCGGAAGCCACCCGGCTCCTGGAGCAGCGGGTGCGGGCCCATTTCGGTGTCTGAGCGCGCCACCCTGGCGGGCAACCCGCCCCAGCCTTCCCCCGAGACCATGCATTCCCAGCCCCTCCGCGTGCTGTCGGTCATCCCCCCCATGACCCAGCTCAACACCCCCTACCCGTCCACCGCCTACCTCA
Source organism: Rhodocyclaceae bacterium (assembly GCA_034004685.1). Lineage (GTDB taxonomy): Bacteria > Pseudomonadota > Gammaproteobacteria > Burkholderiales > Rhodocyclaceae > JAEUNX01. The sequence goes on along the minus strand of JAVEWG010000032.1, from coordinate 3,815 downwards.
CCGGCTTCCTGCGCAGCCGGGGCATCCCGGCGGAGCAGGAAGACCTGGCCCTGGCCCTGGTGCTGGAGTTGCTGTCGCCAGCGGGGCTGAAGGCCGTGGCGGCCCGGGTGGACGCCCTGCCCAGGGGCCAGCGCAGCCCGGCGGTGCAGGCCTTCGCCGCCCAGCGGGAGCGTTACCTGGCCACCATCGCCCCGGCCATCGCCTTCCTCCAGGGGCGGGACCCCACCCTGGCCCACCGCATCGCGGGGCGCAATTTCCTGCCGGAAGGCCCCCGTTTCGCCACCCTGGACGCCTACGCGGATGACGGCAGCGGCGACCCCCTGGGCTGGGCCTTCGGCGCCCTGGGCCTGCAAGACCGGGCCAAGCACCTGGCCACCCTGTATCTGGACGACCTGGCGGACGTGCTGCGGGACGCGGTGGACCCCCGCTTCGAGTTCGTCCGCTACGCCGAATCCCTGGCCGCCAGCCAGCCCACCTTCGAGCCCCTGGCCGCCGCCCTGGCCGCCCCCCCCAGCCTGGTGGATGAAACCCTGGCGACCCTGACCCTGACCGCCGTGGAGCGCCACCAGCCGGCGCTGGTGCTGGTCTCCACCCCCTTCCCCGGCTCGGTGTATGGGGCTTTTCGCATCGCCCAGACCATCAAGGCCCGCCACCCCGGCATCAAGACGGTGCTGGGGGGCGGCTTCGTCAATACCGAGCTGCGGGGGCTCTCCGAACCCCGGGTCTTCGACTACTTCGATTACGTCACCCTGGACGGGGGCGAGCGGCCCCTGCTGGCCTTGCTGGAACACCTCCAGGGCCAGCGTGGCCGCCGGCGCCTGGTGCGCACCTTCGCCCGGGAGGCAGCCAGCGGCCAGGTGTGCTACCTGAACGGGCAAGACGCCGACATTCCCTTCGACCAGGTGGGCACCCCCACCTGGGACGGCCTGCCCCTGGGGGATTACCTGTCGCTCCTGGACATGCTCAACCCCATGCACCGGCTATGGTCCGACGGACGCTGGAACAAACTCACCGTGGCCCAGGGCTGCTACTGGAAGAAGTGCAGCTTCTGCGACGTGAGCCTGGACTACATCTCCCGCTTCGACACCGCTTCGGCGCAATTGCTGGCGGACCGCATCGACGCCATCGTGGCGGAAACCGGCCAGACCGGCTTTCACTTCGTCGATGAAGCGGCGCCCCCCAAGGCCCTCAAGACCCTGGCCGCCGAGCTTGTCGCCCGCAGAACCCCCATCACCTGGTGGGGCAACATCCGCTTTGAAAAATCCTTCACCCCGGAGCTCTGCCAGCTCATGGCGGACAGCGGCTGCATCGCCGTTTCCGGCGGGCTGGAAGTGGCCTCCGACCGGCTCCTCAAACTCATGAAAAAAGGTGTTTCGGTGGACCAGGTGGCCCGGGTCACCCGGGCCTTCAGCGACGCCGGCATCCTGGTGCACGCCTACCTGATGTACGGCTTCCCCACCCAGACCGTGCAGGACACGGTGGACGCCCTGGAATACGTGCGCCAGCTCTTCGATAACGGTTGCATCCAGAGCGGCTTCTTCCACCGCTTTGCATGCACCGTGCATTCCCCCGTGGGCCAGCATCCGGAGGACTACGGCATCACCCTCCAGCCCCTGCCCCCGGCAAGCTTCGCCAAGAACGACGTGGGCTTCATCGACCCCACCGGGGTGGACCACGACGCCCTGGGGGGCGCGCTGCGCAAGGCGATCTACAACTACATGCACGGCATCGGCCTGGAGGAGGACGTGCGGGCCTGGTTCCCCTTCAAGGTGCCCCGCGCCACGGTGGCGCGTAACCGGATCGAGCGAGCCTTGCGGCAGGGGGCCTAGGCTTCCCCCTCACCTAAGCGAGGCGCCTATAGCCAGAGATCGGCGGGTTGGCGGCGTGGCCTTGCCCTGGCCGGGAGCGGCCGCCCATGGACTCAATTGAAGCAGGCCGGATGAATCCGGCCCTACGACGAATCGAAGAATCTCCCGCCGGGTTCGTAGGGCGGGATTCATCCCGCCAACACATCCCGGCTCGCTTGCAGACTTAAGCGCCGCCTAGGATTGCAGCGCTACACTGACCAAAACCGCCCCCAGGAGACACCCCATGCCCAAGTGGCTCGCCACCACCGCAACCATCACCTTCGAAGTGCGGGACCGGGTTGCCCACATCACCCTCAACCGCCCGGAAAAGCGCAACGCCATCAACAAGCAGATGCTGGCCGAGCTGAAGGCCGCCCTCCTGGAGGCGGATGACCTGAAGTCGGTCCATTGCATCCTGCTCCAGGGCGCCGGCAAGGATTTCTGCGCCGGCTACGACCTGGAAGGGGGCTACGCGGGAAAGCAGGAGGAGCCGGACCACGACCCGGCGGACTACCGGGGGCGGGACAGCTTTGATGATGACCTGTGGCAGCTGCGCCTGGGTGGCGAGGCGCGGATGGCGATCTTTGACATTTTCAAGCCCGTCATCGCCAAGGTCCATGGCAACTGCCTGGCCGGCGGTACCGATCTGGCCTTGATGTGCGACATGGTGGTAGCCGCCACCGATGCTCGGATCGGCTTTCCCGCCACCCGGGCCATCGGCTCGCCGGCCAACCACATGTGGCTCTACCATTGCGGCCCCCAGTGGGCCAAGTACATGCTCATGACCGGCGACACCATGGCGGGGCGGGACGCGGCCCGGATCGGGCTGGTGATGAAGGCCTTCGCGCCGGATCGGCTCGACGCGGGCGCCGAGGCCCTGGCCCGGCGCATCGCCCACGGCTCAGCGGACCTGCTGGCGGCCCACAAGCGCATCGTCAACGTGGGCCTGGAACTGATGGGGGCCCGCACCCTCCAGCGCATGGCGGGGGAAAACGACGGCCGCGCCCACCGGAGCCGGGCCTTCGCCCAGTTCTTCGACGTCATGGGGGAGCACGGCCTGAAGGAAGCCCTGCGCCAGCGGGACACCCCCTACGGCGAGGGCCTGGTATCCCTGGACGACACGCCCTGAAATCCCACCGCCGGCGCCAGCCTGAATCATTCTCCGGCCCGTTGACCACGCCCCGGCCCTATCCTGCCCAGCAAGACTGGTGGGCGGGAGACCGGTGGGCCTACCCGGGCGGCAAGATCAGATCCTGCGGATCGCCCGGACGCTGGAGCGGTTGCAGCCGTTTACCGCCCGGCCTGAGTTGCGGGCTTAAGCTCTGCCGAGCTTGATGTTTGCTAGCAGTGAAACGTCACCGCATCCTCCAGGGGGGCGCGATCGATGCTGAAGGAATTGGTCTCGTGGGCATCGTCTTGATAGCCAAAGGCAATTCCAAGCAGCAGGCGATGATCGGCAGGTACCGGGAGAAGGGCTCTGACCACGGCAGCATGGTGGCTCAAGGAGCCTTGCGGGCAGGACGCGATCCCCCGGGCCGCCATGGCCAGCATGAGGGTCTGGATGTACATGCCGCAATCGGCGGCCTCGCGCATGCCCAGGCCCTCTTTCAGAAAGATGAAGGCCGCATGGGGGGCATCAAAGAAGCGAAAATTGCGCAGATAGGAATGCATCCGCCCTTCCACATCGTCGCGGGTCACCCCCTGGGCCTCGAACAAAGCCTTGGCCGCCGCAATCTGGCGCTCCCGGTGCGCCCCTTCATAAGGAGGGCTGAGCGCAATTTCCGGACTCAGGGGCCGTTGCGCGGCCGCCGCTTCGTACAGGGCCGACCGGATGGCCTCGGCGGTGGCTCCCCCTACGACATGCACGCTCCAGGGCTGGATGTTGCAACTTGAAGGGGCTCGCTGGGCGATTGCGAACACCTCCCGCAGCAACTCCGGGGCGACGGGCTCAGCCCGAAATCCCCGGAC
>JAVEWG010000070.1:0-9375 GCA_034004685.1 Rhodocyclaceae bacterium | reverse complement strand
GATGGATGGCCTGGAGGCCACCCGGGCGATCCGGGCCTGGGAGGCCCGCCAGGGCCGGGCTCCCACGCCGATCCTGGCCTTGACCGCCAATGCCCTGTCGGATGATCGTGAAGCGGCCCTGGCCGCCGGCATGGACGACTACATGACCAAGCCCATCACTGGCGCCCGGCTGGCGGGCATGCTCACCCGCTGGGTGAGTTCGCGCTCCGGAGGCCCGGTGGCCAGGCCGGCCCCCGCCGGGGAGGCCGCCGGTGGCGGGTCTGCGTCCCGTCCTTCCTCCCGGGCTGGCGCCACCGCCGTGTTCGACGCGGACACCTTGCTGGACCTGCCCGGGGTGAAGGGGGATGCCCGCTCCCTGGCGGCTTCCCGCTTCGTGACCCTCTTCCTCAACGAAACCACCGGCCAGCTGGCTTCCATCGAGGCGGCCCTCCTGGACGGGCAGCCGGAGGTCGCCCGCCGGGCAGCTCACCGCCTGAAATCCGCCGCCGCGTCGGTGGGCGCGCCGGAACTGGCCCGCCTGGCCCGGGAGCTGGACGCCACCCTCAAGGCGCTCGAAGGCAAGGTGGCGGCCGATCATGTGGATCGCATGTGGGCGGCCTACCGCGGGTATCATGACGGCGTTGTGGCCGCTGGCGTGGACGTCAGCCGCACCGACACCTCCCCCACCCCGGTCCAATGATGCTTTCTACCGACGATACCCGCATCCTGATCATCGACGACGATGCCCTGACCCGGGCCTTGCTGGTGGAGTCCCTGGGGGAGGCGGGTTTCCAGATGGTGGAGGCTGCCGACGGGGAGTCCGGCCTGGCGGCCTTCGATGCCGAACGGCCCGACGTGGTGCTGCTGGACGTGATGATGCCCGGCATCGACGGTTTCGAGGTGTGCCGCCGGCTGCGCCAGCATCCCCGGCGGGGGCGCGTGCCGGTGATCATGCTCACCGGCCTGGACGACACCCGGTCCATCGAGCGGGCCTACGACAGCGGCGCCACGGATTTCATCGCCAAGCCCATCAACTGGGTGCTGCTGCGCTACCGCATCGGCTATGTGCTGCGGGCCGCCACCGCCCTGGAAGAGTTGATCCGCAGCGAGCGCAACCTCACCTCCGCCCAGCAGATCGCCCGCATGGGTAGCTGGGAATGGTCCCTGGAGAGCGACGATCTGCGGCATTCCGATGGTTATTTCCGCATTTTTGGGGAAGACTCCCTGACCTTCGGGGATGGCCTCGAAGCGTTCCTGGCGCGGGTCTACCCCCCCGATCGGCCCCGGGTGGAAGAGGCCCTGACCGGGGCCCGCAAGGGGCGGGGCTACCAGCAGGATTACCGAATCGTGCGGCCCGACGGGCTGGTGCGCACCGTCCATGAGACCGCCGTGGTCCTCACCGATCCGGCCGGCCTGCCGGTATCGGTGCAGGGTACCTTGCAAGACGTGAGCGAGCGGGTCGAGGCGGAAACCCGTATCCGCTACCTGGCCTTCTTCGATGACCTCACCGGCTTGCCCAACCGGGCCTGTTTCCGGGAAATGCTCCAGGGCGCCCTGCTGCGCACCGCCCGCCGGGGCACCCGCTGCGGAGTGATCCTGCTGGACGTGGAGCGCTTTGCCCGGGTCAATGAAAGCCTGGGCCAGGAGGCCGGCGACCAGGCCCTCCAGCTCATTGCCGCCCGTTTGCGGGAATTCCAGCGTTCGGTGCTGGATGCTTACGTCCGAACCATGATCGAACCCGAAACGCCCCGGGTGGCCCGCATGGGGGGGGACGCTTTCGCCATGCTGGTGGAGGATGCCCCCGACGCGGATGAAGTGGAGAGCCAGATCCATCGTTTGCTGGGCCGCCTGAAGCGGCCTTTCCATGTGGCCGGCCAGGAACTCACCCTGTCGGCCCGGGTGGGTTTTACCCTGGCGCCGGACCACGGCACCGAAGTGGAGTCCCTCCTCAAGGCGGCGGAGTCCGCAGTCAGCGAAGCCCGCCGGGGTGGCTCCGGCCAGGGCGTCCAGGCCTTCACCGAAGCCATGAAGATTGCCGCCTATGCCCGCCTGAGCACGGAAAATGATCTGCGTCGGGCGGTGGCGGCCAATGAGCTGCGGCTCTTCTACCAACCCAAGGTGGATGCCCGGGATGGCCGCCTCCTGGGGGCGGAGGCCCTGGTGCGCTGGCAGCACCCGGCACGGGGCCTGCTGCCCCCGGGGGAGTTCATTCCCCTGGCGGAGGAAACCGGCCTGATCGGGCCCTTGAGTGACTGGGTGCTGGACCAGGCCCTGGCCTTCCTGGCCCGCTGCCGCGATCAGGGCCTGGCGCCCCTGCCCATCTCGGTGAACCTGTGCGCCGCCCAGTTCCGCAGCGACAAACTGGTGGCGGACCTGGCCGCCAGCCTGGCCCGCCACGGGTTGCCGGGCCATTTGCTGGAGATCGAGGTCACCGAATCCATCCTGATGAAGGATGTGGACCTGGCCTCGGCCATGTTCGCCGCCATCGCCGACCAGGGGATCCGGATTTCCATCGATGACTTCGGCACCGGTTATTCCTCCCTGGCCTATCTCAAGCGCTTCCGGGTGCACACTCTCAAGATCGACCGCTCCTTCGTGCGGGATCTGGAAGAGGGCGGCGGCGACGCGGCCATCGTCGGGGCCATCATCGCCCTGGCCGGCAACCTGGGGATGGGGGTCATCGCCGAGGGGGTGGAAGAGCCCGCCCAGGCCAGCATCCTGCTGGAGCGGGGCTGTTCCCACATGCAGGGCTACTACTTCGCCCGGCCCCTGCCGGAAGAGGCCTACCGGGAGGTCTTGAGCCAGGGCCTGCCCAACCTGCGCCGGGATGACTGGGCCTTCGATCCGGTCCTGTAGGCGTCGGGGCGCCGGTTCAGGTCTTCCAGCGCACCCTTTCCTTGAGCATGCCGGCCACCGCCGCCACCGAATCCGCCGAGTCGGTGACCACCGCGAAATAGCCCTGGCCAGCCGGCACCACCATGGCCACGTAGCCCCTCAGGGCTGCTTCCAGCTGGGCTCCCCGGGGGTGCTGGCCCGGGATCAGGAGCAGGGTGGCCAGGCCGAATTCAGTCTCGATCACGATGTGCCAGCCGGTACCCTCCGGCACCGGGCACAGCTTCATGTAGCGGATCCTGCCCACCGGCGCCTTCAATTCGGCGCCGAACTGGGCCAACACGTGGCGAAATTGCTCCGGGTCCGCCAACCGATGGTCGGTGAAGGCTTCCGGCTCGTGAAGCACGTGCTCGATGGCGAAGCGGGCATAGTCGTGACGGGGCCCCTCGCGCCAGAACTGGAGGCCCACCGAAACGCTCAGCACCACGCTGGCGGCCAGGGCCAGCAGGCGCCAGGGCGGCCGCCGGCGGTGCACCCCGAGCAGCATCCGCTCCGCCAGGCCGTCGGGCACCGGCACCGCCAGGGCCCGGGCGATCCGCTCTTCCTGGGCGTCCATGCGCCGGGCGAAGGCCTGGCACCGGGGGCAGCCGGTTTCATGGGCCCGCGCCTGGGCTGGCAGCCGGGTCGGATCCGCCAGCTTGGCCCGGCGGTAGTCCAGGCAGTTGAATTCAGTGGGGCCGTTCATGTCCTGCCTCGCTTGCCGGCGCCCTGGCCAGCGTCTTCCATCCATCCCCGCAGAGCCTGCCGGGCCCGGGTCAGACGCACCATCACCGCGCCCTCGGTGGTTTCCAGCATCCCGGCGATCTCCCCGCAGGAAAAGCCTCCCAGCACTTGCAGCAGGAAAGGCTCCCGCAGGGACAGGGGCAACTGGCCCACCAGATCCTCCAACTCCAGCCAGGCGATGGGGTCGTGGTCGGCGGCAATCTCCAGGTCCTCGGGGGCCTCGTCCACGTAGTCGAACTGCTTGCGTTCATAGATACGGGCGTGTTCGTGGCGCAGGATGGTGAGCAGCCAGGGCTTGGGGGCGCTCTTGTCCCGCAGGCTGTCCCAGTTGCGCCAGGCCCGGGTGAAAGTCTCCTGGACCAAGTCTTCGGCCACGAAGCGATCCCGGCACAGCCAGTAGGCGAAGCGGAACAGATCCGCGCTGTAGGCGCGGACCACCTGTTCGAACTGCCGCCTGCGGGTGAAGTCGAGCAACATCGGGGACGCTCCCTTGGGTACACCCCTTAAGACCCGGCCAGGGCGCCAAACCTTACAGCGGGCCTCGGGATCCGTTGGAGGGCCGGGGGATTATGCCTGCCCGCCGGGTTAGAATCGCCCCTTTGCGCGGGAAGGAGGGGCCATGCCCTGGCTTGCCATCTTTGCCATTGGCGTCGGCGCCATGCTGGGCGCCCTGCTGCGCTGGTGGCTGGGACTGCGCCTCAACCCCTGGCTGGCCCACCTGCCCCTGGGAACCCTCACCGCCAATCTGCTGGGGGGCTATCTGGTGGGGGTGGCGGTGGCAGTGTTCGCCCAGCATCCGGAGTTGCCGGTGGAGGTGCGCCTGGCGGTGGTCACCGGCTTTCTGGGGGGGCTCACCACCTTTTCCTCCTTCTCGGCGGAAGTGGTCCACCTCATCCAGACCACCCAGTATGGCTGGGCGGCCCTGGCGGCCGGGGCCCACCTGGGGGGATCCCTGCTCATGACGGGCCTGGGGATCTGGACCGTGGCCTTGCTGCGCGCCTGACCGCCTCCGCCATTTCCTGACAGGTTTTTCCTTGTGACCGATGCTCTGCCCGCCGGCCTGCCGGCCGACCCCTATCAATTGCTGGACCACTGCCTGGCCGCCGACCGGCCGACCCTGCTGCGCCGCCTGCGGGGCTTGAAGGCCCGCCCCCGGGCGCTGGCGGAGTTGCCCGAAGTCCTGGCCGGCGAGTTGGTCCGCTCCCTCACCCGCCGGGCCGAGCGGGCAGCTCGCCTGCCCAGGCCGGAGTTCCCCCCCGAGCTGCCGGTGAACCAGCGCCGGGAAGAGATCGCCCAGGCCATCGCCGCCCACCAGGTGGTGATCGTGTGCGGCGAGACCGGCTCCGGCAAGACCACCCAGCTCCCCAAGATCTGTCTGGAACTGGGCCGGGGGACGGCGGGCCTGATCGGCCATACCCAGCCCCGCCGGATCGCCGCCCGGGCCACCGCCAGCCGCATTGCCCAGGAACTCAGATCCGAGCTGGGCCAGCATGTGGGGTACAAGATCCGCTTCACCGACCGGCTCACGGCGAGCAGCTACGTGAAGCTGATGACCGACGGCATCCTGCTGGCGGAAACCCAGGGGGACCCCCTTCTCTCCGCCTACGACACCCTGATCATCGACGAGGCCCACGAGCGCAGCCTCAACATCGACTTCCTGCTGGGCTATCTGCGCCAGCTCCTGCCCCGGCGGCCGGACCTGAAGGTGATTGTCACCTCCGCCACCCTGGACGCGGAACGCTTCGCCCGGCACTTTGCCGACCGCCAGGGCAAGCCCGCCCCGGTGATGGAGGTTTCCGGCCGGCTCTTCCCCATCGAAGTGCGTTACCGCCCGGTGGCGGAGGCGGAAAGCGACGACCCCCGCAAGAAGGGGCCGGATCTCTATGACGCCCTGGTGGACGCGGTGGACGAGGCCCAGGCCAGCGGCCCCGGCGACGTGCTGGTGTTCCTCCCCGGCGAGCGGGAAATCCGGGAGGCGGCGGAGGCCTTGCGCAAGGCCCCTCATGCCTCATTTTCCAACACGCCTACCGAGATCCTGCCCCTCTTCGCCCGCCAGTCCGCCCAGGAGCAGGCCCGGGTATTCGCCCCCAGCAAGGGCCGGCGGGTGGTGCTGGCCACCAACGTGGCGGAAACGTCGCTGACCGTGCCAGGCATCCGCTACGTGGTGGATACGGGGCTTGCCCGGGTCAAGCGCTATTCCCACCGCAACAAGGTGGAGCAGCTCCAGGTAGAGCCCATTGCCCAGTCCGCCGCCAAGCAGCGGGCTGGCCGCTGTGGCCGGGTGATGGACGGCATCTGCTTCCGGTTATACGCCGAGGAGGACTTCAACCAGCGGACCCCTCACACCGACCCGGAGATCCTGCGCTCCTCCCTGGCCGGGGTCATCCTGCGGATGAAGTCCCTCAAGCTGGGGGAGGTGGAGGACTTCCCCTTCATCGACCCGCCCTTGCCCAGGATGATCGCCGACGGCTACCAGCTCCTCCAGGAGCTGGGGGCGGTGGACGAGGATCAGCAGCTCACCCCCACCGGCCGGGAGCTGGCCAAGCTGCCCCTGGACCCCAAGATCGGCCGCATGCTCCTGGCCGCCCGGGAGCGGGGCTGCCTGGCGGAGCTCTTGGTGATCGCCAGCGCCCTGTCGGTGCAGGACCCCCGGGAGCGCCCGCCGGAAAAGCAGGGGGCCGCCGATCAGGCCCACGCCCGGTTCCGGGGTGGGGAGCTGGACCAGCGTTCCGAATTCCTGTGGTTCCTCCATGCCTGGAAGGCCTGGGACGAGGTACTGCGCCACGAATCCAGCGCCAAGCAAAAGGCCTGGGCCAAGCAGAATTTCCTCTCTTACCTGCGGCTGCGGGAGTGGCGGGACGTGCACGGCCAGCTCCACGCCCTGTGCGCCGAGCATGGCTGGCAGGAAAACCCCCAGCCGGCCAACTATGAAACCCTCCACAAAGCCCTGCTGGCGGGGCTTTTGGGGCACATCGGGTGCAAGGTCGAGGACGCCTCGGGGCCCCAGGCGGGGGCTTATCTGGGGGCCCGGGGCATCAAGTTCTGGCCCCATCCCGGCTCCAGCCTGGCCAGGAAGGCGGGCAAGTGGATCGTCGGCGCCGAGCTGGTGGATACCTCCCGCCTGTTCGGCCGCTGCCTGGCCCGGGTGGAGCCGGAATGGCTGGAGGAAGTGGGGGCCCATCTGGTCCGCCGCCAGGTTTTCGAGCCCCACTGGGAAAAGGCCCAGGGGGCGGTGCGGGCCTGGGAGCGGGGCACCCTCCACGGCATCCAGCTCTACGGCCGGCGGGGGGTGGCCTACCGGGACGTGGACCCGGCCCTGTGCCGGGAGATCTTCATCCGCCAGGGCCTGGTGGAGGGTGAGATCGCCGAGGGGCCGGCCCGGGGGATGGCCTTCCTGGCTCACAACCGGCGTCTGGTGGCGGAGATCGAGCGCCTGGAGCACAAGTCCCGCCGGCCCGACGTGCTGGTGGACGAGGAACTGATTTTTGCCTTCTACGACGCCAAGATCCCGGCGGAGGTGGTGGATCTGGCCAGCTTCGAGAAGTGGCGCAAAGGGGCGGAGAAGGCCGAGCCCAGGCTGCTCCACCTCTCCCGGGACCAGCTCATGCGCCACGAGGCGGAGGGCATCACCACCGACCGCTTCCCGGCCCACCTGGAAGTGCTGGGCCAGAAGCTCAAGCTGGCCTACCTCCACGCCCCCGGAGAGGCGGACGACGGGGTAACCCTGCTGGTGCCCTTGGCCATGCTCAACCAGATTCCCGCCAGCCGCTGCGAATGGCTGGTGCCGGGGCTCCTGGAGGAGAAGGTCACCGCCCTCCTGAAAACCGTGCCCCAGAAGCACCGCCACCGTCTCCAGCCCATGGCGGAGAGCGCGGCGGCCTTCATGGCCCGCTTCGAGGCCGGCGAGCTGGATGCCGGCGAGCCCCTGGTGAAGGCCCTGCAGCGCTTCGTGGAGGAGCGGGTCAGCCTCAAGCTGCCCATGGAAAGCTTCCGTCCGGAAAATCTCAATGCCCACTGTTTCATGAATTTCCGGGTGGCCGACGAGCACGGCCGGGTGCTGGCCCAGTCCCGCAACCTGGCGGAACTGCGGGCCCGCTTTCATGGCCAGATCGCCGCCGCCTTCCAGGCCGCCCAGGTCAAGGGCGGGGCGGAGATCCGGCCCCTGGCCCCGGGCGAAGCGCCTGCCGCCAGGGCGGAGCGGGCGGATCAGGCCGCCACGCCTCGGGAGGACAGCGCCCCCGCCAGCCTGGAAGGCCTCACCGCCTGGACCTTTGGCGAGCTGCCGGAAATCCTGGAGGTGAAGGTGGGCAAGCGGGAGGTGATCGGCTTCCCGGCCCTCCAGGATGAGGGGGACACGGTGAGCATCCGCCCCTTCGACACTCCGGAGGAGGCCGCCCGGGTGCACCGCAAGGGCCTCACCCGGCTCTTCGCCCTCAAGCTCAAGGACCCGGTGAAGGCCATCGAGAAGCTGCCCGGAATCCGGGAACTGGCCCTCCAGTTCATCCCCTTCGGCACCGAGGCGGAGCTGAAGACCCAACTGGTGGCCGCCACCCTGGACCGTACCTGCCTGCTGCTACCCCTGCCCGCCAATGCCGCCGAATTCGAGCAACGCTGCAAGGATGCCAAGCCCCGGGTTACCTTGGTGGCCCAGGAGTTCATGCGCCTGGCGGGCCAGCTCATCGCCGAGCAGGGCGCCCTGCAAAAGCGCCTGGCCAACCTGAAGAACTTTCCGGAGGTACTGGCGGACCTCCAGGCCCAGTTGGCTGGGCTCATGCCCAGGAACTTCCTGGTGGCCCAGCCCTGGGAGCGGCTGACCCACTTTCCCCGCTACCTCAAGGGGGCGGTGGTGCGGGTGGATAAACTGCGGGCCAACCCGGCCCGGGACGCCCAGCTCATGGCGGAATGGAAATCCCTGGCCCAGCCCTGGGAGCGGGAACGCCTGGCCAAGCTCAAGGCCGGGGTGGTGGAGCCCGCCCTGGAGGATTTCCGCTGGCTGCTGGAGGAGTTGCGGGTGGGCCTCTACGCCCAGGAACTCAAGACCCCCATGCCGGTCTCGGTGAAGCGTTTGCAAAAGATCTGGGAGGCTCGGCCCCGCTGAGGCCGCCCCCGTCTGGCTGACATGTACTGCCCCGACCATTCGCCTTGATCCCCTGACCCATAGCTTGATTCACGCCCATGAATGACCTGCTCCTGGCCCTTGGCCGTTCCCTGCGCAGCCTGGCCCAGCCCGGCGTGCTGTGGCATCTGATCTGGCCGACCCTGGCGGCCCTGGTGGTGTGGGCCGGGGTGGCGGTGGCGGCGTGGACGCCCTTGGTGGACGCCTTGATGGGCGGGCTGGGGGGCTTGCCCTGGGTGGGCGCCTGGCTGATGGAGCCCGGCACCGCTGCGGCGGTGGTGGCGGTGTTGGTGAAGATCTTCCTGGCCCTGGCCTTCCTGCCCCTGGTGTATGGCACGGCGGCGCTGCTGGTGGCGGCGGTGGCCCTGCCCCTGATCCTGGAGCGGGTGGGTCGGCGGGATTACGCCGATCTGGAATTGCGGCGAGGGGGCAGTAACCTGGGCAGCGCCCTCAATGCTCTGGGGGCCGGGGCGGTTTTTCTGTTGGCCTTTCTGGCCACCTTGCCCCTGTGGCTGATTCCCGGGGCCGGGCTGGTGCTGACGGTGCTGCTCACTGCCGTGCTCAACCGGCGGGCCTTCGGCTACGATGCCCTGATGCTCCACGCCGATGGCGACGAACTGGCCCGCCTGCCCGCCGCCCTCAAGGGGCCGCTCCTGGGGGTGGGC
>JAVEWG010000069.1:0-9416 GCA_034004685.1 Rhodocyclaceae bacterium | reverse complement strand
CGCTTGCGCTCGGTGATGTTGACCGCCGAGCCGGCATAGCCCAGGAAGCGGCCGTCCTCGTCCCGCCGGGCGAGGGCGGAAACGGAGAGCCAGAGGGCCTCCCCTTGGGTGTTGAAGATCTTCAGGTCGGTTTCAACCCTGGAGGCGGATCCATCCCGCAGGCTGTGGAAAAGTTTGCGGATCCGGGTGATTTCATCGTCCGGCAAGGATGCTTCCAGGCGCCGCTTATTGGGGTCGTCGGGGGGCAGGGCGACCGTGTCGCCGTAGATGACCCGCCAGGCATGATTGAGATAGGTCCAGTTGGAATCCTCATCGGTTTCGAAGACCAGTTCCGCCAGATTGTCCAGAATTCCACGGAAGTACCGCTCCCGGGACGCCAGGGCCGCGTCGGCGGTGAGCTCGTCGCTGATGTCGCGGGCGAAATAGGTGAAAAAGGTGCCTTCCTCGGTGTGGCTGGGGGTCATGGAATATGAGAGGGGCACCAGGCTGCCGTCTTTGCGCAGGGCGTTGGTCAGCACTCGGGTCCGGTACGCGAATCCTTCGCCGGTGCGCCGGAATTCTGCGTAGGCGTTGCGGAAATAACTCCGCAGTTCCGGCGGCACCAGCAGGGTTTCCACGGGCTGGTGGATGGCTTCTTCGGCGGTGTAGCCGAAGGTGTGCTCGCAGGCCGGGTTGAAGTCGGTGATCCGGCCGGCGCTGTCGATGGTGAAGATGCAGTCCACGGTGGATTCGGCCATGGCTTGCAGGCGGGCTTCGCTGCGGAGCCGGAGCCGCTGTTCGAGGGCGAGGCGGTCGGCGGTGTGGTTCAGGGCTTCGGCCAGCAGCCGGATTTCGGCCAGATTGGATTGGATGGCCAGGCGTTGCGGGCCGCTTTGCTGGAGTTGATCGGCAAAGGCGGTGGCGGCGCGCAAGTCTGCCAGGGGGCGGCGCAGGCCCAGCCGCAGCAGGAGCATGCCCAGCAGGAAGGACAGGCCGCCGCTGAGCAGGCTGTCCCACACCAGTCGCTGATTGGCCGCCTGGCTGGCCTGGAAGTTGAGGACCATGCGCACCCAGCCGAGGGCTTCCTGGTGGCCAATGGGCGCCCAGATCATCATCCGGGGATCCTCGCTGGCGAGGGGCTGGATCCAGGGCTCGTTGGGTTTGGGGGGGGAAACCCGTGCCGGGGCGACGGGGACGAGCCTGCCGGAGGCGCCCCGGGTGACGGCGGCCAGGCCCTGGCCGGTGGGGTCTGCCACCGTGATGGCGTCGATCTGGTCCACCAAGGTGAGGGAGGTGAGGCGCCCGGTCAGGGGGGAAAAATCCCCGGCGGCCACCAGTTCCTCCGACAGGTTCGCCACGGTGGCGACGATCGCCTTGGAGCGGTTCAGGGTCAGCGCGGTGAGGGCTTCCGACTGGCGCCAGGCGCTGAACAGGGTGTAGCCAGCCAGGCTCAGGACAAAGGCCGCGGCAAACAGCAGGACGAGCCGTTGGGCAATGGATCCTGGCGCGAGGCGGGGCTGCATGGTGGTTTATTCGGTGCCGAAGCGGCGGCGGATGGTTTCCACTTCCTCCAGCGCCCCCAGGAAGGCCTCCACGCAGTGGGGGTCGAAGTGGGCGCCGCGCCCTTCCCGCAACAGCCCCAGGGCGTCCTCCATGGGCCAGGCTTTCTTGTAGGGGCGCTCCGAGGTGAGGGCGTCGAACACGTCGGCCACCGCCACGATGCGCCCTTCGATGGGGATGGAGGCTCCCGCCAGGCCGTGGGGGTAGCCGCTGCCGTCGAATTTTTCATGGTGGGTGAGGGCGATGGAGGCCCCCAGGCGCACCGCGTCGGAGGCAGAATCCTTGAGGATGTCGTGGCCGATGGTGGGGTGGCGCTTCATCACGTCGAATTCTTCCGCGGTCAGCTTGCCGGGCTTGAGGAGGATGCCGTCGGGGATGCCCATTTTTCCCACGTCGTGCATGGGGGCGGCATCCAGCAGCAGGTCCGCGAAATCGTCGGCAAAGCCCAGCCGGCGGGCGATCAGCGCGGAGTAGTGGGACATGCGCTGGATGTGGGCGCCGGTTTCCGGATCCCGGAACTCCGCCGCCCTGGCCAGCCGGGCGATGGTTTCCCGCTCCCGGGCGTGGATGGTGGCGGTGGCCAGGCGTACTTCGTGGGCCAGGGTTTCGGCCCGCTGCCGGGTTGCCAGGTGAGCGCGGCGCAGGGCCAGCATGTTGCGCACCCGGGGCTGGAACTCGTGGCGGTCGATGGGTTTGTTGAGAAAGTCGGTGGCGCCGGCCTGGAGGGCATCGTAGCGGGTCTGGCGCTCATGGTTGGCGGTGACCATCAGGATGGGCACGTCCTGGTGGCTGTCCAGGGCCCGGATGCGGCGGATGAATTCCAGCCCATCGAGCTCGGGCATCATGTAGTCCACCAGGATCAGGTCGGGTTCATGGGCGGAGCAATGGGCCAGGGCGGCCACCGGATCAAGAAAGGACAGGGGGCTGCAATCCTCCACCTTGGAGATCAGGGCCTCCATCAGGGTCAGGTTGAGTTGGGTGTCGTCTACGATCACCACGCGCATGGGGAAGGTCCGCCTAATAGTCCGAAGATGGTATTACGGCAGGCCGCTCCAGGAATTGAGCCATTTGGGGGCGGCTCCTGGCCCCCGATGCTAGAATCCCGGCCCATCTTGTACCGCTGGCGTGGCTCCTCCGAGCCCTTCTGCCCGAGCAGCTGGCGCCGGTGTTTCGTCGCCCAGAAAGAGAGTCTTCGAATCGTGAATGCGTCCGCCCCGGAGTTCCTCCCCCCCCAGCGCATCGTCATCGCCACCCGGGAAAGCCGGTTGGCCCTATGGCAGGCGGAGCACGTCAAGGCGCGCCTGGAAGCCCTGTATCCGGCCTGCTCGGTGGAACTGCTGGGCATGACCACCCGGGGTGACCAGATTCTGGACCGGCCCCTGGCCAAGGTGGGGGGCAAGGGCCTGTTCGTGAAGGAGCTGGAAACCGCCCTCCTGGACGGCCGGGCGGACATCGCCGTCCATTCCATGAAGGACGTGCCCATGGTCTTGGGGGATGAATTCACCCTGGCCTGCATCTCCGAGCGGGAAGTGCCCCTGGATGCCTTCGTCTCCAATCGCTATGACAGCCTGGCGGATCTGCCCCCCGGGGCGGTGGTGGGCACCTCCAGCCTGCGCCGGGAATCCCAGCTCCACGCCCGCCACCCCTACCTGGCGGTGAGCAGCCTGCGGGGCAACCTGGATACCCGCCTGCGCAAGCTCGACGAGGGCCAGTACGACGCCATCATCCTGGCCGCCGCCGGGCTGATCCGCCTGGGCTTGAAGGCGCGGGTCCGGGGCGTGCTGCCCGCCGAGGAATCCCTGCCCGCCGCCGGCCAGGGCGCCCTGGGCATCGAGGCCCTGGCCAGCCGGCCGGAGGTGGCCCGCTGGCTGGCGCCCCTCCATGACCCCGCCACCGCCGCCTGCGTGCGGGCCGAGCGGGCAGTGTCCCGGGCCCTGGCGGGGAGCTGCGAAGTGCCCCTGGGCGCCTACGGTGTGGTCCAGGGCGATGAACTGTGGCTGCGGGCCTTCGTGGCCCTGCCCGACGGCAGCCGGGTGGCCAGCGCCGAGCTGCGGGGCAGCCCGGCCGATCCCGAGGCCCTGGGCCTGGCCCTGGTGGAGGATCTGCGCAGCCAGGGGGCCGAGGCCATCCTGGCCGAGCTGCCCTAGGGCTTTGCCCATGGCCGGGGCTGCGCTTCCCCTGGCGGGCCGCCGCATCGTGGTGACCCGTCCCGCCGGTCAGGCCGCCAGCCTGGCCCGGGCCATCGCGGCGGCGGGGGGCGAGGCCCTGGTCTTCCCGGTGATCGAAATCGCTCCGGTGAGCGACCCGGTAGAGCTGGCCGCCGCCACGGCGGAACTGGAGCGTTTCCAGCTGGCCTTCTTCGTCAGCCCCAACGCGGTGGAGCAGGCCCTGGGCTACATCCTGCCCCGGCGCGCCTGGCCACCGGCCCTGGTGTTATCCACCGTGGGCAAGGGGAGCGAGGCGGCCCTGGCCCGGGCGGGTTTCCATGAGGTGGTGGCGCCTGCCAGCGGCTTCGATTCCGAAGCGGTGTTGGCCCTGCCCGAGTTCCAGCCCGAGGCAGTGGCGGGCCGGGAAGTGGTGATCTTCCGGGGCGACGGGGGGCGGGATCTGCTGGGGGAGACCCTCCTTCAGCGGGGTGCCCAGGTGCGCTACGTGACGTGCTACCAGCGCCGGATTCCCGCCGCCGACCCGTCGCAGCTCCTGGCGGCGGCCCGGCAGGGGCGGCTCGACGCCTTGGTGCTCACCAGTTCCGAGGGGGTGGGCAACCTGCTGGCCATGGTGGGGGCGGCGGGGCGGCGGGATCTGGCCGGGGTGCCGGTATTCGTGCCCCACCCCCGTATCGCCGAGGCCGTCCGCCAGGCCGGGCTGGGGCCGGTGGTGCTGACCGGTCCGGGAGATGCCGGCGTGATGGCCGCCCTGGCGACCCATTGGAACCCACCCTCGGTTAAGATTCCAGGATGAACGAGGAAATCAACGTGCCTGAAACACAGCCCACCCCGGTTACTCCGGCGGGATCTTCAACCCGGGCCGGAGGCGGCCTGGCCCTGACCCTGGCGGCGGTGGCCCTGGCCGCCTCGGCCGTCCTGGCCTGGCAGTGGTTCGAGATGCGCGGCCGGGTGGCTGATCTGCGCCAGGAGCTGGCCCAGCGCCTGGCCGAGGGCGACACGGTGGCCAAGGAAGCGCGGGGCGTGGCCCGCCAGGGCCAGGAGGGCCTGGCGGCCCTCCAATCCAAGGTGGGGGCAATCGAAGAGCGGCTGGCCAATTCCGAAGGCCAGGCGGCAGCCCTGGAAGCCCTTTACCAGGAATATTCCCGCTCCCGGGACGACCGGGTTCTGGCGGAGGTGGAACAGGCGGTGATCCTGGCCAGCCAGCAACTCCAGCTGGCGGGCAACGTGGAGGCCGCCCTGATCGCCCTGCAGGGGGCGGAAAACCGCCTGGCCCTGGTGGATCAGGCTCGCCTCCAGCCCCTGCGCCGGGCCTTGGCCAGCGACATCGAACGCTTGCGCGCGGTGCCGGCCCTGGATGTGGCCGGGCTTACCATCAAGCTGGAGCTTCTTCAGGGGGCGGTGGATGACTTGCCCCTGGCCTTTGCCGGGGAAGCCCAGGCCAAGACGGCGGAGGCGCCGCCGGCCGAGCGCTCGCCGGTGAACTTCCTGGTGGACCTGGGGCGCGAGCTGTGGCGGGAGTTCCGTGGGTTGGTGCGGGTGGAGCGCCTGGATACGGTGGAGCCCGCCCTGCTGGCCCCGACCCAGGGCGCTTATCTGCGGGAGAACCTCAAGATCCGGCTGCTCTCGGCCCGGTTGGGGCTGTTGTCCCGGGATGGGCGGGCCTTCAGCGAGGATCTGCGCCAGGCGGCATCCTGGACGGAGCGTTACTTCGATCTGCGCCAGCCGGCGGTCCAGGCCGCCGTGAAGGACCTGCAGGACCTGACCGCGGTAAAGATCCCCAAGGAGCAACCCGCCATCAACGATAGCCTGGTGGCCCTGGGGGCCCTCCAGAACCGCCAGCCGGTGGCCCTGCCCCGTCGGCCGACGACTGTGCGCTAAGGGCCGGCCATGCGCAATCTGCTCTGGCTGATCGGCCTGTTTGCCCTGGCGGTGGGGGTGGCCCTGGTGGCGGGGCTCAACACTGGCTACGTGCTGCTGGTGGTGCCGCCCTATCGGGTCCAGTTGTCCCTCAATTTAGTGATATTTCTGCTGGCCAGCGGCTTTACCGTGGCCTATTTCCTGCTGCGCCTGCTGGGGGGCACGGCGGCGCTGCCCAGGCGCGTGGTGGCCTACCGGGCCCGGCGCAAGCAAGAGCGGGGGGAGCGCGCCCTGCGGGATGCCATGCTGGCCTACGTCGAGGGGCGCTACGGCCATGCCCTCAAGCTGGCCGAGGCGGCCTTCCAGGGGGGCGATGGCCCGGGGGTGGCGGTTTTGCTGGCGGCCCGCTGCGCCCATGCCATGGGGGACATGCAGCGTTACCGGATCTGGCTGGGCCGGGCGGTCGAAGTGGGGGACGAAATCCGGGTGGCGCGCCTCATGACCGAGGCAGGACTGGCCCTGGAGGGGCGGCGTTTCGACGAGGCGGCGGCGAGCCTGGAAGCCCTCCAGCTGACCGGCGGCCAGCGCCATATCGCGGCTCTGCGCCTGTCCTTGCGGGTGGCCCTGGCCCGGGGCGAATGGGACACGGTGTTGCGCATGGCCCGCCAGTTGCGCAAGCACCGCGCCCTGTCCCCCGAGCAGGCTGGGCCCCTGATCCGCCGAGCCCATCTGGCATGGTTGCGCCGCCACGACCATGATCCCCAGGGACTGGCCCGCTACTGGAAGCAGTTGCCCTCCGAGGAATTGAAGGACCGGCATTTCGTGGAAAAAGCCGTGCCCCTGCTGCGGGCCGGCGGTCAGGGCGGGCTTGCCCGGCAGGCCCTTGAGGATTTGCTGGAACGGGACTGGGATGGCGCCCTGGCCCGCCTCTACGGGGTGTGCGGCGAGGATGAGCCGGTGGCCTGCCTGGCCCGGGCGGAGCGCTGGCTGACCCGGCACCCCCGGGATGAAGGCCTGCTGTTCGCCCTGGGACGGTTGTGTTTCCAGAACCAGCTGTGGGGTAAGGCCCAAAGCTACCTGGAGGCTTCCCTCAGCCTGGCCCCCAGCATCGAAACCCACTTGGCCCTGGCCCAGCTGGCGGACCGCCTGGAACGCCCGGAGCAAGCCCAGGCGCACTACCGGGCAGCGGCGGAAATGGCGGCCGGGGGCTAGGGTCTGTTGACCTTGGATTCGGGCGATTCCCGGGATCCAGGGTCAACCGACCACTAGGGCGGGCGTGATGCGTGCCAATTGCCGCCACCGGCGGGGTCGACTTCAGCCGACCAGGGACAGGTTGTGCCTGGCGGGCTGAAGCCCTCGCCCTACCGCTACCCGTCCCCCTCTGTGATGTCGGGTGCGCAAGCAGCCCTCCCACTGTTCTCAGAAGGCCCCGCCCATGCCCCATTTTCCCGCCGCCCTGTCCTCCCGCCTGCCTGGGGTGGGCACCACCATCTTCACGGTGATGTCCCGCCTGGCCCAGGAGTCGGGGGCCATCAACCTGTCCCAGGGTTTTCCGGATTTCCAGGCCGAGGCCGCCCTCTTCGAGGCTGTCGCCCGCGCCATGGCGGCGGGCTGCAACCAGTACGCCCCCATGGCCGGGGTGGCGGCGCTGCGGGAGGCCATCGCCGCCAAAGTCGCAGATCTTTACGGCACTGTTTTTGATCCGGAAACCGAGATCACCGTCACCGCCGGCGCCACCCAGGCGCTATTTACGGCCGTGGCGGCCCTGGTCCATCCGGGGGATGAGGTGATCGTTTTCGAGCCGGTCTATGACTCTTATGCGCCCGCCGTGGCGCTGCAAGGGGGCGTGGTGCGCCGGGTCAGGCTGGCGGCGCCGGATTACCGGCCGGACTGGGCCGCCGTGGCCGCCATGCTGAGCCCCCGTACCCGCCTGATCATGATCAACAGCCCCCACAACCCCACTGGCGCGGTGTGGTCGGCGACGGACATGGCGGCCTTGGAGCGACTGGTGCGGGGCACGGATATCGTGGTGGTGGCCGACGAGGTCTATGAGCACATTGTCTTCGACGGCCGCCGCCACGAGAGCGTGGCCCGCTACCCGGGGCTGGCCGAGCGCAGCCTGATGGTTTCCAGCTTTGGCAAGACTTACCACATCACCGGCTGGAAGGTGGGCTTTGTAGCCGGCCCCCGGGCGCTGATGGCGGAGTTCCGCAAGGTGCACCAGTTCAACGTGTTTGCCGTGAATACCCCGATGCAACACGCCCTGGCGGATTACATGGCCGATCCAGACCGGCATCTGGGCTTGGCGGCCTTCTACCAGGGCAAGCGGGACTTCTTCCGGGATGCCTTGGCCATGAGCCGCTTCGAGTTGCTGCCCTGCGCCGGCACCTACTTCCAGCTGGCCCGCTATGACCGGATCTCCGATGAGCCGGACGTGCCCTTCGCCGAGCGTTTGACCCGGGAGGCCGGGGTCGCGGCGATTCCCGTTTCGGCCTTCTTTGCCGATGGTCGGGATGATCGGGTGATTCGCTTCTGCTTTGCCAAGAGCGAGGCCACCCTGGCCGCCGCCGGCGAGCGCCTGGCCCGGGTCTGAGGGCCGGGGCCATGCTAGACTTTTTCCTCCTTTCCGACGGGATCGCGCCCCGGTGAGCAAGCTCCTTTTATTCATTTTGATCCTGATCGCCATCTACCTGGTGCGGCGCTCCCTGCGGCCGTCCACGCCGGCGCCCCGTGATTCGGCCGCGGCGGGGGCGGGCAAGGTGGAGCGCATGGTGGCCTGCGCCCAGTGCGGGTTGCATGTGCCGGAAGGCGAGGCCCTGGAGGCCGACGGGCGGTTTTTCTGCTGTGAAGCCCACCAGCGGATCCATCGAGGGCTGGCCTGACTGCCATGGAGGGGGCTCCGGGCTTCGACGCTGATCGTGTTCGGCGTAACTCCCTGCGGTTCTTGAATCTCTTCCGGCTGGTGGCGGCTGCCATATTCGTGGTGTTTGGCCGGCGCCTGAATCTGGGCAGCGAAGCCCCCGCCTTGTACGTCTGGTTTTCCTTTGGTTATCTGGCCACGGTGCTGGCCTTGGGATTTCCCGATGCGGCAAGAAGGATCGGCCTGGATCGGCTGATCACCCTCCAGGTCCTGCTGGACATCCTGTTCCTGACCTTGCTGATGGCCACCAGCGGCGGCTATCGCAGTGGCTTGCCGGTCCTGATGCTGGTGGCCGTGGCTGGCGCGGGTCTGGTGGGGGAAGGGCGGATGGTGCTTTTCTACGCCGCCGCCGCGACCCTGGCGGTGCTGGTGGAAAACGGCTGGCGTCTGGTGGACGGGCGCCTGGCGGTGGATTTTTTTGCCGTGGGGGTGGTCTGCATCGGGTTTTTCAGCGTGGCCCTGGCCGGCCGGCTGCTGGCGGTACGCGCCCTGTCCAACGAATCCCTGGCCGCCGAGCGGGGCCTGGCCCTGGCCAAGCAGCAGGCGGTCAACGAGCGGATCATTCGTGACATGAATGACGGCGTGGTGGTCCTGGACTCCGCGGGCGTCATTCGCCAGAGCAACCCCCAGGCCCAGCACCTGCTGGAACGCCCCCTGGCGGTCGGGGCGCGTCTGGACCAACTGGCGCCCGAATTGGCCGAGGGGGTGCGGGCGTCCAGCGCCGCAGGCGCCCAGCAGGTGTGGGTTCAGTCCGGCCGCCTGTTGCGCTGCCGGGCCCTGGGGGCAGGGGACGGGGGCGATACCTTGGTGTATCTTGAGGACTTCGAGGAAATCCAGCGCCAGACCCAGCAGGTCAAGCTGGCGGCCCTGGGCCGGCTCACCGCCAGCATGGCCCATGAGATCCGCAACCCCCTTTCCGCCGTCATCCACGC
>JAVEWG010000031.1:0-44915 GCA_034004685.1 Rhodocyclaceae bacterium | reverse complement strand
AGGCCAGGCGCATGAATCATTGAGCACTGGCCAGCTGATCGAGCCCCAGATTGAGTTCCAGGACGTTGACGCGAGGCTCGCCGAGGACTCCTAGCTGCCGGCCTTCCGTATGGCTGGCGATCAGTTCGCGAACTCGGGTTTCCGGCAGGTTGCGCAGGCGGGCAATGCGGGGTGCCTGCCACTGGGCGGCGGCCACGCTGATGTGTGGGTCGAGGCCGCTGCCCGAGGCCGTTACCAGATCGACCGGAATCGCCGCCTTCTGGCTCGGATCGCTGGCCTTGAGCGCCTCGATACGGCCCTTGACGGCTTCTTCCAGAGCCGGATTCAGCGGTCCCTGGTTGGAACCGCCGGACGATGCGGCGTTGAAGGACATTGGCGCCGTCGCCGAAGGCCGCCCCCAGAAATGGCCGGGATCGGAGAAGGTCTGGCCGATCAGGCGCGAGCCGACCGTCTTGCCGTCCTGGACGATCAAGCTGCCGTTGGCTTGACCCGGAAATGCCGCCTGGGCAATACCGGTGATCAGCGCCGGGTAGGCAGCCCCGGTCAACACCGTGAGCAGGCCAAAAACGACGACGGCGGGTTTGAGTTCCTTGAGCATTGCAGGCTCCTTAAGCGAGATTGAGGCCGACCAGGATCAGGTCGATCAACTTGATACCGATGAACGGCACGATCAGGCCGCCGATGCCATAGACCAGCAGGTTGCGGCGCAGGATGGCGGCCGCGCCGAGCGGACGGTAGGCGACGCCCTTCAGGGCCAGCGGAATCAGCGCGATGATGACCAGGGCATTGAAGATGACCGCCGACAGGATGGCCGAATCCGGCGTCGCCAGGCCCATGACGTTCAGGGCGTTGAGCGCCGGATAGGTCGAGGCGAAGGCGGCCGGAATGATGGCGAAATACTTGGCGACGTCGTTGGCGATCGAGAAGGTGGTCAGCGCGCCGCGCGTCATTAGCATCTGCTTGCCGGTCTCGACCACCTCGATCAGCTTGGTCGGGTTGGAATCGAGGTCGACCATGTTTCCGGCTTCCTTGGCGGCCTGGGTGCCGGTGTTCATGGCCACCGCGACGTCGGCCTGGGCCAGCGCCGGGGCATCGTTGGTACCGTCGCCGGTCATCGCCACCAAGCGGCCTTCGGCCTGGTACTGGCGGATCAGCTTGAGCTTGGCTTCGGGCGTCGCTTCGGCAAGGAAATCGTCCACCCCGGCCTCGCCGGCAATGGCGGCGGCAGTCAAGCGATTGTCGCCGGTGATCATCACCGTCTTGATGCCCATCCGGCGCAATTCGGCGAAGCGCTCCTTGATGCCGCCCTTGACAATGTCCTTGAGCTCGACGGCGCCGAGCACCCGCGCATTTCCTTGACTCTCTTCGGCAACGACCAGGGGCGTCGAGCCGTGGCGGGCGATGTCGTCCACCGCCTCCTGAACCCTGGCCGGCCACTGGCCACCCAACTCGGTGACATAGGCTTTGATCGCTTCGGCAGCGCCCTTGCGGATGCTCTTGCCCTGCCAGTCGATGCCGCTCATCCGCGTCTGGGCGGTGAAGTGTACGAACGTCGCCCCTTCGGCCTGGATGTCCCGGCCGCGCTGGTGCAACACCTCCTTGGCCAGATGGACGATCGAACGGCCTTCCGGCGTTTCGTCGGCCAGGGAGGCATAGAGCGCAGCTTCGGCCAGCTGGTTTTCCGAATAGCCAGGGGCAGCGACAAACCTGGCCGCCTGACGATTGCCCAGCGTGATGGTGCCCGTCTTGTCGAGCATCAGCACGTCGACGTCACCGGCTGCCTCGACAGCGCGGCCCGAAGTCGCGATCACGTTCTTGGCCATCATCCGGCTCATGCCGGCGACGCCGATGGCCGACAGCAGGCCGCCGATAGTGGTCGGGATCAGGCAGACGAGGAGCGCCACCAGCACGGTGACGCTGATCGGCGAGCCGGCCCCGGCCGTTTCGACGCTGAACAGCGAGAAGGGCAGCAGCGTCGCGGTGGCGAGCAGGAAGGCGATGGTCAGCGCCACGAGCAGGATGGTCAGGGCGATTTCGTTTGGCGTCTTCTGGCGCTTGGCCCCTTCGACCATACTGATCATGCGGTCGAGGAAGGTTTCGCCCGGATTGACGGTAACGCGAACGACCAGCCAGTCGGACAGCACGCGGGTGCCGCCGGTGACGGCGGAGAAGTCGCCACCCGCCTCGCGGATGACCGGTGCCGATTCGCCGGTGATCGCCGACTCATCTACCGAGGCAACCCCTTCGATGACCTCGCCGTCGCCGGGAATCACCTCGCCGGCCGTGACAATGACGACATCGCCCTTGCGCAGGTCTTCCGAAGGGACCGTGTGCATCTTGGCGCCGTAGCGGGGCTCCAGCAGCTTCTTGGCCCACACCGTCTTGCGCAATCCGCGCAAGGCGGCCGCTTGGGCCTTGCCGCGCCCTTCGGCGACGGCTTCGGCGAAGTTGGCAAAGAGCACGGTGAACCACAGCCACAGCGTGATGGCCAGGATGAAACCGGCCGATGCCTCGCCATGGCCACCCAGCGCCTGGATGAACAGCCCGGTGGTGAGCAGGCTACCCAGCCAGACGACGAACATCACCGGGTTCTTGACCTGGTAACGCGGCGACAGGCGTTTGAAGGATTCAACCACGGCGTCGCGCAGCAGCGCCGGATCGGTCATGGATTTCGTCGTTTGCATCGAATTCTCCTTATTGGGCGCCGATCATTTGCAGGTGCTCGACGATCGGTCCCAGCGCCAGTGCAGGCAGGAAGGTCAGCGCGCCGACCACGATCACCGTGCCGATCAGCAGCATGACGAACAGCGGCGTATGGGTTGGCAAGGTGCCGGCCCCCGGCGGAATGCTCTTCTTGGCGGCCAGCGAACCGGCAATGGCCAGCACCGGCACGATCAGCCAATAGCGGGCGAACAGCATGGCGAAGCCGAGCAGCGTGTTGTAGAAAGGCGTATTCGCCGACAAGCCGCCGAAGGCGCTGCCATTGTTGTTGCCGGCCGACGACAGGGCGTAGAGGATTTCCGAGAAGCCGTGGGCGCCTGGATTGGCGATGCCGGCCCGGCCGGCATCCGCCATCACGGCGATGGCGGTGCCGAGCAGGACGACCAACGGCGGCACAAGGATGGCGACGGCCGCCATCTTGACCTCGAAGGCTTCGATCTTCTTGCCCAGGTATTCCGGCGTGCGGCCGATCATCAGACCGGCAACGAAGACCGCCACCAGCGCGAAAATGATCATGCCGTAGAGTCCGGAACCGACACCGCCGAAGACCACCTCGCCCAGTTGCATCATCCACATCGGTACCAGGCCGCCGAGTGGCGTGAACGAGTCGTGCATGGCATTGACCGAGCCGTTCGAGGCGGCGGTGGTCACGGTGGCCCACAGCGCCGAGTTGACCACACCAAAGCGGGTTTCCTTGCCTTCCATGTTGCCGCCGGCCTGCAATTCCGAGGCGTGGGTATCGAGGCCCAGGCGCTGGAACAACGGGTTACCCGACTGCTCGGCCCAGACGCAGACGGCCAGCATGGCGACGAAAATGAGGGTCATCGCCGACAGAATGGCCACACCCTGGCGCCGGTCGCCGACGTAAATGCCGAAGGTGATGCACAGGGCCGCCGGAATCAGGAAGATGGCCAGGACTTCGAGGAAGTTGGAGAGCGGGGTCGGATTCTCGAAGGGGTGGGCCGAATTGATGTTGAAGAAACCGCCGCCGTTGGTACCCAGTTGCTTGATGGCGATCTGCGAGGCAGCGGGGCCGACCGCAATGTTCTGCTCGGCCGTGGTTATCTTTTCGGTGACCGGCTGGCCTTGCGCATCCTTCAGCGGCTGGCCGTCGTCGCCCAGCTTGGGCTGGTCGAATTCGAGCTTCTCGACGAGTTGGACGGTGGCATGCTCGTTAAACGTCTGCACGACGCCCTGGCTGACCAGAACGACCGACAGCACGATGGACAGGGGCAGCAGGATGTAGAGCGTCGAACGCACCAGGTCGACCCAGAAGTTGCCCAGGGCCGCGGCTTCGCGCTGCACGAAACCGCGTGCCAGTGCGATCAGGACCGCCATGCCGGTGGCGGCGGACAGGAAGTTCTGCACGCCGAGACCGAGCATCTGGGTCAGGTAGCTCATGGTCGACTCGCCGCCATAAGCCTGCCAGTTGGTGTTGGTCGCGAAACTGACAGCCGTGTTGAAGGCCAGATCGGCCGTGGTCGCCGCCATCCCGTCCGGGTTGAGGGGCAACACGTCCTGCAGGCGCTGCAGCGCGAACACCGCCAGGAAGCCGAGCAGGTTAAAGAGCAGGACGGCCAGCGTATAACGCGTCCAGGGCATCGAGTCCTCGCCGCGAACGCCTGCCAGGCGGCAGATACCCCGCTCGAGCGGGCGTAGCCAGCGCACGAAAAGCGGAATGTCCCCCTGATAGATGCGCGCCATGTAGCGGCCCAGCGGCCAGGCACAGGCGAGCAGGACGACCAGATACAGGCCGAGTTGCAGATAGCCGTTGCCAGTCATGAAAAGTCCTCCGGGAAAAACAGTACGGCAACCAGGTAGCCGAATACGCCGATGGCAACTGCCAAGGCAATCAGATAAAGCGGATTCATCATTTCCTCCGGATCTTTTCAAACAGAGGGACAAGGCCGGCCGTCAGGGCGAAGAACGCTACGGCGAGCAACAGATAGAGCGGGTCCATGAAACCTCCGAAATGGACAAGTTGCGACAGGCTCTACGTTAGTCTTTCGAGCATTAAGAAAACGCTAAAAGACAGACACCTGTGCGTTAAGCGAGCGTAAAGAAGGGAATCAAGAAGGTTCATCACGCCGAGCTGGTGACCGCTTGGCTGGCCCAAAGCAAGCAACGACGTGTTTTATCTGTCGCCGTACTCGCCGCAGATCAACCCCGATGAATACCTGAACCGGGACGTCAAAACCGAACTGCGATCTTCCGACCGAGCAGCCAGCAAAAAAAAAGCCTTGCTCCCGAAGGCATCCAGCTTCTTGGAATATCTGGTCAAAACCCCGGAGCGGGTGATGGCTTGCTGGGGCCTGTTCACAACCAATGAATGGAATGCCATATGCAAGCCAATCCGGATCATTTGCTGACGGTCAATGGCATGGCAGGGGACTGTTCCCAGCGGTCTGAATAGGGTCTTATCCTGATTTTTCCGCGGAGTCAGGATGAACCGGAAGATGCTACGAGATGACCCGTGGGCCCGCATTGACCATCTCTTGCCGGGCAAGACCTGCGATCCAGGCTGTACGGCGAGGGGCAATCGGCTCTTCGTCGAGGCAGTCCTTTGGATTCTGCGTACAGGCAGCCCATGGCGCGACCTGCCGCAGGCATTTGGTAGGTGGCACAGCCCATCCATGCGCTTCGCCCGCTGGCGTGACAGCGGTGTCTGGGAACACGTGGCCGGATCTGATTGGAGGGCGCGGCCATGAATGGGGACAATTATCTGGCGGCGCTGGAGAGGCAGGTTTTTTTCGCCGACGAGCACGTCCAGGGGTCCGTCCGCTGGTACATCCGGTGGTACCGGGAGCGGGCCCCTGCCAAACGCTGCTGGTTTCGCATCTGGGGAGGGGTGGCCCTGGTGGCGAGCATCAGCCTGCCCTTCGCGCTCTCCTTCTTCCCGGAGGCCGACAAACCCCAGGTGGCCGCGAAAAATTTCGTCCTGGCGGCTCGGGCAGCCATCACCGATGAAACGAAGTCCTACTTCGAGGAAGTCAAGTTTCCGAACCTGAATTTGAAAGGGCAATAAGCGTCAGATCAAGGCCAGCACCAGAACGTAGCGCAGGCTCAGGAGGTGGAGGGGTTCGGTGAAGGGCAGGCCGAGCTTGGCGCCGATGAAGCCGGTGCTCCACGGCAGCACGAAGAAGCGGGGATAGCGGCACTGCGTGGAGCGGGCGGCCCGTCAGAACGGGCCGGGGCTGGGGAAGCTTAGTCGTTGAGGACGGCGGAGGAATAGACCTCCTGTACGTCGTCCAGACCTTCCAGGACATCCAGCAGCTTTTGCATGCGGGCGGCCTCGTCGCCGGCCAGCTCGGTTTCGTTCTGGGGTTTCATGCTCACTTCGCCAAACTCGGATTTGAAGCCGGCGGCTTCCAGGGCTTCCTTCACGGCGGTGAAATCCCAGGGGCCGGTGATGACTTCGATGGAGCCGTCGTCGTTGGGGATCACGTCCTCGGCGCCGGCTTCCAGGGCTGCTTCCATGAGGGCGTCCTCGTTGGTGCCGGGGGCGAACAGGAGCTGGCCACAGTGCTTGAACTGGAAGGCCACGCAGCCGTCGGCCCCCATGTTGCCGCCGTACTTGGAGAAGGCGTGGCGCACGTCGGCCACGGTGCGGGTCTTGTTGTCGGTGAGGCAATCCACGATCACCGCCGCGCCGCCAATGCCGTAGCCTTCGTAGCGCACTTCCTCGTAGCTCACGCCCTCGAGTTCGCCGGTGCCCTTCTTGATGGCGTTGTCGATCTTGTCCTTGGGCATGTTTACCGCCTTGGCCTTGTCCACCGCCAGGCGCAGGCGCGGGTTGAAGCCCGCGTCACCTCCGCCCATCTTGGCGGCCACGGTGATCTCCTTGGCCAGCTTGGAGAAGGCCGCGCCCCGCTTTTCGTCCTGACGACCCTTGCGGTGCTGGATGTTGGCCCATTTGGAATGACCTGCCATGGTGGAAACTCCGGAAGCGAAAAATTAGCAAGGGCCGGAGTTTACCACCTGGGCCGGGCGGGGGGCGGGCCGTCCCAGGCTTTGTAGGCGGGGCCGGGAGCGCGGCGGGTGCCGCTCCCGGGCCCGGGAAAGGCGTCCTGCCTAATCGGCCAAGCGGAATCCCAGCCGCAGGGTTACCTGGTAATGGGCGATGCGCCCATTGACGATGTGCCCGCGGGTATTGACCACCTCGAACCAGTCCAGGTGGGTGACGGTTTCCGAGGCCCGCTCGATGGCGTTGCGGATGGCTTCGTCGGAACTGGTGGGCGAAGATCCGACGAGTTCGATGATCTTGTAGACATGGGCGGACATTTGGGTCTCCTCGTTGTTGTGGGAATCCGTGGCTTGCCGGGCGCCACGCACTTCTAGACTAGGGCACAGCCGGGTCTGGCCGCAAGCCAGCCGCTGCGGCCTGGATGGCCCCGGGCCGCCAGCGGCGGGGCGGGGCGAGGGGGCGGGTGCCCAGGGGCAGGGTGAATTGGGCCGTCGGGGCCAGCTCCCGGGGGGGCGGTGGTACCCTGGCCAACCCCGGCGCGGGGCGGAAATCCAGCCCGGAGAGATCGCGGACGCCGCCCCAGTGGCGCGCTTCGGCGGCTGGCGCCCCTTCCAGCAGCCCAGGCCCCACCAGCAGATTGTTGTGGAAGGCGGTGGCTACCGGCCCCAGCTTTTCGGTCCACACCCGGGTGAAATGGGCCGCCGGCCCGGCCTGGTTGATGAGGGTGTTGTGGGCCAGGGTCAGGCGGTGCTCCGGCCAGCCCGGGCCTTCGGCGCCGAAGGAGATCAGGGCCGGATTGGCGGTGGCGGCGTTCTGCCCCACCAGGTTGCCGATCAGGGTCACCACCCCGCCGTTGGGAAAGTCCATTTCATAAGAGGCGCTGCCGGTGGGGCCATCCCATACCAAGTTGTAGCGCAGGTCGCTTTCCCGGGCGCGGGATTTAAGCAGATGGGCGATGTAGCCATCGTGGAAGCGGCTGCCCCGGACTTCCAGGCGGGCGATGTGGCCCGCGTAGAGCAGGTGCTTCAAGGGGCGTTCGGCCCCCCGGGGGGCGTGGGCGAACTCGCTGTCGTGGATCATCAGCACGGATTCCGGGTCGTTGCCGGTGAGGATTCCCATTTCGTTGTCCTCGAAGCGGCAGTTGCGGATCGCCAGCCGTCCCTTCTCGAAGCGGATCCCCGCCCCGTTGCCGTTGGGCACCCGGGCGCCTCGGAAGGCGATGCCCTCGATGGTGAAGTCCCCGTCCCGGATCACCCAGATGGCCTTGTCCTCGGCGCTCTGGCCGTCGGCCAGCAATTCCGCCAGGCCCCCCATTCCCCGGATCGTCAGCCGCCTTTGCCGCCACACCGCCACATCCCCCCGGTAGGTGCCGGCGAATATCTCCACCACGTCCCCGTCCCGGGCCAGGCGGGCGGCCTCGGCGATGGTGGCCAGGCCGCCGGGGCCCACCTGGAGGGTGGCGGCGGGCAGACTGGCGGGCAGGAGGCTGGCCAGGGTCCAGGCCAGGGCGGCGCTCCAGGGGGTGGACCCGGGCCGGAACGAGGCCGGTGCAAAGGGGGGCATGGGATGCTCCTTCCTGCCCGGGGCGATCAGTATTCCCAGCGCTGGGACCAATCGATGTTGTCGGTGATGACGCCCCGCAGGGTGTCGATGGCTTCGGCCAGGAAGGGGGATCGGTTGTCCCGGGAATAGGCCAGATAGACCGGATAGGAAAATTCCGGGGCCTGCTCCACCCGGGCGAGCAGGCCTGTTTCCAGATACTTCTGGACCACCCGGGTGCGGAAATAGCCCCGCCCGCCGTACTGCAAAAGATACTGGAGCGCCAGGGGCCCGAGGTTGAAGCGGAGGGGCGCACGGGACAGGCCGGGCAGGGCGGTGTCGTGCTGATGGCGGAAATCCGGCCCCCAGTCCACGAACAGGTAAGGCTCCGGGTTGCGGACCGAGCGGACCTGGATGAGCTTTTCCTCCAGCACCTGCTCCACCTGGATGGCGGGCCGGTACTCGGGTTGATAGACCAGGGCCGCGTCCAGGGCCCCCAGATCCACCTGTCTTTGCAAGGCTTCCCCATCCCCGGCCTCGACCCGGATCGCCTGGGCCGGGGCCCGTTCCCGCAGACGGGTGGCCCAGTTGAAGAGGATCGGATTGCACAGGCTGACCTCCCCCCCCAGGGCGAACAGGCTCTCGTGGCCCTCCGGGAGGGGCAGATCGCGCCGCGCCGCTTCCCAGGTCTGGACCAGCTTGCTGGCATGGCCGAGAAACTTCTCGCCGTTAGGGGTCATGCGGGCGCCCAGGCGGCTGCGGATGAACAGTTCGCAGCCGAGGATGGCTTCCAAGCCCTGGATGCGGGCGGTCACGGTGGTCTGGGTGACGTGCAACTGCTCCGCCGCCGCGACGAAGCTGCCGCAGCGAACGATTTCCAGGAAGGTTCTGGCGAGGTTGATATCCATTTGGCGTGGCGGCCCCAGGGGCGGACCCATGGACAATTTCGATGGGTCCCTTCGAATCGTTTCATTTTACGTGGCCGAATGCCGCCGTGCACAATGCGCCTCCCGACAATGGCCCGAGGCGCCGATGCCCAACTGGAAGCTCCCGTCCCCCCGAGAACAACGCCGCCCCATGGGGCAAACCGGGGCTGTCCGGCGTATTGCCGAAACCCTCCAGCGAAGGCCAGGCTGAATTGCCGGGGGGAACCACCATGATCCGGGCCGGGGCGCTGGCGGCCTGGCGGCGATGGGTCCGGCTGGCCGGCGGGCTGGTGGATGGGGCGCCCCCGTCGGTGACGGTGGATGGCCCGGAGCGGTGGCGCGCCTCCGTCGGGGCGGCGGTGGGGATCTTCGTGGCGGCGGTCTGCAGCCGGCAGCTGCCCGCCCTCCTGACCGACCACCTTTGGTTGTTCGCGCCCCTGGGGGCCAGCGCGGTGCTGGTGTTCGCCCTGCCCGCCAGCCCCCTGGCCCAGCCCTGGCCGGTGATCGGCGGCAACACCCTTTGCGCCCTGATCGGCATTGCCTGCGGGAGCCTGATCCACGAGCCCGCCAGCGCCGCCGCGGCGGCGGTAGCCCTGTCCATCGGTGGCATGTTCCTGGCCCGCTGCCTTCATCCCCCCGGAGGGGCCACCGCCTTGCTGGTGGTGCTCAACCAGGTGGGGGAGGTCGGCTTCGCCCTGTTCCCGGTGGGTCTCAATTCCATGCTGCTGGTAGGGGCCGGGATCCTCTACAACAGCCTGACCGGCAAGCCCTATCCCCATCGGCACGGGCTCGCTCCGGCGTCATGGGAGGCGCCCCGGGCCCTGCGCTTTTCCGAGGCCGACCTGGACGCTGCCCTGAAGCATTACAACCAGGTACTGGATGTGAGCCGCGACGATCTGGAGGATCTGCTCCACCAGGCCGAACTGGCGGCTTACCGCCGCAACCTGGGCAGCCTGCGCTGCCGCGACATCATGTCCGGGCCGCCCCTGAGGGTGGCCCGGCACACTCCCCTGGTCGAAGCGCATCGGCTGATGGGGGCGCACCGGGTCAAGGCCCTGCCGGTGACCGACGGGGGCGCGCGGGTGGTGGGCATCCTGACCGCCTGGGATATCCTGGAGCGGCTGGCAAGCCGGCACCCCAGCAGGTCCATCGCGGTGGGGGCCGTGATGAGCCGTCCGGCTTCCACTGCGCGGGCCGACCAGCCGGTGGTGGAACTGGTCCGCCTGTTCTCGGAGGGCGGGTGCCATCACATCCCCATCGTTGATGATGCTCAGCAGTTGGTGGGCGTCATCACCCAGTCCGACCTCATCCGGGCGCTCTATCGTGCGGTTCGCGTATAGAGCCATCAACCTTTGGTCTCATTCATGCCTGATCCAAACCAAGGCAAGCGGGTCATTCCGATCCAGCCGATCTACGTCTCCGAACCCACCATCCATCCCCGCACGGTAAAGGGGGTTTTCCAGCGCTGGCGCTGGGTGATGGTTTGGCTCACCCAGCTGGTCTTCTACGGGCTCTGCTGGCTGCCCTGGAATGGCCGTCAGGCCGTGCTGTTCGATCTGGAGGCCCGCCGCTTCTACGTGTTCGACTTCGTGCTGTGGCCCCAGGACGTGATTTACCTGGCGGTGATCCTGGTGCTCTCCGCCCTGGCCCTATTCCTGTTCACCACGGTGGCGGGGCGCCTGTGGTGCGGCTACACCTGCCCCCAGACGGTCTATACCGAGCTGTTCATGTGGATCGAGGCACGCATCGAGGGGGATCGGCCCCGCCGCATCAAGCTCGACGCGGCGCCCTGGAGTTCCCGCAAGATCGGCATCAAGAGCGCCAAGCACGCCGCCTGGCTGGCCCTGGCCCTGTGGACCGGGATCACCTTCGTGGGCTACTTCACGCCGATCCGGGACATGATGGCGGGCCTCGCCCATTTTTCCCTGGGGGGCTGGGAGGTTTTCTGGATCCTCTTTTACGGTGGCGCCACCTACGGCATGGCCGGCTTCATGCGGGAGCAGATGTGCAAATACATCTGCCCTTACGCCCAGTTTCAGTTCGTGATGTTCGATGCCGACACCCTGATCGTGGCCTACGATGAAAAGCGCGGCGAAGCCCGGGGCGGGCGCTCCAGGCAGGCCGTGCCGGCCGATCTGGGCTTGGGGGACTGTGTGGACTGCGGCATCTGCGTGCAGGTCTGCCCCACCGGGATCGATATCCGGGATGGCCTGCAACTGGAGTGCATCGGCTGCGCCGCCTGCATCGACGCCTGCGACCAGGTGATGGACAAGATGAACTATCCCCGGGGCCTGATCCGCTACGCCACCGAGAACGCCCTGGCCCACGGGATCAATCCCCGGCGCCGGGTACTGCGCCCCCGGGTCCTGGTCTATTCGGCGGTATTTTTCACCCTGCTGGGGGCCACCGTCTGGTCCCTGGCCATCCGGATGCCCCTCAAGGTCGATATCCAGCGGGACCGGGCGGCCCTCTCCCGGGAGGCGGAGGATGGCTCCGTGGAGAACGCCTTCCGCCTCCAGCTCATCAACGCCAGCGAGGTTCCCCGCACCTACTGGCTGGCGGTGGAGGGCCTGGCGGGCATCCGCCTGGCGAGCAGCGAGGTGGTGACGGTGGCCGGGGCGGCTTCGGAGTCCCTGGTGGTCCAGGTGCGGGCGCCGGCGGGGGCGGCGGATTCCGGCGCCCATCCGATCCGTTTCCTGGTGACGGACCAGGCGGATCCGGCGGTGAAGGTGGCCGAACCCGCCAAGTTCTGGATGCCTTGAGGCGCGACGTGAAACGATCCGCAGCGCTCGTGGCGCTTTCCCGGGAACACCACGGCGCCCTCTCCCTGGCCCTCCATGCCCGCCGGGCCAGCCAGGTCGGCGGCGAGCAGGTGGCCGCCCAGGCGGCCCGGGTGGTGGCGGCCTGGCGGGCCGAGCTCAAGCCCCATTTCGACGAGGAGGAGCGCTGGCTGCTGCCGGCCCTGGCCCGGTTCGGAGAGCATCAACTCGTGGCCCGCACCCTGGCGGATCACACCGAACTGACCCGCCTGGTGGCATGTCTGGCGAAGCCTGACGGGGCGACCCTGGCGGCTTTCGCCGAGGCCCTCACCCAGCACGTGCGCTTCGAGGAGCGGGAGCTTTTCCCCGCCGCCGAGCGCCATCCAGGCTGCCTGGGGTGAGCCTTTGGGGGGCGCCCCTGCCGGGCCAGGCATTCCGGCCCATGGCAGGCCGGTCGCCGTGGCGGGTTCCATCCCCCGGGCCGAGGCTCCGAATTCGTCATACACTCGGCAAAGCCCGGCGAACCGGGTCCATCAAGCTTTGCCAAATGCTCCGAGGAAACCATGCATCTGAACTTGAACATTGCTCCGCTGCTGGCCATCGTCGCGGGGATCCTGATCCTCGTCTCGCCGCGACTGTTGCGCTACGTGGTGGCGATCTACCTGATCGTCATCGGTCTCGTGGGGCTCCTGGGCCTCGGTCAGCTGCGCCTGGGCTAGTGTTGCGCGCAGCAAGGGCCGTATGGCCAGAGCGTGGCGAGTTGGCGGCGTGGCGTTGCCCGGCCCGGGAGCGGCCGATGCGCTCAATTCAAGCAGGCCGGATGAATCCGGCCCTACGGTGAATCGAGGGATCCCGTAGGGCGGGATTCATCCCGCCAACATACACTGGCGTCAAGTCGCTGACGGCCGAGGCCGGGCCGCGGCTTGGCGTTCATCACCGCCCCAAGCTGCCGTATCCTTGCGGCATTGCCCATTCTTTCAGGGAGCCCCCCATGCCTGCCCCCCTCCTCATCGCCAAAGCCCACGACAAGGAAATCACCCTGCTGCCCGCCCTGGCCAACCGCCATGGCCTGATCACCGGGGCTACCGGTACCGGCAAGACGGTCAGCCTGCAGAAGATGGCCGAATCCTTCGCCAACATCGGGGTGCCGGTGTTCATGGCGGACGTGAAGGGGGATCTTTCCGGCATCGGCGCCGCCGGCGTGGCTTCCGAAAAGCTGATGCAGCGTCTGGCGGGGCTGGGGATCACGGAATTCACCCCCCGGGCGTGCACGGCGGTGTTCTGGGACGTGTTCGGGGAGGCCGGCCACCCGGTGCGGGCCACCGTGTCGGACATGGGGCCACTCCTGCTGGCCCGCTTGCTGAACCTAAACGAGACCCAGGCCGGGGTGTTGGCCCTGGTGTTCAAGATCGCCGACGACAATGGCCTGTTGCTCCTGGACCTCAAGGACTTGCGGGCCATGATCCAGTTCGTGGGGGACAACGCCAAGTCCTTCACCACCGAATATGGCAACGTCTCGGCGGCCTCCATCGGCGCCATCCAGCGGGGGCTCCTGACCCTGGAGCAACAGGGGGGCGACAAGTTTTTCGGCGAGCCCATGCTGGACATCCAGGACCTCATCCAGACCGATGGGGAGGGCCGGGGGGTGATCAACATTCTGGCCGCCGACAAGCTCTACAACGCCCCCAAGCTCTACTCCACCTTCCTGCTGTGGTTGCTCTCGGAGCTTTTCGAGCAACTGCCCGAGGTGGGGGATGTGGACAAGCCCAGGATGGTGTTCTTCTTCGACGAGGCCCATCTGCTCTTCAATGACGCGCCAGCGGCGCTGCTGGAGAAGATCGAGCAGGTGGTGCGGCTGATCCGTTCCAAGGGGGTGGGGGTGTACTTCGTCACCCAGAACCCCCTGGATGTGCCGGAAACGGTGCTGGGCCAGTTGGGCAACCGGGTCCAGCACGCTCTGCGGGCCTTCACCCCCCGGGATCAGAAGGCGGTGAAGACGGCCGCCGACACCATGCGGGCCAACCCGGCCTTCGACGCCGCCACCGCCATCACCGAGCTGGGGGTGGGGGAAGCCCTGGTGTCCTTCCTGGACGAGAAGGGCCGGCCGGCAGTGGTGGAGCGGGCCTTCATCATCGCCCCCGCCTCCCGCCTGGGGCCCCTGACGCCCCAGGAGCGCACTGCCGCGATCCAGGGTTCGGTGATCTACGGCCACTACGAAAAGCAACTGGATCGGGAATCCGCCTACGAAAAACTCAAGGCCGCCGTTCCCGGCGGCCAGACCGCCGGAGGCGGGGCGCCGGCCGACGGTGGCGCAGCTCCGCCCCCGGCCGGCCAGCCGAGCGAGGCGGGGGGCGGTCTGCTGGGGGGCGCCCTGGGGCAGATCCTGTTTGGCCGCACCGGGCCCCGGGGCGGCCAGCAGGATGGGCTGGTGCAGACCGCCGCCAAGACGGTGGTGCGCACCATGGCCTCCTCGGTGGGCCGGGAGATCATGCGGGGGGTGCTGGGCTCCATCCTGGGGGGAGGCTCCCGCCGGCGCTGAGCGGATGGATCAAACGCTGGGCAGCACCTTGAAGCTACGTCCTTCCGGGGGGTGGCCGGGCTGGACCGCTACCGAACTCACCGCCGCCGCCGCCGGCCCGCGCCGGGCCCAGGCGATGAAGGCTTCCACCTGGCGGGTGGGCCCTGCCACCAGGGCCTCCACCGAGCCGTCCCGGCGGTTGCGCACCCAGCCAATCAGCCCCAGGCGCTTGGCTTCTCCCGCTGCGCTGGCCCGGTAAGCGACGCCCTGGACCAGTCCGTGGATCTCCAGCCGGCGGCAGATGCGGGGATCGGGAACGTGGGGATCAGACACTTTCGCTTTCCTTGGGATGGCTGACCCGCTGGGCGCGGATCAGGGCTTCGGTGAGGTTGCCGGCCACGCTGTCCTCCCCGAGGGCCTCCCGGAAGCCGGAGCGGTGCACCAGGGACGCGGGCTGCTCGTTGAGGTCGCACAGGATCAGGGTGGCGCCCCGTTTTTGCAGGGCGCGCTGGAGGGTCTGGAGGACCTCCAGGCCGGTGGTGTCGATGTTGATCACCTTCTCCATGTCCAGGATCAGGGCGTCGGGGTGGGCATCCAGGTTCAGGAGCATGGCTTCGAGCTTGTTGGTGGCCCCGAAGAACAGGCTGCCAAAGACCCGGAAGGCCACGATGCGGTGGCTGCCGTCGGGCCGGGAAAGGGCTTCCACCCCGTAAAATTCCTCCAGGGGAATGCGCTCGATGGTGGTCAGGTCCGAAACCCGGTAGATGAAGAACAGGCTGGCCAGCACCATGCCCAGCTCCACCGCCAGGGTGAGATCGAACACCACCGTCACCAGGAAGGTGCCCAGCAGGATGGTCCGGTACTGGTTGGAAAAGCGCCGCAGTTCCACGAAGGCGTGCCATTCCCCCATGTTGATGGACACTACCACCACGATGGCCGACAGGGTGGCCAGGGGGATGTGCTTGGCCAGGGGGGCCAGCACCAGCACTACCACCAGCAGCACCACCGCGTGGATCATGCCCGCGATCGGGGTGCGCCCGCCGCTCCGGATGTTGGTGGCGGTGCGGGCGATGGCGCCGGTGGCGGCGAAACCGCCGAAGATGGGCGCCACCAGGTTGGCGATGCCCTGGGCCAGGAGTTCCTGGTTGGGGTCATGGCGGTCGTCGATCTGGTTGTCAGCCACCCGGGCCGACAGCAGGGATTCGATGGCCCCCAGGATGGCGATGGTGAACGCCGGGGCGATCAGCTTGCCCAGGGTGGACAGGGACAGGGCCGGCAGGGCCAGGGCCGGGACTTCCTGGGGGATGCCGCCGAAGCGGCTGCCGATGGTTTGCACCGGCAGTTCCAGCAGGGCATTGACGGCGGTGGCGATCACCAGCACTGCCAGGGGGCCGGGAGCCCGGCGCATCCAGGGGTAGCGGTTGGCCAGCCGGTTCCAGGACAGCAGCACCGCCAGGGAGGCCACCGCCAGGGCCACCGTGGGCAGGTGGATGGTGTGGAAATGGCTCCCCAGGGCCTCCATCTTGCCGAAGAATTCCCCGGGCATGTGCTCGATCTCCAGCCCCAGGAAGTCCTTGATCTGGGAAATGAAGATCACAACCGCGATGCCGTTGGTGAAGCCTGTCACCACCGACACCGGGATGAAGCGGATCATGCTGCCCAGCCGGAAGGCCCCCATGGCCACCAGCATCAGGCCCGCTAGCATGGTGGCTATCAGCAGGTTCTGCACCCCGTAGTCCGCCACGATGCCGTAGATGATGGGGATGAAGGCGCCGGTGGGGCCGCCGATCTGGACTCGGGAGCCCCCCAGGGCGGAAATCAGGAAGCCGGCCACGATGGCTGTCCAGATGCCGGCGGTGGGGCTCATCCCGCTGGCGATGGCAAAGGCCATGGCCAGGGGCAGGGCCAGCACCCCCACGGTGATGCCGGCGGCCAGATCGTGGAAAAAAATACCCTTGCCGTAGCCGGGCAGGGTTGCGAGCAGCTTGGGGTGGAACGAAATCTTCATGGAACCTCCGCGATGGACGAATGGGCGGCGAGGCGCTCTTTGGCGCCCGGCGGAGGTCAGTTACCGGGCCCGGTGCGGTGCTGGACGATCCATTTCTTGTTGGCGGTCAGCGGCATGGGGGGCGGGAGGACGGAAGAGCGTTTATTCTTGGCCGCCCCGGCGGGTCCTGTCCAGTCCCGGGTGTCTGGCGGGGTCGGCGTCCCCCGGCGTTGGGCCCTGGCGGGCCGGCGGCCGGGCGATGGGTTCCGCCCGGATCAGCTCGGGTTCAGGGGCTTGCCGGCGCCTCGTCTTCCACGATGGTCAGGATCCGTTCCGGGCAGGCTCTGACGCCCCGCCGGGCAGCTTCTTCCTGGCCGGGGGGCACCTGGATGACTTCCGCGAGGGTGTTGTAACCGCTGTCGTCCAGGGGGAAAAGCGTGGGAGCGGCCCGGTGGCATTGGGCGTGGCCGACGCAGGCATCGGTCTTGACCAGGATCTTCATGCCGCGCCTCCCGGTACCGGGTCCCATTCCAGGCGCAGGCCGTCCACCGAGAAGACTCCGCCAGTGCGCAGCTGGATGGGCTTGTCGGCCATGCGGAAGGGGGGAATCTTCTTCAGCCACAACTCGATGGCGATGGCCAGCTCCCGCCGGGCCAGGTGGGAACCCACGCAGCGGTGGGGGCCATAGGCGAAGGCCATGTGGAGGCTGGCGTCCGGGCGGTTGAAATCCACCTGGGCCGGCGAGGCGAACACCTCCGGATCCAGGTTGCCCAGCTCGGTGCTGATCAGCACGAAGTCCCCGGCCCGCATGGGGGCATCGCCAAATTGCACGTCCCGGGTCACTACCCGCCGCATGTTGACGATGGAGTAGGCGCGGAGCAGTTCTTCCACGGCCTGGGGAATCTTTTCCGGGTGGGCGCGCAGATCCGCCTGCTGTTCGGGGTTGCGGGCCAGGTGCATGAAGTGGAGGCCCAGGCTGGAGGCCACCGTGTCCAGGCCCCCCAGGAAGACCAGAAAGCAGAAACCGAAGACTTCGTCGTCGGTGAGGGGGCGGCCGTCCACCTGGCTGGAGATCAGATAGCCGGTGAAGTCGTCCCCGGGGGTTTTCCGCCGCTCGGCGATGCGGGCCCGCAGGTAATCCCGCACCTGCATCACGGCGCCGGCCACTTCCTGCATGTCCATGCTCTTGGTCATGGTGTGGGTCCAGCGCACGAAGGTTGCCGCCTCCTCCGTGGGCCAGCGCATCAGGCGCAGAAAGATCAGGGTCGGGTACCAGTTGGCGAAGTCCTCGTTGAAGTCCGCGTAGCCCCGGGCGGCGAACCTGTCGATCAGCTGGGCGGCATGGTCCCGGACGCTCTGGGCCAGCTCCTCGACCCGCTTGGGGGAGAACAGGGCATTGACCAAGGCGCGGTACTTGGCGTGGTGGGGCGGATCGATTTCCAGGGGGATCAGCTGCCAGTTCTCCCCCAGCATCTGGGCAAAGGGGATGGCGGCGTTGCAGAAGGTGTCGGTGTCTTGCAGGATGCGCCGCAGGTCTTCGGCCCGGCGGGGCACCCAGGCCCCCGGCAAATAGCCCAGGCGCGGCACGTAGAAGATGGGCGGCGTCTCCTGATGGATTGCCGCGGCGCGCTGGTAGCCATCGACCCCGGCTGCGGCGATTTCGGCCCAGAGGTCGTAGTTTTGTACCAAGTGGAGGGGGACGTGGGCGGGGATTTCTGCTGCGGCCAACTCAGTGGTGGTCATGGTGGGTCTCCTTGGTTGATGGGGCAGGCGCATTGTGGGTGCTTCAATTTAGGTGGGTTCGTTCACCGGGGGGGCTATGGCCATCAGGCCCCGCAATATCAGGATCATCATGTCCGGGGAGAAGGGCCGGTGTTTGGCTGCCCCAGCCTCCGGTGCCGGCAGACGTGGGCTGCGCTGAAGGGTCATCAGGGCGTCGGCCAGTTCGCCCATGTCCATGGGCAACTGCTTGCCGGCTTGACGAAACAAGCCTTCCAGGATGGTTTGGAGGCTGCCGCAGATCTGGTCGTGATATTGGCGGTACTGGGCGGCGAATTTGGGGTCGCGCTGGGCGTATAGATTGATTTCCTGGCCCACCAGGGCCCAGACCCCCTGGGGGTCAAAATCCAGGGCGCGGCGGTTAAGGATTTCGAACAGGTCCTGCAGATCCCAGGGCCGTTCCGTCAGGGTTTGCCAGATCCCCAGTTCGGTGGACAGCTTTTCCCGGATCAGATCCAACAGCAGGGCCCGCTTGTTTTCGAAGTTGGCGTAAAAGGCGCCCCGGGTAAAGCCCGCTGCTTCGGCAATACGCTCGGCCGAGGTGCCGGCCACGCCCGAGCTGGCAAATTCCCCCAGGGCGGCCTGGCGGAGGAAATTGACGGTCTGCTGGCGGCGCTCTTCCCGGGTGAGGCGCTTTTGGAGTGGGGGGGCGATTTTCGGATGCATGTGCGTATTCTAATTCATGTGCGCATGTTTTTGAACAAGCCCGCGGGTGCCCGGATGAGCCGGGCGGCATGGGGGCTGGCGGGCGCCCAAATGATGGATTGCTGAAATGCAAGGCGGGTTGAAGTCCGCCCTGCGGGACTGGGCAGAGGGAGGACGTAGGGCCGGTTTCAACCGGCCGGGGGTTGGCTGCGGGTTGGCTGCGGGTTGGCGGGATGAATCCCGCCCTACAGGGCGGATCGATCCCCCGAATCCAAGGTCAACCGGCCCTAGTCTTTGCCGGGTAGCGGATTCTGGCCGGGCCGGGGCATCTGGCTCATGACCTCGGCCAGCATCTTCACCGCTGCGGCGAAGACCATGCCGATGCCCACCACCGCCACCGCGATGGCCTCCAGGGTGGAGGTGGGAAAGCCCGGGATCAGGGTCTTGTCCTGAAGCAGATAGAAGCCGCCGATGGCCAGCACCACCAGGCCCAGCACATCCACCAGGGCCCATTGCAGGAGGGTGGCGGTGAGTTTGGGGCGGGGTGGGTTGGACATGGGGTTACTTTACTTTCATACCCGGGGTGGCGCCGACGTCCGGCGAGAGGATGAACAGCCCCGGGGTGGCGCCGCTGGCATCGGAGGCGGCCAGCACCATGCCCTCGCTCATGCCGAACTTCATCTTGCGGGGGGCGAGATTGGCCACCATCACCGTGAGGCGGCCCACCAGGGTGGCCGGGTCGTAGGCGCTCTTGATGCCAGCGAAGACCTGGCGGGGCTTGTCCTCGCCGATGTCCAGCTGGAGGCGGATCAGCTTGTCGGCCCCTTCCACGTGGGAGGCCTCGACGATGCGGGCGATCCGCAGATCCACCTTGGCGAAATCGTCGATGCCGATGAAGGGTTCGAATTCGCTGGCCTGCTCCGCTTCCCTTTTGGCTGCGTGGGCCTGGTGCTCGGCGTGGCGCTGCTGGGAGGAGGCCTCCTTGGCGGCGGCCGGCGGGGCGGCGGGGGCCAGGGATTCCTTGTTGGCGTCCAGCAGGGCGTCGATCTGCTTGCGTTCCACCCGGGTCATGAGGTGCTGGTAGGTTTTGATGACGTGACCGGCGGGCAGGGGCGTGGCCACCGTGTCCCAGGCCATGGCCGGGATAGCCAGGAAGGCTTCCACCTCGGTCGCCAGGGCCGGTAGCACGGGCTTGAGGAAGCCCGTGAGGGTCTTGAACAGGTTGATGGCGGTGGAGCAGACCCGGTGCAGGCGCGCTTCCTGGCCCTCGGCCTTGGCCAGTTCCCAGGGTTTTTCGTCATTGACGTACTGGTTGGCGATGTCCGCCAGGGCCATGATCTCCCGCAGGGCCCGGCCAAAATCCCGCTCTTCGAAGGCCCGGGCGATTTCGCCGGAGGCGGCGGCCTGCTGGTAGGTGGCCAGCACGGCAGGATCGCTCTGCGCCAGCCTGCCTTCGAAGCGCTTGGCGATGAACCCGGCGCAGCGGCTGGCAATGTTCACGAACTTGCCCACCAGGTCGGAATTGACCTTGGCGATCATGTCGTCCAGGTTGAGGTCCACGTCCTCCATGGTGCCGTTGGATTTGGCGGCGAAGTAGTAGCGCAGCCATTCCGGGTTGAGCTTTTGTTCGGTGTAGGAACGGGCGGTGATGAAGGTGCCCCGGCTCTTGCTCATCTTGGCGCCATCCACCGTCAGGAAGCCGTTGACGGCGAGCTGGGTGGGGGTGCGGTAGCCGGCGAAGTGGAGCATGGCGGGCCAGAACAGGGCGTGGAAGTAGAGGATGTCTTTGCCGATGAAGTGCACCAGCTCGGTGCTGGCGGTCGCCGCCGGGCCGGCCTCGGTGTAGGCGGCGACATCGATCCCGTCACCCAACTGAGCGCGCTTGCCCGCCAGGTTCCTGAAGCTGGCGAAGTAGCCGATGGGGGCATCCAGCCAGACGTAGAAGTACTTGCCGGGGGCGTCCGGAATCTCGAAGCCGAAATAGGGGGCGTCCCGGGAGATGTCCCAGTCGGAAAGCTTGTTCTCGCCGGCTTCGCCAAGCCATTCCTTCATCTTGTTGGCGGCTTCCGGGGGCAGGCGGCGCACCCCGTTGGGGTTGGCGCCCTGGGTCCAGTCCCGCAGGAAGGCCACCGCGCCGGGATCGGACAGGC
This sequence comes from Rhodocyclaceae bacterium, assembly GCA_034004685.1. GTDB lineage: Bacteria > Pseudomonadota > Gammaproteobacteria > Burkholderiales > Rhodocyclaceae > JAEUNX01. The sequence continues at coordinate 23,927 of JAVEWG010000031.1, read as the reverse complement.
GGAAGAAGAAGTGGTCGGAGTTCTTCAGCACCGGGGCCGCGCCGGACACCGCCGAGTAGGGATTCTTGAGCTCGGTGGGGGCGTAGGCCGCGCCGCAGGATTCGCAGTTGTCGCCGTACTGGTCGGCGGCGCCGCACTTGGGGCATTCTCCCTTGATGAAGCGATCCGGCAGGAACATCTCTTTGACCGGGTCATAGAACTGCTCAATGGAGCGGGTCTCGATGAGCCGGGCGCCATCCCGCAGCTTGCGGTAGATGTCTTCGGCGTACCAGCGGTTCTCCTCCGAATGGGTGGAGTGGTAGTTGTCGAAGGCCACCCCGAAGTCGGCGAAGTCCCGGGCGTGCTCTCCATGGACCCGGTTGATCAGGGCTTCCGGCGTGACCCCCTCCTTCTCCGCCCGCAGCATGACCGGGGTGCCGTGAGTGTCGTCCGCGCACACGTAATGCACCTGGTGGCCCCGCATGCGCTGGTAGCGCACCCAGATGTCGGCCTGGATGTAGCCCACCAGGTGGCCCAGGTGGATATCGCCGTTGGCATAGGGCAGGGCGTTGGTGACGAGAATGTTGCGCGGCATGGTTAGAGTCGGGCTGAGGGCGAAAGGCTGGAGTGTACCAAATTGGCATCGGGTCCCCGCCCGTTGGTCTCGAACAAGGCCGCCAGGAGGGGGTCCAAGTCTGTGGATGGATGGAGCGTGAACATGAAGTTGGCGTGGCAACTGGTTGGTATGGCCCTGGCGCTGTCGGCCTGCAGCGGTTTGTTGCCGGAAGGCCGCCAGGAGAAGGTTTCCCCTTGGCGCAGCTACGAAGCCGCCCAGGCCGCCTTTGCATCCATCGTACCCGGCGAAACCGGGCGGGATGCCGTCCACAAGCTGGGTTTCGATCCGGCCCACATCGCCAATGTCCAGGTTCTCAACTATTCCCAGGTGGCCCGTCTGGTGCTGCCTGCCAGCCCTGTCCTCACCGAGGCCGAAGTGCCCGCCGGCCTGCGGGCCTGCCTCCAGGCCCAGACCCGCTGCGTGGGCTACCAGATGGACCAGGAGCGGATCGAGCGCCGGCGGGTAGGCGGCTTCTGGGCGGATTTCCTCAACTTCCGGCGGGAAACCCAGATCTCCGGCTGGCGTTTCTCGGCCCTGGTGGTGATGGTGGATGACGAGGTGGTCTACAAGCAGTGGTCCGGCCAGCCCCGGGTGCGGGAGACCCAGGTCAATCGCAATCCCCTGGGGCCCTTCCAGGGGGCGGGGGAAAAGACCCCGCCCCTGTATTGATGCCGGGTTGCGCCACGCGCACCCTATGCCGGGCCCTGGGCAGGGCAAGGCAGGATCACAGCCCGGCGTCAGCCCGAAGGGCCGCTGCCTTGTCGGTGCTTTCCCAGGTGAACTCCGGTTCGTCCCGCCCGAAGTGGCCGTAGGCGGCGGTCTTGGAGTAGATCGGGCGCAGCAGGTCGAGGCTCTTGATGATGCCCTTGGGGCGCAGGTCGAAGTGCTGCTCGATGAGGCCCACGATCAGCTCGTCGGCCACCTTGCCGGTACCGAAGGTGTTGACCATCAGGGACACCGGCCGGGCCACCCCGATGGCGTAGGCCACCTGGACTTCGCAGCGTTCCGCCAGGCCGGCGGCCACGATGTTCTTGGCCACGTAGCGGCCGGCGTAGGCGGCGGAGCGGTCCACCTTGGAAGGATCCTTGCCGGAGAAGGCCCCGCCCCCGTGGTGGGCGGCGCCGCCGTAGGTGTCCACGATGATCTTGCGGCCGGTGAGGCCGCAGTCCCCGTGGGGGCCGCCGACGACGAAACGGCCAGTGGGGTTGATGAGGTAGCGCACCTGGCCCTGGAGGAGTTCCTTGGGCAGCACCGGCTTGATGATTTCCTCGATCACCGCCTCGGAAATCTGGGCGTGGCTGACTTCCGGGTCGTGCTGGGTGGACACCACCACGGTGTCGATGGCCACCGGCTTGCCGGCCACGTATTTGACTGTGAGCTGGCTCTTGGCGTCGGGGCGCAGCCAGGGCAGGCGGCCATCTTTGCGCACCTCGGCCTGGCGCTGCATGATCCGGTGGGCGTAGTAGATGGGCAGGGGCATCAGGCTGGGGGTCTCGTTGCAGGCATAGCCGAACATCAGGCCCTGGTCGCCGGCACCTTGTTCCAGGTCCAGGCCCTCGCCTTCATTGACCCCCTGGGCGATGTCCGGCGACTGGCGATTGATGGCCGCCAGCACCGCGCAACTCCTGTAGTCGAAGCCGATGTCGGAGTTGTCGTAGCCGATGCGGCGGATCACGTCCTGGGCGATTTCCCGGTAGTTGGGATGGCTAGTGGTGGTGATTTCCCCGGAGATGACCACCAAACCGGTGGAAACCAGGGTTTCGCAGGCGACGCGGGCATGGGGGTCGTCGGCCAGGATGGCGTCCAGGACGCCGTCCGAAACCTGGTCGGCCACCTTGTCGGGATGCCCTTCGGACACGGATTCCGACGAGAAGAGATATTCCTTGGCCATGGATGCTGCTCCTAAAACAAAAATCCCCGGGATTCGCGGCGTTGCCGGCTCCGGGGATTCCTTGAGCAGACGACGCTTTAGCAGTATTTGGGTGCCCGGCTGGGGCGCCGCCCTGCAAGTTGTCGAGTTAACTCGGCGGCTAGGCGATAATCTTACGCCTTTGAATCGATCGGTCAATCCGGCCCGGGGCTGCGCGCCCTAGCCGAAAGCCCCTCCAGCCCCTTGATTTCCTTGCTCTTCCGTTTCCTGGCAAGCCTGCCTCTGATCTGGGTTCAGCGCCTTGGGGCGGCGGCCGGCTGGCTGGTCTATGGACTGTCGCCCCGCTATCGGCGGCGCCTGCGGGCCAATCTTGGCATCGCCATGGGCTCGGTGCCCCGCTCCCTGCTGCGGGCCGCGGTGGCCGAGGCGGGCAAGCAGGCCCTGGAGTTTCCGTGGATCCTGCTACGCGCCCAGCAAGAGGTGGTGGATAAGGTGGTGGACGTTCAGGGCTGGGAAGTGGTGGAGGATGCTCGGGCCGCCGGCCAGGGCATCCTGTATCTCACTCCCCATCTGGGCTGCTTCGAGATCACCGCCCAGTATTGCTCCCGGTCCGCCCCCATCACCGTGCTTTACCGCCCTCCCCGGCAGGCGGCCCTGGGACCCTTGATCCGGCATGGGCGGGAACGGGGCCAGATCCGGATGGCGCCGGCGGACATGGGGGGCGTACGGCGCCTGATTCAGTCCCTGCGCAAGGGGGAGGCGGTGGGCATGCTGCCTGACCAGGCTCCCTCGGTGGGGGAGGGGCGCTGGATTCCCTTCTTCGGCCGGCCGGCCTGGACCATGACCCTGGCAGCCCGCCTGTCGGAGGTCCAGGGGGTGCAGGTGGTGCTGGTCTGGGCCCAGCGCCTGCCCGGCGGGGCGGGCTACTGCTTCCGCCTGGCCCCGCCGGATCCGCCCCTTGAGGGGGATCTGGAAGCCCGCATGTTGCGGATCAATCAGGAGATGGAGCGTCTGATCCGGGCTTGCCCGGCCCAGTATCTGTGGGGTTACAACCGCTACAAGCGCCCCGCCGGCGTGCCGCCTCCGGACGCTCCCGCTGCATGAGGCGGAGCCTCAACAATCTGGGCGGACGCCTCCTGGTGGCCCTGCTGTGGCTGCTCCATTGGTTGCCCCTGGCGGTGCTGGCGCGGATCGGGCAGGGCCTGGGTCTGGTGTTGTACTTCCTGGCCCGGCGCCGGAAGCGGATTGTGGCCACCAATCTGGCGCTGTGTTTTCCCCAGTGGTCCGAGGTCGAGCGGCGGCGCCTGGCCCGCCGTCACTTCATGGGCTTGGGGCGCAGCCTGCTGGAGCGGGGTTTGCTGTGGTGGGCGCCCCGGGGGCGGCTGGAACGGCTGATCCGGCTGAAGGGGGCCGAGGGGGTGCGGGCCTTGCTGGCCGCCGGCCGGCCGGTGATCCTGATGGCCCCCCATTTTCTGGGGCTGGACATGGGGGGCGCCCGGGTCACCATGGCCTTCGACATCGTCAGCATCTACGCCCGCCAGCGCAACCGGGTGGTGGATCGCTGGCTCTACCGTGGCCGCAGCCGGTTCGGCGACCAGCTGCTGGTGCCCCGCAGCGAGAGCCCCCGCCCCACCGTCAAGGCCATGAAGGCCGGACGGCCCTTCTACTACCTGCCGGACATGGACCAGCGGGGGAAGAATTCGGTGTTCGCGCCTTTCTTCGGAGTGCCGGCGGCCACCATCACCGGGCTGTCCCGCTTTGCCCGGATGGCCGATGCGGTGGTGCTGCCCTGCGTCACCCGGATGCTGCCCGGCGGCCAGGGCTACCAGGTGGAGATTGGCGAGCCCTGGGCGGATTTCCCCACCGAGGACGTGGAGGCCGACGTGGCCCGCATGAACCGGGAGATCGAAAGCCTGGTGCTGACCATGCCTGAGCAGTATTACTGGGTGCATCGCCGTTTCAAGACCCGTCCCAAGGGGGAGCCCAAGCGCTACCGTTGAGGCGGCGTGTCCTGGGCGGCGAGCCTGGCAAGCACGGCTGGGAAGGCGGCGCTGCCCACCAGGGCGATGCCCGAAACCGCCAGGGCCAGGATCGTGCCTGGCTCCGCCAGCAGCGGGTGGACGGTGGCGAAGTCTCCCGCCAGGAGGATAGCGCCGGCCACCAGGCAGAGCAGGCCCGGGGTGCCCAGGAGCCAGGCGGCCAGGGGTAGGGTGGGTGCGGTTTGAGCCATGGCTCAATTGTGGCACAGTCGCTTCCCTTGCCCTTCCGAAAGGATGTCTCAATGTTCGCCAATCCGTCCCAGGATGAACTGCGCGCCTGGATCAAGGAGGCCCGTACCATTGCGGTGGTGGGCCTGTCCGCCAATCCGGAGCGCCCTAGCCACGAGGTGGCCGCGGGGCTCCAGAGCCACGGTTACAGGATCATCCCGGTGAGCCCCATGGTGACCGAGGTGTTGGGGGAGCCGGCCTACCCCCGCCTGGAGGATGTGCCGGGGCCGGTGGATATCGTGGATGTTTTCCGGGCGCCGGAACAGATCGGACCCGTGGTGGATGCCTGTATCGCCCGGGGCTTTCGCCGGCTGTGGTTGCAGCAAGGGGTCATCAACGAGGCCCAGGCCCAGCGCGCCCGGGAGGCCGGCATCCAGGTGGTGATGGACCGTTGTTTGTGGATGGATTTCCTGCGCCTGGCAGGCTGACGTCACCCACCGGTGGACGCTGCCCCCGCCCTGCGGGACAATCCGCCGATCCTTTCCCCTTTCGTCTCCCCTTTCCGCCATGCGCTTCCGTTTCACCAAGATGCAGGGCCTGGGCAACGACTTCGTCGTGCTTGATGCCACCCGCGAACCCTTCCGCCTGGGGCCGGATGCCTTGCGCCATCTGGCGGACCGTCACTTCGGGGTGGGCTGCGACCAGATCCTGGTGGTGGAGCAGGCCCAGGCCCCCGGGGTGGATTTCCGCTATCGGATCTTCAATGCCGATGGGGGCGAGGTGGAACAGTGCGGCAACGGTGCCCGCTGCTTCGCCCGTTTCGTCCATGACCAGGGCCTCACCGCCAAGCGGGAGATCCGGGTGGAAACCCGGGCCGGGGTGATCGCGCCCCGCCTGGAGGCGGACGGCCTGGTGACGGTGGACATGGGGGTGCCGGTGCTGGAGCCGGCCCGGGTGCCCTTTATGTCGGAATCCGACGCGGTGGTCCAGCCCCTCGATGTGCTGGGGGAAAGCCTGGCCATCACCGCCGTGTCCATGGGCAATCCCCATGCGGTGCAGGTGGTGGCCGATGTGGATGCAGCCCCGGTGGCGACCCAGGGTCCCGCCATCGAGCACCACCCCCGTTTCCCAGCCCGGGTCAATGCGGGCTTCCTCCAGGTGGTGGATCGTCAGCGGGTGCGCCTGCGGGTCTTCGAGCGGGGTGCCGGGGAAACCCTGGCCTGTGGCACCGGCGCCTGCGCGGCGGTGGTGACCGCCATCCTGCGGGGATTGGCCGATTCCCCGGTGCGGGTGGAAACCCGGGGCGGGACGCTTTCCATTGCCTGGGCCGGCCCCGGCCAGCCAGTGTTGATGACCGGCCCGGCGGTCACTGTTTTCGAGGGTGAGATCGACTTGCCCGTAACTCTTTCGAGCGCCCCATGAACGCCCAAGACGTTGCCTTTTACCTCCAGCAGCACCCGGATTTTTTTGACGAGCATGCCGATCTGCTGGCCAAGATCACGGTTTCCCATCCGGTGGATGGGCGGGCCATCTCCCTGGCGGAGCGCCAGCTGCCGGCCCTGCGGGAAAAAATCCGTCAGCTGGAGGTCAAGTTCGCTGAACTGATCCGCTTTGGCGAGGAAAACGATCAGATCAGCGAGAAAGTCCATCGCCTCGCCCTGGGGCTCATCGAGGCGGAGGACTTCGACAGTATCCGCCAGGCCATCCACCTCAACCTGCTGGAAGACTTTGCCGTGCCCCATGTGGCGCTGCGGGTGTGGAACAGCGTGCTGACCCGGGACGGGGTGGAGTTTTCACCGGTTTCCGAGGAAGCGCGCTTTTTCGCGGGCGATCTGCGCAGCCCCTACTGTGGCGCCCCGGCTTCCGGAGAGGTGCTGGGGTGGTTTGGCGAAGCTGGCGCCCGGGTGCGCTCCATGGCCCTGGTGCCCCTGCGCCGGGGCGCCCAGGTCTTTGGCCTGCTGGCCCTGGGCAGCGAGGAGCTGGAGCGCTTCTACCCGGACATGGGAACCCTCTACCTGGGCCGCATCGGCGACATGGTGAGCCTGGCCCTGCTGCGTCAGCTGGGGTGAGTCTCGTGGGGGATGAAGCTTCCCCCATCCTGCCGGCCTCCCGCCGTTGGGTGGAGGCCTTTCTGGACTACCTGACGGTCCAGCGCCGGGCGGCGGTGCCCACCCTCACCGCTTACCGGCGGGACTTGGGCAAGCTCCTGGCCCAGGCCGGGGCCACGCCCCTGGAATCCCTCCAGGCCCATGATCTGCGCCGCTTCCTGGCCCGGCTCCATGGCGAGGGGCTGGGGCCCCGTTCCCTGGCTCGCACCCTGTCGGCCTGGCGCGGGTTGTTCCGCTGGCTGGCCCGCCATCACGGGCTCAAGCTCAATCCCGCCGACGGCCTGCGCCCTCCCCGGGCTCCCCGCAAGCTGCCTTCGGCCCTGTCCCCGGATCAGGCCGCCGCCTTGCTGGAGGGGGTTCCGCCCCAGGATTTCCTGGAGTTGCGGGATCAGGCCATGTTCGAGCTGTTTTACTCCTCCGGCCTGCGCCTGGCGGAACTGGCCAGCCTGGATGTGGCGGGGGGGCTGGATCTGGTCGAGGGCCTGGTGACCGTGACCGGCAAGCGGGGCAAGACCCGCACGGTGCCGGTGGGCGAGTTCGCCCGAGAGGCCCTGGCCCAGTGGCTGGCCGGCCGGCCAGCCCTGGCGGCGGCTGGGGAGCCGGCCCTGTTCGTGGGCCGGCGGGGCCGGCGGCTGTCCCCTGGGATGATCCGGCTGCGCCTGGCCCGCTGGGCCACCCGCCAGGGCCTGGGGGTGCATGTCCATCCCCACATGCTGCGCCATAGTTTTGCCAGCCATCTCCTCCAGTCCAGCGGCGACCTGCGGGCGGTGCAGGAGATGCTGGGCCACGCCAGCATTCGCACCACCCAGGTTTACACCCATCTGGATTTTCAACATCTGGCCCGCGCTTACGACGCAGCCCATCCCCGCGCCCGCAAACCCCGCCAGGGAAAGTGACCCCTCGGTGCCCTGCCCGACGCCCATTTGATGTCGGACAAAATCCTACGAAAGTAATAGGCCTAGAGTGAATTCGAAAGCAGGTGTTAGGGCTTTCGAATACTTCCCCAAAGTGGGGAAAGTGAAGCTGGGCAAGGCTATGGGCACTGATATGCTAGCCGCTAAAGAACAGGATCGGCCTTCCCGTCGGGGGCGGTGGATCCAGGGGGGGGTTCATGTTGCACACTGAGTTTGCACAGGGTGGTTCTTCTCATGATGGGGGGGCGTGGGTACGCAAGAGCGCGATCGCCCTGACCCGTTATCATCTCCGGCAGATGCGCCGGGTGCTGGAGGATTTCGAGCGGGACGCTTTGTTGGCCGTGCTGCTGGGGGAGATCGCGCTGCACAACCTGCAAGGGGTGGAGGGGGACCATGGTGCCCTCCTGTGTTCGGGCCAGCGGCGGCTGCCAGGGGGAATGCGGCCTTGCAATGCCTATTCGGTTGCGGCGTCCACCGGGATTCCCCGGGAGACCGTGCGGCGCAAGGTGGCGCGGCTGGTGGAGTTGGGCTGGATCGAAAAGCGTCTGGGGGGGCATCTGTTCATCACCGAGGCCGCCCTGCAGCACTTCGAGGGTCGGGCGGTGCACAAGGATGTGCCGGAGCTGCTGGCTGCGGCGGATGAACTCCGCGGCTTGATCGCGGCTTGAGTGCTCCATGGGTGATGACCAGCCCCATCTCCTGAGGGTGGTGGATTCCGAGATCCTGGCAATCTGCCAGGACGCCGGTCTGGCCTGTGGCGGGGTGCCGGAAGTGATCGCCCAGCTGGAGGGGGGAGGCGCCGAGGTGATCCGCCTGGCGCCGGATTTCTACGACGCCCTGTGGGATCTGCTGCTGGTACGGCGGGGCCTGATGGATTCCCTGTAGCACCGAGCCCGTAGACCAGGCTCTGAAGCGCCTGTCCAGCAAGGCGGCTGGGCGCTGGCGCCCCCCCGGGGGTACACTGCGCCCCTTTTCCTGCAAGGCCCCTTTTCATGGCTGAACTCATCCTCAAATCCGGCAAGGAACGCTCCCTGCTGCGCCGCCACCCCTGGCTGTTCGCGGGTTCGGTGGACCGCCTGGCAGGGCGGGCCCGCCCCGGTGACACGGTGACCGTGCTTTCCGCCGAGGGCCGTCCCCTGGCCCGGGCGGCTTGGTCGCCGGAGTCCCAGATCCGCGCCCGGGTGTGGTCCTTCGACCCGGAGGCAGCCATTGACCATGCCTTCTTCAAGCGGGCGGTGGCCGCCTCGGTGGCCCGCCGCCAGTCCCATCCCCATCTGCGGAATCAGGAGGGGGTGCGCTTGATTCATGGGGAATCCGACGGCCTGCCGGGGGTGATTGCCGACCGCTATGGTCCGGTGGTGGTGCTCCAGCTCACCAGCGCCGGGGCCGACAAGTGGCGGGAGGCTATCGTCGCCGGCCTGGTCCAGGCCACCGGCTGCCAGGCGGTTTATGAGCGTTCCGATTCCGAGGTGCGAGGCCTGGAAGGCCTCACGCCGGTGGCGGGTTGTATCCACGGGGAACTGCCGGAGGGCCCCTTGACCATCCTGGAGAACGGCGTGCGCCTGGAGGTGGACCCCGTGGGGGGCCACAAGACCGGCTTCTACCTGGATCAGCGGGACAACCGGCGCCTCACCGGGGCGCTGGCGGCGGGCCGCAGCGTGCTCAACTGCTTCTGCTATACCGGGGGCTTTTCCCTCCAGGCCCTGGCCGGTGGGGCCACCAGCGTGCTGTCCATCGATTCCTCCGGGCCGGCCCTGGCTTCGGCCCAGCGCAACCTGGCCCTCAATCCGGGGCTCGACGCCGGTCGGGCGCAGTGGCTGGAGGCGGACGTGTTCCAGGCCCTGCGGGCCTTGCGGGCGGAAGAGCGGCGTTTCGACCTGATCGTCCTGGACCCCCCCAAGTTCGCCCCCTCATCGGCCCATGCCGAGCGGGCAGCCCGGGCCTACAAGGACATCAATCTTCAGGGTTTTCGGCTGCTCAACCCGGGGGGCTTCCTGATGACCTATTCCTGCTCCGGTGGGGTGGGCCTGGAACTGTTCCAGAAAATCGTGGCCAGCGCCGCCAGCGACGCCGGGGTGGATGCCCGCATTCTCCATCGCCTGTCGGCGGCGGCGGATCATCCCATCGGCCTGGCCGTACCGGAGGGGGAATACCTGAAGGGCCTGGCCTGCCAGATCGGGTAGCCCGGCCAGACCTCCAGGGGCGGGATTCATTCCGCCAACCCGCCGCACTGCTGCCCCTGGCCGGTTGAAACCGGCCCTACGCCATCCCCCAGGCCCAAGCCCGCAAGGCTCTGGACGTCGGGCGGGCTTCCGTCCGCCTTGCCAGGTCAACGCCCGCCTGGTGCGCAAGCGCATCCTACGGCGGCCTTGGATTCGTCGGCAGTCCGCGGCGGGCAGGTGATCTGAGGCTTGTCCCAATAATGGAAACCGCCCGTCAGGCGGGCGGCTCGGTCCTGACGGGGCGGGATGGCTTAGTCCGCCCGGTACATCACCGTTCCTTCCACCAGGGTGTAGCGCACCCGGCCGGGAAGTTCCAGGCCCATGAAAGGGGTGTTCTTGCCCTGGCTCTTGAGGCTGGCCCGGCTCACGGTGGTCCAGGCTTCCGGGTCGAACAGGCACAGGTCGGCCCGGGCCCCCACGGAGAGGTGGCCGGCCTTGGTGATGCCCACGATGGCGGCGGCGTCCGAGGTGACTCGGGCCAGGCTGTCCACCAGGCCCTGGCCGCATTCCTGGCCCCACTTGAGGGTCAGGGGCAGGAGCAATTCCAGGCCGGTGGCGCCGGTTTCCGATTCGCTGAAGGGGGCGATCTTGCCGTCGTCGTCCACCGGGGTGTGGTCCGAGCACAGGGCGTTGATCCGGCCGTCCTTGAGGCCTTGGCGCAGGGCGTCCCGATCCCGCTGGCTGCGCAGGGGCGGCACCAGATGGCAGTTGGGGTTGAAGTAGCCGATGTCCAGGTCCGACAGGTGCAGGTGGTTGATGGAAACATCGCAGGTGATGTCCATGCCCTCGGCCCGGGCCTGGTCGATCAGGGCCAGGCCGGCGGCGCTGGACAGGCGGGTGACGTGGAGTCGGGCGCCGGTGACCTGGGCGAGCTGGATGTTGGTGTACAGGGCGACGGTTTCCGCCGCCACCGGGATGCCCGGCAGGCCCAGGCGGGTGGCCACTTCGCCGTCGTGGGCCACCCCGCTGCGGACCAGGAAGGGCGCGGTGGGTTGCAGCCACACCCGGAAGTCGAAGGTGGCGGCGTACTGCATGGCCCGCATCAGCACGCTGTGGTCCACGATGGGTACGTTGGCCTGGGAAAAGGCCACGCAGCCGGCTTCCACCAGCTCCGCCATTTCCGACAGGCGCTCGCCCTTGAGACCGATGGTGAGCGCCCCCACCGGGTAGATGTGGGCCCGGTTGAGCTTCTTGGCCCGGTAGCACAGCATTTCCACCAGGCCGGGTTCGTCCAGCACCGGATCGGTGTCCGGCGGGATGGCCAGGCTGGTGACCCCGCCGGCCATGGCGGCGTCCATTTCGGACTCCAGGGTGGCCCGGTATTCGAAGCCCGGCTCCCGAAGGCGGGCGGCCAGGTCGATGAGGCCGGGGGCCACCACCAGCCCGCTGGCGTCGATGGTGCGCTGGGCCGTGAAGCCGGCGGGGGCGCTGCCCTGGGCAACGATCTTGCCCTCGGCGATGAAGAGGTCGGCGTGGGTGTCGAGCTTGTGGGCCGGGTCGATGAGGCGGCCGTTCTTGATATGGATGTTCATGGTTTCAGTGTCCCGCCAGCATGCTCATCACCGCCATGCGCACGGCGATGCCGAAGGTGACCTGGTCCAGGATCACCGCCTGGCTGCCGTCGGCCACTGCGGAATCAATCTCCACCCCCCGGTTCATGGGGCCCGGGTGCATCACGATGGCGTCCTTCTTGGCCAGGGCCAGTTTCTCGGCGGTGAGCCCCCAGACCTTGTAGTACTCCTGGGGCGTGGGCAGGAGCGCCCCGTTCATGCGTTCATTTTGCAGGCGCAGCATCATCACCACGTCCACGTCCCTGAGGCCCTCTTCCATGGCGTGGAAAACCCGTACCCCCAGGCGCTCCACCGCCGTGGGCAGCAGGGTCTTGGGCCCGATCACCCGCACGTCCGGAACCCCCAGGGTGGTGAGGGCGGCAATCTGGGAGCGGGCCACCCGGGAGTGGAGCACGTCGCCGACGATGGCCACCGACAGGTTTTCGAAGCCGCCCTTGTAATGGCGGATGGTGTACATGTCCAGGAGGCCCTGGGTGGGGTGGGCGTGGCGGCCGTCGCCGGCGTTTATCACGCGGATGTGGTCCCGCCCGGTGGCAAGGAGATGCTGGGCGATCAGGAAGGGGGCGCCGCTGGCCTCATGGCGCACCACGAACATGTCCGCCTGCATGGCACAGAGGTTATCCACCGTGTCCAGCAGGGTTTCCCCCTTCTTGGTGGAGGAGGTGGAGACGTTGAGGTTGATGACGTCCGCCGACAGCCGCTTGGCAGCGATCTCGAAGGTGGTGCGGGTACGGGTGGAGTTTTCGAAGAACAGGTTGAAGACGCTCTTGCCCCGCAGGAGCGGCAGCTTCTTGACTTCCCGCTCGGCCACTTCGGTGAAGGGGGCGGCGGTGTCCAGGATGGCCGTGAGGATGCCCCGGGGCAGGCCGTCCAGGGTCAGGAGATGCTGGAGTTCGCCATGCTGGTTGAGTTGGGGGTTGCGGTTCTCAGGCATCGATCAGCCTCAGGGAGAGGGCGCCGTCGGCGGCCCGTTCGAGTTGGAGATTTTGTTGGGGCGGCAGGGGTTCGGGCAGGACCAGGGCGCAGAAGCGGGCGCCAATGGGCAGCTCCCGCCCGCCCCGGTCCACCAGCACCGCCAGGTCCACCCGGGCTGGCCGGCCGTAGTCGAACAGTTCGTTGAGGGCTGCCCGGGTGGTGCGGCCGGTGTATAGCACGTCATCCACGATGATGATGTGGGCCCCTGCCACGTCGAAGGGGATCTCCGAGCGCTGGGGCTGGGGGTGGAGACCCTTGGAGCCATAGTCGTCCCGATAGAAGGACACATCGATGACTCCCAGGGGCTGGCTGATATGGAGGGTCGCGTGGAGCCGCTGGGCGAGCCATACGCCGCCGGTGTGGATGCCCACCAGGGCGGTATCGGGCGTGATATGGGGCCTCAGGGATTCCACCAGGGCTTGGCAGAGCTGTTCCGCGTCAGGAGCTTGCATGGTGTCGGGCATCGAGGAAGGATTGCAGGATGATCTGGGCGGCCACCGCGTCCACGCTGGCCTTGCGGTCTTGCCAGCGGCGCTGGCCCGCCTCCCGGAGGCGCTCTTCGGCCTCCAGGGAGGTGAGGCGTTCGTCCACCCGCTCCACCGGTAGATTGAAGCGGCCATGGAGTTGGTTGGCGAAGCGTTCGCAGCGGGCGGTGAGGGCGTGGACCTGGCCATCCAGGCTTACCGGAATGCCCACCACCAGAACCGTCGGCCGCCATTCGTCAATCAGGGCGGCAATGGCCTGGAAGCGGGCGTTGTTGGATTCTTCCGCCAGGGTGGTCAGGGGGCTGGCCTGGCCGGTTTCCAGCTCGCCGGTGGCCACGCCGATGCGGGCCAGGCCGAAGTCGAAGGCCAGCACGGTGCCCCGCCGGGTTAGCTCCCGGGGCAGGGCGGCCAGGGCTTCAGGCATGTCCGGCGACTTCCGACAGGCTGGCGAAATCCACCCCAAGGGACTGCATGGCGGCAGCCAGGCGCTCCTCCGGCGGGAGGTCGAAGATGATGCTGGCATCCGCGGGCACGGTGAGCCAGGCGTTGTCCGCCAGTTCCTGCTCCAGCTGGCCGGCGTCCCAGCCGGCGTAACCGAGGGCCACCAGGACGTCCGCCGGCTGCCCTTCGGCCCCCACGGACTGGAGGATGTCCCGGGAGCTGGTCAGGGCGATCTCCTCATTGACCTGCAGGGTGGACATCCATTGGCCGGGGGGGCGGTGGAGCACGAAGCCCCGGTCGGCAAGCACCGGGCCGCCGAAATACACGGGCTGGAGGCCCATTTCATGGCCCTGGAGGGGCAGGTCGATGCGCTCGAAAAGGGCCGCCAGGCTCATGTCGATGGGACGATTGACGATCACCCCCAGGGCGCCCTGGTCGTTATGCTCGGCGATGTAGGTGAGGGTGCGGGCAAAGTTGGGATCCACCATGTGGGGCATGGCGATCAGGAAATGGTGGGTGAGGTTGGCAATGAGGGCGCTCATGCCCGTATTTTACGCGCCCGTCGGGCAGAATGCCGGGAAACCGTTGCTGCCCCGATACGTCCCATGTCTTCCTCCTCTGCCCTGGTGTGGTTCCGCCGCGACCTGCGCTGCTTCGACCATGCCGCCCTGTATCACGCCCTCAGGCGCCATGACCGGGTCCATTGCGCCTTCGTCTTCGATACCGAGATTCTCGACGCCCTGCCCGGACGCGCCGACCGCCGGGTGGAGTTCATTCGGGAAAGCCTGGCTGAGCTCGACGCTGCCCTGCAGGCTCTGGGCCGCCAGGCCGGTGGGCCGGGGGGCGGGCTCATCGTCCGCCGTGGCCGCGCCGACCAGGAAATCCCCCGGCTGGCTTGCCAGCTCGGGGCGGCGGCGACGTACGCCAACCGGGACTATGAGCCCGCCGCCATCGCCCGGGATGCCCGGGTGGCCGCCAGCCTGGGGGCGGTGGGCATTGCCTTCCAGGATTGCAAGGACCAGGTGATCTTCGAGCGGGATGAGGTGCTCACCCAGGCCGGCCAGCCCTTCAGCGTATTCACCCCCTACAAGAATGCCTGGCTCAGGAAACTCACGCCGTTTCATGTCCAGGCCTATCCGGTGGCCAGATACGCCGCCGCCCTGGTGCCCAAGCCGGCCGGGGAGACCGTTCCGGCCCTGGCGGATATCGGTTTCGAGCCCACCAACCTGGCCAGCCTGGGCCTGCCCTCCGGCATGTCGGGAGGGCGGGCCCTGTTCGCCGATTTTCAGCAGCGCATGGCCCGCTACAAGGAGGCCCGGGACTTCCCGGCCCGCAAGGGCGTGTCTTATCTATCCACCCACCTGCGCTTTGGCACGGTTTCCGTCCGGGAGCTGGCGGCCTGCGCCTGGCATGAAGGCGGCGCGGGAGCTCAGGCCTGGCTCTCGGAGCTCATCTGGCGGGACTTCTACCACATGATCCTGTGGCATCACCCCCGGGTGGTGACGGCCGCCTTCCGGGCCGGGTTCGACCGGGTGCCCTGGGTGGATGCCCCGGAACTGCTGGCGGCCTGGCAGGCGGGGCGCACCGGCTACCCCCTGGTGGATGCCGCTCAGCGCCAGCTCAACCAGACCGGCTACATGCACAACCGCTTGCGCATGATCTCCGCCTCCTTCCTCACCAAGGATCTGGGCATCGACTGGCGGGCCGGGGAGCGCTATTTCGCGGCCCACCTCAACGATTTCGACCTGGCCGCCAACAACGGCGGCTGGCAGTGGGCCGCCTCCACCGGTTGCGACGCCCAGCCCTGGTTCCGGATTTTCAATCCAGTGACCCAGTCGGAGAAATTCGACCCGGCGGGCGCATTCATCCGCCGCTACGTGCCGGAGCTGGCGCGGGTGCCGGAGCGCTTCATCCACGCCCCCTGGAAAATGGACAGGGCGCAGCAGCAGGCGGCGGGGGTGGTGATTGGCCGGGACTATCCGGGACCCATCGTGGACCACGCCCGGGCGCGGGAAGAAACCCTGGCGCGATTCGGGGTGGTGAAAGACGCCAGGCGATAGCTCCGCAACCCGCTTTCATGGCGCGGGGCGCTCCAATCGCCGAGCCATGGGCAGCGTCCTGGGCCGCAGGTCTGTCCCGGGGGTTGTGCCGCCCCTTGGCGCCGATTCCGCTTGCCGGGATTGCCTGAAGGGGGGCTGATCCGAACTCGGCAGTATGTCAGGAAACCCTGACATACAAGCGCTACGGCCGTTGTTATCGTCCCCACGTTCTAGGGTGCTCTCAGCGATCGTGACCCCCTGGTTGTGGGGAGCACGCCTTAGCGTTCAGCGTGCTCGTTCGTGTTCAATCCTGCATGGCAAAGCCCAAGGTCGCCGGAACAATGAAAACCATCATGCTAGTTGATGATTCGGCCACGATTCTGTTGTCGATTTCGAACATCCTGTCCAAGGCGGGTTATGCCGTCGAAAAAGCAGCTAACGCCAACGAGGGCCTCAACAAGTTCAAGTCGGGCGGCAAGATCGACCTGTTGATCACCGACCTCAACATGCCCGGCATGAACGGCATCGACTTCATCAAGGAAGTGCGCAAGCTACCCAACTACAAGTTCATGCCCATCCTTTTTCTGACCACCGAATCCCAGCAGTCCAAGCGTGCCGAGGCCAAGGCCGCCGGCGCTTCCGGCTGGTTGGTCAAGCCCGCCACGGCGGACGAGTTGCTCAACACCATCAAATTGGTCGTGCGCTAAGGGGGGTTGTCGTGGACTTCAGGCAAATACGGCGTCGGGCAACCAACGTCTTCCTGGTGATCGCCGTCACTGCCAGTACGGTCGTTTACTTCTTCAACGATGATTTTCATCACACCGTATTGCCCGCCCTGGGATTGCCTTCGCCCCTGGGGGACGCGCTGGGAACCTTCCTGATCGTGCTGGTCGCCTACCTGGGGCAGCGTTTGGTGTCCCTGGCGCTATACAAAGATGTCAGCCTTGGGCAGGAGCAGGTGGCGCAAGCCCAGGCCGGGCGGGCGAGCACCTTTGTCGCCGCGGCCGACCAGGTCGGTGGCGAACTGAAGCAGGTCCGGACGTTCAATGGCGTGGTGCGCGGCCAGCTCACCACCATCGTGGCAGAAACCGAAAAGGCTGCCTTCGACATTGCTTCGCGCCTGCAGGAGATCGACCAGGTGGTCACCCGCCTCAATCAGCTGGTGGATGCCTCCGCCCAGGAAAGCCAGGACTTGATCGCTGCCTCCGAGGCGCGCATCGCCCAGAACCGGGGGCTGATCGCCAAGCTCGACGATTACATCGCCCTGCGGGTCAGTGAGGCCACCATGGATCAGCAGCGCATCGTCCAGGTGGTGGAAGAGGCCCATTCCCTGTCCAAGCTGGTGGACCTCATCAAGAGCATTTCCGGCCAGACCAACCTGCTGGCGCTCAACGCGGCGATCGAGGCGGCCCGGGCGGGGGAGGCGGGCCGGGGCTTCGCGGTGGTGGCGGATGAGGTGCGCAAGCTGTCCCAGGAAACCGACAAGGCCGTCAGCCAGATCAGCCTGGGCATCCAGCAGGTGGCCAGCTCCATCGAGTCCCAGTTTGCCGACAAGCTCTCCCACGGCAATATCCAGGCCGAGCGCGAAGCGTTGCAGCATTTTTCGAACCAGCTCAACGAAGTCGGCAAGAACTACCTGGAGATGGCCGAACACGAGACCCAGATGATCGCCAGCGTGCACAGCTCAAGCAAGCAGCTGGCCGCGATGTTCATGGATGCCCTGGCCAGCGTGCAGTTCCAGGATGTGACGCGCCAGCAGATCGAGCAGGTGATCGACGCCCTCAACCGGCTCGACAGCCACGCCGAGATGCTGGCCGATCGTCTGCATCAGTTCGAGGATCCCGATTTCCAGCTCAAGCCCCTGGCAGACCATCTGGAGCAGCTCTATAGCGCCTATGTCATGTCCTCCCAGCGGGACTCCCATCACCAGGCGCTGGGCAGTGCGGCCAGCAGCGAGAAGGCTGGCGCCAGGATCGAACTGTTCTGACCGTCAAGCCTTTGCCGATGACCACTGTCCATCTAGGTAATCCATGGAATTTTCAACCCATACCACCTTGGAGGGCGCCGGGCGCCTGACCCTGGATGGTGACATGACCATCTATCAAGCCGCCCAGATCAAGCAGGCCCTGCTGGACGGGGTGCAATCCCGGCAGGTGCTGGAGCTGGACCTTTCCCAGGTCGGCGAAATGGACACCGCGGGCTTCCAGCTGCTGGTGATGGCCAAGCGCGAAAGCGAACGCCTGGGCCACGCCCTGCGGATTGTCGCCCACAGTCCCGGGGTGGGCGACGTTCTCGGTTTTTACAACATGGATGCCTACTTCGGCGTCCAGATGGTCATGCTGGCCGAGCGGCCATAGGGATGGCGCCCATGGAAGAGATCCATTCAGTCTTCGCCCAGGAAGCCTGCGAACAGCTCTCGGCGATGGAAGAGGGCTTGCTGCGCATGGAGCAGGGCGACCATGACGCAGAAACCATCAACGGGATTTTTCGCGCCGCCCACACCATCAAGGGTGCTGCCGGCGTGGTCGAGCTGACCCAGATCGAGTGTTTCACCCACATCCTGGAAAATGTCCTCGACCGGTTGCGCAACGGCGAGATCCAGGTGAACGGCGAATTGATCACCGTGCTCCTGGCGGGTTGCGACCATATCGGTGCCCTGCTTGACCGGGTCGCCGCTGGCTGTCTGGATGAGGACGAGGCCCTCGCGGTGGAGGGGGAGGGTACCGCCGAGCGCTTGCGGGTCTTCGCTTCGGGGGAGGCCGCCGCGCCGCCATCCGGCTCCGTCCTGGCCCAGGCGCCCCAGGGGAGCCTGCAGCGGGCCGGTGGCGACACCTCGATGACCGACTGCTGGCACATCTCGGTGCGGTTTGGCCGGGAGGTGCTCAGGAACGGCATGGAGCCCCTGGCTTTCCTGCGCTATCTGCTCAGCCTCGGGGAGATCGTGCATCTCACTACCCTGTTTGACGGGATGCCGGTGGCGGAGGAGCTGGATCCGGAGGCCTGTTACCTGGGCTTTGAAATCGCCCTGCGCAGCCATGCCAGCAAGGATCAGATCGAAAACGTCTTTGCCTTCTGCCGCGATGAGATCGAACTGCATATCCTGCCCCCCAACAGCAAGGTGGCTGACTACATCGCCCTGATCGAGCTGTTGCCGGAAGAAACCATGCGGCTGGGGGAAATCCTGGTCAAGTCGGGTGCCCTGACCCAGGAAGAGCTTCAGGACGGCCTCAGCGCCCAGCAGCACGCGGCGGTTCAGTCCGATGCAAGGGAGCTTGCGGTGCCCCAGCTTGGGGAAATCCTGGTGGACCAGCGCCTGGTGCAGCCGGAAATCGTCGAGGCCGCCGCGGCCAAGCAAAAACGGGTTGCCGACAAGAAGGTGGCCGAGGCCCGCCTCATCCGGGTGCAGGCCGACAAGCTCGACCAGCTCATCGATCTCGTCGGCGAGCTGGTGATCGCCGGCGCCAGCGCCAACCTGCTCGCCCACAGGAGCAGCCAGCCCCAACTGGTGGAGGCCACTTCGGTGCTCTCCCGCCTGGTGGAGAGTATCCGCGACTCAGCCTTGCAGCTGCGCATGGTGCAGATCGGCGAGACCTTCAACCGCTTCCAGCGGGTGGTCCGGGACGTCTCGAAGGAACTGGGCAAGGAGATCGATCTGGTGATTTCCGGCGCCGACACCGAACTGGATAAATCGGTGGTGGAAAAGATCGGCGATCCCCTGATGCACCTGGTACGCAACGCCATGGATCACGGCATCGAATCCGCGGCCGCGCGGGAGGCCGCCGGCAAGCCGGCCACCGGCCGGGTAGAACTCAACGCCTTCCATGACTCGGGCAGCATCGTCATCGAGGTGGCCGACGACGGCGGCGGCCTCAATGCCGAGAAGATCCAGGCCAAGGCCATCGAGCGCAGCCTGATTCAACCCGGCCAGACCCTGTCCGAGCAAGAGATCATCAACCTGATTTTCGAAGCCGGCTTCTCCACCGCCGACAAGATC
Source organism: Rhodocyclaceae bacterium (assembly GCA_034004685.1). Taxonomy (GTDB): domain Bacteria; phylum Pseudomonadota; class Gammaproteobacteria; order Burkholderiales; family Rhodocyclaceae; genus JAEUNX01. The sequence continues at coordinate 4,506 of JAVEWG010000031.1, read as the reverse complement.
TCCAACCTGTCCGGCCGGGGCGTGGGGATGGATGTGGTCAAGCGCAACATTCAGGCCCTGCGCGGCACCATCGACGTGCGGACCCAGCTGGGCACTGGTTCGCGCTTCATCATCCGCCTGCCCCTGACCCTGGCGATCATCGACGGTTTCCTCACCGGCGTGGGGGAAGCCGCCTACGTGGTCCCCCTCGATAGCGTCGTGGAATGCCTTGAGCTGCGGGGGGATGACACCCGGGGCCACATGCTCAACCTGCGGGGCGAGGTCTTGCCCTTCATGCGCCTGCGGGAGATGTTCGACGTGGACGGCCCGCCGCCAGACCGGGAAAACGTGGTGGTGGTGCAGTATTCCGGGCAGAAGGCGGGCATCGTCGTCGATCAATTGCTTGGCGAATTCCAGACCGTCATCAAGCCCCTGGGCAGCCTGTTCAAGCATCTGCGGGGCATCGGCGGTTCCACCATCCTGGGCAGCGGCGAGGTGGCCCTGATTCTCGATGTGCCGGCCCTGGTGGCTCGCTGCGCCAGCCAGGAAGCGCAGCGCGCCCGCCCGGGCCATCCGGCCGCCGCTCAGCTCGAATCGTCCTGAATCCCCCCAAAAAACCTGTGCAGGCCCCGCCTGTGGTGTGTCTTTTCGATTTGCCCGTCATCAACCCTGATCCATTGATTTCGCTCCGAAAGGTATCAAACCCATGTTCAAGAACCTGAAAATCGGCGTTCGCCTCGGCCTGGGCTTCGGCCTCGTGCTGGTGCTGCTCGTTGCGATTTCCGCTATCTCCTATCTGCGCCTCGGGCAGCTGACCGGGGAGATCCGTGACATGGTGACGGACAAGTTTCCCAAGACCGTCCAGGCCAATGACATGATCGATGAGCTGAACGTCATGGCCCGGGCGATGCGTAACGCGGTGCTGGTCAAGGATCCGGCCGCCGTGAAAAAGGAGCTGGAGCGGATTCCGGCGGCGCGCAAGGTCATCGGTGAACGGCTGGAGAAGCTCACCGCGACGATCGTCAGCGACGAGGGCAAGGCCATCCTCAAGCGCATGGTGGAAAGCCGCGCGGCCTTCGTACCCATGCAGGAGAAATTCATCGAACTGACTTCGGGCGGCAAGACCGATGAGGCCATCGCCCTGCTCACGGGGGATGTGCGCAAGACCTTCAACGACTACATCGGCAACATCAGCGACCTGATCGCATTCCAGTCCAAGCTCATGGACGAGACCGGCAAGCGCGCCGACGAGGTTGCCAACCAGACCCAGCTGATGATCCTTGTGATGGCCCTGTCTTCCATTCTGCTGGCCACCGGCTTTGCCTTCTGGGTGACCCGCAGCATCACCAGGCCGGTGTCGGAAGCGGCCGCTGCCGCCCAGGCCCTGGCCGAAGGGGACTTGACGGTGAAGGTCACGGCGGACAGCTCCGACGAGGTCGGCCAGTTGATGAGCTCCACCCAGGCCATGATCGCCAAGCTGACCCAGATCATCAGCGAGGTGAACGTGGCCAGCGACGCCCTCAGCAGCGCCGCCGGCCAGGTCTCGGAAACCGCCCAGTCCCTCTCCCAGGCTTCCTCCGAGCAGGCCGCCTCGGTGGAGGAAACCACGGCTTCGATCGAACAGATGACCGCCTCGATCAATCAGAACACCGAGAACGCCAAGGTTACCGACGGGATGGCCACTTCGGCGGCCAATCAGGCCCAGGAAGGGGGCGATGCGGTGAAGGAAACCGTGGACGCCATGAAGCAGATCGCCGACAAGATCAGCATCATCGACGACATCGCCTACCAGACCAATCTGCTGGCCCTGAACGCGGCCATCGAGGCGGCCCGGGCCGGCGAACACGGCAAGGGCTTCGCCGTGGTGGCCGCCGAGGTGCGCAAGCTGGCCGAACGTAGCCAGGTGGCCGCCCAGGAAATCGGCCAGGTCGCCTCGTCCTCGGTGAGGCTGGCGGAAAAGGCCGGCAGCCTCCTGGGGGAGATGGTGCCCTCCATCAAGAAGACCTCCGACCTGGTCCAGGAAATCGCCGCGGCGAGCCAGGAGCAAAGCGCCGGCGTGGGGCAGATCAACAGCGCCATGGGCCAGCTCAACAAGGCCACCCAGCAAAACGCCTCGGCCTCCGAGGAGCTGGCCGCCACCGCCGAGGAAATGGGCGGGCAGGCCGCCCAGCTGCAGGAGTTGATGAGCTTCTTCCGTCTTGAGGAAAAAAGGGCTGGGGTTGGTTCCGGGGCCCGGGCCAGGCCGACCGCCGCCATCCGCCCCGCGCCTGCGCCTCGGAGCACGGCCGCCAGCTTCAAGGCCCATGCGCCGGTGGATGAGCACGACTTCGAGCGTTTTTGAGGAGCCCCTGCCATGAACGATTTGGTCAAGGCCCCCGGCGGTCCGGCCGCCGTTGCCCGGACGGGCGCCGGCGGCGGGGAAACCCATCAATACCTCACCTTCACCTTGGGTGGCGAGATGTTCGCCGTCGGCATCCTCAACGTGAAGGAGATCATCGAATACGGTCACCTCACCGAGATTCCGATGATGCCCAGCTTCATCCGCGGCGTGATCAATCTGCGGGGCGCCGTGGTGCCCGTCATCGATCTGGCCGCGCGCTTTGGCGGCAAGGCCAGCGAGGTTCAGCGCCGCACCTGCATCGTCATCGTCGAGGTGACCCAGGCGGATGTCCGCCAGGACATCGGAATCATGGTGGATGCCGTTTCCGAAGTCCTCGAAATCCAGGCCGCCGAAATCGAGCCGCCCCCGTCCTTTGGCGCCCGGATCCGCGCCGACTTCATCGCCGGCATGGGCAAGGTGGACGGCAGGTTTGTCATCATCCTGGAAATCCAGAAGGTCCTCTCGGTGGATGAAATGGCCATGCTGGCCGATGTGGGGGGGCCGGCGGGCGCTGCTGATGGCACCTAGCCCGGGTGTTTTCATGGCGATCGAATAAAAGCAGGCTGTTGATCAGCGGTTGGAGGAGAGAACACGATGTTCGGGATGTTGACGACCTTGCGCGGCCGCCTGCTGCTGCTCTTTGGCGCGGTGCTGGCGGGCACCCTCTACTACACCCTGTCGGGCCTGGTGGGGGACTGGCGGGAATTGCGCCGGTCCCGGGAGGTTGCCGCCATCGAGCGCACCGCCATCGCAGTCAGTGGCGTGGTTCATGAACTGCAGAAAGAGCGCGGCCTCTCGGCCGGCCTGCTCGGCAGCAAGGGCACGAAATTCGTTGTCGAGGTGGATACCCAGCGCGGGCTCACCGACGGCCAGCACAAGGCCCTCACCGATCTGCTGGCCACCGACGAGGCCAGTGCGTTGCCCGCCGCCCTCCTGGAGACCCTCAACGATGGGGTCGCCAACCTCAGCACGCTTACCGAGCTGCGGCAACGCATCGGTTCGCTGCAGCTGACGGCGCCGGAATCCTTCGCGGCCTACACCGACGCCATCGACCGCCTGCTGGCAATGCTCGGCATGGCCACCTTGGTGACTGAGCAGGCCGATATCGCCAAACAGATGATGGCCTATGTGCAGTTCATCAACGCCAAGGAACAGGCCGGCCGCGAGCGGGCGACCTTGAATGGAGCCTTTGCCGCCAACGGGCCGATGGCCATTCCCCTCTTCCAGCGCCTGCAGACCCTGATTTCCGCCCAGGACGTCTATCTGGCAACGTTTCGCACCCTGGCGGGCCCTGCAACCCTGAAGGCGCTCGAGACCCTGTATGGCGACGCCCCCGTGCGGGAGACTGCCCGTCTGCGGGCCATCGCCGTGGAGAAGGCCCTGGAAGGTAATTTCGGCGTCGAGCCGGCAAGCTGGTTTGCCACCATCACCGCCAAGATCGACGGCATGAAGGTCTTCGAGGACAAGCTCGCCAGCGGGCTCCAGGAGCGTGTCACGGCCTATGAACGGCAGGCCCTGTGGGGCATCGGTTTCTCCCTGGTTTCCGCCCTGGTGGTCACGACCCTGGCGATCCTGTTCTTCTGGCTGCTGACCGGAATGCTGCGGCGCCTCCGGGAGAGCGTGGAGGTGGCCAAGCGCTTGGCGGAGGGGGATCTGACCGTCCAGGTCCGGATCGACTCCCAGGACGAGATGGGCCAGTTGATGGCCTCCATGGCTTACACGGTGGATAAGCTGTCGAACACCCTGGGGGCCGTGTCGGTGGCCGCCGACGCGCTGCTGAACGCTTCGGAGCAGGTTTCCGTCACCGCCCAGTCGCTGGCTCAAGGGGCGTCCGAGCAGGTGGCCTCCCTGGAGGAGACCACGGCGTCCATCGAACAGATGGCCGCCACGATCAACCAGAACACCGAGAATGCCCAGGTCACCGATGGGATGGCGACCAAGGCGGCGGCCCAGGCTGTCGAAGGCGGCCATACGGTGGTCCAAACGGTGGGGGCGATGAAGCAGATCGCCGACAAGATCGGCATCATCGACGACATCGCCTACCAGACCAACCTGCTGGCCCTGAATGCGGCCATCGAGGCGGCCCGGGCCGGCGAGCACGGCAAGGGCTTCGCCGTGGTGGCCGCCGAGGTGCGCAAGCTGGCCGA
>JAVEWG010000030.1:0-46295 GCA_034004685.1 Rhodocyclaceae bacterium | reverse complement strand
AACCTCGCGCCGCCAAGCGACGACCAAAACCCCGGAAATTGCTCACCGAACCCCGTCGCGTGGTGCGCGAGCAATTGCGCAAACAGCAGCAACGCTGCGCTGAACGCGCCTTAAGGTAGTGCCATTGGGGTCAGACCCGAATGGCACTAAGTTACTAAGAAGTTCATTGGTTAGCGAACATTGAATAATGCCGGCATGCGACAATTGCGCATGGAAAAGAGAGACGGTTGCGCCCTGTCGCATGCCACGCTCGAAGAGATTCGGATTCGCGCCGTGAAACTGTTGAGGCGGGCGAGTCACCAACCTCTGCGGCAAGCACGGCATCACGGCTGGTGCTTATCGTAGTCTGACCCCTGTTCTGCGCGGGAACGCGCCTTAGCCCAGGGCTGCCCGGTAGCGCTCCAGGGCGCCAGCGTCGTGGGCCACCACCATGGCGATCCTGAAGCCGGCATCGCCGGCCAGCAGGGTGTAGGTGGCGCCCACGGTTTCCAGCACCGAGCCATCCCGGTGATAGCGGGTGAAGGCGCCGGTGACCCAGAAGGTCTGGTCCGCTAGCTGGGTTACCGCCAGCCGATCTGGGGTGGAATGGCTGAAGCCCCGGGTCGCCAGGCCCGCCAGCATGGCCTCGAAGGTGGTGGTGAGTTCCTGGGGGGTGTTGAGGAGCAGGAAGTTGCCGCCGAAGATCATGGCCACCGGATGGTGGAAGAAATCCGCCATGGCGGCCGCGTTGCCGGGGGTGAAGGTGGCACAGTAGCGGCCCATGAAATCCTGCACAGTCTGTTGGGGGGGCATGGTGGGTCTCCTTTTGTTTTTTTGATCTGTATGGGCAAGCCTAGAAATAGCGGGCTACCAGATAGGCGATGGCGGCGATGCAGGCCAGGATGGCCGGAAAGGCCACCGCGCTGATGGTTTTCTGGCGTTGCAGGGCCAGGCGCTGGAGGCCCACGGATTCCTCGATGGTCTCCCGGGAGCGCTGCACCTGCTCCTCGGCGGCGGCCCGCTGGGCTTGCAGCAGGGCCACGATTTCCCGCTGACCGTCGCGGATTTCCCGCAGGGTTTCCAGCATTTGCTGGGCGGCGTCGGGGCTCATCCGGCCTGCTCCCTGGCCCCCAGGCGCCACAGGGAGGTGACTTCGGCCTTGCGGGCGGCGTGAAGGGGGTCGTCCGGGTCGGTGGCCTTGGGGTGGACCGGGCGGGTGTCGTGGCGGGCGATGACCTGGAGCCCGGCGGCCTCAATCCAGGCCAGGAGTTCTGCCCGGGGACGCAGGCCCAGGTGCTCGGCCAGGTCCGACAGGATCAGCCAGCCTTCGCCGCCGGGGGCGAGGTGGGCCGCCAGGCCGGCCAGGAAGCCCCGCAGCATGCGGCTGTCCGGATCATAGACGGTGTGCTCCAGGGGCGAACTGGGGCGGCCCGGCAGCCAGGGCGGATTACAGACTACGAGGGGCGCCCGGCCCTCGGGGAACAGGTCGGCCTGGACCACCTTCACCCGGTTCTTGAGGTTCAGGCGCAGCAGGTTGTCCTGGGCGCAGGCCAGGGCCCGGGGGTCCTGGTCGGTGGCCACCACCTGCTTGATGCCTCGCCGGGCCAGCAGGGCGGCCAGCACGCCGGTGCCGGTGCCGATGTCGAAGGCCAGGGTGGTGGCGGGCAGGGGCGCCTCGGCCACTAGGGCCACGTATTCTCCCCGCACCGGGGAGAATACTCCGTAGTGGGGATGGATGCGCTCGCCGCCGAGGGCGGGGATGGGCACGCCCTTCTTGCGCCACTCATGGGCGCCGATGAGGCCCTGGAGTTCCCGCAGGGAGGCTACGAAGGGCGCCTGGCCGGGGGGGCCGTAGGCCTCCTGGCAGGCATCGGCCACGCTGGGGGCCCGGCGCAGGGGAATGGTGTAATCCGCCTCGAAGGGCAGGAGCAGCATCCCAAGGATGCGGGCTCGCTGGCCCTGGGCCTGGCGGTGCAGGTGGAAGGATTCGGCGATGCTGGCGAGGGTGGCCTTCTTGCGGGGCTTGAGGGGCTTGCGGTCCACCCGGCGGGCCACCGCCTGGAGCAGCAGCCGGGCGTTCTGGAAATCCCCCCGCCACAGCAGCGCGGTGCCTTCGCAGGCGAGGCGGTAGGCGGTATCCGCGTTCATCTGGTCATCGGCTGGCAGTACCCGCCGGGGGGGCGGCAGACCGGCTTCGGAGTGCCACAGGGCGGAGTGGGGGGTGTCCCCTTCGGTCCAGGTGATGCGGGGGGTTTCGGTCATGGGCTCTGGGATATCAGGAAAATGGTTTGGCGCGGGTCTTGGGCCCGGCCCATTGGGGCCCGCTTGCGGGCGTGGCGAACAGGCCCCGCTGTGCAGGGCTCAAGGTGATCCTAGGACGGCTGGCCCTGGCGCAGGGCGCGGACGAAGCCTGCCACCAAGTGGTAGGTTTCGTCGGAGGTCTGGGGGTAGCGCACCAGTTCAGGGCTGGCGGCGTTGTCCAGGCGCAGGCCGATGAGCTTGTCGGGCCGGGTCAGGCCGGTGACGGCGGGGGCCGGGGTGTCGCTGGCAATGATGGCGTAGCTGCCCATGGCCGCTTCCGTGGCCCGCAGGGTGCGCGCAGTGGCTTCGGACTGGTCGCAGCCGGTGGCGATGACGAAGTCGTCCCCGTGGAAATCCGCCACCTGGGTGGAACAGGCAAAGCGCTTCAAGGTGGCGGCCTTGTCGGCGGCCGTCAGGGTGCCCTGGGCCACGGCGGCTTCCAGCCGGGCGCCGAGATCGTCCTTGAGGCCTTGCAGGATCGCCCGGTCCGGGTCCACCAGGGTCACGGCAAAGCCCGCTGCCAGGCAGGCCCGGGCCACCTCGGCCCCAATGCCCTTGGCGCCGATGACGCCCACGGTTTGAATCGCCATCTCCATTACTCCTTGTCTGATTGAATGTCGGGGGGCCGCCCACCGGGATGGGCCGCCCCGGGGCGTGGCCTCAGCCGGCCAGCTTTTCCAGCGCCGCGGCCAGGTTGTTGACGGTGCGCGCCGGCCCGTGGAGCTTGTCGAGGCCGAACAGACCCAGGCGGAAGGTGCGGAAGTCGGCCGGCTCGTCACACTGGAGGGGCACCCCGGCGGCGGTCTGGAGGCCCAGGGCGAGGAATTTCTTGCCGGACTGGATATCCGGGTCGGTGGTGTAGCTCACCACCACCCCCGGGGCCTGGAAGCCGGGCGCCGCCACGCTGGGGAAGCCCTTGGCCTCCAGTAGTTGTCGGACCCGGCGGCCCAGTTCCAGCTGCTCCTCCCGCACCTTGTCGAAGCCGTAGGCTTCGGTTTCCAGCATCACGTCCCGCAGGGCCGCCAGGGCATCGGTCGGCATGGTGGCGTGATAGGCGTGGCCGCCGTTCTCGAAGGCCTCCATGATCTGCAGCCACTTCTTGAGATCGCAGGCGAAGCTGGTGCTGGTGGTCTGGTCGATGCGGGCCCGGGCCCGCTCCCCCAGGGCCACCAGGGCCCCGCAGGGAGAGCCGCTCCAGCCCTTCTGGGGGGCGCTGATCAGCACGTCCACGTCGTTGGCCACCATATCCACCCACACCGTGCCGGAGGCCACGCAGTCGAGCACGAACAGGCCGCCGGTTTCCCGCACCGCGGCGCCCACGGCTTGCACGTATTGGTCAGGCAGGATGATGCCGGAGGCGGTTTCCACGTGGGGGGCGAAGACCACATCGGGCTTGTGCCGGCGGATGGCGGCCACCACTTCCTCGATGGGGGGCGGGGCGAAGGGGGCCTGGCTGCCGGGGCCTGTTTGGCGCGCCTTGAGGACCACGCATTCTGCGGGAATGCGGCCCATCTCGAAGATCTGGGTCCACCGGAAGCTGAACCAGCCGTTGCGGATCACCAGGCATTTCTTGTCGGTGGCGAACTGGCGGGCGACTGCCTCCATGCCGAAGGTGCCACCCCCCGGCACCACCAGGGCGGCCCTGGCGTTGTAGACCGTCTTGAGGATGCGGGAGATGTCCTTCATCACGCCCTGGAAACGCAGGGACATGTGGTTCAGGGCGCGGTCGGTGTAGACCACCGAGTATTCCAGCAGGCCTTCGGGATCGGGTTGGGGCAACAGCGCGGGCACGGGGGGCTCCTCCGGGTTGTTCTGGCTACAACTCGCAAGGATAACCCGAGCCGCCCGGTTGCCGGCTGGATCCGGGGCTGTTCCGGCTTTCCAGGGCGGGAAATCCCGCCTTCAAACGGCTTTCAGGCGAAATCGGCGGGGACCACGCAGCGCAGCACGGTCTGAGTTTCCCCGTCCCGCACCCGGTTGGTGAACCACCACAGGGCGCCCTTTTTGATGGTCCAGTCAGCCTCCTGGCCAGCCAGGAGGAGGGCTGCCAGGCGACCCAGGGAGGGCTGGTGGCCCACCAGCAGGCAGGCGCCGCCGCCCTCGGGCCAGCCGGTGGCGGCGAGGATGCTGGCCACGCTCTCCTCCGGCCCCAGGGCCGGGACAATTTCGAAATCATCGGTGAAGGCGGCGGCGGTCTGGCGGGTCCGGACGGTGGGGCTGGCCAGCACCCGCAGGCGCTTGGGTTGCCGGGCCCGCAGCCATTCGGCCACCTTTTGGGCCTGCTTGCGGCCCCGTTCGGTGAGTTCCCGGGTGTTGTCGGGGAACCCGTCCGCCGCTTCGGCATGGCGCCACAGGAGCAGATCCATCCGTTCGTCCTCCTTGGAAAATCCAGAGAGTATGGTGGAGCCAGGTTGCACCATGATGACGCTTGGGAGAACGCCCTAATAGGGCAGGGTCTTGAGGAGCCGGGCGATCCGGCGGGGCAGGCGGGCGCTCAGGTGGCTGACCTGGGGGGCGTGCCAGCCGGCCACGAAGCCGGCGGCTTCCCGCAGCTCGACCCGGGGGCCGCTCCAGGCCTGGAAGTGGCGCTGGGCCTGGGTCAAGTCGTTGAGATAGCCCAGTTGGTCCTGGGCGGTGGCAAGGCGGGCCAGGAAGCGTTCGGTGGCCTTGGCAGGCAGCAGGGGCAAGAAGAATTCCATGCCGTAGCGCATGCGCTTCAAGGCGATGCGCAGGGCGTGGAGCCGTTCTGGGCGGGGTTCTCTCCGGGCGACCTTGGCCCGTTTGCGGGCGCGGCGGGCCAGCTGCGCCAGCCTTTGTCGGGCCAGGGTGTCCAGGGGCAGGCCATCCGCCGGGGTCGGGGGGAGGGCGTGGAGGGCGGCCATGAAGGCCAGGATGGCCCGGCCATGAAGGCCCTGGACCAGGGCCGTGCGGGCTTGGCGGTGGGCCTGCTGGCGATGGGTTTCGGCCTGCTGGCGCAGGCGGGGCAGGCCGGCGGGGGGCGTGGAGGCGCCCTCCACCGGAGCGAGGATGGTGGTCAGGAGCACATCCAGATCCCGGGCATCCCCCAGGCGGGTGGCTTCGGCGGCCAGGCGGGGCGCCCATTCCGCCACGAAGCCAGGGGGCAGGCAGGGGGCCATCAGGCGCAGCAGGCTGCGCAGGCGGCGCAGGGCCACCCGGATCTGATGGATCAATTCCGGGTCGGGGCTGGTGGCCGCGGCGTTGGCGTTGGCCTGCCACTGGCGCACGCAATCCAGGGCCAGGGAACGGAAGGCCGCCAGGGGTTCATCGGTGGCGGCGATCCGGGAGGGCAAGGCCTTCATGGGCTGGAGGGGCTGATCCAGGAACAATTGGTAGCCCCGCTGGGCCTTGGAGAGATCTTCCGGCGCCAGGGGGAGATCGGCCGCCAGGGCCTGGGCCAACTCGAAGAGATCCGCCACGCCGCCCTGGACCAACTCCAGTTCCAGCTCGCACAGGCGTGCGTGGCGGCCGGCGGCCTCCACCCTGCCCTGGTCCAGCATGAGGAGGATTTCCACCCCGGGGCGGGGGGCGTGTCGGCGGGTTTCCCGGCGGAAATGGGTGGTGAACAGGGGGGTGAGGCGGGGCGCCTGGTGTTCCAGCAGGGCCCGCAGGGCCGGGGCGTCCACCGGGCTGAAGTCGAACTGGCCGTGGTAGGGGTGCTCCCATTCTGGCCGATGGGACAAACCTCCGGCGTAGTCGCCGCCGCCCTTCACGGTTTGCAGCCAGTGGCGGCCCTGGCGGCGGGTACGCAGGGCAATGCGCTGGCCCTTGAGGAGGAGATCCGGGGTGTCGAAATAGGTGTTGATGAGGGTCTGGCGGGGGCCGACGGCGGGGGCGCCGGCAAACAGGGGGTGACGCCCCAGGGCCGCCACGGCGCGGGGAGGCAGGGCGAGCTTGAGTTCGATTTCCTGGCCCATGGCGTGGCTCCCGGTCAGGCGAAGAGCGCTTCGTCGCTGCGCCGCTCGCCCCGGTTGTCCGCCCAGCTCACCGTGACCTTGTCGCCGGTCTTCACGTCGGCGAGGCGGAAGGCGAACAGGGGATTCCTGGATATCCCGGGCCCCAGACTGGCGTCGATCACGCTCTTGCCGTTGACGGCGATGGCAAGGGTATGGATGAAGTGGGGCGCGATGGTCTGGCCGTTGGCGTCCTTGCGCTGGCCGTTTTCCATGGGGTGGGTGATCAGGATGCGCAGGTCCCCCTCACCCTCCTTGATGCTGGCGCGGATCTTGATTGGGTCTGCCATGTCAGGTCTCTCCCAGGGCTTCCCCAAGGGAGGCCTGAGCTTCCTTGGGAGGGGGGAATGGGGAATTCATGGAGCGAAGCTCCGCGCCCGGGTAACGGGCCGGTTGTGCGTAGATGGACTTGCCAGAGTGAACAGCGTGTGGGGACTGTTTCATCCTTAACCTCCGCAGCCGCCGATGGTGACCTGAACCTCCCGCAGCACCGTGTAGGTCTTGCCGCCGGCTTCCACCACTGCCCGCAGATTGGAGGTTTCCGCCATCTTGATGCGGGCCCCCAGCTGGGGCTTGGCGCCCGGGCTGAAATCCATCTGCAGGATGAGGGGCTGGGGGTTCTTGTCTACCAGCAGGGAGATGCGTTGGGTGGCGGGGATCCGGCTGATCACCTCGACGGCCACAGAGCTGCCGTTGTCGGCGATTTCCGGGGCCTTGAGAAGTATTTCCGGGGACGGGGCCGCTTTGTCGGCGCCGATGCGCTTCAAGGCGTCGCCGATGGTGTGGGCTTCGAAGGCCTCGGCGTTCCAGGCCGCCAGTACCCGGCCGGGTTTGAGCAGGCCGGCGGCCAGCAGGGCGGCCACGGCGGCGGTGCCGGAGGCGTTATGGAGGAAGTGGCGTCGAAGTGGGTTCATGGTGGTGGGGTACGGGTCAGGGGGTGGCCCGCTGCCAATGGCCGGACTTGCCCCCCTGTTTTTCCAGCAGGCGGATGTCCTGGATGGTCATGGCCCGATCCATGGCCTTGCACATATCGTAGATGGTGAGCAGCCCGGCGGAGACGGCGGTCAGGGCCTCCATCTCCACCCCGGTGCGGCCGAAAGTCTCGGCGGTGACGGTGCAGGTCACGGAGGCGCTGGCTTCGTCCAGCGTGAATTCCGCGGCAACCCGGGTCAGGGCCAGGGGGTGACAGAGGGGGATCAGGTCGGCGGTGCGCTTGGAGGCCTGGATGGCGGCGACACGGGCGATGCCCAGCACGTCGCCTTTCCTGGCGTTGCCCTCCCGCACCACCGCGAAGGTGGCCGGCGCCATGGCGATGCGGCCGCTGGCCACCGCGATCCGCCGGGTTTCCGCCTTGGCACCCACATCCACCATATGGGCCTGGCCTTGGGCATCGAAGTGGGTGAGGGGGATGGGGGAGTCTGGCATGGTGGGGGCCGGCGAAAGGTCGGTGGAGCGTTCAGATGGGGCCACATTTTAGCATCACCCCTGGATGCCGCTTTCGACCCCGGCTGATGCAGGAGGATTCCCTTGGGTCCTGCCTGTGCTGGCCCTACAATTTGCCCCGACGGCCTTGGGCCATGATTTTGGGAGATTGATGCAATGCATTTCGACAAGGAAGTGGATGCCCGCGGGCTCAACTGCCCCCTGCCCATCCTGCGGGCCAAGAAAGCCCTGGCAGACATGGATAGCGGCATGGTGCTGCGGGTATTGGCTACCGATCCTGGCTCGGTGAAGGATTTCGAGGCCTTTGCCCGTCAGACCGGCAATGAATTGCTGGGCCAAAGGGAAACCCAGGACAAGGCTCACGAGTTCTTTCTGAAGCGCAAGTAAGGGCCGAAGGCTCCACCCATGGCCATTTACGGCCCTTTGGGGCGGGTGGCGCTCCACCCCAACAGGGCCACCGCCGCCAGGATCAAGGGCAGCGCGGCCCAGGTCTGGGGCGCAATGCCCTCATGGGCCACCAGGGCCCCCAGGACCAGGGCAATCGGTGGGTTGGCGTAGGCGTAGCTGGCAGCCACCAGGGGGGAAGTGCGCTCCACCAGCACCATGTAGGCCGAGAAGGCCACCAAGGAACCCGCCACCACCAGGTAGCCCCAGGCCAGCAAGGGCCGCAAGGCCACGCTGGCGGGCCAGGATTCCCCGGCCAGCCAGCTGGCCAGCAAAAGAATGAGGCCGCCGGTGAACATCTCGGCGGCAAAGCCCATGGCCCCCTCGGGCAGATCCAGCCGCAAGGAAAGCTGGGAGCCAAAGGACCAAGCGGTGATGGCGAACAGGATGGCGGCGGTGCCCGCCGGGCTGGCGCGGAATTCCGCTCCGGCCGTGAGGGTGAGGATGCCGGCGCTGCCCAGCCCCACAGCCAGCCAGGCCCAGGGACCGGGCCGCTCCCCGAAGGCCCGCCCCCACAGTACGGCGGCCAACGGCAAGGCGCCGATGAGCACGGTGGTGGCGCCGGAGCTGATCCATTGCTCCCCCACCGCTACACCCCCCATGGCGCAGCCCATCAGCAGCGCCCCCACCAGGGCGGAGTGGCCCCACTGGCGGCGGGTAGGCCAGGGCCTCCGCCGCAAAGCCAGCCAGCCGAAAAGCAGGCCGCCAGCCACCAGAAAGCGGGAGCCCATCTGAAAGAGAGGCGGCATGCCCTCCAGGGCAATGCGGATGGCCAGATAGGTGGTGCCCCAGATCAAGTAGACCGCCGCCAGGCAGGCGGCGATCAGCAGCTTGGGGCCACCCGTGGCCATGGAGCGATTAGCGCCCGGCTAGCTTGGCCAGCTGGGGCCGCAACTTGTCCAGGGTAGCGCTGAAGCCCGCCAGGCGCTCCTGCTCCTGGGCCACCACCGCCGCCGGGGCGCGGGCCACGAAGCTTTCGTTGGCGAGCTTGGCCTGGGCCTTGACGATTTCCCCTTCCAGGCGGGCCACTTCCTTGGCAACCCGCTCCCGCTCGGCGGCCAGGTCGATCTCCACCTTGAGCATCAGGCGGGTCTCCCCCACCACCGCCACCGGGGCCAGCTCCTCGGTGCCGATCTCCGCCACCACGCTGACTTCCGACAGCTTGGCCAGGCCCGCCAGATAAGGCGCGTAGGCCTGCAGGGTGGCGGCATCACCGGCGGCCACCAAGGGCAGCCGCTGGGCCGGCGAGATGTTCATTTCGCCCCGCAGGTTGCGGCAGGCATAGGTCAAGGCCTTGAGCTGCGCTACCTTGGCTTCGGCGGCCTCGTCCAGACGGGAGAACTCTGCCGTGGGATAGGGGGCGGTCATGATGCTCTCGGTGTTCTTGCGCTCCGCCAGGGGGGCCACGGTCTGCCACAATTCCTCGGTGATGAAGGGAATCAGGGGGTGAGCGAGGCGCAGCACGGTTTCCAGCACCCGCAGCAGGGTCCGGCGGGTGGCCCGCTGGCTTTCCGGCGAGCCAGTCTGGATCTGCACCTTGGCCAGTTCCAGGTACCAGTCGCAGTACTCGTCCCAGACAAACTCATAGACCGCCTTGGCCAGCAGGTCGAAGCGGTAATCGGCGAAGTGCTGGGCCACCTCGGCTTCGGTACGCTGGAGACTGGAGACGATCCAGCGGTCGGCGAAGGAGAAGTCCAGGTAGCCGCCGGCGGCGCAGGCCCCGGGGGTTTGGGGCGCCAGCCCGCAGTCCTGGTCCTGGCAATTCATCAGCACGAAGCGGGTGGCGTTCCACAGCTTGTTGCAGAAGTTGCGGTAGCCCTCGCAGCGGGCCAGATCGAACTTGATGTCCCGGCCCGGGCTGGCCAGGCTGGCGAAGGTGAAGCGCAGGGCATCGGTGCCGAAGGCGGCAATGCCCTCGGGGAATTCCTTGCGGGTTTTCTTCTCGATGCTGGCGGCCTGCTTGGGATTCATGAGGCCGGTGGTGCGCTTCTTCACCAGCTCTTCGATGCCGATGCCGTCGATGAGATCGATGGGGTCCAGCACGTTGCCCTTGGACTTGCTCATCTTCTGGCCTTCCCCGTCCCGGATCAGGCCGTGCACATAGACGTGCTTGAAGGGGATCTTGCCGGTGATGTGCTTGGTCATCATGACCATGCGGGCCACCCAGAAGAAGATGATGTCAAAGCCAGTGACCAGCACGCTGGAGGGCAGGTAGAGGTCCAGGGCGTCGTTGGACTTGGCCGGCCATTCAGGGGTCCAGTCCAGGGTGGAGAAGGGCCACAGGGCGGAGGAGTACCAGGTGTCCAGCACGTCCGGATCCCGGGTCAAGGGGCCGGCGTAGTCAGCCTTGTCGGCCTGGGCGCGGGCTTCCTCTTCGTTGTGGGCGACGAAGACCTCGCCGTTCACGCCGTACCAGGCGGGAATCTGGTGGCCCCACCACAGCTGGCGGGAGATGCACCAGTCCTGGATGTTGTTGAGCCACTGGTTGTAGGTGTTCACCCAGTTTTCCGGATAGAACCTGATCTCGCCGGAGGCCACCACCTCCAGGGCCTTTTCGGTGATGGACTTGCCATCGGCGCCGGGCTTGCTCATGGCGACGAACCACTGGTCCGTGAGCATGGGCTCGATCACCACGCCGGTGCGGTCCCCCCGGGGCACCTTGAGCTTGTGCTTGTCGGTCTTTTCCCGCAGGCCCAGGGCTTCCAGATCGGCCACCACGGCCTTCCGGGCATCAAAGCGGTCCAGGTCCCGATATTTCCCGGGGGCGTTGTCGTTCACCCGGCCGTCCAGGGCCAGGATGGAGATCATGGGCAGTTGGTGGCGCAGGCCCACGGCGTAGTCGTTGAAGTCATGGGCCGGGGTGACCTTGACGCAGCCGGTGCCGAATTCCCGGTCCACGTAGTCGTCGGCGATGATGGGGATCTCACGCTCGGTCAGTGGCAGTTTCACCCTCTTGCCGATGAGGTGGCGGTAGCGCTCATCCTCCGGGTGCACCATCACGGCAGTGTCGCCGAGCATGGTTTCCGGGCGGGTGGTGGCCACCACCAGCGACCCGGAGCCATCGGCCAGGGGATAGCGGATGTGCCACAGGAAGCCGTCTTCTTCCTCCTGCACCACTTCCAGGTCGGAGACCGCGGTGTGGAGCTTGGGGTCCCAGTTCACCAGGCGCTTGCCCCGGTAGATCAGGCCTTCCTGGTAGAGCCGGACGAAGGTTTCGGTGACCACCTTGTTGAGGCCCGCGTCCATGGTGAAGCGTTCCCGCTTCCAGTCCGGGCTGGTGCCCATGCGGCGCATCTGGCGGGTGATGGTGCCGCCGGAGTATTCCTTCCACTCCCACACCTTCTCCAGAAACTTTTCCCGGCCTAGGTCGTGGCGGCTCACCCCCTGGGCGTCCAGCTGGCGCTCCACCACGATCTGGGTGGCGATGCCAGCGTGGTCGGTGCCCGGTTGCCACAGGGTGTTGTCGCCCCGCATGCGGTGGTAGCGGGTCAGCGCATCCATGATGGTCTGGTTGAAGCCGTGCCCCATATGGAGCGTGCCGGTCACGTTGGGGGGCGGCAACAGGATGCAGAAGGCGTTGTCGGTCTTGGTCTTGTCCAGGCCGGCATCGAAGTAGCCGCGGGCTTCCCACTCGGGATACCAGCGCCGCTCAATGTCCGCCGGCTCGAAGCTCTTGGCGAGTTCCATGGGGGGTCGGGGCGAGAAAAAACGCCGATTATATCGGATGGCGCCGCCCGGGCCCTCGGCTGGGCCGGTTCAGGGTTGGTCGGGCTGGTTGCCGAGTTCGTCGGCGATCCGCGTGGACAGGGCCGGCAGAAGGGTCGCCCGCATGTGGGCCAGGGCCTGGGTGCGGAGCCGGTCGGACAGCCGGTCCAGTTCCAGGGAGAGGAGCTGGGGGAGTTCCACTGCCAGCCAGCTTTCCACTTCCTTGGAAATGGCGGCATCCAGGGCTACGAGGCGTTCGGCCAGGAGGACATCGTTGGGGGTAGCGGCGGGCTGGGATGAGGGGCCTGGCGGGGTGGGGAGGGCGTCCACCACGTCGGTGAGGAGGGGTAGTTCGTCGGCGTCGGCGTCGTCCAGGGGGGCCAGGGCCGAGCGGCTGCCGCCCCGGTGGCGGCGCAGCAGGGCATCGGCCTGGTCCAGCAAGGCGTCGGCGGCTTCCAGTTCTTCGGGCAGAGTGTCCTGGCTGGATGGATGATTCATGGGCGTCTCCGCCAGGCCGTTGCAGGGAGGGGCTGGGCGCGGGGTGAGGGCAGGGGGCGTTTCATGTCCGGTTCCCCAGGCCGTGGGCGGTGAGGGCGTGGCCGGCGGCCTTGTAGTGGCGCCAGCGGTCCCGAGCGGGTTGCCGGTCTTCCTCGGCTTGGCCCACCACCTCCACCACCATCTTGAACCTGTCCGCCCCCTCAGGCAGGTCCAGGCCCAGGTTGATGAGCACGTCATCGTGGGGCCAGGCGCCGTCTTGAGTGTCGCCGATGATCACCGGGGTTTCCGACGCCAGGGGGGAGTCCAGCCTTACGTGGGGCACGAAGGAGAGTTGCTCGAAGGTCCACAGCAGTTGATCGAGGCGGCGGGCCTGGGCCGGATCGGGCACCCGGACGGCCACCTTGCGGCCGGCGCCGAAGGCTTTGACCGCCAGGCGGCAGGCGGCGGCCAGCTTGTCCTCGGCGTTGTGATAGAAGTGGACGTCGCTCACGGTCGGCCGGCTCAGTGGCCGGCGGCCTCGCTGCGGGCGATCAGAAACTCGGTGAGGAGTGGCACCGGCCGCCCCGTGGCGCCCTTGGCCTCGCCCGAGACCCAGGCGGTTCCGGCGATGTCCAGGTGGGCCCACTTGTAGGCCTTGGTGAAGCGGGCCAGGAAGCAGGCGGCGGTGATGGTGCCGGCGTAGCGCCCGCCGATGTTGGCCATGTCGGCGAAATTGCTCTTGAGGAGATCCTGGTATTCCTCCCACAGGGGCAGCTGCCAGACCCGGTCGCCGCTGCTCTGGCCCCGCTGCACCAGCTCGGCGGCCAAGGCATCGTCGTTGGCCAGCAGGCCGCTGGGGATCTTGCCCAGGGCCACCACGCAGGCACCGGTGAGGGTGGCGATGTCGATCACGCAGGCGGGCTTGAAGCGCTCGGCGTAGGTGAGGGCGTCGCACAGGATGAGGCGGCCTTCCGCGTCGGTGTTGAGGATCTCGATGGTCTGGCCGGACAATGAGGTGACCACGTCGCCGGGGCGGGTGGCGGTGCCGCTGGGCATGTTCTCGGTGGCGGGGATGATGCCCACCACGTTCAGGGGCAGGGCCAGCCGGGCCACCGCCTTTAGAGTGCCCAACACGCTGGCGGCACCGCACATGTCGTACTTCATCTCGTCCATCTCGGCGCCGGGCTTGAGGGAAATGCCGCCGGTGTCGAAGGTGATGCCCTTGCCCACCAGCACCACCGGCGCTTCCTTGGCCTTGCCGCCCTTGTAGTGAAGGACAATGAACCGGGGGGGCTCCTGGGTGCCCTGGGCCACCGACAGGAAGGAACCCATGCCCAGCTTGGCCATGTCTTCCCGGTCCAGCACGTCCACCTTGAGCTTGAACGCCTTGGCGAGCTGGCGGGCGCTGTCGGCCAGATAGGTGGGGGTGCAGATGTTCCCCGGCAGGTTGCCCAGGTCCTTGGCCAGGGCCATCCCCTCGGCCACCGCCTGACCCCTCAGGAGGGCGGCTTCCAGGCGGGCGCTGATCTTGCGCTTGGTGAGAAACTCGACTTTGGCGGGGCCGGCGGGTTTGGGATCGTCGGCCTTGGCGGGTTTGGTGGCGGTGAAGCGGTAGCAGGCGTCGGCCACCACCCGGCTGGCCAGCTGGAGGGCCCAGGCGTGATCCCGGTCGGGGATGTCTGCATCGGCCAGGCAGAAGGCGGCGTCCTCGGCCTTGCTGGCGGCCAGGACCTTGGCGGCGGCGCTTGCCGCGTCCCGGTATGCCTTTTCCGAGAATTCGGCGGCCTTGCCCAGACTCACCAGGAGGACCCGCTGGCAGGGCAGGGCAGGGGCATGGAGCATCAGGGTGGCGCCGGCCTTGCTGTCCAGATCTCCCCGTTTCAGCACTTCGGTCAGGGCTCCGGAGGCGGCCTTGTCGAGGGCTTCGGCGGCCGGGGTGAGGGTGCTCCCGTCGAACACGCCGACCACGACGCAGCCGGACTTGAGCTTCTCCGGCGATCCGGTCTTTATGGTAAATTCCACGCACTGCTCCTTCGAAATTGGCGTCAATCGGGCATCGGCCGATTATGGCTTGGTGCAGGTATATCGTCAAAAACGCCCCTCACTCCCCCTGTCCATGATCTTTCAGCGCACGACCCGGCGTGAGTTTGCCAATACCGCCGCGGCCATCTTCGTGGGGCTGTTTGCCATTCTCATCACCGTGGTGCTGATTCGGCTGCTGGCCCAGGCCGCCGGCGGCCGCCTGCCTTCCGAGTCGGTGCTGGCCTTGATCGGCTTTGGCGCGGTGGCTCAGTTGCCCATCGTGCTGACCCTCACCGTCTTCATTGCCGTGCTTTTGTCCTTGTCCCGCAGCTATCGGGATTCCGAAATGGTGGTGTGGTTCGCCTCGGGGGTGCCCCTGACTGCCTGGATCCGTCCGGTCTTGCGCTTTGCCTTGCCGGCGGTGGGGGTGATCGCGGCGGTCACGCTGTTTCTTGCCCCCTGGGCCCAGTTGAAGAGCAGCGAGTACAAGGAGCGGGTCAACAATCAGGATGATGCCGCCCGGGTCGCCCCGGGGGTGTTCCGGGAGTCTTCCAATGCCCAGCGGGTGTTCTTCGTGGAGGTGGCGGCGGGGGAGGATGGCCGAGTTCGCAACGTGTTCGTCAATTCGGTGCAGGATGGGCGTCTCGGGGTGATGGTGGCCCGGGAGGGCTTCCTGCGTACCGAGCCCAATGGCGACCGTTTCGTGGTGCTCGAGAACGGCCGCCGCTACGAAGGGGTGCCGGGGGCGGCGGATTACCGTGTGATGGAGTTCGAGCGCTATGCGGTGCGGCTGGACTCCAAAGGGAGTGTGGAACTGCCCCATTTGCCCCGTACCCTCTCCCTGCAGGCCTTGCTGGAAGATCCCAGTCCGGCCAATCGAGGCGAACTCCTGTACCGCGTCGGCATCCCCGTGGCGGCCCTGGTGCTGGCCCTGCTGGCCATTCCCCTGTCCTTCATCAATCCCCGGGCCGGGCGGGCTCACAACCTGGTTCTGGCCTTGCTGACCTACCTGATCTACACCAACGCCATTAGCGTGGCCCAGGCCTGGGTAGCGCGGGGCAAGGTGGCTTTTGAAATGGCCCTGTGGGTTCCACACCTGGCCATGGTGGTGGTCCTGATGGCCTTGTTTTACCGACGGCTGGCGGTGTTCCGGTTCTGGCGGAGGCGGGCATGAGGGTGTCTCTGGTCGCCCGCCACTTGGCGCGGGAAATCTATGGGGCTACCGGCATCGTGCTGGTGGCTTTCCTGGGCCTGTTTGCCTTCTTCGACTTCGTTAACGAGTTGGATACCATCGGCAAGCGGGGCTACGAACTCCATCAGGCCGCCGTCTATGTGCTGCTGCTGGTACCGGGACGGGTGTATGAGCTGCTGCCCATCGCAGTGCTGATTGGGGCCCTGTTCGCCCTGACCACCCTGGCGCGCCATTCCGAGATCACCGTGTTGCGGGTGTCGGGCTTGTCCACCCGACGCCTGCTGCGCTTGCTGGGGGGCATCGGCTCGATCTTCGTGGTGCTGACCTTCCTCATCGGGGAGTATGTGGCGCCCCCCGCCGAGCGGGCCGCCCAGCAGTGGCGCCTGATGGCCACCCAGGCCACGGTTTCTCAGGATCTGAAGTCCGGTTTGTGGGTCAAGGATGGGGCGCTCTTCGTGAATATCACGACCCTGACGCCGGACCGCCGGATGGAAGGGGTGCGAATCTATGAATTCGATGGGGCCATGAGCCTGCGCTCCATCGCCGAAGCCCAGGAGGGGGTCTATGAGGGGGAGGCCGGCTGGCGCCTGACCGAGGTGGCCAGAACCCGCTTCCTGCCAGAGGGCACTCAGGTGGAAACGACCCCAGAACTCCACTGGAAGTCTGAACTGACCCCGGAGGTCTTGAGCGTGCTGATGGTGGTGCCGGAGCGGATGTCCGTGTCCACCCTATACACCTATGTGCGTCACCTCCAGGAAAACCGCCAGAAATCCGATCGCTACGAAATCGCCCTGTGGAAGAAGCTGGCCTATCCCTTCGCGGCCCTGGTGATGCTGGCCCTGGCCCTGCCCTTTGCCTATTCTCATGACCGGATGGGGGCCGTGAGCGTGAAGGTCTTTTCCGGGATCATGCTGGGTATCGGCTTTCACCTCCTCAACGGCCTGGCTTCCAACCTGGGGGTGATCAATGGCTGGTCGCCGCCCCTGGCGGCTCTGCTGCCCAGCGCGGTGTTCATGCTGGCGGCGGCGGGGATGTTGTACTGGGTGGAACGGCGTTAGAACCTGGGGGCGCGGGTTGCCTCCCCGGGCGCTGCAGGGCAACATGGAACCGGTTTGCACTTGGCATGGTCGGGAGGGCCCAATTCTTGAACGTCGTCGAGAACCGTTGGCCGCCCCTGGAGGTGATTGCCCGTAGCGATACCGGCCGGGTGCGGGCGACTAACGAAGATGCGGTCCTGGTGATGGAGGGGGTGCCCTGGCTGGCTCTTTCCGATGGGATGGGGGGCTATCGGGGGGGTGAGGTGGCTTCCCGGGTGGCCCTGGCTGCGGTTGCCAGCCTGGCCCCCGCGGAGGTAGCGCCGGAGATGGGGTTGACGGGGGCGCTCGAGCTCATGAAGCGAGCCATCCAGGAGGCCAATGCCGCCATCTTCCGGGAGGTGGGGCGGCAGCCGGCCTTGGCTGGAATGGGGGCAACCATTGTTTCCGCGCTTTTCTGGTCTGGCCGGCTGGTGGTGGGCCATGTGGGGGATTCCCGCATGTATCGCCTGCGGGGTGGTGAGTTGCTGCGCCTTACTCGGGATCACAGCCTGATTCAGGAGCAGCTGGACCGGGGGTTGATCGCGCCCGACGAGGTGGCCTTTTCGCCGGATCGCGGGCGCCTGACCCGGGCCCTGGGGGTGGACCCGCAGGTACAGCCAGACATGGCCAGCTATCCGGCTTTCCCGGGGGATGTTTATCTGCTTTGCTCCGATGGCTTGACGGACATGGTCACGGATCGGGATCTGGCGACGGTGCTGGCCCTGGCGGAAGGGAGGCTGCAGGCCACGGCTGATGAGCTGGTGGCCCTGGCCAATGCCCGGGGGGGCAAGGACAATATTTCTTTGATCATGGCTCAGGTTCCCCCAGACCGGGTCGGGCGGGCGTAGCGGCCGGGTTCCGGCGGCGGGCCCGGGGCAGGGTAAAGCGGTGACGTGGCGGAAAACCAATCTTCCGCCCTGACGGGAAAACAAGCATGCCTAAATTGATTCTCAGCATGGATGGACTGGTCCTCAAGGAGATCCCCCTGGTCAAGGAGCGGACCACCATCGGACGGAAGGCCCACAACGATATCCAGATCGACAATCTGGCCATCAGTGGCGAGCACGCGGCCATTACCCGGATTCTCGATGACGCTTTCCTCGAGGATAGAAACAGCACCAACGGCACCTACGTCAATGGCCAGCCGGTCAAGAAGCATGTGCTCAAACACAACGATCTCATCGAGCTGGGCAAGTATCGGCTCAAGTTCATCGCTGATTCAGCCCAGGCCGCCGGCCATCTGAGCATGCGTCTCGGCGATGGCGGGCAGGCTGGCCCGGCAGCCAACCTGGCCGAGCGCGATGGGCCAGCCGTGCTGCCCCCATCCGGGGTAGCCACTTCGCACGCTCCGGTGGGGGTCATCCGGCTGCTCTCCGGGGCCAATGCCGGGCGGGAGCTGGTGTTGAGCAAGGCGGTGACGACCCTGGGCAAGCCGGGTGTTCAGGTTGCCGTGCTGACCCGGCGCCAGCAGGGATATCTGTTGAGTCACGGCGAGGGTGATGGCGGACTGGCCATCAACGGCCAGGGCCTGACGGCGGGCTCGGCTGCCCTCAAGGACCATGACATCATTGAAATTGCTGGCATCCGGATGGAGTTCCTGCTCAAACCCAGGGACTGATCTGGGCTGACCCCACTGTGATCGACTTGGCGGCGGCGGGGCGCGTCGAAGTGCTAAGGTGCTCAGGCCCGGGCGGAAGGCGTCGGGGGTGGGGCGTGTAAAGGGGGCCGGATTCCATGAAATTGTCGGTGTTGGGGTGTAGCGGAGGGATCGGAGGGCCCAGGGCCCGAACAACCTCGTTCCTGTTGGACCAGGACACCCTCATCGACTGCGGCACCGGGGTGGGCGACCTGAGTTTCGAAACCCTGGTGGGCATCAATCAGGTGTTCATCTCCCATTCCCACCTGGACCACATCGCCTTCCTGCCTTTGCTGGTGGATACCGTGGCGGGATCCCGGGACAGCCCGATCACGATCTTCGCGTTACCGGAAACCATCCGGATCCTGCGTTCACATGTGTTCAACTGGTTGATCTGGCCTGACTTTTCGGCCATTCCGGATCGGCACGATCCCTTTCTGCATTTCCAGACGGTGAAGGTCGGCGAGAGCGTGCGGCTCTCCAGCAACCGCTCCGTTTCCTTCCTGCCGGGGCACCACACGGTGCCGTCTGCGGCCCTGTGCATGGACAGCGGTCAGGGCAAGCTCCTATATTCTGGTGATACCACCTATTCTGCAGAACTGGTGCGGGCCATCAATGACCTGACTGATCTGCGTTACCTGCTGATCGAGACCGTCTTTGCCGATCATCAACACGCTCTGGCCATGGCCGCCCGCCATCTGTGCCCCAGCCTCCTGGCGGCAATGCTGGACGAACTGGTAGTGAGCCCGGAAGTGCTGGTCAGCCATCTCAAGCCCGGTATGGAAGAGAAAATCATGGGAGAAATCGCGGCCTATCGCGGAAGGCTTAAGCCTGCCATCCTGCAGCAGGGGCAAGTGCTGGAGTTTTAAAGCGATGGGGTGTGGGGTGATGCTCCGGGCTAGTACGAAAGAGATAGAATCCATGCTCCAGGCATGAATACCGCGACGCATAACAGGATGCAGCAATGAATTCCCCAATGGGTAAACAGATTTCAGCGAGCGAGGTGGTGTCCCGCCTGGCGTTCTTCAAGGGCTTGCAGAACGTCACCACCCGCATCCATGCCACCCAGGATATCGACGAGATCATCAATGATCTGTCGGGGGAGGTCTGCGAGCTGTTCGGGGCCGAGCGGATCACCATCTACACGGTGGACGAGAGCCGCCGCTCGATCCAGGCCAAGGTGAAGACTGGCTTGCATTCGGTGAGCAATCTGCGCTTGCCCATCGCCAACAATAGCGTGGCCGGTTTCGTGGCCAACAATCGGCGCCTCCTCAACATCAAGAATGTCTATGACCGGGATGAACTGGCGGCCATCTCCAAGGAGATGGAGTTCCGGCGGGACGTGGATGAGCACTCCGGCTTTCGTTGCCGGGAGATGCTGGTGGCGCCCATTGTGGATCCGGAAAGCAATGAACTGAGGGGCGTCATCCAGCTCCTCAATGCCAGCGGGGGCTTGCCCTTCAACAGCTTTACCGAGGAAGGCCTGATGGGCCTGGCCCAGACCCTGGGAGTGGCCTTTACCCAGCGTAGCCGGACAAAATTGGCCCAGCGCTCCCGCTACGATGCCCTGGTGGAAGATGCGCGCCTGACCGCCGAAGAGCTGCAGAAAGCCACCACCCGGGCCCGCCAGAGCGCCCTGTCGGTGGAGACGGTGCTGGTGGACGAGTTCGGGCTGACCCTGGGGGAAATCGGCAAGGCCCTGGCCCGCTTCTATCGGGTGTCCTACGAGCCCTATAGCCAGGAGCGGGTCCGACCGATCGATCTGCTGCGCAATTTCAAGCGGGAGTACGTGGAGCAGAACGCGTGGCTGCCCCTGGAGGAAAC
Organism: Rhodocyclaceae bacterium; assembly: GCA_034004685.1. Lineage (GTDB taxonomy): Bacteria > Pseudomonadota > Gammaproteobacteria > Burkholderiales > Rhodocyclaceae > JAEUNX01. The sequence goes on along the minus strand of JAVEWG010000030.1, from coordinate 26,225 downwards.
CAACGAAGGGGTGGTCATCCTGGCGGTGGATCCGGAGCAGATTCGGGGCAGCCGGGTGGCCCACAACGTTTTCCCCAAGGCGCGGATCGCCTTTCGGGTTACCACCCAGGAGGAGTTCCAGCAGACCGTCGATCAATACTTCGGCGCGTCCATCGATGCCGGTTCGGTGGACGAATTACTGTCCGACATGACGGAGCATGAAGCCGAGGCCGTGGCTGACGACATCTCCGCCGCCGCCGACAACGAGCTGGTCAAGCTGGTGAACCGGATCGTCATCGAAGCTTACAAGCAGGGTGCTTCGGACATCCACATCGAACCCCGGCCGGGCAAGGAGAAGACCCTCATCCGCTTTCGCAAGGATGGCTCCCTGGTCAATTACATCGAGGTGCCGGCCAGTTACCGCAATCCCCTGGTCACCCGCATCAAGATCATGTGCGATATGGATATCGCCGAGAAGCGCAAGCCCCAGGATGGCAAGATCCGCTTCCGTAAATTCGCGCCTCTGGACATCGAGTTGCGGGTGGCCACCATTCCCACCGCCAGCGGCATGGAAGACGTGGTCATGCGCCTCTTGGGCACCAGCGAACCCATTCCCATGGACGAGCTGGGTCTGACCGCCTTCAACCTCAAGCTCATCAAGGACGTGGTGGCCAAGCCCTATGGGCTGTTTTTCGTGTGTGGCCCCACCGGGTCAGGCAAGACCACCACCCTGCACTCGGTGCTGTCCTATCTCAACACCCCCGACACCAAGATCTGGACCGTCGAGGATCCGGTGGAAATCACCCAGAAGGGCCTGCGCCAGGTGCAGGTCAACCGCAAGGCCGGGATTGATTTCGCCACCATGATGCGCTCCTTCCTGCGGGCCGATCCGGACGTGATCATGGTGGGGGAAATGCGGGACCACGAGACCGTGTCCATGGGCATCGAGGCCTCCCTCACCGGCCACCTGGTGTTGTCCACCTTGCACACCAACAGCGCGGCCGAATCCATCGTCCGCCTGCTGGACATGGGTATGGATCCCTTCAATTTTGCCGATGCCCTGGTGGGTGTGTTGGCCCAGCGCCTGGCCAAGCGTCTGTGCAAGGCTTGTCGCAAGCCCCGGGCGGCCAGCGATGACGAGCTCCACGTGATGGTGGAGGAGTATTGCGAAGACATGCGGCTGACCCCGGCCTTCCAGGCAGACCCGGATGCCGCTCGGCAGGACATCCTGGCCTACTGGCGCAAGCACCACGGCAACGGGGATGGAACCATCACCCTATACGACACAGTGGGCTGTCCGGAATGCAACGGCGGCTACCGGGGCAGGGTGGGCCTCCACGAATTGATGGTGGGTACCCCGGCCATCAAACGCCTGATCCAGGATCGGGCCAAGGTGCCGGAACTGGTGGTCCAGGCCCTGGATGAAGGCATGCGCACCTTGCGCCAGGACGGCATCAAGAAGGTGCTCGATGGCATTACCGACATGCGTCAGGTGCATAAGGTCTGCGTCCGCTAACTTGTAAGCCACCTTGGCCTGAGGGGCTTGGAAAAGCTAAAATCCGGGGTTTTTCCTACCGGATCAGACCATTATGGACTCCCTCACCGCCGTTTCTCCCCTGGACGGGCGCTACGCTTCCAAGGTCGCCAGTCTCGGCGAACACTTTTCCGAGTACGGTCTGATCCGCAACCGGGTCAAGGTGGAGGTGGAATGGCTCAAGGCCCTCGCCGACGAGCCGGCCCTGACCGAAGTACCCGCTTTCTCCGCAGCCACCGTGGCTGAATTGGATGGCGTGGTGGCGGCTTTCTCCCCGGCCGACGCCCAGGCCGTCAAGGACATTGAAGCCACCACCAACCACGACGTGAAGGCCATGGAATACTGGCTGAAGCGCCGCTTTGCCGGCAATGCCGAGGTCACCCGGGTTTCCGAGTTCATCCACTTCGCGTGCACCTCGGAAGACATCAACAACACCTCCCACGCCCTGATGCTCAAGGATGGTCGGGATGGCGTCCTGCTGCCCGCCATGGACGGGGTGATCGGCCGCTTCCGCCAACTGGCCCACGCCTTGGCGGATCTGCCTATGCTCTCCCGCACCCATGGCCAGCCCGCCAGTCCCACCACCCTGGGCAAGGAGATGGCCAACGTCGTCTGGCGTCTGGTGCGCACCCGCAAGGCCATTGCCGGGGTGGCCATGAGCGCCAAGTTCAACGGCGCAGTGGGGAACTACAACGCCCATCTGTCCGCCTATCCCGAGCACGACTGGGAGGGCTTCAACCGCCGCTTCATCGAATCCCTGGGGCTGGAATTCAACCCCTACACCATCCAGATCGAACCCCATGACGCCATGGCCGAACTCTTCGACGCCATGGCTCGGGCCAATACCATTCTCATCGACGCCTGCCGGGACATCTGGATGTACATCTCCCTGGGCTATTTCAAGCAGCGGCTCAAGGAAGGGGAAGTGGGCTCCTCCACCATGCCCCACAAGGTCAATCCCATCGACTTCGAGAACGCCGAGGGCAACCTGGGCCTGGCCAACGCGGTGCTGCGCCACTTCTCCGAGAAGCTGCCCATCTCCCGGATGCAGCGGGATCTCACCGATTCCACCGTGCTGCGCAACATGGGGGTAGCCTTCGGCCATAGCCTGCTGGCCCTGGATTCCTGTCTGAAGGGTTTGAACAAACTGGAGGCCGACCCCGCCCGCCTGGCGGTGGATCTTGACGAGTGCTGGGAGGTGCTGGCCGAGCCAGTGCAGACCGTGATGCGCCGCTACGGGGTGGAAAATCCCTACGAGCAGCTCAAGGCTCTGACCCGGGGCAAGGGCATCACCAAGGAGGCCCTCCTGGCCTTCATCGCCACCCTGGCCATTCCCGAGGCGGAAAAGGCCCGCCTGGCAGCCATGACGCCGGCCAGCTATGTAGGTCTGGCGGCGGATCTGGCCAAGCGCGTTTGAGGGTTGGGACCATGGCTTTTGCCGACAACCTCAAGCAGTTGCCGGGGGTCTCCCACCTGGCGGCGATCCAGTTGCTGGATGGGGCCGACCAAGTGGTGGCCACCATCGAAAACAAGGCGGGCCAGGCCGGATCCCTGGCGGTGTATAACCACCTGGCCCAGCTCTATGGGGCCATTGGCCCGGAGGCTGCCAGGAAGGGCCTGGAACTCTACGCCGAACATGGTGAGGACGCCCGTCTCCATCCCGGCAAGCATCCCAACATCGACCGCCTGCTGGGTTTGGTGGAGCGGGGCGAGAGCCTGCGGATCAAGCACTTGTTTGCCGCTTGATGGTCCTTGCCGGCTCCGTTTCAGCCGGCGATGCGCAGGCCGGTCTTTTTGAGAATGCGGCTGGAAAACAGTACATCGTGGCTGCGACAGGCCGGGCCCAGGAGTTCGGCGATGGTCGACACCTGGGCCAGGACTTCCTCCCGGCTACGTCCGTGCACCATGGCAAACAGGTTGTAAGGCCAGTCGGGCAGATGGCGGGGGCGGCGGTAGCAGTGGGTGACGAAGGCCAGGCTGCCGACCCGGGCACCGAGTTCATCCACCCGCTCGTCGGGCACGTCCCAGACGCTCATGCCGTTGGCGCCGTAGCCCAGGGCGTAATGGTTGGGCACCGACCCGATGCGGCGAATCACGCCCTGCTGCTGCATGGCGGCCAGCCGGGCCTGGACCTCTTCCCCGCTGATGCCCAGGGCTTGCGCCAAGTGGTGGTAAGGGCGGGGTACCAGAGGCAAGCCGGCCTGGGTCAGGACCACCAGTTGGCGGTCGATGGGGTCTACGGGCGTGCCGTTCATGCCGGAAGCCTCATATCCACGAAATACTCCCGCTCCTTGGGAAAGGCCCGCACCGGCAGGCCGGTGAGGGATTCGATGCGTCGGCAGACTGCCGGAATGGCTTCTGGCGTTTCCGTGGCCAGCACGAACCACATGTTGAGGGCATGTTCCCGCCGGTAGTTGTGGGCCACCTCGGGCAGGGCGTTTACCGTGGCGGCCACTTCCTCGAAGCGTGCCTCCGGTACCGCCATGGCCGCCAGCACGAAGCGTCCGCCCATCCGTTCGATCTGGAACATGGGGCCAAAGCGGGTCAGCACCCCCCGTTCCAGCAAACTGGCAAGCCGGGCGAGCACTTCGTTCTCGGTGATACCAAGCTCTGCGGCTACCTGGCGGTAGGGTTCATCCACCAGGGGGAAGCCACCCTGGGTGGCGTTGATGAGGCGCCGGTCCAGTTCGTCCAGGGGCGTTGGCGCAGGCCTGTTCATGGGGCCACCCGCCCGTAGCAAGCGCCCCGCTGCTTGAAACGGCGCAGGGAAAAGAGCACCGCACTCGGGTAGACGTCCAGGCCGAGTTCCTGATTGAGTTGGTGGATGCGGTTTTCCACCACCAGCCGGTCGCGGCCGTGGACCATGCAATACAGGTTGTAGGGCCAGCCGGGGGCGGGCTGGCGGCGATAACACAGATTGATGCCTTCTTCCCGGGCCAGGCGTTGGCCAAGGGCATCCGCCCGTTCTTCGGGGATTGCCCACACCCCCATGGCGTTGGCCCGGAAGCCCAGTTCGTGGTGACGCACCACCACGCCGCAGCGCTTGGCGATGCCTTCTTCCAGCCAAGCTGCCAACAGGGCCAGGACCCGGCTCTCGGTCAGCCCTGCCGCTTGGCCCAGTGCCGCGAAGGGACGGGATTCCAGGGGCAGGCCGTCCTGGATGGCGACCACCAGGCGCTGCTCCTCGTCGTTCAAGACGCGCTGGGGCGGTCCCTCGGGCTGGGTTTGTGCCGCCAGAGCGCGGCGGCCATTCCCCAGATCGAAGCCCAGGTCGATGTGGTATTCAGTGGCCAAGGGCAGCACCAACAGGGGGCAAGCGGACTCCCGGCGAATCACCGCCAGGGCTGCGGTCAAGGCCGCCTGGTCCGGAGCGGTGGCCACGAACCACAGGTTCCAGGTGTGCTCCCGTTCATAGTTGTGATTCACCCCGGGGTGGGCATTCACCAGCTTGGCCACCTCATCCAGACGATCCGGCGGGACAGCGAGGGCGGCCAGGGTGGAAGCACCTACCCGGCGTGGGGCAAACACCACCCCCACCCGGCTGACACTTCCGCCTGCCTGGAGGGCGCTCAAGCGGGTCACCACTGTGGCCTCCGGGCAGCCCAGACGGTGGGCCAGGACCTCATAGGGACGGGGAACCAGGGGAAGATCCCGCTGGAAGTCGTTGAGCAATGCGTAATCGAGGGAGGCAGGGGTGAGGTCCGGAGCCGCGAGGATGGCGCCCATGATGGTTCCTTAGAAGCCGATCCGGCCGGCGCGGTGGGTGAAGAAGATCCCGGAGGGGGCTTGGGCCGACAGTTCGGAAACCATTTTCAGGGTGTCGGTCCGGTAGACCGAAACCTGGTTGTCGTCCCGGGCTGATATCCACACCTCTTCGCCCCGAGGGGTGAATTCCATGTGGAGCACCGCCCGGCCGGGTTCCAGGGTGCGGAGGATGCGGTTGTCCAGGGTGTCTGCCACCTGCACGAAGCCGTTGTCGGGGAACGCGAAGTTGATCCATACCTGGCGTCCATCCGGGCGGGCCATCACGAACACCGGCTGGCCCTTCACCGGAATGCGCCCGACCTCCTGCCAGGAGCGGGTATCCACCACGAGTACCTCGTGACGGCCGATGGCGGGCAGGTAGGCGTAGGGACCCGCCACGGCCCAGCCCCGCAGGTGGGGCATCTTGTAGACGGGGAGCTTTTCCTCGCCCCGGCCGTAGCCGGCCAGGATTTTCCTGACACCTTGCTCCGGCCGCCACAGATCCAGCAGGGCGATGCCATCCTCGCCGAACAAGCCGGCCAGGAAATAGCGCCCGTCAGGGGTGACCAAGCCGTCATAGGGCTGGCGGCCAGCGGGGTAGCGTTGGGTCGTCGGACGGCGGGGGTCGGAGAAGTCCGTGACCCAAATTTCGCCGGCTTCGAACAAGGCGTATACGAATTTCTGGCCGGGCAGGTCAGCCAGACCCACCACCTTGGAGAACTTCCCTGGCGCGTATTCGGCGGGAACCTCGGAGATCTGGTCCAGGGTCTCCGCGTCAAAGGCCTTGATGCCCCCCGGTTCGTAATTCTGGGCCACCACCAGGCGGCCGTCCTGGGAAATGGATCCGCCGATGGAGTTGCCCGCCTGGATGACCCGCTTGGCGATACGCTGGGTCAGCAAATCCACCTTGGTGAGGCCGCCATCCCGACCGAAGACATAGGCGTAGCGCCCATCCCGGGAGTAGGTGACGTGGGCGTGGGACAGATCGCCGAGTCCGGATACCTGACCCAGGCTGCGATGGGTACTATGGTCCACCACCTGGATCTGGCCGCTGGCCCGTTCGATCAATACCCCCAGATCTCCGGTGCCCCGGAGAGCAGGAGCGCTGGCGCAAGCGGCGAGCAGGGGCAAGGCCAGGAGGGTGCAAAGGGTTTGGGGTAGGGACATATTCTCTTTAGCGGACGGCCACGGGAGGGAAACCCTGCTGAAGTCGATCGACCACCCAGGTGGCCTCGGCTTCGGTCATGAAGCGCTGCCAGCCTGGCATGGCGGTACCCGGGCGCCCCTGGAGCACGGTGAACACCAAACCCTCCGTGGGCTTGCCCCGCAGGGCTTCGGGCAGCAATGCCGGCCCCAATCCACCCTTGAAGGTCAGTCCGTGACAGGAACCGCAGTCCTGCCGGACCATCCGGACCAGTTCTTCCTGGCGCGCCGGTGAAGGCTGATCGGCCCGGGCAGTGATGACCGCCAGGGCCGTGAGGGCCAGCAGGACGCAGACATGGGCTAGGGTGGGGCGGTCCATCTTCATGACGGGATTCCGGTGAATCTCTTGGCGCCATTCTCCAGAGCCCACCCGAGCCCAGCATTGATGACTGTCAAGCCATAACCCGTATCTGAACATGGTCTTAACTGGAGACAGATGGGATCCGGGGGCACTGACAAGCCGTGCACAGGAAGCGGAGGGCAGACCTCGGCGCTGGAGCGGTGACCGGATCCGCGCTGGTATTAATCTACTTTGTGGGGGGGCGAGTCGGGAACGGAAGCGGAAGCGGAAGGGCTGACTGTCCATTCCTGGGGAACGCGTGCTTGCCACCTGCCGGATTGGTGTCGAGGGCGGGTCTGGAGCAGGGTTGATGGAGGTTGCCTCACCCGGTTGGCACCCGGCAGCGGCGTCGGAAAGGGTGAGGCGCAGGGCGTTCGCGCTTGCCGTCAACGCCCTGCCGTTAACCCTTACTTGGCGGCAGTGATGTCCGCCTTGGCGTCGATTCCCAGGCTATATCCCAGGGAAACGTGGTGGAAACGTCCGGCTGCGTGGTCATCATGGATGGCGAAGCCGAAGTTGTAAGTCTTGCCCGGCTCCAGGGCGATATCCCCTTCGCCGCCGCCAGCCAGCTTGCGGGTGAAGGTGACGGTCCAGGTGTCACCCTTGAGTTCACCCTTGGCTTCCACCAGGCCCTTGCCCCCTTCCATCACCCGCTTGTCGGCCACGTAGCCATCGGCGGGTTTGTCCTTGCTGCGCCACTGAAGCAGATCGTAGAACTTGCCGCCAGCGACCGAGCCGCCCGTCACGTACTTGGTCTTGGTATCTGCAGCGCCGGGCATGGTGCGGGCGTCGCCGTGGCAGGTGGCCCAGCAACCGCTCTGACCGGCCAGTTCCACCTTGTTGTCTTCCAGCATGAAGGCCAGCTTGACGGCATTGGCCGCGTCCATCTTGGTACCGCCGGTGGAGGCGGTGGGTTGTTTCCAGCTGAAGCGCAGGTAGAGGTTGGCGTCATCCCGGGCAGCCTGGATATTTACCGAGATGGACGGCGCCTTGCCAGGGATCGGGCTGGGCTCGATCTTGGTGCCGCTGGCCATTTTCTTGCCCATGTCGGCTACTTCTTCCTCGTGGCAGCCGGTACAGTTCTCGCCCTTCTTGAGACCCTTGGCGCCACCGTGCTCGGTGCCCTTGGTGATCCACTCGATGGGGGAGACGCCGGGATAGAAGGCGGTGATCTTCTTGGCTGGAACCTTGCTCCAGTCCGGCGCGGCAAAGGCCGTTCCGGCAGCCATGGCCAGGATCAGTCCGGCGGCGATGGTGGTGAGGCGGGTTTGCATGTTCTCTACTCCTTTCAATGGGGGATGGTGGCGCCTTGGGCGTTCATTCATCGGCCTCGGTCATGCCTTCGGGCTTATGGTGGGCAATACCCTTGTGGCAGTCGATGCAGGTCATCTTGTCGGCCTGGGCCATTTCGTGCTGCTTGCGGGCCCGCTGCTTTTGGGTCTCCACATTCATGCCGTCGAAACTGTGGCAGTTGCGGCATTCCCGGGAGTCGGAGGCCTTCATCCGGGCCCATTCGTTGCGGGCCAGCTGCAGGCGCTTGGCCTCGAACTTTTCCTTGGTGTCGATGGTGCCCATGACCTTGCCATAGACTTCCTTGGAGGCCTGGACCTTGCGGATCATCTTGTGGGTCCAGTCCTTGGGGACATGGCAGTCGGAACAGATCGCCCGCACGCCAGTGCGGTTGGAATAGTGGATGGTCTGCTTGTATTCCTGATAAACGTTATCCCGCATTTCGTGGCACGAGATACAGAACTCAAGGGTGTTGGTGGCTTCCATGACGGTATTGAAGCCGCCCCAGAACAATATGCCAACGACGAAGCCGGAGCCGAGGAGGGCCAGCAGGGAGTACTTGGCGCTTGGTCGGCGCAGCCGTGCCCACAGGCTTGGCTTGGTCTCGGAGCTGGGGTCTTGGGGGGTCGCCATCGTGATTCCTCTTTAAAAGGGCGCCCAGAGGCGCCCGCGTCGGGTGACAGAGTCCGGCCGGGGATTTTCACCCCCGGCCTGGCCCACAGGGGGCTGCCAGCACTTAATAGATGTCGTGCTGGGTGTTATAGACGTTGAACTTGCCGGTGGGGGTGATCATCTTGGGATCGGTGATCACCTTCTTCAAGGCCAGGGTCTTGTCGTCATAGACCACGATGGCGGACTGGTCGGTCTTGCCGCCCCACAGGGAGATCCACACCTCGGAGCCATCGGCGCTGTATTCCGGATGGACCGCGCGGCGGGTCGCCTTGGTTTCCGGCAGGCCGGAATCCTTGGCTACGTTGATGATCTTCTTGGGCTTGGACAGATCGGCCATGTCCCACACGGAAACGGATTCAGCCGTTTCCTTTTCCGGGTTCTGGGGCGAATCAGCCCAGAAATGCTTGGACTTGGGATGGGTCTTCACGAACAGGTTGCCTGGAACATGTTTCATTTCCTGAACGACCTTCCAGTTGAACTCCTTGTACTTGGCAAACTTCTTGTCGTCGGAGGGGGTGGAGATCAAGGTTACAACGTCAGCACCCAGGTGGCCGGTGGCCCAGACGGGACCGAACTGGGGATGGACGAAGTTGGCGCCTCGACCCGGGTGGGGGATCTTGGCGGTATCGATCAAGGCTGCCAGCTTGCCAGTCTTGGTATCCACCGCGGCGATCTTGTTGGAGGCGTTGGCGGCCACCAGGAAGTAGCGCTTGGAGGCATCCCAGCCGCCATCATGCAGGAACTTGGCGGATTCGATGGTGGTGGTCTTCAGGTTCTTGATGTCGCTGTAGTCCACCAGCAGGATCTGGCCGGTTTCCTTGATGTTCACCACCCACTCGGGCTTGATTTCGGACGAAACGATGGAGGCGACCCGGGGCTCGGGGTGGTATTCCCCATCCACGGTCATCCCCCGGGTGGACACCACCTTGAGGGGCTTGAGGGTGTCGCCGTCCATGATCACGTACTGGGGCGGCCAGTAGGAACCGGCGATGGCGTATTTGTCGTCGTAACCCTTGAACTTGGAGGTATCCACGGAGCGGGCGTCAAAGCCGACCTTGACTTCGGCTACCACCGCGGGTTTTTCCATCCACAGGTCGATGAGGGACAGGCGGCCATCCCGGCCAATCACGTACACATAGCGGCCGGACTTGGACAGGCGGGAGATATGCACCGCGTAGCCAGTCTTGACGATGCTGCGGATTTCCTTGGTGTCGCCGTCGATCAGGGCCACCTCGCCGGTGTCCCGCAGGGTCACCGAGAACATGTTCTTCAGGTTGAAGCTGTTCATCTGCTTGGTGGGCCGCTGGTCCACCGGCACGATGACCTTCCAGGAATCCATGGTGTCCTTGAAGCTATACTCCGGCGGCACATCCGGGGTGTTCTGGATGTACTTGGACATCAGGGTGATTTCATCCTTGCTCAGGATGTCATCAAAGTTCACCATCCCGCCTTCGGTGCCGTAGCCGATGATCTTTTCAAGGCGGGCCTGGCCCAGCTTGAGGGTGCCGCCTTCCTGGGTGGAGCCGTCCTTCAGCTTCTTGGTCCAGTGGGGTTCCAGGTTCTTGCCCGTGGCACCTTTGCGCAGCACGCCGTGACAGCCGGCGCAGCGCTCGAAGTAGATCTTCTTGGCCTGGGCCTTCTCGTCCGCCGTCATGGACGGCGCTTCCTGGGCGAAAACGCTGCTGATGGCAAGCGGCAGCGCAGCGGCAACAAAGGCGCCCGCAAACCATTTTCCACGGATCGTCATGGTGAACCTCCCTCTTGTGATTAACCGATATTGAAAAGCCTTCTCTTGCTGGTGCGGAAGGTAGTTGTTTGGGAGACCCTGAGTCCTTGATGGGTATCAATCTGAAAAATGCGAGCGCACTGCTACATTCGGCCGCACTTGATCGCGAGGTACGCCCATGAAAGCCCCCGCCCTTGTTTCTGACCGCGCTTTTTTGCCCCCTGCCACCTGGGCCGACCTGGCCCAGCTTGCCGCGTGGGCTGAAAGCCATTGTGAAGCCCGGGGAGTCGGGCTGCGCACCCTCGGGTTTAATGGCCACGATTCGGATCGTGCTCCCGGATCGACTTCATCGGTCGGCAAGACGAAGGGGCATGTAGCCCTGGTGGGGGCCGGGCCGGGGGATCCCGAGCTCCTGACCCTGCGTGCTGCCCGCCTGCTGGCGGGAGCCGAGTGCGTGGTGTACGACAACCTGGTGGGGCCCGGGATCGTGGATCTGGCCCCGCCCCAGGCAGAGCGGATTTACGTGGGCAAGGAGGCCGGGCGCCATACCCTGCCCCAGGAAGAGATCAACCGCCTGCTGGTGAAGCTGGCCCGCTCGGGTCGGCGGGTGGTGCGCCTGAAGGGGGGGGATCCCTTTGTGTTTGGCCGGGGCGGGGAGGAAATCGAGGAGCTCATCGCCGGTGGCGTGGGTTTCGAGGTAGTGCCGGGGGTGACCGCGGCCTCCGGGGTTTCGGCCTATGCCGGCATTCCCCTGACCCATCGGGATTTCGCCCAGTCCTGCGTGTTCGCCACGGGCCACCTGAAGGATGGTACCGCGGATCTGGATTGGCCGGCCCTGGCCCGGCCGCGGCAGACCGTCGTGATTTATATGGGAATCGGGGCACTGCCGGAGATCAGCCGGCAGCTGATCTCCCACGGCCTGTCCCCCGATACCCCTGCGGCGGCGGTCCGCCACGGGACCACCGTGCGTCAGCGGACCATCGCCGCGACGCTGGCCACCTTGCCGGAGGCCGTGCGTCAGGCCGGCCTGCGGCCGCCAGCCCTGTTGGTGGTGGGGGAGGTGGTGCGCCTGTCGGCTCGCCTGAACTGGTTCGAGAAGGCGCCGGCCGCCGCCTGAGGGGTCAGGTGGCGGTTCGGGCCAGGGCCGCGGCGATGGCCTCCAGAGTGGCGTCCGCCTGGGGGAAGAGTTTTCCCAGGGGGAGAAAGCCGTGGACCATCCCGGCTACCGGCAGGTGCTCCACTTCGCCGCCGGATTCCCTGACTCGCTCGGCAAAGGCCAGACAGTCATCGGTGAGGGGGTCGCAGCTGGCGGTAACCAGGAATATGGGGGGAAGTCCGGCAAGGGAGGCCGCTCGCATGGGTGAAGCCCGCCAGTCCTCAGTGTTGCCCTCCTGCAGATAGCGCCTAAAAAACCAGTCCAGGGTTTCCAGATCGAGAAAGTAGCCGTCGGCAAAGCGGGTCCGGGAGGCCCGTTGGCTGAGGATTTCAGTGCATGGATAGATCAGGCTGAGGTGGCACAGGGCGGGAAAGCCCCGGTCCCGGGCCCGCAGGGCCGTCACGATGCTGAGGTTGCCGCCGGCGCTGTCGCCGCCGAGGGCGATATGGAGCGGGTCTGCCTCGAGCAGATCGGCGTTGTCGGCAACCCAGTCGGTGGCCAGCAGGGCGTCGTCCAGGGCGGCGGGAAAGGGGTGTTCCGGCGCCAGCCGATAATCCACCGACAATACCGCCCAGCCCGATGCGTTGGCCAGCTGCCGGCAGAGCACGTCATAGCCGGCCACATCGCCGATACACCAGCCGCCGCCATGGAAATACACCAGCACTGGCAGCTTGGACTCGGGGGAGGCGTGGAGGGGGCGGTAGTATCGGGCCAGGAGGGCGGTGCCGTCCGGGCGCGGGATGGGCACGTCGGAGACCGAGGCCACCGGCGGAGCCTCTGGCCGGAAGGCGACCAGCATCTTTTGCATGGACTGGCGCGCCTGGGCCACCGTTAGCTCATGGAAACGGGGCGCGCCTATACGATAGACCATGTCGAGCAAGGCGCGGGCTTGGGGGTCGAGTTCCATGACTGGCGGGGCGGGAAAGGGCCAGGCCGTAGCGGCGGCCCGTCGCCTGAAATGCGTGGCTTTGCAGCGGGCCATTCGATCGCTAAGATCTCGCCCTTCGCGATCGCTGACCCTTCATTTGGTGCCGGGGACGAGACTCGAACTCGTACACCTTGCGGCGGCGGATTTTGAATCCGCTGCGTCTACCGATTCCGCCACCCCGGCACGGGTAAGGGCCGCGATTATCCGATATTCCTTGGAGCACAGCAAGCCGATGTCCTTGACCCTGGACGATTTTGATTACCACCTCCCGCCCGAAGCAATTGCTCAGGCGCCATTAACGGAACGCAGCGCCAGCCGCCTGCTGGTGGTGGACGGCCCGACGCTCCATGATCAGGCATTCACTGACCTGCCTGCCTGGCTGCGGCCAGGGGACCTTCTGGTCTTCAACGATAGCCGGGTGATCCATGCGCGGCTCCATGGGGTCAAGGAGACCGGGGGGCAGGTGGAGGTGCTGGTGGAGCGCGCCGTCGGTTCCCACGAAGCCCTGGCTCAGGTCCGGGCGAGCAAGCCCCCGCGGGCGGGCAGCCTGATTCGCCTGGCCGATGCCTTCGACGTGACGGTGCTAGGCCGGGTCGGGGAGTTTTATCATCTGCGCTTTCCCGATCGGGAAAGTCTTTTCGACCTGCTGGAGCGCCACGGCAAGCTGCCCTTGCCCCCCTATATCGTCAGGGACGCCGGAGCGGCTGACGAGACCCGCTATCAGACGGTGTTCGCCCGTCATCCGGGCTCTGTCGCGGCCCCCACCGCCGGCTTGCATTTCGACCAGACCCTGCTGGGGCGCTTGGCCGCCACCGGGGTGACGACCGCCTATCTGACCCTCCACGTGGGGGCGGGGACCTTCCAGCCGGTGCGGGTCCACGACCTGTCCGAACACCGCATGCACCGGGAACGTTATATCCTGCCGGCGGAAACGGTGGCCGCCATCGAGGCGGCCCGCGCCAGGGGTGGGCGGGTCATCGCGGTGGGTACCACCAGCCTGCGCGCCCTGGAGGCCGCCGCCCAGGAGGGGCCATTGACCGCCGGGGTGGGGGAGACCGAGATTTTCATCATGCCGGGCTTCCGGTTCCGGGTGGTGGATGCCCTGGTGACCAATTTCCATCTGCCCAAATCCACCTTGCTGATGCTGGTCTCGGCCTTTGCCGGCCTGGAAACCATCCGAGCGGCCTACACCCACGCCATCGACAGCGGCTACCGATTCTTCAGCTATGGCGACGCCATGTTCCTAACCCATCGTGCATCATGAAATTTGACCTCCTCGCCACCGACGGCCAGGCCCGCCGGGGCCAACTCACCCTCAACCATGGCGTGGTCCAGACTCCCGTCTTCATGCCGGTGGGCACCTATGGCACCGTCAAGGCCATGACGCCGGCCAGCCTGACGGAGATCGGGGCTCAGATCTGTCTGGGCAATACTTTTCACTTATGGCTGCGGCCTGGGCTGGAGATTGTCCGCCACCACGGCGGGCTGCACCGGTTCATGGCCTGGGACAAGCCGATTCTCACGGACTCCGGGGGGTTTCAGGTGTTTTCCCTGGGGGCCCTGCGCAAGATCAGCGAGGAGGGCGTCAGGTTTTCCTCCCCCATCGACGGCGCCAAACTATTCCTGACTCCGGAAATTTCCATGGAAATCCAGGGGGTGCTCAACGCCGACGTGGCGATGATCTTCGACGAGTGCACGCCCTACCCGGCCAGCGAGGAGGAGGCCGCCAAGTCCATGCGCTTGTCTTTGCGCTGGGCCCGGCGTTCCCGCACGGAATTCGACCGACTGGAAAATCCCAACGCCCTGTTCGGGATCGTCCAGGGAGGAATGTACGAGAATCTGCGGGACGAATCCCTGGCGGGCCTTACCGACATCGGCTTCCACGGCTATGCCATTGGCGGCCTGTCGGTGGGGGAGCCGAAGGAGGACATGCGACGGATCCTGGCCCATACCGCACCGCGCCTGCCGGCGGATAAGCCCCGCTATCTGATGGGGGTGGGCACCCCGGAGGACATCGTGGAGTCGGTAGCCCGGGGCGTCGACATGTTCGACTGCGTGATGCCCACCCGCAACGCCAGGAACGGCTGGCTGTTTACCCGCTATGGCGATGTGAAGATCAAGAACGCCCGCCACAAGGACGATACCCGTCCCCTGGACGAGTCCTGCGATTGCTATACCTGCCGCAATTTCACCCGCAGTTACCTCCATCATCTGCACCGCACTGGCGAGATACTCGGCAGCATGCTCAACACCATCCACAACCTGCGCTACTACCAGGTGTTGACCGGTGAAATGCGGTCCGCCATCGAGTCCGGAGATTTCGCCGGCTTCCGGGCCCGCTTCGCCGCCGACCGAGCTCGGGATCCCCGCTGATTTGCTGTCAAGGAGCGGTCGTGGGCTACTGCTATAATCGCCCGCTTTGAAATTCACCCCTTGGAGTTGAAACGTGCTGATTTCCAACGCCTACGCCCAGACCGCTGCCAGCAGCGACCCTACCGGCGGCCTGATGGGGCTGCTGCCCATGGTGGCCATGTTCGCCCTGCTGTGGTTCCTGATGATCCGCCCCCAGATGAGAAAGGCCAAGGAACACAAGGCCTTGGTGGAATCCCTGGCCAAGGGCGACGAAGTGATTACCCAGGGGGGCATCGCCGGCAAGATCGCCGAGGTGGGGGAGACCTACCTGCTGGTAGAAGTGGCTGACGGCGTGCGGGTCAAGCTCCAGAAGCAGGCGGTGGGTACCGTGCTGCCCAAGGGTTCCCTCAAGAGCCTCTGATCTTCCCGTCCGGGCGGCAAGGGCCGTCCTGCTCCCCGGGTCTTTGCCCATCCCTCCATTACCCTCCCTGATCATGAATCGATACCCCCTTTGGAAGAATCTCCTGATCGGCCTGGTGCTGATCTGGGGCCTGCTCTACACCCTGCCCAATTTCTACGGTGAGGTGCCCGCAGTCCAGATTTCAAGCGCCAAGGCCACGCTCAAGCTTGATGCCGTCGCCATGACCGGGCGGGTCGGGGACGCCCTCAAGGCGGCGGGGATCGAGAGCACCGGGATCTTCTCCGATCCCGCCAGCGTGCGGGTGCGGTTTGCCTCGCCGGATATGCAGCTCAAGGCCAAGGACGCCATCGAGCGGGCCCTCAATCCGGATCCGTCCGATCCGTCCTACGTGGTGGCCCTCAACCTGCTGTCCGCCTCGCCGGCTTGGCTGACTTCTATCCATGCCTTGCCCATGTACCTGGGGCTGGATCTGCGGGGTGGGGTGCACTTCCTGCTGCAAGTGGATATGGAGGGGGCGGTGGCCAAGCGCCTGGATTCCATCTCCGCCGACTTGCGCACCGTGTTGAGGGACAAGAACGTGCGCCATGGGGGCATCGCCCGGGACGGGCAGACCGTTCAGGTGCGGTTTCGGGATGCTGCGACCCGGGATGCCGGCCGCAACGCCATCAGCGCCTCCACGAGCGACCTGCAACTGGCCGAGCGGGACGACGGGCAAGAGTTCAGGCTCATCGCCACCCTCACCCCTCCGGCCCGCCTGAAGATTCAGGAATTCGCCATCAAGCAGAACATCACCACCCTGCATAACCGGATCAACGAACTGGGGGTGGCCGAGCCGGTGATTCAACAGCAGGGCGCCGACCGGATCGTGGTGCAGCTCCCCGGGGTCCAGGATGTGGCCAAGGCCAAGGATATTCTGGGCCGCACCGCTACCCTTGAGGTGCGTCTGGTGGACGACAGCCCTGGTGCCCTGGAGGATGCCTTGGCGGGCGGGGTGGTGCCCCCGGGTACCGAGCTCTACACCGAGCGGGGTGGCCGGCCTCTGCTGGTCAAGAAGCAGGTGGTATTGACCGGCGATCGTCTCACCGATGCCCAGCCCGGCTTTGATGGCCAGACCCATGAGCCGGCCGTCCATCTCACCTTGGACGCAGCTGGCGCCCGGATCTTCCGGGACGTGACCCGGGAGAACGTGAACAAGCGGATGGCCATCCTGCTCATCGAAAAGGGCAAGGGTGAAGTCATCACCGCTCCGGTGATCCGCGGCGAAATTGGTGGCGGCCGGGTCCAGATCTCCGGTCGGATGAGCACCACCGAAGCCACCGATACGGCGCTGCTGCTGCGGGCGGGCTCCCTTGCCGCACCCATGGAAATCATCGAGGAGCGCACCGTGGGGCCCAGCCTGGGGGCAGAGAACATCGCCAAGGGCTTCAACTCCACCCTGTGGGGTTTCGTGGCCATCGCGGTATTCATGAGCGCCTATTACATGCTCTTCGGCTTCATCTCGGTGCTGGCCCTGGCGGCTAACCTGTTGTTGCTGGTGGCGCTTCTGTCCCTGCTCCAGGCGACCCTGACCCTGCCGGGCATCGCCGCGGTGGCCCTGGCCCTGGGCATGGCCATCGACGCCAATGTGCTGATCAATGAGCGGGTGCGGGAGGAGTTGCGCAATGGGGTCACGCCCCAGGCGGCCATCACCGCCGGCTACGAGCGGGCCTTCGATACCATCCTGGATTCCAACATCACCACCCTCATCGCCGGTATTGCCTTGCTGGTCTTTGGTTCCGGGCCGGTGCGGGGTTTCGCGGTGGTGCATTGCCTGGGGATTCTCACCTCCATGTTCAGCGCCGTGCTGGTGTCGCGGATGCTGGTGAATCTGGTCTATGGCCGTCGTCGCAAGCTCGATGGTTTGTCCATCGGCCAGGTCTGGAAACCCTCGAACAACTAATCAATTGCTGGCGCCCCATGGGCGCCAGCCCAAGCAAGGTCTGGAACATGGAATTCTTCCGAATCAAGAAAGACATCCCGTTCATGCGCCACGCCCTGGTGTTCAACGTGATTTCGTTGGTCACCTTCCTGTTGGCGGTGTTCTTCCTGACCACCCGGGGCCTCCATTTGTCGGTGGAATTCACCGGCGGCACCCTGGTGGAAGTCAATTACGCCGACTCCGCGCCCTTGGATAAGCTGCGGGATGCCCTGACCCAGGAGGGTTACCCGGATGCCCAGGTGCAGAACTTCGGCAGCGCCCGGGACGTGCTGATCCGTCTGCCCAACCGGGAGGGGACCGACAGCACCCAACTGGCAGAGAAGGTCAAGGCCACCTTGGCGGCAGTGCCAGGCCCGGCGGCGGATCTGCGGCGGGTGGAGTTCGTGGGGCCCCAGGTGGGCAAGGAGCTGGCGTCCGATGGGGCCATGGCCTTGTTGCTGGTGATTTTCGGCATCGTGGTCTATCTGGCCATCCGTTTCGAATGGCGTTTTGCAGTATCCGCCATCATCGCCAATCTCCACGACGTAATCATCATCCTGGGGTTCTTCGCCTTCTTCCAGTGGGAGTTTTCCCTGCCGGTGCTGGCGGCGGTGTTGGCGGTGCTGGGCTATTCGGTGAATGAATCGGTGGTGGTCTTCGATCGGGTGCGGGAGACATTCAAGAAAAAGCGCAATCTCACCACCCCCGAGGTGCTCAACCATGCCATCACCAGCACCATTTCCCGGACCATCATTACCCACGGCAGCACCCAGATCATGGTGCTGTCCATGCTGCTGTTCGGCGGCGCGACCCTCTATTACTTCGCCTTGGCGCTGACCATCGGGATCCTCTTCGGGATCTACTCGTCAGTGCTGGTGGCGAGTCCCCTCGTGATGTGGCTGGGGGTTTCCCGGGAGCAGTTCATCGCCCCCAAGAAGGAAAAGCAGGAAGCCGTGGTCTAAAAGTCCGAGTCTCGGCATTTCTGCAAAAAGGGGCCCGGGAGGCCCCTTTTGTGTTTTCGGGAGGGGTGTTACGAAAACTGTCCATCTTCCTGAAATTTGTTGAATATTGCCCGTGTCGGGGAGCTTGACGGCCATCAACGCACCCACGGGGGGGGCCAGGAAGAATGGGCTCCAAATTCAGTTGAAGGATCGCCATGTTCCGAATCTCCGATTACATCCAGGAAGCGCTTGAGCCCACTACCCTGGGGCCGCGCCGCAATCCCCCCGGTCCGGTGGTGATCTGGAATCTCATCCGGCGCTGCAACCTTACCTGCAAGCACTGCTATTCCATTTCCGCCGATACGGATTTCAAGGGGGAGTTGACGACCGCCGAGGCCATGACTGTCCTGGAGGATCTCAAGGGATTTCGGGTGCCCTTCGTGATCCTGTCGGGCGGCGAGCCCCTGCTACGGCCGGATCTTTTCGAAATAGCTGCCCGGGGCAAGGCACTGGGCCTGAGTCTGGGCCTGTCATCCAACGGCACCCTGATCAACGCCGGAAACATCGATCTGATCGCGAAGGCGGATTTCAACTATGTGGGAATCAGCCTGGACGGCATCGGAGCGACCCATGACCGTTTCCGGCGGCTTGATGGGGCCTATGAGCGGTCCCTCGAGGGCATCCGCCTGTGCCGGGACCGGGGGCTCAAGGTGGGGGTGCGCTTCACCATGGTGCAGGACAACGCCGAGGATCTGCCCCGTCTTCTCGAGCTGGTGGAGAACGAGGATATCGACCGGTTCTATTTCTCTCACCTGAACTACGCCGGGCGGGGCAACAAGAACCGCAAGGACGATGCCCATCATCAGCTCACCCGCTGGGCCATGGATCTGTTGTTCGAGACTTGCCTGAGGCAGATTTCCGCCGGCCGGCGAGTGGAATTCACCACGGGCAACAACGATGCGGACGGCGTTTATTTCCTGCAATGGATTGCCCGCCGCTTCCCCGAGCGGGTGGCCCATCTGCGCGCCAAGCTTGAGCAGTGGGGGGGCAATTCAAGCGGGGTGAATGTGGCCAATATCGATAACCTCGGGAATGTCCATCCCGACACCATGTGGTGGCATTACACCTTGGGCAACGTGCGCCAGCGCCCGTTTTCCGCCATCTGGGCGGATTCCTCCGATCCGCTGCTGGCGGGGCTGCGGATGTCCCCGCGTCCGGTGAAGGGCCGTTGTGCCGCCTGTGTTCATTTCTCGATCTGCGGCGGTAATACTCGGGTACGGGCCCAGCAAATCACGGGCGATCCCTGGGCCGAGGACCCCGGGTGCTATCTGGATGACGCCGAGATCGGGTTGGCGGCGGATCAGCGGGTGGCCCTATGAAATCTAGACTGATCCGGTGGCCAGGGTTGCTGGCGATCATCCTCGGTGCGGGGAGCATCTACGCAGCGCCTGACGCCCCCGCACTGTATGGGACCTATTGCGCCGCTTGCCACGGGGAAGGGCGACTGGGGGCCATGGGGCCAGCCCTATTGCCGGAGAGCCTGGCCCGCATTCCCAAGAGCGAGGTGGTGGCGACCATCGTTTCCGGTCGGGAGGCGACCCAGATGCCTGCCTTCAAGGCCGTGCTCGACGAGGAGCAAATCACGGCGTTGGCTAAATGGGTCCAGACCCCGGTGGTGCCGGCGCCCCATTGGGACGAAAGGGACATTCGAGCGTCCCGGGTGCAGCCGGAAGACCCCGCCCGGCTTGCCGACAAGCCGGTGTTTCAAGTGGCCGACATGATGAATCTGTTCGTGGTGGTGGAGGCCGGGGACCACCATGTTTCCATTCTGGACGGGGACAAGCTGGAGCGGATTCATCGCTTCCCGTCCCGTTTTGCCCTCCATGGCGGGCCCAAATTCACGCCGGACGGCCGCTACGTTTATTTTGCGTCCCGGGATGGCTGGGTCACCAAGTTCGATATCTGGAACCTCAAGGTGGTGGCGGAGGTTCGCGCGGGCCTCAATAGCCGGAACCTGGCGGTTTCCTCGGATGGCAAGGTGGTGGCGGTGGCCAACTATCTTCCCCACTCCATCGTGTTGCTGGACGGAGACCTGAATCTGCTCAAGGTTCTGCCGGTGATGGATCAGGACGGCAAGCAGAGTTCGCGGGTATCGGCCATCTATGATGCTGCGCCCCGGCGCAGTTTCGTTGCTGCCCTCAAGGATGTGCCCGAGGTCTGGGAGATCAGTTACGACCCCAAGGCCGAGGACGTTCCCACCGGGATGATCCATGACTTCCGCTATCGGGAAGGGGCTTTCATGAGTGGCTACCTCAATCCACGGCGTAGCCGGCTTACGGAAGTGCTGGACGACTTCTTCTTTACTCAGGATTACTCCGAAGTCATGGGCGCTTCCCGGACGGCCGGCAAGGGGCAGGTGGTCAATCTGGATGCCCGGCGCAGTGTTGCCACCCTAGACCTTCCGGGCATGCCCCACCTGGGGTCGGGAATTACCTGGTCTTGGCAAGGCCGCTCGGTCATGGCGACCCCAAATCTGAAGGAAGGGACCGTGACCGTGGTGGATATGGCGGATTGGTCCGTCGTCCGGCAGATCCCCACCCGGGGCCCTGGCTTCTTCATGCGCAGCCATGAAAGGAGCCGCTATGCCTGGGTCGATTCCATGATGTCTCCCAGCGGTAAGGATACCTTGCAGGTGATCGACAAGGAGACCCTCAAGGTGGTCAAGGAAATTTGCCCGGAGCCGGGCAAGACCCTCGCCCATGTGGAATTTACCCGGGACGGCAAATATGTCTTGGCAAGCCTGTGGGAAAAGGATGGTGCTATCATCGTCATCGATGCCAATAGCTTAAACGAAGTAAAGCGCATCCCCGCCAGCAAGCCGGTTGGAAAATACAATCTTTTCAATAAGATAAATAGATCCGAAGGCACCAGCCACTAAACGCCAGCAGCCGTTTGTTGGATTTACGAGGGCGTGAAGGTTTTAACGCCCTCGTAAACGTGGATTGGGTATCGTGTAAGCAGATAGCTGGGGTTCATCCATCCTGTGTCGGGTTGGATGTCTGGGCTATGTTGCGCGAGTTGGGGAACACGATGCTCAAGGTCATAAGCCATTTTTTTCCGTCTCCCACCCTATTCAAGATCATCCTTGACAGCTTCGTGCTGTGGGTGGCGGTCCTGCTTGCCGTGCTGTTCAACGCGTCGGGTGCCGAAGCGATCGATTGGCGGATCGTGGTGCCGTCAGGGCTCTTCTTTGCGTTGAGCATGATCCTCCTGAATGGAACCCTGGGGTTGTATCGTTCCGGAGCGGGGGATCGTCCGGTACAAGTCCTTGCCAAGGTTTTGTTTTCCTTCCTGATCAGCCTTCCCGTCGCGTTCGCCATTTTTCGTGTATTGCCCTGGACCGAATTCACGACCCAGGCCGTCGAGGTTTCAGCCGTTCTGCTGATTGCCGGGGTGCTGTTCGTCCGGGGATGGTCCGGGCGAGGGCAGGCGAGTCCCCTTCTGGCCCGGCGAGTAATGGTGATCGGCACGGGGCAGGAAGCCGCCACTGTGGAACAGGATTTGATCCACATGGGGCGGCGGGGCCTCACCATCGTCGGTTTCTTGCCGGCAAACGGGGATGAGTTCAGCAAAATCGAGGGGCGGCGCATCATCCACTCCACGGCCCCCCTGACCCAGATCGTGCGGGACCACCGGGTGGATGAAATCATCGTGGCGGTGCGGGAGCGGCGGGGCGGCGTGTTGCCCCTGCGGGAGCTCCTGGACTGCAAGCTCTCCGGCGTCAAGATCCACGATCTTTCCACCTTCTTTGAAAGGGTGAGGGGGCAGGTGAGAATTGATTCCCTCAAGGCCAGCTGGCTCATCTATGGGGATGGGTTTCGGCAGGATTGGGCGCGCACCTGCATCAAGCGTTTCTTCGATGTCTTTGTTGCCCTGATCCTTCTTGTGCTTGCTTTGCCCGTGATGGTGGTGACGGCCATCCTGATCCTCTTGGAGGATGGTGCGCCGGTGTTCTATCGCCAGGAACGGGTTGGGCTGGGGGGCAAGACCTTCAAGGTCATCAAGTTCCGCAGTATGCGCACGGATGCGGAAAAGGATGGCAAACCCCGCTGGGCCACCAGTGGCGATGACCGGGTGACGCGGGTCGGGCGATTCATTCGGCGTACGCGGATCGACGAATTGCCCCAGTTCGTCAATGTGCTGATGGGGGAAATGAGTTTGGTTGGACCGCGTCCGGAACGCCCCTATTTCGTGGATCAACTGACGCGGGAGATTCCCTTTTATGCTGTTCGCCACTGCGTCAAGCCAGGGGTGACGGGCTGGGCCCAAGTCCGCTATCAGTATGGTTCTTCGGTGGATGACGCCATCGAGAAGCTGCAATACGATCTTTACTATGTGAAGAATCACACCCTTGTCCTGGATACCCTGGTGTTGTTCGAAACCGTTCGGGTCGTGTTGACCGGAGAGGGTGCCCACTGAGATTTAGGAGCCTGTCGGACTTCAGGCTGCTCTGCTGCACCGGTGGGAAGAGCGGCCGAATTTGTCCTCGCCCTCCCATTCGGCTCGCTACGATCGCTCAAGTCCGACCGGCTCCTAGCCCCCTTTTTGGGGACGCTTCCTTGTCTCCCCGAAGGGGCTGAGCATTGACGTCCCGAGGCCAATTCCGGCGCCCCTGATGCTTTCTGAAATCGCCCGATTTTCCCTTTGGAGCCACGCGGTGGGCGCGGTGCTCCACTTGTTTTTCACCCTTTATTTATTGAGAGTTTGGCGTGGCACGGCCAACGGCTTGCTCATCGCTACGGCGGTGGGCTTCGGGGCCGGTATGGCGGGCTGCGATTGGGCTGTGGTGGCCCAAGGCCCGTCCTGGTTATCCCAACTTGCAGTGGTCCTGGATGTGGCCCGCATGGGGGCGTGGTTCGCCTTTCTTCTGGGACTATTGTTGAGCATTAGCGGTGCGTTGCCGCGGCAGTTGCTCTGGACCAGTGTGGCGGTGGTGGGGTTTGAACTCACGGCGGTATCGTTGGTCGGCTTCGAGCTCTCCTGGATCGGCGATCCGGCCCGCCTGGCGATTCTCGCCTTCCTGATGGGGGCGGTCTGGTTATTAGTCCTGACCGAGCAGCTATTCCGGGCACTTCCACCGGCCGGGCGCTGGGCGGTCAAGCCTGCCACCCTTGGCCTGGCCGCTATGGGTTTGTTCGATCTATATTATTTTGCCGATGGTTTCCTGTTCGGACGGCTGGACGGGGACGCCTGGGCAGTGCGCCACCTTGCCCATGCCTTGGTATTGCCGCTGTTCGCCCTGTCCGGGGCACGATCGCCGGACTGGACCCCGCGTTTGAGCATGTCCCGGCAACTGGTGTTCCATACGTCGGCCCTGGCGGCCTCCGGGCTGTATCTGCTGCTCATTTCCGGCGCTGGATACTACGTTCGCTATTTTGGTGGCGAGTGGGGGCGGGCTCTACAGATCGCCCTGTTGTTCGGGGGGATCCTGCTGCTCAGTGTGGTGCTCTTTTCCGCTTCCCAGCGGGCGAAGATGAAGGTCTTGCTGAGCAAGCACCTTTTTCCCTATCGCTATGACTACCGGGTGGAGTGGCTGAAGTTTACCCGGGCCCTGGCTGGCAGTCAGGGTACCCAGGGCCTCGGCGAGTCGGTGGTGCAGGCCCTGGCCGACCTCGTGGAAAGCCCCGGTGGCGGTTTGTGGCTGGGCGGGTCGGATGGTTTTTTTCGCCAGTCCGCCCGCTTGAACATGCCAGCCCTAGAAGGCGTGGAAGAGGCCGACGGGGTGTTCGCCCGCTTCCTGCTCGACAGGGAGTGGGTGGTGAACCTGGAGGATGGGCGCGGGCGCCCTGGCGCTCCGGTCCAGCCCGAGCTGCCCGGCTGGCTGTCAGCGGTGGATGGGGCGTGGTTGGTAGTACCCCTCATCAGCGGCGAAACCCTGGTGGGTTTCGTGCTGCTCCTTTCTCCCCGGACGCCATTCGAGGTGGATTGGGAGGTGCTCGACCTTCTCAAGACCGCCCAGCGGCAAGCCGCGAGCTATCTGGCCCGTACCATTGCCGCCGAGGCCCTGCTGGAAGCCCGCAAGTTCGAAGCTTTCAACCGGATGTCTGCTTTTGTGGTCCATGATCTCAAGAATCTGGTGGCCCAGTTGTCCCTGTTGCTCAAGAACGCCGAGCGCCACAAGCACAATCCGGCTTTTCAGGAAGACATGTTCGAGACCGTTGCCCACGTGGAAGCTAAGATGCGTGAGCTGATGACCCAGCTTCAGGAAAAGCGCTCCATCAATCCCCCTCAAACGGTGGATCTGGGGGCCGTGCTGGAGCGGATCCAGGCTCGGCGCAGGGCGCTGGGGCAGCGGGTGGAGGTGGATCTGGGTAGCCGTCCGGCGGTGGTGGCCCACCCGGAAAAGGTGGAGAGGGTTGTCGGCCATCTCGTGCAAAATGCACTGGAAGCGACTTCCGGGCGTGGTAAGGTCGTAGCCCATTTGGATAGCTCCGACGGCCAGGTTCTGCTCAAGGTGGAGGACGACGGGTGTGGAATGACCCAGGAATTCATTGCCGAGCGGCTCTTCAAGCCCTTCGAATCCACCAAGGGGCAGGGCATGGGCATCGGCATGTACGAAGTTCAGCAGTATCTTCATGAATTGGGCGGTAGGGTGACGGTGGATAGCGCTCCCGGCCATGGAACGCGTGTCGAACTGTGGTTTCCCCTGGCTGGGCGGGCAAGGGTCGGTGACAAGGGATGAGGGCGGATAAAAGCATGGCGGAACAGCGGCGGACCCTGCTGATCGTGGAAGACGACGTCACCCTGCAAAAGCAGATGCGCTGGGCTTTCGACGGCTATGAAACGGTCGTGGCCCAGGATCGGGAAGGCGCCATCGCCCAGTTGCGGCGCTTCGAACCCGCAGTGGTAACCATGGACCTGGGATTGCCGCCGGAACCGGACGGCACCGGCGAGGGCTTCCGGCTTCTGGGCGAAATGCTGGCCCTCACCCCGGACGCCAAGGTGATCGTGCTCACCGGCCAGCATGACCGGGAAAATGCCCTGCGGGCCGTGGCCATGGGGGCCTACGATTTTTTCGCCAAACCTTTCGAGCCTGAACTCCTGGCCTTGACCATCGATCGGGCCTTCCGGCTCTATGATCTGCAAATGGAAAACGCCCGCCTGCAGTCGGTCAGCGGCGGCGGCCTGCAGGGGGTGTTGAGCCGGGACCCGGGCATGCTCAAGGTCTGCCGCACCATTGAAAAGCTGGCCAGCGCCAATGCCACCGTGGCCCTCATGGGAGAGAGCGGGACCGGCAAGGAAGTGCTCGCCCGGGGGCTGCATCAGTTGTCGCCCCGCGCTGGCGGCCGCTTCGTCGCCATCAACTGCGCGGCCATCCCCGATGCCCTGCTGGAAAGCGAACTCTTCGGCTACGAGAAGGGTGCTTTCACCGGGGCAGCCAAGCAGACCCTCGGCAAGATCGAGACGGCCCACAAGGGCACGCTGTTCCTGGACGAGATCGGCGATCTGCCCATGCCCCTCCAGGCCAAGTTGCTGCGCTTCCTGCAAGAGCGGGTGATCGAGCGGATCGGCGGGCGGGACGAAATTCCGGTGGATGTGCGGATCGTTTGCGCCACCCATCGGGATTTGAAGGCGCTGATCCGGGACGGGGCGTTTCGGGAGGATCTCTTTTACCGCCTGGCCGAGATCGTGGTGGATATTCCGCCCCTGCGCAATCGGGTGGGGGATGCGGTATTGCTGGCGAGGGCCTTCTGTCAGCGTTTTGCGGCAGAGAATGGCCGGGGGCATCTGGTCCTGAGTGACGATGCCCTGGCCGCCATCGAAGCCCATCCCTGGCCGGGGAACGTGCGGGAACTGGAAAACGCCATGAAGCGGGCGGTCATCATGGCCGAGGGTAGTCGCCTGGCGGCGGAGGATCTGGGTCTGGAAGCACCGGAAGAGAATCTTGAAAGCCTCAATCTGCGCCAGGTGCGGGATGAGGC
>JAVEWG010000029.1:0-46362 GCA_034004685.1 Rhodocyclaceae bacterium | reverse complement strand
CCCGGGGCGTTGACCACCCCCGCACTGAAGCTGAAATCCGTGAGCTGATTGTTGAGCAGGAAGCCTTCCACCAAGATGCGGCTGCCAAAGGCGTCCTCGATGGAACTGGTCATGGCCACCCCATTGCCCGCCGGGTCCACGATGGACAGATGGCTGGTGCTGGGCCGCTCCGGGCTCGCCCCCGCCGCCCCCGCCGGGAAGGCGCCCGCCGGCAGCCCGGGCCGGCCCGGGCCCCGGCTGGCATCCAGCGCGATGGTCGCCGCCCGCTCAGCCAGGTAATCCCGCGCCAACAAGCCTGCCACGGGAACCGGCGCGGCCGCCGGATCGGCCAGATAGCGCTCCCGATCGGCGTAGGCCAGACGCCCGGCCTCGCTGAAGAGATGGGCGAAGAAGGCCGAACCAGGCCGCACCTGGGCCAAATCGAAACGCTCCAGTAACCCCAGCAGCTGCAACAGGGTCACACCCCCCGCCGGCGGTGGCGGGGCGCAGACCCTCAGACCGCGATAGGGCCGGCACAGGGGCGCCACCTCCAGAGCCCGGTAGTTCGCCAAGTCCGCCGGGCTTAGCCGGCCAGGCCGGGCATGGCCGCCCACGGCAGCCACCACCGCCGCGGCCAGGGGCCCCCGGTAAAAGGCGTCCGCGCCGCCCGCCGCCACCCGGCCCAGGGTGGCGGCCAGGGCGGGATTGCGCAGGGTCGCGCCAACGGGCAGGGGCTGGCCATCCGGCAGATAAAAAAACTGCCGGGCGGCGGGATCCAGACGCAAGGCCTCATCCCGGGCGAGCAACTGATGGAGCCGGGCGGAGACCGGAAACCCGGCCTCCGCCAGATCGATGGCGGGCTGAAACAGACGCGCCCAGGGCAGGTGGCCGTGGGCCCGATGGGCCAGCTCCAGGGCCCGCAACAGGCCCGGCACCCCCACCGCCCGGCCGCTGGCCACCATGGAACGGAAGTCCTCGGGCCGACCTTGGGGGTCGACAAACAGGTTGGCCCCCACCGCCGCCGGGGCCGTCTCCCGGCCGTCGTAGGCCTGCACTCGTCGCTGGTCGGCCCGGTACACCACCAGGAAGGCCCCGCCACCGATCCCGGAAGACTGGGGCTCCACCAAGTTGAGCACCATCTGGGCGGCAATCGCGGCATCCACCGCCGAGCCGCCGGCACGCAGGATATCGAGGGCCGCCCGGGAGGCGTGGGGATTGGCGGTGACTACCATCCGCCGCCGTCCTTCGGCCTGGCTGACTTCTCCCCATCCGGTGGACGCCTCGGGCTGGGCCCGCTCCTGGCCCCAGGCCATTCCCCAGGCCAACAGGAGCAGCGCCCCGGCCCGGAGCCGCCGGCCGCCGCCCCTAACCCTGATCACGGCGTCTGCCAGGGGGGCAGGCGGCGGGGAAGGTCCGGCAAGTCCAGACGGAAATGCTGAGGCACCCCGGTGGGCGCCGGGCGGCAACTATCCCCCAGCACCAAGGGCGCCAGGTAACGCCGGCCCACCTCGCTTACCCCCATGCCGTCGGCGCGGATGAAGTCCGCCGGCAGGCGCCGCTCCAGATTGGCCACCGCCGTCAGGGGCACGCTGCCCACCCCCCACTCATAGGGTTCCGCTGAGAGCCGGCGCAGGGCCACCATCACCCGGTCGGCGCCCGCCAGGGCCAGATCCACGGCAGCGGCCCCCACTGCCCGGGCCTGCTCCCAGTCGGTGCCGCTCACCCAGTGGCCAGCGGCCCGCTGAAGGTAGTCCGGCACCGCCACGTGGGTCTTGTAAGCAAAACGCCCGTTGATCCGGCGGGCAATGAACTGGCCGGCGCCGCCCAGCTGTACATAACCCGCGGCATCCCGCTCCAGCTCCGCCAGCAGGCGGCCGTCCTGGCCACGCACCCCTTCGGCCACGGTTACCGCGCAATAGCCCAGGCGCGTGACCCACTGCTCCACCGCGGCCAGGAAGGCGCCCTCATCGAAGGGCACCTCGGGGAACAGGACCAGATGGGGCGGCTCCCCCGGCCCGGCTGCCGCCAGGGCCGAGGCGGCAGCCAGCCAGCCGCAGTTGCGCCCCATCACCTCCATCAGGAACACCCGGCCCCGCTGGCTGGCCATGGACGCCACGTCCAGCCCGGCTTCCGCCATGGCGGTAGCCAGGTAGCGGCCCGCCGAGCCGAATCCGGGGGAGCAGTCGGTGCCCTCCAGATCGTTATCCACCGTCTTGGGGATACCCAGGCAGCGCAGGGGATAGCCTGCCAGGCGGGCGGCCTCCGCCACCTGGAGGACGCTTTGCATGGAGCCATTGCCCCCGTTGTAGAGAAACACCCCCACCGCGTGGGCCCGCAGCACCTCCACCAGCCGGGCCGCCAGAGCCGGATTGTCCGCCGGCCAGGCCAGGTCGAAGCGACAGGAGCCGAAAGCTCCCCCGGGGGTGCGACCCAGCAGGGCCAGGTCCGAGGGGGATAGGCCGGCGGTATCCACCAGCCGCTCCTCCAGCACTCCCAGGATGCCGTTGCGGGCCGCCAGGACCGGAGAGCCATGGCGCCGCCCGGCCTCGATCACCGCCTGGGCGCTGGCGTTGATGACGGCGGTGACTCCGCCGGACTGGGCATAGAGGATGATGGGACGGTCGGGTTTCATGGCAGGCTCGGCGATCAAAAGGAAAACGCGGCGGGCGCCGGGTTCGATGGCCCCGGCAGCCGCCGCGTTCCGTCCGCTGGCGGGGGGATCACCCCAGGGCTGCGAAGGCCCGCGCGGTGATTTCCTCCACCTTGCCCTGGCCCGAGATCTTCCGGTACCTGGGGGCCTTGGCGTCGCCAGTAGCGGCCCAGTCGGAATAATAGGACACCAGGGGCTTGGTCTGGGAGTGATACACCTCCAGGCGCTTCCTGACCGTTTCTTCCTGGTCGTCGTCCCGCTGGATCAGGGCTTCGCCGGTGACGTCATCCTGGCCCGCCACCTTGGGGGGGTTGTACTTGAGGTGGTAGGTGCGGCCGGAGGCCACATGCACCCGCCGGCCGCTCATGCGGTCGATGATGTCCCCGTCGGGCACGTCGATCTCCAGCACGTAGTCGATGGGCACGCCGGCGGCCTTCATGGCCTCGGCCTGGGGGATGGTGCGGGGAAAGCCGTCGAACATGTAGCCGGACTTGCAGTCGTCTTCCTTGAGGCGGTCCTGCACCAGGCCGATGATGATGTCGTCGGACACCAGCCCGCCGGCGTCCATCACCTTCTTGGCCGCCACGCCCAGGGGGGTTCCGGCCTTCACCGCGGCCCGCAGCATGTCGCCGGTGGAGATCTGGGGAATCCCGAATTTCTCCTTGATGAAGTTGGCCTGGGTGCCCTTGCCGGCGCCCGGCGGTCCCAACAGAATCAGTCGCATAACCCCTCCCGTTTGTGCGGCTTCATACCCGGCCGCGTCGAAAAAAAGGCGGAAAACTACTTGGAATCGGATACCCGGTCAAACACGCGCCGGACCCGCTCCAGATCTTCTGGCGTATCAACGCCGGCGTGGGGTGCCTCCGCCACAGTCAGCACCCGAATCTTGTAGCCATGGGCCAGGGCCCGCAGTTGTTCCAGCGCTTCCCACTGCTCCAGGGGCGAGGGGGCCAGGCCGGCATAGCGGCGCAGGAAGCCCGCCCGATAGGCGTACAGGCCGATATGGCGCTGGGCCGGCAGCCCGGCCGGCAGGCTGTCCCGGCTGGCAGCGAAGGCGTCCCGCGCCCAGGGAATCGGCGCCCGGGAGAAGTACAGGGCATGGCCCTTGTCGTCGCAGACCACCTTGACCACGTTGGGATTGAAGAATTCGGCCGGATCCCTCAGGGGATGGGCAGCAGTGGCGATGGCCGCCTCCGGGTCGTCCGCCAGGCACTGGGCCACCGCCCGGATCAGGGCCGGATCGATGAGGGGCTCATCCCCCTGGACATTGACCACAATGGTGTCGTCTGACCAACCCTGGGCTGCCACCACCTCGGCCAAGCGATCGGTGCCGCTGGGGTGGTCTTCCCGGGTCAGGATGGCCGCGCCGCCGGCGGTGGCAATCGCCTGATGGATCTCCGGGTGGTCGGTGGCGACCCACACCCCCGCCGCGCCGGCGGCCTGGGCCTGCTCCATGACCCGCACCACCATAGGCTTGCCGGCGATGTCGGCCAGGGGCTTGGCGGGTAGGCGGCTGGAAGCGTGGCGGGCCGGCACCACCACCTGGAAGGAAAACACCCTCAGGCGTCCTGGCCGCTCTCGAAGAGCGGGCGGGCCTCGTCCTCCAGCATCACCGGGATGCCATCCCGGATCGGGTAGGCCAGGCGGCAGGGCTTGCAGACCAGTTCCAGCTTGTCCCGGTGATGTTCCAGGGGACCCTTGCAGATGGGGCAGACGAGGATTTCAAGCAATCGGGGGTCCATGCCGCAGTTTCTCCAGAATGAGATGGTCGGCCGCAATGCCGGAGTCGGTCGTGGCGCCGATTTCGGCCCGGACCGGAAAGACCCACAGATCGGGGGTCGCGAACCGGGCGCATTTTACCCCATCCTTAGCGGTGAGAATCTTGGGTTCGCCAGGGGCAAAGGCCAGATCCTCCGGGCGGAAGGGATGGTGGTCGGGAAATGGATGGCGCTCCACCGTCAAGCCCATGGACTCCAGTTGCTGGAAAAACCGCTCGGGCCGCCCGATCCCGGCCACCCCATGGACCCGCCTGCCGGCAAAGGCCGCCGCTCCAACCCGCCGCTCCGGCACCGCCAGATTTAAGAATTCTTCCCCCCGCAAAGTCATGGAACGCACCGGCACCGTTGCCGCCTGGGCCCCCAGGGCCGCAGATAGGGGCCCGTTGGCAATCACCAGGTCCACCTCCGCCAGGCGGCGCAAGGGTTCCCGCAGGGGGCCGGCGGGCAGGGGTAGCTGATTGCCCAGCACGACCTCGTCCACCACCGCGATTTCCACCTCCCGCCCCAGGCGGTAGTGCTGCAGGCCATCGTCGCTGATGATCACGTCGCACCCCGGATGGCTGGCCAGCAGCAGGCGTGCGGCGGCCGGACGGTCGGCCCCCACGGCCACCGGACAGCCCGTCAGGCTGGCCAGCAGCACCGGCTCATCGCCGCAGCGGGCCGGATCGTCCCGGGGGCCCACCAGGGCGGTGCCCGCCACCTGACCGCCGTAGCCCCGGCTGACGATCCCAGGCTGGTAGCCCGCCCGACGCAACACTTCCACCAGCCAGGCCACCACCGGCGTCTTGCCGCTGCCCCCGGCGGCCAGGTTGCCCACCACCACCACCGGCACGGACAGGCGCTCCACCCGGAGCCAGCCAGCCTGGTAAGCCCGGCGGCGCCCTTGGGCGATCAGGTAAAAAAGCCCCGCCAAGGGCAACCAGAGCCAGGCCAGGAGGCCCCGGCCTTGCCAGAACTGGGGGGCGGAACGGGGCATGGGGCAGCGGCCCGGGGCTTATTTGGGAGACTGGGTGGCGAAGGAGATGTGGGCCAGGCCCGCCTGCTGGGCGGCCTGCATCACGTCGATCACGGATTGATGGGCGGCCTTGGCGTCGGCACTGATCACCACCACCGGCGGGCGGCTGTTGTCGGGGGGAACGGCGCGGCCCAGGGCGGCGGCAATGGTGGCCACCTCCCGGTTTCCCACCGCCTGGCGATTGACCAGGATGTCCCCCTCGGCGGTCACCGCCACGTTGATCTCGTGGGCTTGCGCCTCGGCGGCCTCGGTATCGGCGGTGGGCAGGTTGATCTCCAGGCCGGAAAACTTGGAGTAAGTGGTGGTGAGCATCAGGAAGATGATGATCACCAGGAAGACATCGATGAGGGGGATCAGGTTGATCTCCGGCTCCTCGTGACGTCGATCGGTGCGAAACCGCATGATCCGGCCCGCCTCAGCTGTTGCGCTCGCCGTGCACCACTTCCACCAGCATCACCGCCTGCTGCTCCATCTCCACCACGAAGCCATTGACCAGGGCGCGGAAATGGCGCCAGGCGATCATGCTGGGAATGGCAATGATGAGGCCGAAGCCGGTGTTGTAGAGGGCGATGGAAATGCCGTGGGCGAGCTGCTGTGGATTGGCCCCCGAAGGGCTCTGGGCGCCGAAGATCTCGATCATCCCGACGATGGTGCCGAACAGGCCCATCAGGGGGCTGATGGAGGCGATGGTCCCCAGGGTGGTGAGGAAGCGCTCCAGGTCATGGACCACCGCCCGGCCAGCCTCCTCGATGGATTCCTTCATCACGTCCCGGGAACTCTTGATGTTGCGCAGCCCCGCCGCCAGCACCCGGCCCAAGGGTGAATGATTGGCCACCCGATGCACTAGATCCGGCGTGGCGCCCCCCTGGCGGAAGTCCGCCAGCACTTTTTCCAGCAGGCCCTTGGGGGCCACCCGGGACCGCCGCAGGGTCATGGACCGCTCGATGATCAAGGCCAGGGCGATGATGGATGCCAGCAGCAGGGGCCAGATTGGCCAGCCAGCCGCCTGAATGATCGCGAACACGCCATGAACCTCCGGGATAGAAAAGTGGCAAATGTAGCCTTCCCCCCCCTATTCGGCAAGGAGACCCCGGGGCATCCTCCCGCCAACCCCAGGGGTCGCGGTGGGAAGGAACGCGCCCGAATGGCGAGCCGCTGAAACGTCGGGCGGGCTTGCGCACCAGGCGGGCCAGAGCCCACCCGTCCGCCCGGCGGGGCGGGGCGGGGCGGGGCGGGGCGGGGCGGGAGGACAGCGTAGGGCCGGTTTCAACCGGCCGGGCGTGCGCGGCGGGAGAGGGTCGAGCCAAACGCCCCAGCCAGCGCAGGGCTTTATACACCTGTCCACAAAAGCTGTGGATAAGTTTGTGGACAATCCCCCCCCGGCGTCCCTAAGTCCTCATGGGCAAAGGGTTTTTCCTGGTTAGACACAAAATGAAGCAACAAACATTATGATTTAAAATCAATACGTTATCAAAAACTCCCAGCTTTCCGGAAAGTTTCCCGCATCGCGCCTTGACAGGGTCTGCGCTTGTGGAATATGCGAGCCTCCATTCCCGACCACGGTACAATCCGGCCATGCCAGCAAACCCCACTCCCGGCTGCGCCCCCGCCGATTCCAACGCCATTCTCGGGGTCTCGGACCTCAACCGGCTGGCCCGCCAGGCCCTGGAATCCAGCTTCCCGCCCCTGTGGGTGAGCGGCGAGCTATCCAATCTCACCCGGGCCCCCTCCGGCCACCTCTACTTCACCCTCAAGGACGAAGCCGCCCAGGTGCGCTGCACCATGTGGCGCAATCGGGCCCAGCTCCTGCCCTTCCAGCCCACCCACGGAATGCGGGTGGAGGTGCGAGCCCTGGTGACCCTCTATGAAGCGCGAGGGGACTACCAGCTCAGCGTCGAAGCCATCCGGCGGGCCGGCCTGGGCAGCCTGTTCGAAGCCTTTCAGCGCCTGAAGGAAAAGCTCGCCGCCGAAGGGCTGTTCGATACCGGGGCCAAGCGCCCCCTGCCCCCCTACCCCCGGGGCATCGGCATCATCACCTCCCCCCAGGCCGCCGCCCTGCAGGACGTGCTGGCCACCCTGGCCCGCCGCGCGCCCCACCTGCCGGTGGTCCTCTACCCCAGCCCGGTACAGGGGGAAGAGGCCCCCGCCCGCCTGGTGGCGGCCCTCGGCCAGGCCACCGCACGGGCCGCCGCCGACGGCATCGACGTCCTGCTCCTGGTGCGGGGCGGCGGCAGCCTGGAAGATCTGTGGGCCTTCAATGACGAAGCTCTGGCGCGGGCCGTGGGGGCCAGCCCCCTGCCGGTCGTCTGCGGGGTCGGCCATGAATCCGACGTCACCATCGCCGACTTCGCTGCCGACCTGCGGGCCGCCACCCCCACCGCCGCCGCCGAGCTGGTCACCGCCGGCTACCACGGGGCAACCGAACGCCTGGCCTTGCTGGGCCGCCGCCTGAGCCATGCCCTGGAACGGCGCCTGGGCTACCTAGGCCAGCGCCTGGACCGGGCTGCCCTGCGCCTGGCGCACCCCCGGGACCAACTGGCCCGAGCCGCCACCCGACTGGAACACCTGGCGCATCGCCTTCAGCGCGCCGGCCAGCAGCGCCTCGCCCGCCCCGCCGCCCGCCTGGAAGCCCTCGCCCCACGCCTTGCCGCCGCCCGGCCAAACACCGCCCAGGCCGCCCGCCAACTGGCCGAGCTGACCCGTCGCCTCCAGTCCGCCACCCAGCGGCGGCGGGTGGACAGCCAACGCCGGCTCTCCACCCTGGCCAGCCATCTGGAGCACCTCAACCCGGAAGCCATCCTGGCGCGGGGTTACAGCATCACCCGGGACGCCCAGGGTCGCATCCTGGTGGATGCCGGCCAGGCCGGGCCCGGCGCGGCCATCACGGTCCAACTCGCCCGGGGCGGCCTGGCGGCCACGGTTACCAAGCACACCGACGGGACGCCTTGATTGAAGACAGCCCCGTTTCCGACTAAAATCGTCGGGTACTGAACGCCCCCAGTCTTTCAGTCCTCATCACAACCTTTATTCCCCGACCCACTCCGGAGAACCCCATGGAACACACCCTGCCCGCCCTGCCCTATGCCAAGGACGCCCTGGCCCCCCACATTTCCGCCGAGACCCTGGAATTCCACCACGGCAAGCACCATCAGGCCTACGTCACCAACCTGAACAACCTGATCAAGGGCACCGAATACGAGAGCCTGGATCTGGAAGCCATCGTCAAGAAGGCGCCTGCCGGCGGCGTGTATAACAACGCGGCCCAGATCTGGAACCACACCTTCTTCTGGAATTGCCTGAAGCCCAACGGCGGCGGTGAGCCCAGCGGCGCCCTGGCTGACGCCATCAAGGCCAAGTGGGGCTCCTTCGAAGAGTTCAAGAAGGCCTTCCAGGCCTCCGCCGTGGGCAACTTCGGCTCCGCCTGGACCTGGCTGGTGAAGAAGGCCGACGGCTCCGTGGACATCGTCAACATGGGCGCCGCCGGCACCCCGCTGACCACCGGCGACAAGGCCCTGCTGTGCATCGACGTGTGGGAACACGCCTACTACATCGACTACCGCAACCGTCGCCCCGACTTCGTCGCCGCCTTCCTGGCCAGCCTGGCCAACTGGGACTTCGCCGCCCAGAACTTCGCCTGAACGCCCAGCGCGCCCAGGCACCCACCCCGGCCGCGGCCGGGGTTTTCATTTCAAGATGCTGGAAATCCTCTACCAGGACGATCGCCTGGTGGCCATCCACAAGCCCGCCGGGCTGCTGGTCCACCGCAGCGAGCTGGACCGCCACGAGACCCGCTTCGCGGTGCAGATGCTGCGGGACCAGCTCGGCCAGCGGGTCTGGCCGGCCCACCGCCTGGACCGGGGCACCTCCGGCATTCTGCTGTTCGCCCTCGACCCGGACACCGCCAGCCTGCTGGGCTGCCAGTTCGAGGCGCAACAGGTGGCCAAGACCTATCAGGCCATCGTGCGGGGCCACCCGCCGGCAGCGGGCGAGATCCATCACCCCCTGAGCCGCCAGCCCGACGCACGGGAAGGCAACCCCCTGCCCGGGCCACCCCAACCGGCCAGCACCCTTTACCGGCGCCTAGCCACGGCGGAGCTCCCTTACCAGGTGGACCGCTACCCCACCAGCCGCTACGCCTTGGTGGAACTCCATCCCGAGACCGGCCGGCGCCACCAGCTGCGCCGCCACCTCAAGCACATCAGCCACCCCATCATCGGCGACGCCACCCATGGCAAGGGCCGCCACAACCGGCTGTTCGCGGACCTATTCGGCACCCCCCGGCTGCTCCTGGCCTGCACCCGCCTGACCCTGCGCCATCCGGACGGCCGGCCCCTGGCACTGAGGGCCCTGCCGGCGGCGGATTTTCGCCAGGTTCTGGCCGGCCTGGGCTGGCTGGAGGCCAGCGACCGGGCCTGCGCAAGTTAGGGCTCTTCAGGCCGCCAGACCCTCGTCCGCCGGCCGGCGCTGGCGAAACAAATCCTTGCGACAGTCGGCACAACTCACCAGCCGTACTTCGTCCGCATTGCAAGACAGGCCGGTGTCGGTCAGCCGGGTGGAGCCACAAGCCTGGCACGCCGGCGCCTGCTGACCCTGGGCAACCAGGTACTCCTCGCGCCAAGGCAAGGCACGCTGCCGCGCCTGGCGGCGCATGACCGACGTCATCAACAACCAGGCTCCGCCGAACAACAACACAATAAGCAACACGGGAACCGGGATCTCGGACATGGCGGTTTGCCTTTCGAAAGGGAATCGCATCCTACTCCCACTGGGCGTCCCCATCCCTACCCCGCATCAAACCCGAGGCGCCTCGCCAACCCCTGGCCCGCCGGGCAAGGGCCACGGATCCCGCGAAAAGACCGTAGAAGGCTCTCAGGTCCCCGGGGCGTTACCCTGACCCGCCGGCGCGGCGCCCTCCTCCCCGGCCCGGAAGACCCACTCCCCGTAGCTGCGCGCCCCGGCCGCCCCCTGGCCCAGGGCTGCCGGCAGGTCATGAACCCGGATCGGCGCCGCCTCCGACAGGCTATGGACCCCCACGATCCGCCCGGCCTCCCGCACCAGGCCCCAGCGGGGCTGATCGGTCATGGGATCCCGGTACAGCCGGCGCAGATGGCGCCGGGGGTTGGGGAAGCGCTTGTCCTCCACCAACTGCTCAAGACTCTGGGGATAGGCCTGATCCGGACCGGCCTTGCGGTAACTGGCCAGGGCCCGGGCGAACTCCTGGCCCACCGCCAGCAGTTGGGCTTCCCGCTCCCGTTGGGCCTCTTGACGCCACACCACCCCCACCTGGGCCGCCAGTAAGCCCAGTCCCGCCACCAGGAACAGCACCAGCAGATAGGTGTAGCCCCCCTGGCGCCGTGGGCGGCGGGGCACGGAGGGCGCAGCTGGGGCGGGCTTGCAATGACAATTCCACATGGCCTGACTATGATCGGTCCCATTCCGTTACCCGCGCAATCGTCCCGATGCCTGTTGCCCGCCTTCCCCTCGCCGCGCTACTCGCCGGCCTGCTCCTGGCCCTGCCCCGGGCCGGGATGGCGAACCTGTACGGTTTCGAGGACGAAAACGGCGTCGCCCATTTCAGCGACGCCCCCAGCGACCGCCGCCATCGCCTGCTACTGCGGGAGGGCCGGCCCGGCCAGCGTGCCGTCGCCCCCGGGGCGCCTTCCCGCCCGGCCCAACTCGCACCCCTGATTGCCGCCGCCGCCCGGCACGCCCGGGTGGACCCGGCCCTGGTGGAAGCGGTGGCCCGGGCCGAAAGCGGCTTCAACCCCGCCGCCCTCTCCCCCAGGGGGGCCCGGGGCCTGATGCAGCTCATGCCCGCCACCGCCCGCCGCTATGGGGTGGACGACCCCTTCGACCCGGCCCAGAACCTCCTGGGCGGCGCCCGCTACCTGCGGGATCTGCTGGACCGCTACGCCAGCCTGCCCCTGGCCCTGGCGGCCTACAACGCCGGGGAAGGGGCGGTGGAACGCCATGGCAACGCCATTCCCCCCTACGCCGAGACCCTGGCCTACGTGCCCCGGGTGCTGGACCACTACAGCCGCCTGCGGGCTACCGCCCCGATCATATCCTGGTAACCCAGGGCCCTTAGGTTTCCAGGTCACGCGGCCAGCCGGCCGCATCGACCCCAGGGAGCCCCGCCATGAACCGCTTCACCCCCCTCGCCCTGCTGCTGGCCGCCTTCGCCGCGCCGGCCTGCGCCCAAGTGACCTGTACCACCCCCGACCCCAGCCCTACCGTGGTGATCGGGCAGACCGACAGCCAGGTTCCCAACCGGGCGGTCCGGGACCGCTGCACCATCGACGACCTGATCCAGGACGAAGGTCAGTGGGGCAGCGAACGGGACTTCCTGTTCCATGCCAACCAGGTCACCGTGGCGCTGCTCAAGCGCCAGGCCATCACCCCGGTCGAACGCCTCAAGATCATGCAGGCCGCCCGGGAATCCGAGGTGGGCCGCTATCTCACCGTCAAGCTCATCGGCTTCAACGACTTCCACGGCAACATCGAGGCCGGCGGCTCCAACCCCGGGGTAGCCCGCTTCGCCACCCGCATCGCCCAGCTCAAGGCCGCCAATCCCCTCCACGCGGTGGTCTCCGCCGGCGACATGATCGGCGCCAGCCCCCTGGCCTCGGCCCTGTTCCACGACGAGCCCACCATCGAAGCCATGAACCGGATCGCCATCGACTTCAACGCGGTGGGCAACCATGAGTTCGACGAGGGCCGGGAAGAGCTGCTGCGCATGCAGCACGGCGGCAGCCACCCCAGCGACCCCAACAGCTCCAGGGGCCTGGCGGAAGACCTGAAGAACGGCCAGTTCGCCGGCGCCCGCTTCAAGTTCCTGGCCGCCAACGTGGTGGATCGCCAGCAGGGCGGCACCCTGTTCCCGGCCTACGCGGTGAAGGACTTCCTGGGCAACAAGGTGGCCTTCATCGGCATGACCCTGAAGGCCACCCCCACCATCGTCACCCCCTCCGGGGTGGCCGGGCTGGAGTTCCGGGACGAGGCAGACACGGTCAACGCCCTCATCCCCGAGCTGCGGGACAAAGGCATCCACAGCGTGGTGGTGCTGATCCATGAAGGGGGCCTCGACACCACCGGCGCCATCGGCGACTGCGAAGGGATCTCCGGCCCCATCGTAGACATCGTCAATCGCCTCGACGCCGAGGTGGACCTGGTGGTTTCCGGCCACACCCACCAGGCTTACAACTGCCTGATCAACGGCAAGCGGGTCACCTCCGCCGGCCAGTACGGCCGAGTGCTGTCCGATATCGACCTGACCCTGGACACCCGGGCGCGGGACGTGGCCCAGGTCAGCGCCACCAATCTGAGCATCCCCAACGCCGGCACGGTGGCGGAGGACCCCCGCCTCACCCCCCTGGTGGCCCACTACGTGAATCTCGCGGCCCAGGTGAAGAACCGGGTGATCGGCACCATCACCGCCCCGATTACCCGCAGCGCCAACGCCGCCGGGGAATCCGCTCTGGGGGACGTGATCGCCGATGCCCAGCTCGCTGCCACCGCGCCGGCGGGATTTGGCGAAGCCGTGGTAGCCTTCATGAATCCGGGGGGCATCCGGGCCGACCTTGGCTACCCGGGCACCCCCGGCGTGGATCTGGACGGTCAGGTCACCTACGGGGAAGCCTTCTCGGTGCAACCCTTCGGCAATTCCCTGGTGACCCTCAGCCTGACCGGCGCCCAGCTCAAGACCCTGCTGGAAACCCAGTTCGCCGGCTGCAACGGCCAGAGCGTCCAGCGCATCCTCCAGGTCTCCGACAGCCTGCGCTATCGCTACTCCGCCGGGGCTGCCTGCGGCAGCCGCATCGACCCCGCCAGCCTGACCATCCAGGGCCAGCTGGTGACGCTGGCAGCCAGCTACCGGGTCACGGTGAATAGCTTCCTGGCCGACGGCGGCGATGGCTTCGCCGTCCTCAAGGAAGGCACCAACCGCCTGGGGGGCGCCCAGGATCTGGACGCCTGGGAGGCCTACTTCACCGCCAACCCCGGCGGCGTCGCCCCGGGCCAGCAAGACCGTATCACCCTGGTCCCCTGATCCACACCACCCCGGCCCACCCGGGCCGGGACTTTCACCTCACGGCATCAGGCCTTGGGAGAAACGAAGTTCGCCTGGGCCATGCATTTCTTCATGTGGGCCACGATGTCCCGGGTGTTTTCGGCATAGCCGGGCAAGGGAGAGCCCCCCTCCCGCAAGGCCCGCGCCACTTCCTGGCCACACCGATAGCCGCTGTCGATCGCCACGGCAATCCCCTCGCCGTTGAGGTACATGAAGTTGGCGGCCTCCCCGGTGAGGATCACCCGGCCCTCGCCGAGCACGGGGCGGGCGAACATCATCTGGCAGCCTTCGTCCCGCCACTTTTCCCCCAGGCCCACCCCATATTCCTCCACCAGAAAGCGCCGGAAGGTCTCCATGGCTTCCCGCAGTTTGATGCCTCGGAAGCCCCCCACCGAAAGGAGCAGGTAGCCATCCTTGGGATGGGCGCAGCAAAATGCATCGCTGGCCTGGGGCAGGAAGAACACCGAGAAACCCTGGGTCAGCTTGCCCAGAGATTCCAGCCTGTAGTAACTCTGCAGGTTTCCCGCCGCCTTGGCGGTCTGGAAGGAACCCGGCTGGAGAAGGCGCCGCACCATGGAGTTGCCCCCATCGGCACCGATCAGGTACTGGCAGCGATAGGTGCGAAGCTCGGATCCACCCTCCGGGCCGGGCTGGGCCACCGCAATCCGCACGCCATCCGTTTCCATTTCGAAACCCTGCACCTTGGACTGATCGCGGCATGGGGCGCCGGACATGTCCAGCAGCCATTTGTCGAAGGAATTGCGCCAGATATTGATGAAATCGGGGGTGAAGGCCTGTCCGTCCTTGTCGATCTCGTAGCAGTAAAGATCGCCCCGGCTGCCATCGGGCTTCCATTGGCGAATCTCCGAAGCCTGGATGATTTCGGGATGGCAGCGCACCGAATCAGGCGCCCCGGCGCCGAAATAGCGGGTCAGGAGTTCCTGGGTCTGGCCGAACAAGATGCCTGAGCAGCATTTGTAGCGGGGCAGAGCCTCCTTTTCCAGAACCAAGACGTCGACGCCCTCGTCCCGCAAGGCTCTGGCGCAGGCCGCCCCTGCCGGCCCCGAGCCCACCACGATGACTTCCCGTTCCTCCATGCACATCTCCCAAGATTTATTGATGTTGATTCCGGCGCCCACAACCAGGCATGGCGTGCCCCAGGACATGAGGAGGGAACCGCTTGATGGCCGCTTGCAGGCCGCCGGAAGCAGCCCGAATTACCGGGAATAGAATACTGAACAATCTCCCGGACTGGCGGTGCGGCGCGACGCGACCGGCACCGGGCCGGATCGGGTCTTGCAGCCCGCCTCCGGCTGCATCAAGCGCCGGTCCGTCCCCCTACGGCCGCGACAAGGCCTCCAGGACGACCGGGTCCCGCCCATAGAGATCCGGGCGGAAGCTCACCCCCGCCGTCTCGTCCGCCTGGGCGGTGAAATACAGCACCAGCACCGGCACATCCCGCCCCACCGCCACATGGCGGGTCCGCCCGGTGGCCAGTTCCGCCTCCAGGGCCTCCCGGCTCCAGCGCTGAGGATCGTTGAGCATCAACACCGCCAGTTCCAGGGGCTTTTCCAGGCGCACACAGCCAGAACTATGGGCCCGCTCGGTCCGCTGGAAGAGGCGCCGGGAGGGGGTGTCGTGAAGGTAGATGGCATGGGGGTTGGGCAGCATGAACTTGATCCGCCCCAGGGGATTGTCCGGCCCCGGCACCTGGACGATCTGATGGGGGAAGCCCCCGTGGCGGTAGCGGTTCCAGTCGATGCCCTCCGCCGCCACGGTCTTTCCCGCCCCATCCACCACCCGCATTTCATGGGCCGCCAGATAGGCCGTATCCTTGGCCAGCTTGGGCAGCACGTCCTCCCGCAGGATGGTGGGGGGCACCACCCAGGGCGGGTTGAGCACCAGGTAACGCATATCCGCCCGGAAAGCGGGTGTCTTGCGGTAAGGACGGCCCACCACCACCCGGGAATCCCAGGCCAGCTGGCCATCCAGATAAAGCCGGGCGGCGAAGCCGGCGATATCCACCTCCAGGCGATCCCCTGCCCGCTCCTCGTCCAGCCAGCGCAAGCGCTCCAGATTGACCCGGATCTGGTCGATGCGGGCCTCCACCGGCACATTGAGCGCCGCCAGGGTGCGCTTGCCCACCGCCCCGTCCGGCTCCAGGCCGTGGCGGACCTGGAAGCGGCCCACGGCCTCCGCCAGGGGCGGATCCAGGCGGGCCGGGTCGCCCTCCGGCGGAGGGTGATCCCCCTCCAGCGCCAGGCGGGCCCGCAGGGCCGGAACCCGACTGACATCCCCCATGCCGGGCTTCAGGCTCGGCCCCTCCGCCAGACGGGTCCAACCGCCGGCCAGGGCCAGGGCCCGGTAGTGGGCCAAAGCCCGGCGCAGGCCCTGGTAGTCCGCCGAAACAGGGGCCCGGGCCGCCACTGCGGCAAACAAATCCGAAGCCTGGAGCAGGCGCTCCAGCTCCTCGGCGCTACCCGCCCCACCAAGAGGCGCCAGGAAGTTCCACTCGGGATAGAGCCGGCGCGGGTCCACCTTGCCCTGGGCCAGGTGGCGCACCAGCCGGGCCAGGGCCAGGGTGAGGCGCCGGTCCCGCGCCGCCAGGGTGGCCGCGTCCGCCCCGACGGGCTGAGCCGTCAGGGCTTCGCCGCCGTAATCAGCCGGATCCAGGCCATGGCTGGCAGCGTCCTTCACCAGGGCCGCCAGGGCCGCCACTTTTCCCGTATCTGTCCAGGCCAGCTGGAAGTCCCGCCGGGCATAGAAGGCAGCCACTTCCCCATCCCCGCCTGATTGGGCCGCCAGGGCTTCCTGGACCGGGCCGGCCTGGGCCGCCCCCAGCCATGCCAGGCAGATAAGGGGGCCCGCCAGGGCCCGGCTCAAGCTCCGACACAGCCGGCCGTTAAAGCCAACTCCATGTATTATCTGGGCTTTTTTTGCCCACACGAACTGCCCGGTCGCCATGCCCAATTTCTTCTCCCTTCCCCCTTGCCCACGTCGGCGCCTGCTGCTCAAGGGCCTCGGCGCCCTGCCCCTGGGCCTAGGCTACACCGCCGCCCGGGCCCGGACGATGGGAGATTGCCAGCTTTCCTTCCGGCACACCCATACCGATGAGCGCCTCCAGGTGGTCTATCGCAGCGGCGGGCAATACCAGCCGGCGGCCCTGGCGGAAGTGAATCATCTCCTGCGGGATTTCCGCACCGGCCAGGTGAGCCCCATCGACCCGGCCTTGCTGGACATCCTCCATGCCCTGGGTGGCGCCTGCGGCGGCCAGACCTTCGAGATCATCTCCGGCTACCGTTCTCCGGCCACCAACGGCATGCTCAAGAAGACCGGCGGTG
This sequence comes from Rhodocyclaceae bacterium, assembly GCA_034004685.1. Taxonomy (GTDB): domain Bacteria; phylum Pseudomonadota; class Gammaproteobacteria; order Burkholderiales; family Rhodocyclaceae; genus JAEUNX01. Next base: position 29,531 of record JAVEWG010000029.1, on the reverse strand, counting down.
GCGGCGTGGCCACCCACAGCCTGCACATGGAAGGGCGAGCCATCGACGTGCGGATGCCCGGGGTGGACACCGCCCGCCTGCGGGACGCGGCCCTGGCCCTCGGCCTGGGGGGCGTGGGCTACTATCCGGCGGAAAATTTCTTGCACGTGGATACCGGCCGGGTGCGGGCCTGGGGACCCCGGGCGGCTTGACCTTCCGTGACACGGAAACGATGAAACGGGTGGTGGGCTTCTGAAATGCAGGGCGGACTTGGGCCCGCCGCGGACTGCCGACAAACCCGGGCCGCCGCCGGGTAGGCTTGCGCACCAGGCGGGCTGAAGCCCGCCCTACGCCCGCCCCCCGCGCCCAAACTCTCCGGCCTCTAAGCCCTCAACCTTTTCTACGCGGACGGGCCATGCCCCAGGGAACCCCCCCGCCAACGCGCTTGGCCTTCTTGCGACGGGCCGATTCGTGCTCTTCGCCGTTGGCGTTGCGCTGGGAGGCGGCCATCTCCGCCAGGGCATCGGCCACTTTCTTGTTGAAGTCCCCGGCGGGCATGCCCGTCAGGATTTCCAGGGCCTGATCCACCGCCTCCACCGCGTGGATGTGGAACCGTCCGTCGGCGGCGGCGGCCACCACGTCTTCCCGCAACATGAGGTGGCGCACGTTGGAATGGGGAATCACCACCCCTTGCTCGCCGGTCAAACCCCGGGCCGCGCACAGGTCGAAGAAGCCCTCGATCTTTTCATTGACCCCGCCGATGGCCTGCACCTCGCCGAACTGGTTCACCGAGCCGGTCAGCGCGTAACGCTGGCGGATGGGCACCTCGGCCAGGGCCGATAGCAGCGCGCACAATTCCCCCAGGGAGGCGGAATCCCCCTCCACCGGCGCGTAGGACTGCTCGAAGACCAGGCTGGCGGTGAGGGACAGGGGCTGGTGGCGGGCGTAGCGGGCGGCCAGGAAGGCGGTGAGGATCAGCACCCCCTTGGAGTGGATGGCGCCCCCCAGGTCGGTTTCCCGCTCGATATCCACCACGTCGCCGTCACCCACCCGAGCGGTAGCGGTGATCCGCACCGGATGGCCGAAGCGCTCGCCGGCCAGCTCCACCACCACCAGGCCATTGACCTGGCCGGCCCGCTCGCCACTGGTGGTGATCAAGGTGGTGCCGTCCAGGATGGATTCCCGCACCCGCTCCGGGTAACGCCCGCTGCGCCGGCGGCGGGCCGCCAGGGCGGCATCCAGGTGATCCCGGCTGATGGCGGCAGCCCCGGCGCCCCGGGCGAAAAAATCCGCCTCCCGCATCACATCCCCCTGGCTGCGGGTGTGCAGGGTCAGGCGGTCGGCGGCCTCGGCGATGCGGGACCCCAGCTCCACCAGGCGGGCCACCGCGCCCCGCTCCAGGGGCAGCAGCTTGGCATTGCGGGCCAGCATGGTCAGCAGCCGGGCGTACTGGCGTTCGTTCTCGGGGGTCCGGGGCAGGTCTTCGTCAAAGTCCGCCGCCACCTTGAAGAGTTCGGCGAAATCCGGGTCCGCTTCAGTCAGGAGGTAGTAGGTCTCCCGGTCACCGATCAGGATCACCTTGAGGCGGCAAGGCACCGCCTCCGGTTCCAGGGTCAGGGTGCCGCTCCAGCCTTGCAGCTCCGCCGGCGGCTCGATGCGGATCTCGCCACTGCGCAGGGCCCGCTTGAGGCCCTCCCAGGCGTAGGGCTGGGCGAGCATGCGCTCGGCGTCCAGCACCAGATAACCCCCGCTGGCCCGGTGCAGGGCGCCGGCCCGGATCAGGGTGAAGTTGGTCACCACATTGCCCATCTGGACGATGTGCTCGATCCGGCCGATCAGGTTGCCGAAACCCGGGTTGGTCTCCCACACCACCGGGGCCCCGGTGGTAGTGGAGTGGTCTACCAGCAGCTTGACCTGGTAACGGTGGAAGCGGGCCGTTTCGTCCTCGCCCCCCTCTTCTTCCTCCTCCCCGGGGCTGGCCCAGTCGGCGCCGGCGTCCAGCAGGTCGTTGCGGATCGCGTCGAAGAAGCTCAGCACCGCCGGCAGGTCGGCGTAGCGGGCCCGCAGCTCCTTCATCAGGTGGTCCACGGTGGGGGCCAGCACCTCCCGCTCGGCCCGGTCGATGGCCTCCCGCAGCTCCTTGCGCCAGCCGGGGAATTCCTCCAGCAGGTCCGCCAGGCGCTCGCTCCAGACCCCCACTTTCTCCTCGATGACGTTGCGCACCGCCTCCGGCAGGGCGTCGAAAGCCTCCGGACTGAGGGTTTCCCCCTCCTTGGTGGGCACGAACACAAAGCCTTCCGGGGTGCGCAGCAGGGACAGGTTCTCGGCGGCGCAGCCATCTCCCAGCTCTTTGAGGGCCCGCTCTTCCCGGGCCTTGTGGTTGTCCTGGAGGGCTTCCACCCGGTCGCTATGGGTATCGCTATCCAGGGCGGACTCGATGGCCGGCCCCAGATCCCGGATGAAGGTCTGCATCTCCGTCTTGAGGCTGCACCCCCGCCCGGCGGGCAGGGTCAGCAGGGAGGGGCGTAGGGGATCGTCGAAATTGTGGAGATAGCACTGGTCCGGCGGCACGCTCCCCGCCGCCGCCAGATCCCGCAGCAGGCGGGACACGATGGCGTGGCGGCCGGTGCCGTGGTCTCCCAGGACAAACACGTGGTAGCCCGGCTGGCCCATGGCCAGGCCAAAGCCCAGGGCTTCCTCCGCCCGCCCCTGGCCCAGGGACGCGGTGGCGTCCGGCAAGCCGGTGAGCTCGTCGGTGGTGGCAAAATCGAAGGTCGCGGGATCGCAGAGGGTGCGCAAGGCTTGCGCGGACAAGGGGGTGGAACCGGCCACGCGGTGGATCTCCTGTGCCGAAGATTGAAGCCCATCCGGCCCCATCGGCGGAAACCCGGCGGCGGAGCCTGACCGGCAAGAATTTGGTGCCCGGGAAGGGACTCGAACCCCCACACCTTACGGCGCTGGAACCTAAATCCAGTGCGTCTACCAATTCCGCCACCCGGGCGGGGTGCAACGGTGCCCGCAAGGGCGGGCGGGGCGGATTATACACGGGCCCCCGGGGGGCGCCCAACCTACCGCCGCCGGCGCCGGGGTGGCGCGCCAGGCCCGGGCTGCGCCAGACTTGCCCTGGACCGGCCAACGGACGGGGGCGGCCCCCACCTGTAGGCGGGGGCCGCCTCGCCAGCCTCAGCGCATCTGCTCTTCGATGTTGGAGAACAAACGGTCGTAGATCTGCACCATGACTTCCCGGTCGTGGCCACCCCGAACCCATTTGCGGTCCTGGGCGATTTCAACAACCTGGCATTCCATTTCGGACAAGGTCTTGGTGCTGACCTCCTCGCCGTGGAGGATGCGATTGGCATCTGCCCGGGCTTTTTGGGCGAGGGATACGAGCCGCATGGAGGATTCCATGGCGTCAACCCCGGTGCCGATGGAGCCGGCCAGATCCTTGACGTGGCGCGCCGACTCGGCGGATCCGGACAGCTTGCTGACAAAATCCTCGGTGGTGGCTCGGGCTTCGTCCACCGCGTTGGACAGCACACCAATCTGGCTGGTGGATGAAGTCATGGCCTGCTCCATCGCGGCGATGGCCTGGGCAATCTGGTTGGCCGAGTTGCCGGCCTGATCGGCCAGCTTGCGCACTTCGTCAGCCACCACGGCAAAGCCCCGGCCGGATTCTCCGGCGCGGGCCGCTTCGATGGCGGCGTTGAGGGCGAGCAGGTTGGTCTGCTTGGCGATATTGTCGATGTGGGCGGTGATCTGGCTGATGGCGCCGGCCTTTTCCGCCAGCTCGGCCAGGGCCGCCACGCCGGCCTGGGCTGAATCATGGGCGCAACCCAAGGCACCCGTCACCCGCTGGGCCACGACTGACATTTCCTCGGCAACCTTGGCAAAACTGCCAGAGAGATCCTCCGAACTAACCGCTTGCTGTCCCACCTTTTCCAAATTGTTGCCGATCCGCGAGATGGCCATCGCCAGCCCCTTTTCCGAACGCTGGAAGATGCGGGACAACAAGGCTTCCCGGGCAACCGAGACCTGGGCTGCGTCCAGCTGGTCCAGCATCCCCTGCATCTGTTCCAGCACCCGCCGGAAAATACCGTGGAGTCCCGTGGTCTGCAGGCGGCGCCAGGGGCGGCCGCCTGCGCAGGCGTCCATCCCGCCGAGGATCTCCCTGAAGGCGGTTTCGGTCTGGTCGAGCACCGAGTTGAGCTCGATGCGGATCGAATCCAGGGTGGGATCGGCAAAGGCACGAGGCAGACGCGCCGTCAGGATGCCCTGGCCGGCCTGCTGCATCAGCTGCTCCAGTTGGGATAAGGGCGTCTGACCCGCCCCCTTCGGGGCAAACATCACCACCAGGGCCACCGCCAGCAGCGGCAGGGGGCCCCACGGCGCCCAGAATGCGGCGCCGGCAGCGGCCAGGATCAGCGCGGCGGCCAGATACCGCCGATCAAAGGGAGAAGACGAGCTCTTCATAACTTTTTCCTGTTTGGGTGAGCACGTCCATGAGGACCTGGGTGCCGGCGGCAATGGCATTGCGCGCGCCGGCCTGTTTTTCGGCGGCCAGCATGCGCGCATAGACCGGTTCGATGGCGGCGATCGCGCTCCGACTGGGGCAACGGCGCACGGAGGTATACCCGATGATGTTTCCGGCGGGATCGAAGTCGGGGGCGATGTGGGTGAATACCCAGTAAAAACCGCCGTCCCTGGACATGTTTTTGACGTAGGCAAAAATCTCCTTGCCCGATTGAATGGTGTCCCACACGAGCTTGAAGGCTGATCGGGGCATATCCGGGTGGCGGATGATGTTGTGCTGGGAGCCGATCAGCTCGTCCTCCGTGTAACCAGCAAACTCGACGAAGATCGGGTTGCCGTAGGTGATGATCCCCTTCGGGCTGGTCTTCGAAACGATGAAGTCGCTCTCGCGCATGACCCGCTCGTTCGCCGTGGGCGTAATGGCTCTTTTCATGACGGTGATTTCGTGTTTGGAGACCGGGTTAACGTCCTGGAACACACGCACTTGATAGATGGGTGCCGGGCCGGATGATCCGCCGGTTGGGGGCGGCCCGCCGCGCAAAGGTTGCAAAAGGCCCCCAGCCCGAATAGCTTCTTGCCACCCACAACCATCCCGGGGCCACGACGCGAGGGCCATGAGCATGACCGAAACATTGACTGACCTGAACAAACGCCTGGCGCGACTCGAAGATCTCGAAGCCATCCGCCAGCTCTTCATCGACTATGGGCATCACCTGGACCATTGCGACTTCGACAGCTACGGCCGCCTGTTCGCCGCGGACGGCGAGTTGCTGCTGGGGCCCATGGGGCGTGCCCGGGGGCCCGCCGCCATCACCGAGCTGATGCGCGCCCGCCTAGGGGGCAGCCAGGGTAACTCCTATCACCTGATCGCCAATCCCATCATCGACCTTCAGGGCGACCGGGCCACCAGCGTCGTCACCTGGGCAGCCATCACCCGCGGCCCCAAGGGCGAGCCGGCCCTGACCCTCTACGGCTACCATAAGGATCAGCTGATTCGTGAAGGGGGCGGCTGGAAGTTCCTGAGGCGGGAAGGCCACATCGCCCTGCCCTCGAAGTTCACCCAGCCTTAAATCCTGGGCAGCCAGGCTGGCCGCCCGCGCCGTTGCAAGAAAAAGGGGCCCAAGGCCCCTTTGCTTTCCCGGCGCCAGGTCCTCGCAGGGCCGTCAGCGCACCGGCACGCCGGTCTTGGCCTGGATCTCCTCGATGCTCACCCCGGGGGCCAGCTCCACCAGCTTCAAGCCGTGGGGGGTGACATCCAGCACGCACAGATCGGTGATGATCCGGTCCACCACCCCCACCCCGGTGAGGGGCAGGGTGCACTGGGGCAGGATTTTCAAGTCCACGCTGCCATCCTTCTTGGTGGCCACGTGTTCCATCAACACCACCACGTTCTTCACCCCCCCCACCAGGTCCATGGCGCCCCCCATGCCCTTGACCATCTTGCCGGGAATCATCCAGTTGGCCAGGTCGCCCTGCTCGCTGACCTGCATCGCCCCCAGGATCGCCAGATTGATCTTGCCAGCGCGGATCATGCCGAAGCTGTCGGCACTGCTGAAAATGGAGGAGCCAGCCAGGGTGGTGACGGTCTGCTTGCCGGCATTGATCATGTCCGGATCCACCTCGTCATCGGTGGGAAAGGGGCCGATGCCGAGCAGGCCGTTTTCGCTCTGCAGCCAGACTTCCATGCCCTCGGGCACGTGGTTGGCCACCAGGGTGGGCAAGCCGATGCCCAGGTTTACGTAGTAACCGTCCTGCAGCTCCGCTGCGGCGCGGGCGGCCATTTCATCGCGGGTCCATGCCATATTCCGTCTCCTTCTCCGGGGGGTTTCAGGCCTTGCGGGTGGTGCGCTGTTCGATGCGCTTTTCAGGGGTGGCGTTCAACACGATACGGTGCACGAAGATGCCGGGAAGATGGACGTCGTCCGGGTCGATGGCCCCCGTTTCGACGATTTTCTCCACTTCTACCACGGTGATCTTGCCCGCCATGGCCACGTTGGGGTTGAAGTTGCGGGCGGTGCGGCGGAAGCGCAGGTTGCCGCTGGCGTCGGCCATGTAGGCCTTCACCAGGGAGATCTCGGGCACCAGGGCCCGCTCCATCACGTAGGCGTGGCCGTCGAATTCCCGGATTTCCTTGCCTTCGGCCACCACCGTGCCCACCCCGGTGCGGGTAAAGAAAGCCGGGATACCGGCGCCGCCGGCCCGCAGCTTTTCCGCCAGGGTGCCCTGGGGCGTGAATTCCAGCTCCAGCTCGCCGGAGAGGTACTGGCGTTCGAACTCCTTGTTCTCCCCCACGTAGCTGGAGATCATTTTCTTGATCTGCCGCGTGGCCAGCAGTTTGCCCAAGCCAAAGCCATCCACCCCCGCGTTGTTGGAGATGACCGTCAGATCCTTCTTGCCGCTGGCCTGGAGGGCATCGATCAGGGCTTCGGGGATGCCACACAGGCCGAAGCCGCCGACGGCCAGCAACTGGCCGTCGCGGACGATGCCCTCGAGCGCGGCGGCGGCGCTGGGGTAGATTTTATTCATGAGCGTTGTCTCCGGACTTGTACGAACGAGCCAGCAGCGTACTACGTATAAGATTACGTAGTCTGTACGTAAATTTCCTTAATGCCCGGGTCTCTCCTGAATGATCGAACTGGACTACCGCACCGCCTTCAACATGGCCCCCATCGGCATGGTGCTGTCGCGCAGCCGCCTCATCGTTGATTGCAACCAGGAACTGCTGTCCATGTTCCGCGCCCAGGGGGAGCAGCTGGTGGGCCAGTCCTTCGCGGTGCTCTACCCCAGCGCCGCCGAGTTCGAGCGCACCGGCGAGCGCATCCTGGCCAGCCTGGACGCGGACGGCCGCTATGCCGACGACCGGGTGATGAAGCGGGCCGACGGAGAGCTGTTCTGGTGCCACGTGACCGGCCGTACCCTGGGCGCGGAGGATCCCCACGCCGCCGGCATCTGGAGCTTCGAGGACCTCTCCGCCCGACGGGTCTTGAAGGTGGATTTCACCGGGCGGGAACGGGAGATCGCCGCCCTGCTGGTGGAGGGTCTCACCAGCAAGCAGATCGGCCGCAAGCTGGAGATCAGCCCCCGCACGGTCGACGTGTATCGGGCGCGGCTGATGCGCAAGATGGGCGCCAGCACCACCGCCGAGCTGGTGCACCGCCTGCTGGTGGGGACCCCCTGAGGGGCCCCATCCCCCGCCAATGGTCCGGAACCGCGCCGCGCCGACGGCTTTCCACCGGGCGGGCTCCCATCAGGGTTTTCCTGAAAACCCAGGGGACACCGATCGGGTATCCTGCCGGACCCCCGCCCTTCGCTGAATCCCCCGATGACCACCCCACCCGCCCCCCTCGCCCGCTGGCTGCCCCTTGCCGCGCTGATCCTGCTGACCTGTGCCTGGGGCGTTACCTGGGTACTGGTCAAGCAAGGCCTGGCCTATGCGCAGCCCCTGGACATGGCGGCCCAGCGGACCCTGGGGGGCGCCCTGGCCCTGTTCATCGCCCTCAAGCTCACCGGGCGGCCCCTGGGGCTGGTGGGGGGCTGGCAGACAGTGGCCATCGGCGTGATCCAGGTGAGCGGCTACCTGGTTTTCCAGATCTGGGCCCTGGTGGAAGGAGGGGCGGGCAAGACCGCGGTGCTGGTGTTCACCATGCCGATCTGGACCCTGCTGCTGGCCTGGCCCATCCTGGGGGAACGGATCCGGGGCAAGCAGTGGCTGGCGGCGGCCAGCACCCTGACCGGGCTGGTGCTGATCATCGAACCGTGGAACCTGCACATCAGCCTGTTCAGCAAGTTCCTCAGCCTCATGGCGGCCCTGTGCTGGGCGGTGGGCACCATCCTCTTCAAACGCCTGGCCACGCGGCAACCGGTGGACGTGCTGGTGCAGACCGCCTGGCAAACTGCCATCGGCGCGGTGCCCCTGGCGGTGCTGGCCCTGGTCGTACCCGAGCGAGCCACCGAATGGACCCTGTCCTACATAGGCATCCTGGGCTTCATGTCCATCGTCAGCGTGGCCCTGTGCTCCCTGCTGTGGATCTACATCCTCGACCGCCTGCCGGCCTGGGAAGCCAGCCTGTCGGTACTGGGCACCCCGGTTGTGGCGATCCTGTCGTCCCGGATGATGTTCGGGGAAGAGTTCAAGGCCAGCGAGATCGGCGGCATCCTGCTGATCGGCAGCGGGCTGGCCCTGCTGTCCTTCCTAGGATGGCTGTCGAGCCGGCGCACGCCATCGGGCCTGCCCCCCCGCCACCCCGATTTCCCCCGCCCGAGACAACGCACCGATGCTTGAAAACCTGTTCAAGGCCATCGACGCCCAGGATCCGAAGCCTTCGCCGCCTTCTTCGACGCCATCAGCGCCCTCGCCCACACCGTGCTGGAAACCTGGCCGATGGCGGCATCCGGGAATACCTGATCTTCGCCGACACCTCCCAGCTCTAACGCCAAGGCCGATTCGCCGGAAGGCGGCTACGCCCCGGTATACTCCGCCAGCCATGCCGGTGGACCACTACGAAAACTTCCCCGTCGCCTCCCTGCTCCTTCCCCGCCGCCTGCGAGCGCCGGTGGAGGCCATTTACACCTTCGCCCGCAGCGCCGACGACATCGCCGACGAAGGGGACGCCCCGCCGGTCATGCGCCTGGCCCGCCTCAACGACTACCGGCGGGAACTGCTGGCCATCGAGCAGGGCCAGACCCCCACGGACCCCCTGTTCGCCCGCCTGGCCAGGGCAATCCGCGCCCACCGCCTGCCCATCCAGCCCCTGGGCGACCTGCTGGACGCCTTCCAGCAAGATGTGGGCAAGACCCGCTATGCCGACTTCCCCGAGCTGGAGGATTACTGCCGCCGCTCCGCCAATCCCGTCGGCCGCCTCCTCCTGGCCCTCTACGGCGCCGCCAGCCCGGACAAGCTGCGGCTTTCCGACCAGATCTGCACAGCGCTACAGCTCATCAACTTCTGGCAGGACGTGGCCATCGACTGGGTCAAGGGCCGGGTCTACCTGCCCCAAGCCGACCTGGCCCGCTTCGGCGTCACTGAAACCAGCATCGCCCAGGGCCGGGTGGATGAAGCCTGGCGCCAGCTGATGGCCTTCCAGGTGGGCCGCGCCAGGCAGATGATGCAATCCGGCGCCCCCCTCGCCCGTCAACTCCCCGGCCGCCTGGGCTGGGAGCTGCGGCTGGTGGTCCAGGGGGGGCTGCGCATCCTGGAAAAGATCGAGGCCCAGGGCTACGACGTGTTCCGCCACCGCCCGGTGCTGGGCAAGACCGACTGGCCGGTGATGGCTTGGCGGGCGCTAGTCGCCCCATAATCACGCCATACCTTTCACCTGCGTTCCATCCAAACCATGGCCGACGAGCTGATTGAACTCATTGCCGTTGCCACCACCGATGCTGCCATTGGCGAAACGGCCAAGCGCCATCATTGGGCAAAGGTTGTGAAGGTTCTAATTTCCCTGATTTTCATTGGATTGATCGTCACTGCGGTCTACGTCATCGAGGTCCATTCGTGAAACTTACGCCTTCCTGCCTCCCAGAAGCTCGGCCCGCTGCCCCATCAACGCTTACATGAACCCCCACGACTACTGCCAACAAAAGGCCGCCGCCAGCGGCTCCAGCTTCTACTACAGCTTCCTGTTCCTGCCCCCCGAGCGCCGCCAGGCCATCATGGCCCTCTACGCTTTCTGCCGGGAGGTGGATGACGTGGTGGACGAATGCCACGACCCCTCCCTGGCCCAGACCAAGCTGGACTGGTGGCGGAACGAGATCGGCCAGGTCTTCGGCGGCACCCCCAGCCACCCGGTGGGCCAGGCCCTGCAAGGGGTGATCGGCCGCTACAGCCTGCCCCAGGAGCAGCTGCTGGAGATCATCGACGGCATGCAGATGGATCTGACCCAGACCCGTTACCTGGATTTCGCCGGCCTGCGCCTGTACTGCTACCGGGTGGCCAGCGTGGTGGGGCTGCTGGCGGCGGAGATCTTCGGCTACCAGGACCGCCACACCCTCAAGTACGCCCACGACCTGGGGCTGGCCTTCCAGCTCACCAACATCATCCGGGACGTGGGGGAAGACGCCCGGCGGGGCCGCATTTACCTGCCCATCGACGATCTGCAACGCTTCCAGGTGCCCGCCAAGGACATCCTGGAGTCCCGCTACTCCGACAATTTCCGCGCCCTGATGGCGTTTCAGGCCGACCGGGCAGAGGATTACTACGACCGCGCCCTGGCGGCCCTGCCCGCCATCGATCGCAAGGCCCAGCGCCCCGGCCTGGTGATGGCCGCCATCTACCGCACCCTGCTCCAGGAGATCCGCGCCGATGGATTCCTGGTGCTGGACCGGCGCACCGCCCTCACCCCGATCCGCAAGCTGTGGATCGCCACCCGCACCTGGTTGAAGAACTGAAGTGGGCACGCCTGTCGCTATCATCGGCGCCGGCTATGCCGGCCTGGCCTGCGGGGTGGAGCTGGCCCGGCGGGGCATCCCCTGTACCGTGTTCGAACGCTCCCACACCCTGGGGGGCCGGGCCCGGGTGGTGCATAAGGACCACTGGACGGTGGACAACGGCCAGCACATCCTGCTGGGGGCCTACACCGAACTCACCCGCCTGTTGCGCCTGGTGGGGGTCACCCCCCGGACCCTGCTGACCCTGCCCCTCACCCTCCAGGTGCCGGGCAAGCTCCACCTCCAGGCCGCCGGGCTGCCAGCCCCCTGGCATCTGGCGATGGGCCTGTTGCGCGCCCGGGGCTTGAGCTGGGCCGACCGCAAGGCCGCCCTGGGCTTTTTGTCCTGGCTGAAGAAGCGCCGCTTCCAGCTGGAGCGGGACGTGCCCGTTTCCAACCTGCTCCTCCAGGCCAGCCAGACCCACGTCCTGCGGGAGCGGGTGTGGGAGCCCCTGTGCGTAGCGGCCCTGAACACCCCCTCCCATGAGGCCTCGGCCCAGATCTTCGCCAACGTGCTGCGGGACAGCCTGGGGGCCGACGCCCGGGCCTCCGACCTGCTCCTGCCCCGGGTGGATATGTCGGAATTGTTCCCCGTCCCCGCCACCCGCTACCTGGGCCAGCGCCGGGGCCTGGTGCATACCGCCACCGGCATCGACGCCATCGAGGCCACCGAGGCGGGCTTCCGCCTCAAGGGGGACTGGTCCCTGGACCTCTACCAGCAGGTGGTGGTGGCCACCGCCCCCTACCACGCCGCCACCCTGCTGGCCACCACCGGCCAGTGCGAGCGCCTGGTGGAACTCATCCACGGCCTGGACTTCGAGCCCATCGTCACCCTCTACCTGGCCTATCCCGAGGATATCCGCCTGCCCGGCCCCATGATCGGCCTGCCCGACGGCCCCGGCCAGTGGGCCTTCGACCGGCGGGCCATGGGCCACCGGAATGAAGATTGCGAGGGTCATCATCTGATCGCCGTGGTGATCAGCGCCCACGGCCCCCACGACGAACTGGATCAGGACGCCCTGCTGGTGGCTGCCCACGTCCAGCTCGAACGCCTGCTCCAGCGCCGCCTGCCCACCCCGGCCTGGTCCCAGGCCATCACCGAAAAACGGGCCACCTTCGCCTGCCGCCCCGGGGTGGTCCGCCCCAGCCACCACACCCCCCTTCCCGGCCTGTGGCTGGCGGGCGACTACGTGGATTCCCCCTACCCGGCCACCCTGGAATCCGCCGTCCGCTCCGGGGTACGCTGCGCCGAGGCCGTCGCCAACCGGCTGCGCAAAGCCGCCGGGCCCATCGAACCTTAGGCCGGACAGCCCCTTGGCGACCCTGCTACGCCTGCTCTTCGGCCTGCCCCTGGTGGCCCTGCTCCTGGCGGCGGGGGGGCTCCTGCTGGCCCTGGACGAGCGCCCCGCCACGCCCCCCGGCGCCCCCCCCACCGCCCAGGACGTGGCCCGGGCCAAGGCCCTGCTGGCCCGCCACGATCCCCGCCGGCTCCCCCCCGGCCGCCGCGGCAGCCTGGTGCTGGGCCAGGGGGAGGCGGATCTGGCCCTGGCCGCCCTGGCCCGCTACCGGCCCGGCCTGGGCGCCCACCTCGATCTGGTCGCCACCCCGCCCCGCCTGGCGGCCAGCCTGCCCCTGGCCGGGGGCCGCTGGCTCAATTTCTCCACCGAACTCCACGCCGCGGAAACCGGCATCGCCCTCCGCAAGCTGCGCCTGGGCCGGCTACCCATTCCCGATGCATGGGCAGCCTGGGTCCTGGCCCAGGCCAGGAAACGCCTGCTGGCCGACCCGGACTGGGGCCCCCTGCTCCACAGCATCGAGGGCGTAGCCCTGGACCAAAGCGGGCTGCGCCTGACCTACCGCGCCCCCAAGGGCCTGCCCGCCCATCTGGGCGCACTCCTGCTCCCCGGCGACGAAGTGGCCCGCCTGGAGCACTACCATGGCCAGCTGGCCAGGACCCTGCAGGCGGCCCCCGCCAGCCTGCCCCTGCCCCGCCTGCTGGCGCCCCTCTTTGCCGAAGTGGCGGCCTGGGGCGGCCAGCCCGAGGAAGCCCGGGCCGCCCTCGCAGTACTGGGCCTGCACCTGGCCGGGCGGGGCCTCGCCGCCCTGGTGCCGGCCGCCAAAGACTGGCCGAAACTGCCCCGCCGCACCGTAACCCTGGCAGGCCGGGGGGACAGCGCCCAGCACTGGGCGGCTTCCGCCCTGCTGGCGGCCGCGGCGGGCTCGCCCCTGGCGGAGGCGGTGGGGCTCTGGAAGGAACTGGCGGACAGCCAGGGCGGCAGCGGTTTTTCCTTCGCCGACCTGGCGGCGGATTTAGCTGGCACCCGGGCGGGAGAGATGCTGGTGGGGCCCCAGGGCCCCGAGCTAGCCTCGCGGCTGGCCGCAGGCCTGCCGGAAACGGCCATCGTGCCCCGGCTGGCGGGCCTGCCGGAACACCTGGACCAGGCCCGCTTCCGCGCCCGTTACGGCGGCCCCGGCGACCCCCGCTTCGAAACCCTGCGGCAGGACATCGCCCGGCGGGTGGCGGACTTGCCCATGTAGGGCGGGATTCATCCCGCCAACCCACCGCACCCCCCGGCCGGTTGAACCTATGCCACTCAACCCTGCCGCGTAGAACGGCGGGCGGTAGGGCGGATTTCAGTCCGCCTTGGCAGTGGGGGCATCAGCAGTCCTTGGCGGGCTGAAGCTCGCCCTACATTTCAGCGCCGTAGGGAGCGCAAGCGCACCCAGCATTTCAGGACCCCACGCCTGGATGTGTTCCCGGCAGGCCCTGGGGGCACCCCGGCGCACCCAGGGCCTCACTGCAAACTGGCCAGATAATCCACCACGGCCTCGATGTTCTTCTCTTCCAGCTGCATCACCGCCGCGGTCATGGGGGCAAAGAAACGCTCACCGGACAGGGTGAGATAGCGCTTCAAGGTCCGGCGCAGGTATTCCGGCTGCTGCCCGGCCAGGCGCGGGAAGGTTTCGCCACCCCGGGCATCGGCCTGATGGCAACGGGCGCACAGGCGCTGGAAATGTCCGGCGCCCTCTGCCGCCCGGGCGCCAGGGGTGGGCACCGCCGGCTGAGCCGGGGATGTGGCGTAGAACTGGGCGATGGCGGCCTTGTCCCGCTCGGAGAGCACCTTCATCAAGCCCTGCATGAAGGGATCCTTGCGCTTACCGGAGAGGAAGGCCTCGATCTGGGTCTGCACGTAGGCCGGGTGCTGGCCCGCCAGGTTTGGCACCTCGGGATATTTGCTGTGGCCCGATGCCCCGTGGCAGTTGGCGCAGAAGAACGCCGCCTTGCGCCCCTCCTCCGCCAGCGCCCGCGCCGCCTCCGGAGCCCCTTGGCCCCCCGCCGGAGCGGCCACCACGGGCGCCGCCAGGGCCAGCCCCATCAGAATTCCCCCGAGCCCCTTGGCGGCCCGCTTCCCCATCCAGCGTTCGAGCATGATCGACCCTAAGCAATAATTCCAAGGGGATTATCGGCCGAAACACTCCGGAAGTTGAGGCCTGGTGGCCCCCCGCATCCGGCGGGGCGGGGCGGGCCGGTTCAGGCGGCAGCCACCTCCGCCAGCTGTCCGCCCTGCATGGGCAGGACCCGCTGGCAGCGCTCGGCCAGGGCCCCATCGTGGGTCACCAGGATCAGGGTGGTGCCCCGCTCCCGGTTGAGTTCGAACATCAGATCGATGACCGCCGCCCCGGTGGCCGCATCCAGATTGCCGGTAGGCTCGTCCGCCAACAGCAGGGCGGGATCCGGGGCAAAGGCCCGGGCCAGGGCTACCCGCTGCTGCTCCCCGCCGGAGAGCTGTTTGGGATAGTGCCTCAGGCGCCCCCCCAGGCCTACCCGCTCCAGCCAGTGGCGGGCCACCTCCCGGGGGTGGGAGTGTCCCGCCAGTTCCAGGGGCAGCATCACGTTATCCAGGGCGGTGAGGGCCGGCAAGAGCTGGAAGGACTGGAACACGAAGCCCATCCGCGCCCCCCGCAGGGCGGCCCGGCCGTCCTCGTCCAGGGCGAAAATATCCTGCCCCTCCAGCCACACGCTGCCGCCACTGGGAACATCCAGGCCGGCCAGCAATCCCAGAAGCGTCGATTTGCCTGAACCCGAGGCGCCAGTGATGGCCACCGTCTCGCCCCGCCCGACGGCGAAGGACACTTGATGCAAAATCACCAAGGGTGCGCCGCTTCCCTCCACCGCCACCTGGCGGGTGAGGGCCCGCGCCTCGATCACCGGCCCGGAGAATTCCATCTTGCTGCGATCCATCCTGCTCTCTTTCCTGTTATGGCTCACGGTCCCGGCGGCCCAGGCCCAGACCATCCTGGTATGGGGCGACAGCCTTTCGGCGGGCTACGGCCTGGGGCCGGGCGAAGCCTGGCCCGCCCTGCTCCAGAGTCGGCTGAAAGCCGAAGGGTTCCCCCATGCCGTGGTCAATGCCAGTGTAAGCGGAGAAACCAGCGCTGGCGGACGCTCCCGCCTGGCCCGGGCCTTGGCCGAGCACAAGCCCGCCGTCCTGGTGCTGGCCCTGGGGGCCAACGACGGCCTGCGGGGCCTGCCCGCCGAGTTGCTGGCGGACAACCTGGCCGCCATGCTGGGGATGGCCCGCCAGGCCGGTGCCCGCAACCTGCTGGTGGGCATGGAGATGCCACCGAACTTCGGCCGGGCCTACGGGGAACGCTTTCGCCAGACTTTCGCCCAGGTAGCCCAGAGCACCCGGACCCCCTTGGTGCCCTTCCTGATGGCGGGCTTCGCCAGCCGGCCGGAGATGTTCCAGGCCGACGGCATCCACCCCGTGGCGGCCGCCCAGCCCCTGATCCTGGATACCGTATGGAGGGCGCTCAAGCCCCTGCTGGGGCGGCCGAAGGGTTAGGGTAGCTGACATCGGCCGTGTTGGCGGGATGAATCCCGCCCTACGAATTCCGCCTTACGAATTCAGACGGAGATCCTTTGATTCGCAGTAGGGCCGGATTCATCCGGCCTGCTGAAGTTGGCGCATCGGCAAACCCCTCCCGGGCAGGGCATCCCGCCTGCTCAGCCCTCGACAGCCTCGGACCTGGATTCCATGCCGTGGGCAAAACGGCCTTATCGTTCCACCAGCCGCACCAGGGCCAGGGAGATATTGTCCCCGGCCCCCATCCCCCGGGCCCGGGCCTGGGCCACCAGTTCCTCGGCGGCCTGGCGGGCGGACTGGCGGGTCAGGATCGCCACGAGCTCATCCTCCGGAAAATAGGCCCACAACCCGTCGGAGCACAGCAGGAAGACGTCTCCGGCCTCAAGCTGGTCCACTTCGCCGTGGTCGATCACCGGCGCCTGTTCCGCCCCCAGGCAGGACACCAGGATGTTGCGCTGGGGATGGATTTCCGCCTGGGCCTGGGTGATCCGCCCCTGGCGGACCCACTCCCCCACCAGGGAGTGATCCTGGCTGCAGGCGGCGAGCCGGCCGTGGCGGACATGGTAGATCCGGGAATCCCCGCAATGGGCCCAGGCGGCGCGCCCCTGGGCCAGCAGGAAAACCACCGCGGTGGTGTGGGGATCCTGCTCGCTGGTGAAGCGGGTGAGCTTCACCGCCGTGTGGGCTTCATGGACGATGCTGTCCAGGAACTCCCGGGGGCTCTCGGACTCCGGCGCGTAATCGGCAAAGTTGTGGCGGGCCCGGTGGACCACCTGCTCGGCCGCCAGGGCGCCGCCGCTGTGCCCCCCCATGCCGTCGGCCAGCACCGCCATCAGCATCCCCGGGCGCTGGGGATGGGGAAACAGGCTGACCCGATCCTGTTGCTCCTTGCGGTCCCCCTGATGGGTCGCCACGCAGGTTTCCACGCTCAGGGCCATGGCGCCCTCTCCCGGGCCGTCATCAGACCGCCTCCACCAGGGCGGCCCGCTCCCGGATCTCGTCCAGGTATTCCTCGAAGCCCTCCCGGTATAGCCCCAGCTCCTCCATCACCGTCTCGTGGACCCTGAACCATTCGGGGCTATCCACCCCGCTATCCAGGTGATGCAGGCGCAGGGCCAGTTGGAGGATGGCCACCATGGAACGGGCCCGGAACTCTTCCAGGTCCTCCAGTTCGTGGTGATGGCGAATCGCCGCCGCCACGAAATCCGGCAGACCCCAGTGGCGCGCTACTAGAAAGCCCACCACGCAATGGTCCATCTGAACACGGCGGTCCTCCTCGGCCGGGTTCAGCTCCGCCCCCGCCGCTTCAGTCTCCCAGTACAGCGCCTGATAAGCCGGAAAGCGCTGCGCCAGCAAGGGCACCCCGCAATGATGGAACACGCCGGCCAGATAGGCCTGATCAGGGAAAATATTGCACACCGCCACCCGTTCCTCAGCGATGGCGGACGCGTAACGGGCCACCCCATTGGAACGGGCCCAGAAGCGCTCCAGCAGCAGCTGGTCGCCGCCGATGACCCCCTTCAGGGCCAAGGCCCGGGCCAGGCTGAAAACCGGCCGCAAGCCGACCCGCAGGATGGCCTGCTCCAGGTTATCCACCCGCCCGCCGCCATACCGGGGCGAGCGGGCAAGGCGAAAAACCAGCGCCGTCAGACCCGCGTCGGAGGTCATCTCCCGCGCCAGCTCCCGCACATCCACCTCGTCCCCCTGGAGGGCCTTGGCCACCGCCATCAGAACCCCGGGCTGGGCGGGAATGGAAACGCCCCTGGAGAGCAGGTCGTTAAGCTGAGCATCCATGGCTGACACGGGTCCGGGCAAAATGAGTGTCGATCATAGCCGAGGCCGCCAGCCCAGCTGAAGCGGGGTCCGTCACGCTGGGGCCAAACGAGCATCCAGATGCTCGATCCAGTGGGTCACCGGAAGCTGGGTGCCGCCTTGCAGATGGGTCAGGCAACCGATGTTGGCCGAGGCGATGGCCCCCGCCCCCCCTTCCGTCAGGGCCGCCAGCTTGTCCGCCCGCAGGCGCTCGGACAGGGCCGGCTGGAGCAGGGAGTAGGTGCCGGCGGAACCGCAACACAGATGGGCGTCCCGCACCGGGGTGAGTTCGAACCCCGCCGCCCCCAGGAGGCGTTCCACCACCCCCCGGACTCCCAAGCCGTGCTGGAGGGTGCACGGGGCGTGGAAGGCCAGTTTCTGCGGGACGCGGGGCGGCCGGGCGGCCAGCAATCGGGCCAGCCGCCCTTCCTCGGCGGCCACCACCTCCGCCACGTCCCGGACCAGGGACGCCACCCGGGCGGCCTTGGCGGCGTAGGCCGGGTCATCCTTGAGAAGATGGCCGTAGTCCCTGACCTGCACCCCGCAGCCCGAGGCGGTGATCACGATGGCCTCGATCCCCCCGGCGGCGATGGCCGGCCACCAGGCGTCGATGTTGCGGCGGGCGTCCTCCCGACCGCCGGTCTGGTCGTTGAGGTGGAAGCGCACCGCGCCACAACAGCCCGCCTTCGCTTCTTCCACCAGGGAAATCCCCAGGGCATCCAGCACCCGGGCGGTGGCGGCATTGATGCGGGGCGCCAGAGCGGGCTGGACGCAGCCCGCCAGGGCCAGCATCCGGCGAGGGTGGCAGGCGGCGGGCCAGGGTCCGGCGGGGGCAGCGGCCGGCAGTTTGGCCTGGAGTTTGGCGGGCAGGAGCGGGCGGGCCAGCCGGCCGGCCCCCACCGCCAGGCCGAACAGCCGTGCCCGGGGCAAGGCTTCCTTGAGCACCCAGCGGGTCAGACGTTCGGCCCCCGAGCGGGGCACCTTGGCCTCCACCACCGCCCGGCCGATATCCAGCAGGCGGCTGTATTGCACCCCGGAGGGGCAGGTGGTCTCGCAGGCGCGGCAGGTCAGGCAACGGTCCAGGTGGAGGCGGGTCTTCCCGGTGGGCTCCGCCCCCTCCAACATCTGCTTGATCAGGTAGATCCGCCCCCGGGGGCCGTCCAGCTCATCCCCCAGAATCTGGTAGGTGGGGCAGGTGGCGGTGCAAAAACCGCAATGGACGCACTTGCGCAGGATTTCCTCCGCTTCGGCGCCCTCCGGGCTGTTTTTGATGAAATCGGCGAGTTGGGTCTGCATGGCGCAAGGGGCTTTCAGAACTCGGGGTACATGCGGCCGGGACTGAATACCCCAGCCGGATCGAAGGCCTGCTTGAGGCGCCGATGGATCGCCAGCAGGGTCGGCGGCAAGGGGGTGAACACCGCCCCGTTGCGCTCACCCCCCCGGAACAGGGTGGCGTGCCCCCCCACCGCGGCCACCTGGCGGCGGACCTCCTCGGCGGGCAGAGCGGAGGCCAGCCAGCGCTGGGCCCCGCCCCACTCCACCAGCTGGGGCCCCAGGGCCAGGGGGGGCGCCAGGGAGGGCAGGGACAGACGCCACAGGGGCGCCTCCGTCTGAAAGAAGGGCGCGGTCTGC
Source organism: Rhodocyclaceae bacterium (assembly GCA_034004685.1). Taxonomy (GTDB): domain Bacteria; phylum Pseudomonadota; class Gammaproteobacteria; order Burkholderiales; family Rhodocyclaceae; genus JAEUNX01. The sequence continues at coordinate 10,285 of JAVEWG010000029.1, read as the reverse complement.
TCCCGCAGCCCTTGCCATAGGGCTTCAGCCTCAGGAGGGGCCAGCCTCGCGCCCCCCAGGCGCCGCCAAGCCGCATCCACCGCCGCCCCGGCGCCGGACAGGCGCAGATGGAGCACGCCCCCTTCCCAGGCGCTGGCGGAAATGGGCAGGGGCAGGCCGCCCCATTCGTTCAAGCGACGGAGGGCGGCGGTCTCGTCCAATTCAAACTTCAAGGTGGCTTCCGCCACCGGCCGGGGCAGCACCTTGAGGGAGACTTCCAGGATCAGCCCCAGGGTGCCCAGGCTGCCGGCCATCAGGCGGGAGACGTCGTAGCCCGCCACGTTCTTCATCACCTGGCCGCCAAAGGACAGCACCTCCCCCCGACCGTCCAGCAGCTTGACCCCCAGGACGAAGTCCCGCAGGGATCCGGCGGCAGCCCGCCGGGGGCCGGAGAGGCCCGCCGCCACGGCGCCCCCCACGGTGGCCCCCGGACCGAAGTGGGGGGCCTCGAAGGCCAGCATCTGGCCCGCCCCGGCCACCGTGGCTTCCAGTTCCGCCAGGGGCGTGCCGGCCCGGACGGTCACCACCAGCTCGGTAGGCTCGAAGCTCGCCACCCCCTGATAGGGCCGGGTATCCAGCACGTCCCCCAGGGGGGTGCGCCCATAGAAATCCTTGCTGCCGCCGCCCCGGGGACGCAGCTTGCCCCCCGCCGAGCCAGCGGCCCGGATCTGCTCGGCCCAGATCCTGATTTGGTCGTCCATGACTTGTCCCATCTTCATCACAAGCGGGGAAGCTCGGGGAAGGGCACCGCCCCGCCGGCAACTCGCTGCCGGCCGTATTCCACGCAGCGGTTGAGGGTGGGAATGGTCTTGCCCGGGTTGAGCAGCCCGGCCGGATCGAAAGCTTCCTTGACCCGAAAGAACAGGGTCCGCTCCGCCGCCGTGAACTGGCTGCACATCTGATTGATCTTCTCGATGCCCACCCCGTGCTCCCCGGTGATGGTGCCCCCCAAGGCCACCGACAGCTCCAGGATCTCGGCGCCAAAGGCCTCGGCCCGGGGCCATTCGCCGGGAATGTTGGCGTCGAACAGAATCAGGGGGTGGAGGTTGCCGTCGCCGGCATGGAAAACATTGATGCAGCGCAGGCCGTATTTCTTTTCCATGGCCTGGATGGCCTGGAGCATTTCCCCCAGGCGCTTCCTGGGGATGGTGCCGTCCATGCAGTAGTAGTCGGCGGAAATCCTGCCTGCCGCCGGAAAGGCGGCCTTGCGGCCGGCCCAGAACCTGAGGCGCTCGGCCTCGTCCCGGGAGACCCGGATCTCCCGCGCCCCGGCCCCTTCCATCACCGCCGTGATGCGGGCGATCTCCTCGGCCACCTCTTCCGGCGTGCCATCGGATTCGCACAGCAGGATGGCGGCGGCAGACAGGTCGTAGCCGGCATGGACAAACTCCTCCACCGCGGCGGTGGCGCCCTGGTCCATCATTTCCAGACCGGCGGGGATGATGCCGGCGCCGATCACCGCCGCCACCGCCTCCCCCGCCGCCACCACGTCGCCAAAGCTGGCCAGCACGCACTGGGCAAACTGGGGCTTGGGGGTGAGCCGGACGGTGACCTCGGTGACCACCGCCAGCATCCCCTCCGAGCCGATCACCAGGGCCAGCAGGTCATAGCCCGGCCCATCCAGGGCCTGGCTGCCGAATTCCACGATCTCCCCCTCCATGCTCACCCCCCGTACCCCCAGGACGTTATGCACCGTGAGGCCGTACTTGAGGCAATGCACCCCGCCGGAGTTTTCCGCCACGTTGCCGCCGATGGTGCAGGCGATCTGGGAGGACGGGTCCGGCGCGTAATACAGTCCGTAGGCGGCGGCCGCCTCGGAAATGGCCAGGTTGCGCACCCCGGGCTGGACCACGGCGGTGCGGGCCAGGGGGTCGATGCGGATGATTTTCTTGAGGCGCGCCAGGGACAGGACCACCCCCTGGGGGTGGGGCTGGGCCCCGCCAGACAACCCGGTGCCCGCCCCCCGGGCCACCACCGGCACCCCCAGGCGGCGGCACAGGGCCAGGATCGCCACCACCTGGGCCTCGGTTTCCGGTAACACCACCACCAGGGGCATCTGGCGAAAGGCCGACAGGCCGTCGCACTCGTAGGGCCGCACATCCTCCGCCGCGTACAGCACGGCGCTGGCCGGCACCACCTGGGTGAGAGCCGCCACCAGTTCGGACTGGCGGCCGGTCGGGAACACCCGCTCCACAGCGCCGGGCTCGGCCCGGCTACTACGTGCTTCCATCGCCTTGCTCCTTGTCTGCGATCCTGTCATCCCCGGGCAGGGGTACCCCCAAGCGCTCCGCCACCGCCACCAGATGGGCGGTGGCGGCCTGGCGCGCCGCCTCCGGATCTCCGGCCTGGAGGGCGGCAAAGATCCGCCGGTGCTCCACCTGGGCGGCGGCGGCCCGCCCGGCAGCCCGGCCGGTTTCATCCCAGGTGGGGACGCGCGAGGCGGAAAACTGCTGGCCCATGAATTCGGTGAACCGCCGCAGCAGGGGGTTGCCGGTGGCGGCAGCGATCGCCACGTGAAAGGCATCATCCGCCGCCGCGCCGCCGGAGCCGCCGGCCAGGGCGCCATCCATGGCCGCCAGGGCCGCTTCCAGGTCCGCCAGGTCGGTAGCCTTGCGGCGCCGGGCGGCCAGCTCCGCCACCCCGGCCTCCACCACATGGCGCAGTTCAAAGATATCCGCCATGGAATCATCCTGCCGGTCGCCCCGGGCCAGCACCCGGAAGCTGCCCCGCCCCGGCCCGCTGGTGGCAAAGGCCCCGGCCCCCTGCCGGCTATCCACCCACCCTTCGGCCTTGAGGCGGGACACCGCCTCCCGGATCACCGCCCGGCTCACCCCGAAGCGCTCCGCCAGCACTTTTTCGCTGGGCAGCTGCCCTCCCGGGGCCAGCCCGCCCGCCTTCATCCAACCCTCCAGCCGCGCCGCCACCGCCTCCGCAAGCCGCAAGGGCCGCGCCACCGGCTCCAACATCTCCGCCATCCTGCGCTCCACCAGTCACCCAGGGGGAACCCCGGATTAGTCCGATTGTCCGACAACCTGTCCACTATAGCCCAACTCTCCCCTGACACCAGCAGGGCGTGCCCCATTGCCCCAGGGGATCCCACCGAGCCCAAACGTCCGACCATAGGGCGAGCTTCTGCGGGTTGGGCCAGAACGGCGTAGGGCCGGTTTCAACCGGCCGGGGGGTGCCGTCACCGCGGGTTGGCGGGCTGAAGCCCGCCCTACGCATGCCCCGCAGGGTCGGCGTCGGCCGACCGAGGCGGGATTCACTCCGCCCACGGGGTTGGGGCCGGAACGGCGTAGGGCCGGTTTCAACCGGCCGGGGGTGCCGTCACCGCGGATTGGCGGGCTGAAGCCCGCCCTACGCATGCACCGCAGGGTCGGCGTCGGCCGACCGAGGCGGGATTCACTCCGCCCACGGGGTTGGGCCCGGGGAGCCGTAGGGCCGGTTTCAACCGGCCAGCCGGGCGGCAGGGAGCAGGTTGGCGGGCTGAAGCCCACCCTACGGGAAGAGCCCATTCCGCCACGCCGCCCCCACCCGCCGGAAACCAGGAAAGTGTCGCAAGCCTTTGACAAACAAGCCGACTGCCCATATAGTGCGCGATTCTTTGCAACACAACCCGGAGCACATCCATGTACGCGGTCATAAAAACCGGTGGGAAGCAGTATCGCGTTTCCGCTGGCAACAAGATCAAGGTAGAACAGATACCGGCAGACGTGGGCTCGGAAATCACCATCGACCAGGTTCTCATGGTCGGCGAAGGTGAGTCGGTGAAGATCGGCTCTCCGGTGGTTGCCGGTGCCGCGGTGAAGGCCACGGTCCTGTCCCACGGTCGTCACGACAAGATCAAGATTTTCAAGATGCGCCGTCGCAAGCACTACCAGAAGCACCAGGGGCATCGTCAGAACTACACCGAAATCCGCATCGAAACGATTTCGGCCTGAGCCAGGAGGTAAGTCGACATGGCACATAAAAAAGCTGGCGGTAGTTCCCGCAACGGCCGCGACTCAGAATCAAAACGCCTGGGCGTCAAGCGCTACGGTGGTCAGTTCGTGCAGGCCGGCAACATCATCGTGCGCCAGCGTGGCACCCAGTACCATCCGGGCGAAAACGTGGGCATCGGCAAGGATCACACCCTCTTTGCCCTGGCTGACGGCACCGTTCAGTTCCAGGTCAAGGGCGCCCAGAAGCGCCGCACGGTGGTGATCGTTCCAGCCGCCGCCTGAGCCAGACCCCGGCGGTCCGAAAAGCCCTATCCTTGCGGTAGGGCTTTTTTGTTTATTCCAGGCCCCTGTTCCTGGTGGTGGGCTTCTGAAATAGTAGCGCCGTCGTAGGGCGGGCTTGAGCCCGCCTTGGCGGACTGAAGTCCGCCCCACGGGAGCGTCGCCATTGAGCAAGCAGACCATTCGTCCCCAGTCCCCAACCCCGAGCGCACCCCATGAAGTTCTTTGACGAAGCCCGCATTGAGGTCATCGCCGGCGACGGCGGCAATGGCTCCGCCTCCTTCCGACGGGAGAAGTTCGTCCCCCGGGGCGGGCCGGATGGCGGCGACGGCGGCCGGGGCGGCAGCGTCCTGGCGGTGGCCGACCGCAACATCAACACCCTGGTGGACTACCGCTACACCCGGATCTTCCGCGCCCAGCGGGGCGAGAACGGCCGGGGCGCGGACTGCTACGGCAAGGGCGGCGACGATATCGTGCTGCGCATGCCGGTGGGCACCGTCATCAAGGACCTGGACACTGGCGAGCTGATTGCCGACCTGGACACCGACGGCAAGGAGGTGGTGGTGGCCAAGGGCGGCCGGGGGGGGCTGGGCAACCTGCACTTCAAGTCCAGCGTGAATCGCGCCCCCCGCAAGTTCACCTATGGCGAGGAAGGGGAGCGCCACAACCTACACCTGGAGCTCAAGGTACTGGCGGACGTGGGCCTCCTGGGCATGCCCAACGCCGGCAAATCCACCTTCATCCGCTCGGTTTCCGCCGCCCGGCCCAAGGTGGCCGACTACCCCTTCACCACCCTCCAGCCCAACCTGGGGGTGGTGCGCACGGATGAAAACCGCAGCTTCGTCATCGCCGACATCCCCGGCCTGATCGAAGGGGCGGCCGAGGGCGCCGGCCTGGGCCACCAGTTCCTGCGCCACCTGGCCCGCACCCACCTGCTGCTGCACATCGTGGATCTGGCCCCCTTCGACCCGGACACCGATCCGGTGCGGGAAGCCCTGGCCATCGTGGCGGAACTGCGCAAGTACGACGAAGGCCTCTATGCCAAGCACCGCTGGCTGGTCCTCAACAAACTGGATCTGATCCCCGAGGAAGAGCGCGCCCCCCGCATCAGCGCCTTCCTCCAGGCCTACGGTCCGGTGGACCGCCACTTCGAGATCTCCGCCATCAACGGCGAAGGCTGCCGGCCCCTGGTCTTCGCCATCCAGGATTTCCTTGACGCCGAGCGGGCGCTGGCCCAGGCCGCCCCAACGGAAACCCCTCTTCCCGAAGACCTCTCCGAAGACGACATCGACGAAGCATCATGAGAACCAAGATCCGCGACGCCCGCCGCCTGGTGGTCAAGGTCGGCAGCGCCCTCGTCACCAACAACGGCGCCGGACTGGACAAGGCCGCCATGGCCGACTGGGCCCGCCAGATCGCCGGCTTGCGGGCCGAGGGCCGCCAGGTGGTGCTGGTGTCCTCCGGCGCCATCGCCGCCGGCATGCAGCGCCTGGGGTGGACCACCCGCCCCCATGAAATGCACCAACTCCAGGCCGCCGCCGCGGTGGGCCAGATGGGCCTGGCGGAAGCCTACGACGCCGCCTTCGCCGCCCAGGGCCTCACCTGCGCCCAGATCCTCCTCACCCACGAAGACCTGGCCGACCGCAAGCGTTACCTCAACGCCCGCTCCACCCTCCACACCCTGCTGGAGCTGGGGGCAGTGCCCATCATCAACGAGAACGACACGGTGGTCACCGACGAAATCAAGTTCGGCGACAACGACACCCTGGGGGCCCTGGTGGCCAACCTCATCGAGGCCGAAACCCTGGTCATTCTCACCGACCAGGCCGGCCTGTACACCGCCGACCCCCGCCGCGATCCGGCCGCCACCCTGATTTCCGAGGGCCAGGCCGAGGATACCGCCTATGAAGCCATGGCCGGCGGCGCCGGCAGCGGTATCAGCAAGGGCGGCATGATCACCAAGATCCGCGCCGCCCAGCGTGCCGCCAAGAGCGGCGCCCACACCTGCATCGCCAGCGGCCGGGAGCCCGACGGCATCCTGCGGCTGGCCCGGGGCGAGGCCCTGGGCACCCTGCTCTACGCCTCCAGCACCCCCCTCCAGGCCCGCAAGCAATGGCTCGCCGACCACCTCCAGCTGGCCGGCGCCCTGATCCTGGACGGGGGCGCGGTGGCTGCCCTCCGGGCCGGGCGGAGCCTGCTTCCGGTGGGCGTGGCCAGCGTGGAAGGCACTTTCGAGCGGGGCGCCGCCGTGGCCTGCCGCACCGAAGACGGCCAGGAAATCGCCCGGGGCCTGGTCAACTACGCCAGCGCCGAGGCCCGCCGCATTGCCCGCAAGACCACCGGGGAAATCGAGGCCCTGCTGGGTTACATCGATGAGCCGGAACTGATCCACCGGGACAATATGGTGCTACGCTGAACTATTATCCCTGTTCGCCGCGACACGCTTGCCCATGCGCCTCACCCCACGACAACAACACCGCCTGCGCTCGGTCATCCACGACGTTTTCGGGCCCCTCGCCCAGGCGCGCATCTTTGGCTCCCGGCTGGACGACAACCGTCGAGGCGGGGATTTCGACGTGCTGGTGGAAACCGATCTGACCGACCCCGCTGAGCTTGTACGCCGCAAGCTCGCCAGTCTTGCCCGCCTCCACGCCTCCCCTGAGTTCGAAGGCGAGAGGATCGACCTGGTGATCGCATCCCGTATTCCGGGCAGCGAACAACCCATCCATCAAGTGGCCAGGGTCCAAGGCATCCCCTTGTGAATACCAAGGCAAAACTGGAATCAGCGGCGGCCGAGAGCAGCCTCCATCAGGAAATCCTTTCCGCCGCCCTGTCGGAACTGGCCCCTTGCCGGCCCTTTGATGCCGCCCGGGTGACGGCAATGGAAGCCCGGGTGCGCCAGCAACTCGATCAAGTGGCTTACCGTTTCATGAAACTGCAGGACACCCTGGGCGAGCGAGTCCTGCCTGGCCTGCTCATCCTGGCCGAAGAACCGCTACCGGAATCCGCCACCTTTCAGCAAAAGCTCCAGCGGCTGGAACGGCTCGGCGCCGTACCTTCCGCCGAAACCTGGCGGACCTTGCGGGAACTGCGCAACCCGCTGGCCCACGAGTACCCCGACGCTCCGGCCATTCAGGCCGCCCTCATCGAGGCCCTGCTTGATGGCAGCGCCCAACTGATTGAGGCGGGAGACGCCGCCAAGGCGTTCCTGACTGCCCTTTCCAGCCGCCCTTGAGCCGGGGCGGCTGATCATGGCACCCACCAAGCGCAAAATCCTGTTCTTCGCCGAAGGCGCGACACTGGCCCATGTGGGCCGGCCCTTCGTGCTGGCAGAGTCCCTGGACCCCGCCGAATTCGAGGTCGTCTTCGCCCGCCCCCCCGCCTTCGGCTGGCTGACCCGGGAAGCGGGCTTCCGGGTTGTGGATCTGTATTGCCAGGACAGCGCGGTCTTCGCCCGGCGCCTGGACTGGGGGCAGCCCCTCTACGACTTTGACACCCTGGCCCGCTACGTCCAGGACGATCTGGCCCTGATCGAGGCGGAACGGCCGGACGTGATCGTGGGGGACTTCCGGCTCTCCCTGTCCGTAAGTGCCCGCCTGGCCGGCATCCCCTACTTGACCGTCTGTGATGCCTACTGGAGCCCGGAGCGGCCCCTGCGCCTGCCCCTGCCGGTATTCAAATGGACGCCCTTCGTGCCCCTGACCATGGCGCAATGGCTGTTCGCCAAGATCGCCCCCCTGGCGCTACGCCAGCACACCGCACCCCTTGAGCAACTTCGGGCCCGCCACGGCCTGCCCCCCCTGGGCCATGATCTGCGCCTGTGCTACACGGATGCGGACGTACGGCTGTTTGCCAATTTTCCCCAGCTTTACCCGGAAATCCCCCCCACCGGTACGGCCGTCTTTCTCGGCCCCGTCGCCTGGTCTCCCAAGGGTGCGCTCCCGGAGGGGCTGGAACACGCCGCGAACCTCATCTACATCACCATGGGCAGTTCGGGCGACCCGGCCATCCTCGCCAAGGTACTGCCTGCGCTTGAAGACACCGGTCTGGAGGTAGTGGTGGCCACGGCCGGCAAGCCCATCCCGATCGGCAGCCGGTCGCCAAGAACCCGGATTTTTGACTATCTTCCTGGCAACCAGATGTGCCAACGGGCTTCCCTGGTGATCTGCAACGGCGGCAGCCCCACCACCAATCAGGCCCTGGCCCATGGGGTGCCAGTCCTGGGCCTCACCCGGAACATGGATCAGTTCCTGAACATGGAAACGATCCTCCGCTTTGGCGCTGGCCTTGCGCTACGCTCCGACACGGGCGCCTCATCGGCGATTCGGAGCGCAATCAGCAAATTTCAGACGGACCCCAGCCTGCGTGGCGCCGCCCAGCGACTCTCTGACCAACATTCGTCCGCTGAAGACCTGTGCCGGGTACTGCGGCAGATCCTGCGGTAAGGGCCCCAGCACGAGCCCCTCCAAGTCGGTCTACACGCCCCCGACACTGCGCAATGAATCCCAAAAAAATAAAAACCCCGCCAGGGCGGGGTTTTTTGCTGAATCCCGCAGAAGCAGGAATCAGGCACCAAGCTTACGGCGACGGGTCACGCCAGCCGCGGCCAGACCGATGCCCAGCAAGGCCAGGGAGGCGGGTTCGGGAACTGCGTTGAAAGCGGTGGAAGCATCCGTCTGGAAGTGGAAGTCGCAGGTCCGCGAAACCACGCCGGATTCACTGATCCCGCCTTGGGTGCAATCGCCGCCATTGATCGGGGAGCCAGCCAGCTGCTTGCTGTAGAAGGGCGTATGGCCAAACACTTGATCAGAAGGGTTGGTCTGAGCGAACGGATCGGCCAGATTGGTGGTTTCGTTCAAGCCAAAGTTGAGCGTATCCAGCAAGGTCTTGAAGAAATCAAAGTTCTGATACGTAACCTCAACGTTGATCGTGCTCGAGCCATTGCCGGTGTGGGTCAGGACACCGTTCTGGTCGTCCGCGCCGGACTGATCCAGCAGCACCGGGGAACAACCCACGGTTTGGATCCCCAGGCTGCACAGGGTGAGGCCACTCCCCGGAATAAGCTCTACATTCCCTTGACGGGTCTGATCCGTGAAGCTCCCCGTTCCGGAGTCGATCGTTCCGGACAGAATCAGCACCCCGTCGCCATACCCGGCACCGGTAACGGTGTTGGCGTCCTTGGAAGAGTCGTAGTAGATCGAGAACGAACCACCCAGGACCGTCAGGCCCACCGTGCTCGTGCCAATCCCGACCTGGCCTTCAATAATTTCGGCCTGAACCGTGAACTCGGTGCCAACGAAAGGCGAATAAGTGGTCGATCCACCGCCAGGGGCGTTATAAACAGCCGACCCCAAGGATGCTTGATAGTAGGTCGAGAAGGTGGAGGGAATCGCCCCGGTGGAATCACCCAGGGAACCAACCGACAATGCGTTCCCCGGCAGCCAATCGAAAATGCTGATGGTCTGGGCACCACCGGCAGCCGAGCCGTTGAAATCGAACACAATATCGCTATACCCGGCGTTTGCCTGCCCGGCCATGCCAAGCGCGCCAGTCACAAGCGAGGCGAGAAGCAGTTTTTTCATCATTGACTCCTAGGAACGTTTTTTACTTTTACTCTCCCACTTGCGGGAGCACGGCAAATACAAAGCAGTTCCCGTGCCAACATAAATTTCTGTTCAGAAACAAATAATTAGATAATTTCCAGCCACCCAGAAAATATAAGTGTGAAATTTTCCGACACCGCATCCCGTGCTGGGATAGTTGTAGCAAATAGGGGTCAGACCCCAATAGCACTACCTTAAGGCGCGTTCAGCGCAGCGTTGCTGCTGTTTGCGCAATTGCTCGCGCACCACGCGACGGGGTTCGGTGAGCAATTTCCGGGGTTTTGGTCGTCGCTTGACGGCGCGAGGTTCAACCCGGTCCGGGCGGATGGGAAGTCGGGTCTGCCCAATCGAACCCAAGACAATTGCATGGCTGATGGCAATCCGAGCGCGAGGGCAGAAACGCAGATTTTGCTCGAAGGCGTT
>JAVEWG010000068.1:3575-10492 GCA_034004685.1 Rhodocyclaceae bacterium | reverse complement strand
TGCCCATTCTGCTTGATGGACTTGAGGGCCACCCCCTCTGGCATCTGGGCTGCCAACTCGTTGAATAGATTTACCGTCTCGGCCCGATTGCTCTGCAGGTTTTCAATAACCTGTTTGCGCGCCAGCAGGGCGTCGATCTGATCCTTGAGTCGGCGAATCTCGGCGATTTCCGTATCCAGCTTGGCAATTTCGGTCTTGAATATGTTGTTCTTGTTCTCCTGGGACTCGATGTATCCGGCGTAGATCAAATGCACCACCAACCCGATCACCAGCCCTGCCACGACGGCCGCGCCCACCAGCATGAAAAATTGCTGGCGACGCTGCCGACGCCGATGCTCCCGATGGGGAAGCAGATTGATACGAATCATGGATCATTCCTCCTCAAGGCAAGACCGCAAGCCACCATCAAGGCCGGCGCATCCGCAAGCAGGGCCTTCGGTCTGATTTTTGAGGATAGGGTCATGCCCGCGAAGGGGTTGGCGATGGTTGTATCGATCTGGGTTCGCCCCCGTACCGCATCCACCAACCCGGGCAGTACCGCGCATCCACCGGCAAGCACGATATTGTCCACTTGGTTGTATTGGGTCGAGGTGAAGAAGAACTGCAAGGCTCTGGAGATTTCCAAGGCCAGGTTATCCAGGAAGGGGCGCAGGAGATCGGGCCCATAGTTCTCCGGAAGGCTGCCGCTGCGCTTGGCGGACTCCGCTTCCTCAAGACTCATGCCGAACAGGCGGGCCACGTCCTGGGTCAGAAGGTTGCCGCCGAAGGCCTGCTCCCGTGCATAAATCTGCTGGCCATTGCGCAGCACGGTCACGGTCATCATGTTGGCCCCCACATCCACCAAGGCGACGATCCGGTCCTTGCCTCCTTCCGGCAACTGCCGGGCGACCAGTTCGAAAGCAGCCTGGGCCGCGAAGGACTCCACGTCCATCACGACCGCCGCCAGCCCTGCCGCCTCGGCAGCAGCCACCCGATCCTCCACCGTCTCCTTGCGAGAGGCCGCGATCAAGACCTCCTGATCGCCCTCACCCCCTCCCGCCAGACCGAGCACCTGGAAATCCAGATTCACTTCCTCAAGCGCGAAGGGGATGTACTGGTTGGCCTCGGACTCCACCTGAACTTCCATTTCTTCCTCGCGCAACCCGCCCGGAAGAATGATCTTCTTGGTGATCACGGCGGAAGCCGGCAGGGCCAAGGCCACGCTGCGGACCCCCTGGCCAAAGCGCCGCAAGGCCCGTTGCAAGCCATCCGCCACCGCCTCTAGGTTGACGATTTTGCCGTCCACCACCGCGTCCCGGGGAAGAAGCTCGATTGCGTAGCGCTCGACCTGCAGGCCTTCCCCCTCACCGCTCAACTCCAGGAGCTTGACCGATGACGAAGAAATGTCCACGCCAACCAGCGAACGCGCCTTCCGACTAAAAATCGAGAGATCGATCACAAAGAAAACCCTTTAATTTCTTTATGTTAGGCGCAATTTTGAAAATCTGTCTCAAATCCTAGCAACAAGCCAGCTGGGTGTAAAGCAAATCCCCGGAGCCGGCGCTGCCGGTGCGCGGTGTCCAGTCGTATAATCGGCGCTCAGAAAAAAACTTTAGGCCTTTCGATGCGTTGGGTCCTGTACCCCCTTGCGGCAATGTCCGCCCTGGCCGCTTTTGGCTTGATTGTTCTGGTCGCGGCAGCTGCCTTTGCCTGGCCCAATCTACCCTCCCTCGAGGTCCTCACCGACTACCGCCCCAAGATCCCGCTGCGCATCTATTCGTCCGACGGCCATCTGCTGGGGGAATACGGCGAGGAGCGGCGCTCCTTCGCACGCATCAATGAAGTCCCGGAGGTTCTCAAGCACGCCATCCTGGCTGCCGAGGACGAGCGCTTCTATGAACATCCGGGGGTGGATCTCATCGGTATCCTGCGCGCCGCCGGCGCCAACCTGATATCCGGCGGCAAGTCCCAAGGGGCCTCCACCATCACCATGCAGGTGGCACGCAACTTCTTCCTTACCCGGGAAAAAACCCTCAGTCGCAAGCTCTACGAGATTCTCCTGTCCCTGGAAATCGAGAACAGCCTGAGCAAGGACCAGATCCTGGAGATCTACATCAATCAGATCTTCCTGGGCCAGCGCGCCTATGGCTTCGCCGCGGCAGCCACGGCCTACTTCGGCAAGGACCTGAAGAGCCTGACCGTGCCCGAGGCGGCCATGCTCGCCGGCTTGCCCAAGGCGCCCTCGGCCTACAACCCGGTGGTCAATCCAAAACGTGCAAAACTGCGTCAGCAGTATGTCCTGCGCCGGATGCACGAACTGGGCTACATCGACGACGCCACCTTCCAGGCCGCTCTGGAGGCCCCGGTTCGCACAGTGAGCCGCGCTTCCCGGGAGGCCGGAGCCCACGCCGAATTCCTTACGGAAATGGCCCGCCAGATCGCCTTCGAGCAATTCCATGACGACACTTACCGCCAGGGCATCCGGGTCATCACGACGGTGACCCATGCCGAGCAGGAGGCCGCCTACGCCGCCTTGCGCCGAGGGGTGCTGGAATACGACCGGCGCCATGGCTACCGGGGGGCCGAAGGTTACCTGGAGCTCCCCAGCAATCCCGCCGAGGCAGAAGAGTTGATCGACGAGCACCTCTCCGACCTCCCCGACTACGACGACTTGCTGGCGGCGGTGGTACTGGAGGCCTCTCCCAGGGAACTACGGGTCTATCGCCACGGGCAAATTCACCCCATCAGCGCAGAGGGGCTGCGGTTCGCCCTGCCCATGGTGGGAGAGAAGGCCCCCGCCGGCAAACGCCTCCGGCGGGGCGCCATCGTGCGGATCCGCGAATTGGACAAGGAACGCTGGGAAATCAGCCAAGTGCCGGAAGCAGAGTCCGCCCTGGTGGCCATGGACCCCCGGGACGGCGCGGTGCGAGCCTTGGTGGGCGGCTTCGATTTCAGCCGCAACAAATTCAACCACGTCACCCAGGCCTATCGCCAACCCGGGTCGAGCTTCAAGCCCTTCATCTACTCCGCCGCCCTGGAACGGGGCTACAGCCCTGCCAGTGTGCTGGAGGATGCCCCCCTCTCCTTCCCGGCCGGGGTCACCGGCGGACAGCCTTGGGAGCCCAGGAACTACGATGACAAGTATGACGGCCCCATGTCCCTGCGCACCGCCCTGACCAAGTCGAAGAACATGGTGTCGATCCGTCTCCTCCAGTCCATCGGCACCCGCTATGCCCAGGACTACATCACCCGCTTCGGCTTCGAGGCAGAGCGCCACCCCCCCTACCTGACCATGGCCCTGGGGGCAGGCTCCGTCACCCCCTGGCAGATGGTGGCGGGCTACGGGGTCTTCGCCAATGGCGGGTACCGGGTTCATCCCTATGTCGTGAAGCAGATCATCGACGGCGCCGGTCGGGTGGTGGCCACCACCGACCCCCCGATTGCGGGAGACAGCGCTGCCCGGGTCGTGGACCCCCGCAACGCCTTCCTGATGGAGTCCATGATGCAAGACGTGATCCGGCGAGGCACGGCCACCCGCGCCCTGGCCCTTAACCGGAGCGACCTGGCAGGCAAGACCGGCACCACCAACGATTATCTCGACGCCTGGTTCTGCGGCTTCAATCCGGAGCTGGTGGCGGTGAGCTGGATCGGCTTCGACCAGCCCCGCAACCTGGGCAAGGGGGAAACCGGTGGCGCCGCGGCCCTGCCCATCTGGATCAATTACATGCGGGTCGCCCTCAACGGCAAACCCGAGGTTCACCGGGAAATGCCCGAGGGCCTGCTGGCGGTGACCCCCACCGGCAGCCCCCGCCAGGAACTGATCTATCAGGAAAACCTGCCGGCCCTGCCGGAAATGCCCGGAGGACCGGTTGAACCCTCCGGCGGCCCGCCTCCGGCCGAAGCCCCCAGCGAAGCCATTCCCAATCTCAACCCAGCCAGCGCGACGGGCGGGGCGCCCGTGGTGGAGCGCTCCATCACCCCGGCCCGGCCGGGGGCCGGCCGCCCCTAGGAACCCGTCGGGGGCAGCGGCGGCCTACAGGCGCACATCCGCCTCGCCGGACTGCTCCGCCACCAGCCGGTTCAGGGTGGCGTAGAGTTCCGCACCATCCCGGCCGGCGATCCAGCGATCCCCCTCGGGTCGGAAATGGAAACCCCCAGACTTGGCGGCCACCCAGATCTCCCGGGCGGCGGCATGGCGGTTGATGATCAGCTTGGTGCCATTGTCGAACTCCACCTCCAGCACGCCGCCGGGCTTCTGCTCCAGGTCCAGCTCCACCCCGCAGGCCTCCAGGCGCGCCTCGATGCGCAGGAGTTCCGCTTCCGCCAGGGCGTTGAACGCCGTTTCGTCCATGCTCGGTCCTTCTGTTAACATTGCAATTTTTTACGTTCCCGCCATGCGCCTTCTTCGACTGGCCTGCCTCATCGGCGCCGCCCTTGCCGCCACTGCCTGCGGGATCAAGGGTCCGCTGACCCTCCCCGACGGGACCACCTCCCAGAATAATACCGGCAAAGAACCCAAGGCCCTGCCCCGATGAATCCCTCCTACCCCGTCCCCGGCCTGGCACCGGGGAGCGCCGGGCTGACCCTGGAAGGGGTCCCCCTGGCCGCCGTCGCCGAGCGCTTCGGCACCCCCACCTACGTGTACTCCCGAGCCGCCCTGATCGCCGCCTATCAGCGCTATCAGGCCGCCCTGGCCAGCCGCCGGGCCCTGGTCTGCTATGCCGTCAAGGCCAACTCCAACTTGGGCATCCTGAGTCTCTTCGCCCGCCTGGGGGCGGGTTTCGACATCGTCTCCGGCGGCGAACTGTCCCGAGTCCTGGCTGCCGGCGGCGCAGCCGGCAAGGTGGTGTTCTCCGGGGTGGGCAAGAGCGTGGCGGAGATGGAGCAGGCCCTGGCCGCCGACATCCGCTGCTTCAACGTGGAATCCGCCGCCGAACTGGAGCGCCTCAACGCAGTGGCTGGCCGGGCGGGCAAAAGGGCCCCCATCGCCTTCCGGGTCAATCCGGACGTGGACCCCAAGACCCATCCTTATATTTCCACCGGCCTGAAGAGCAACAAGTTCGGCGTGGCCTTCGGCGAAGCCCTGGATCTCTACCGCCGGGCCGCCCAGCTACCCCACATCCAGGTGAGCGGGATCGCCTGCCACATCGGCTCCCAGCTCCTGGACCCTACTCCCATGGCGGAAGCCTCCGCCAAGGTGCTGGGCCTGGTGGATCGCCTGGGGGCGGAAGGGATTACCCTCGACCATATCGACCTGGGAGGTGGCCTGGGCATCCGTTACCGGGACGAGAGCCCGCCGGCGGTGGCCGACTACCTGGCACCCCTGCTGGCCCTCTTCCAGCGACGCGACGAGGAACTGTGCTTCGAGCCCGGCCGCTCCTTGGTAGGCAACGCCGGCCTCCTGCTGACCCGGGTGGAATACCTCAAGCCCGGCGAGGAAAAGAACTTCCTGGTGGTGGATGCGGCCATGAACGACCTGGCCCGCCCGGCCCTCTATGACGCCTACCACGAGGTGGTGGCGGTCGCCCCCGGCGGAGCGCCCACCCGGCGTTACGACGTGGTGGGCCCCATCTGCGAGAGCGGCGATTTCCTGGCCCGGGACCGGGAGCTGGCCGCCGCCCCCGGCGATCTGATCGCCCTGCTTTCCGCCGGCGCTTATGGCATGGCCATGAGTTCCAACTACAACACCCGCCCCCGGGTGGCGGAAGTGCTGGTGGACGGGGAGGAGATGCACCTCATCCGCCAGCGGGAAACGGTGGAAAGCCTCTACGCCCTGGAATCCCCCCTGCCCTGAAACCCTGGGGGGCGGGCGGCTCATGAGGGCTCCGGCTCGCCCCCGGCGCAACTACCGCAATGAACTTGGAACACCGCCCGGTCCTCCAAGCGCACGGCGCTGAGTTCCTTTCCCCACAGGCAGCCGGAATCCAGGGCCAGCAGTCCCGGCTCCACCCGCAGGCCCAGGGCCGACCAGTGGCCACAGACGATGGTGTGGTCGGCGCTGGCCCGGCCGGGGACTTCGAACCAGGGCAGGTAACCGGATGGCGCGTGGGCCACCTCACCCTTGGTCTTGAACTCCATGTCCCCCGCCGGGGAACAAAAGCGCATCCGGGTCATGGCGTTGATCACCACCCGCAGGCGGTCCCAGCCCGCTAGTTCATCCCGCCAGGCGGCGGGCTGGCTGCCCCACATGTTGTGGAGAAATTCACGCCGCCCGGGGCCGGCCAGCACCGCCTGCGCCTCCGCCGCCAGGGCCCGTGCCCGAACCACTGTCCAGCCCGGCAACAGCCCGGCATGGACCAGGGCGTGGCCGTCCTCCACATGCATCAAGGGCTGACGGGCCAGCCAGTCCAGCAGCTCGTCCCGATCCGGCGCAGCCAGAATGGGTTCGATGGTGTCGTCCTTGCCCCGCTTGGCCACCCCATCGGCCGCCACCATCAGCAGGTACAGGTCGTGGTTGCCCAGCACCGTCACCGCCCGATCCCCCAGGGCCTTCACATAGCGCAAGGTTTCCAGGGAGGCGGGCCCCCGATTCACCAGGTCACCGGCCAGCCACAGGCGGTCCCTGGCCGGGTCGAAGGCGATCCGCTCCAGGAGCTGCAGAAAGGGTTCGAAGCAGCCCTGGATATCCCCCACCGCATAGGTGCTCAAGGCGCCGGCCCCTCCCCGGGCGCCGCCCCGCGCCGGCTGGCGGATTCATCAATGAGGGCACGACCGAAGGCTTTCCAGCAGGGACCACCGTGGGTGTGGATGCCCTGTCCGGCGCTTTCCTCCATGGTCCGCAGCATCAGTACCGCCAGGGCGAACAGCTCACCCTTGGCCCGCAGGGCCCGATCGGCGCTACGCACCAAGTCTTCCACGTGGGCCGAGCCCCCGTCCAGGGCTTCCCGGGCCAGGGCCCGCACCGCCACCTGGTTGCTCCAGTCCAGGCCAATGGCCAC
>JAVEWG010000068.1:0-3475 GCA_034004685.1 Rhodocyclaceae bacterium | reverse complement strand
GGACAGGTCGCAGGCCTTGCGGTCCAGGGCCACCACCTCCCCCAGGGGCATCAGGCTACGGGCCAGCTCCCAGCCCACCTGGCCCCGGGCCCCGGTCACCAGCAACCTCACGGGAACACCTCGGCGTCCGCCAGGAGGCAGCCTTGCCTGTCCTTTTCCGACAACAGGAGCGCCAAGCCGTCCAGGGGCCAGGGAATGGCCAGGGCCGGGTCGTCCCAGCGCACGCAGCGCTCATGGGCCGGGGCGTAGTAGTCGGTGGTCTTGTAGAGGAAGTCCGCCGACTCGCTGGTAACCAGGAAACCATGGCCAAAACCTGGCGGTATCCACAGCTGGCGATGGTTGTCCTCGGACAGCTCCACCCCATGCCAATGGCCGAAGGTGGGGCTGGCGCGACGCAGATCCACGGCCACGTCGAAGACGCTGCCCCGCACTACCCGCACCAGCTTGCCCTGGGGCTGCTGGAGCTGGTAGTGGAGCCCCCGCAATACGCCACGGGCGGAGCGGGAATGGTTGTCCTGGACGAAGGGCAGGCTGACCCCGGTGGCTTCCCGGAAGGCCCGTTCGTTCCAGCTTTCCAGGAAAAAGCCCCGGCTGTCGCCGAAGACCTTGGGCGCCAGCACCAGCAGGCCGGCAATGGGCGTTTCGATCACCCGCATCAGAACACCTTCTCTTCCAGAATGCGCTGAAGGTACTGGCCGTAGCCGTTCTTGGCCAGCGGGGCGGCCAGCCCGGCCAGCTGTTCGGCGTCGATCCAGCCCGCCCGCCAGGCGATTTCCTCGGGGCAGGCGATCTTGAGGCCCTGGCGCTTTTCGATGGTCTGGATGAACAGGCTTGCTTCCAGCAGGCTCTCATGGGTGCCGGTATCCAGCCAGGCATGGCCCCGACCCATCACCTGCACGTCCAGCTCGCCCCATTCCAGGTACTGGCGATTCACGTCGGTGATCTCCAGCTCCCCCCGGGGGCTGGGCTTGAGCTGGCGCGCCACTTCCACCACCCGCCAGTCATAGAAATACAGGCCGGTGACGGCATAGCGGCTCTTGGGCTGCCTGGGTTTTTCTTCCAGGCTCACCGCCCGGCCGGCGGCGTCGAACTCCACCACCCCGTAGCGCTCCGGATCCTGCACCGGGTAAGCAAAGACTGTCGCGCCGGAAGTCCGGGCACAAGCGGCTTGCAAATCGTTGGCTAGCTCATGGCCGTAAAAAAGGTTGTCCCCCAGCACCAGGGCCGAGGGTGCGCCGGCCAGGAAATCCGCGCCGATGATGAAGGCCTGGGCCAGACCATCCGGGCTGGGCTGCACCGCGTAGGACAGGCTCAAGCCCCAACGGGCGCCATCCCCCAGCAGCTGCTCGAAGCGGGGCGTGTCCTGGGGGGTGGAAATGATCAGGATCTCCCGGATCCCCGCCAGCATCAGGGTGGTGAGGGGGTAGTAGATCATGGGCTTGTCATACACCGGCAAGAGCTGCTTGGACACCGCCAGGGTGGCCGGATGGAGCCGGGTGCCGGAGCCGCCGGCCAGGATGATACCTTTACGTTCCATGGGGTTCTCCTGATGTCAGCGGGCGCCGTAGTTGGCGGCCACCCATTCCCGGTAGGCGCCACTTTGCACATTGGCCACCCAGCCTGGGTTGGCCAGGTACCACTGCACGGTCTTGCGGATGCCGGTCTCGAAGGTTTCCGCCGGCCGCCAGCCCAGCTCCCGCTCGATCTTGCGGGCATCGATGGCGTAGCGCCGGTCGTGGCCGGGACGGTCCGTCACGTAGGTGATCAGCCGGCGGTAGGCGCCGGCGGGATCGGGCCGCAGTTCATCGAGCAGGGCGCACACGGTGTTGACGATGTGGATGTTGGCTTGCTCGTTCCAGCCCCCCACGTTGTAGGTCTCCCCCGGGCGCCCCCCCGCCAGCACGGCACGGATGGCGCTGCAATGGTCCTTCACGTAGAGCCAGTCCCGGATCTGCTGGCCGTCCCCATACACCGGCAGGGGCTTGCCCGCCAAGGCGTTGACGATCATCAGGGGAATCAGCTTCTCGGGAAAATGGTAGGGCCCGTAATTGTTGGAGCAATTGGTGGTAACCACCGGCAGGCCGTAGGTGTGATGCCAGGCCCGCGCCAGATGATCGCTGGCGGCCTTGCTGGCGGAGTAAGGGCTGTTGGGCTCATAGGGATGGGTCTCGGCAAAGGGCGGATCCTCGGCCTTGAGGGAGCCGTACACCTCGTCGGTCGATACGTGATGGAAGCGGAAGGCTGCCCGGTCCTCCCCCGTCAGGCCACTCCAATGGGCCCGGGCCGCCTCCAGCAGGGTGAAGGTGCCCTCCACGTTGGTACGGATGAAGTCCCCCGGGCCGTGGATGGAGCGGTCCACGTGGCTCTCGGCGGCAAAGTGGATGATCGCCCGGGGCCGGTGCCGGGCCAGCAGGCGGTCCACCAGGGCCCGGTCGCAGATATCCCCTTCCACGAAAATATGGCGCGGGTCGCCGGCCAGGCTGGCCAGGGTCTCCAGGTTGCCGGCGTAGGTGAGCTTATCCAGATTCACCACCGGCTCATCGCAACCCGCCAGCCAGTCCAGCACGAAATTACCGCCGATGAAGCCGGCCCCGCCCGTCACCAGAATCAAGGGAATTCTCCCGGTCGCCAATATGCGGGAATTCTATCGCAACGCACCACGCCCCTCCGTGCAATCCTCCCGCCCCCGGACTTTGGGTTAGATTCGTGCCATGCCTGATCCAGACACCCCGCCCCGCCTGCTGGACCTGGGGGACGCCGCCCTCACGGTGGAGTTCGGTACCGCCCTCGACCCCGCCCTGATGGCCCGGGTCCTGGCCCTGGAGGCCGCCCTGGCCCGGGCCAGGCTCCCCGGGGTGACTGAAACCGTGCCCACCTTCCGCAGCCTGACCATCCTCTACGACCCGGACCAGCTCCCCCGGGAAGCCCTGGCCGCCCGGCTGGCGGACTTGCTGGACAGCCCGGCGGCCGCTCCCACCCCCGGCCGCCGCTGGCGCCTGCCGGTCTGCTACGGCGGCGAAGCCGGGCCGGATCTGGCATCGGTGGCGGCCCGCTGCCAACTTCCCCAGGAGGCGGTGATCCGGCTCCACGCCGGCACCGACTTCCGGGTGTACATGCTGGGTTTTCTGCCCGGTTTTCCCTTCCTGGGGGATCTCCCCCCGGCGCTGCACCTGCCCCGCCGACCCGAGCCCCGCTTGCGAGTGCCCGCTGGCAGCGTGGCCATCGCCACCGGGCTGTCGGCCATCTACCCGTGGGAAAGCCCCGGCGGCTGGCACCTCATCGGCCACAGTCCGATCCCTCTCTTCGACGCCAGCCGTGCCGCGCCAGCCCTGCTGGCCCCGGGGGACCTGGTGCGTTTCCGCCCGGTCAGCCCCGCCGAAGCCACCACCATCGCCGCCGACCTGGCCAGGGGCCGCCTGGCGCCGGACTCCTTTCTGGAAACCCAGCCATGAGCGCCCACGCCCGGCCGAAGGGG
>JAVEWG010000028.1:0-47858 GCA_034004685.1 Rhodocyclaceae bacterium | reverse complement strand
GGCGTGGCTGGCTGAACAGGACATTCCGGTGGAGGACGGCTGCCTGCTGCTGCGCCGGGTGGTGGAGGCCGAAGGCCGCTCCCGGGCATGGATCAACGGCACCAGCGTGACCCTGGCCCAGTTGAGGACCCTGGCGGAGTGGCTTTGCGACATCCATGGCCAGCACGCCCACCACGCCCTGTTGCGGCCCGAGGCGCAGCGCCAGTTACTCGATACCCACGGCGGGCTGTCCGAACTGGCGGGCGAGGTGGCGAGCCACTACCGGGGGTGGCGGCAGGCGGCCCGGGCCCGGCTGGCAGCCCAGAAGGATAGGGATGCCAGCGAGCGGGAGCGGGAAATGCTTGCCTGGCAGTTGCGGGAGCTGGAGGAACTGGCCTTTGACCCAGCGGAATGGCTCGAACTGAACCAGGAGCATGGTCGCCTGGCCCACGGGGCTCGCCTGCTGGAAGGGGCCGAGGAGGCTCTGGTGACCCTGGGGGAGGGGGATTTTGCCTTGGCTTCGCGGCTCGATCATTTGGTGAGCAGCCTGGCGGGGATGGCCGAATTCGATTCGCAGCTGGCGCCCACCCAAGAGCTTCTGGGGAGTGCTGCCATCGCCGTAGGCGAGGCGCTCCACGCCCTGCGCCGCTACCGGGATCGGTTGGATCTGGACCCGAGCCGCTTGGCCGAGGTGGAGCAACGCATCGCGGCCGTCAATGGTTTGGCGCGCAAGCACCGCCTTCAGCCCGAGGAACTCCCGGAGCTGCTGCTGGCGACCCGGGCCCGGCTGGCGGAGTTGACCCGCCTTTCCGATCCCGAATCCCTGGCTCGGGCCGAGGCCCAGGCCGAAGCTGCCTATCGGACGGTGGCGGGGCAATTGTCGGCCCGGCGGATCCCGGTGGCCGAGGCCTTGTCGTCAGCCGTCACCGAGGCCATGCAGACCCTGGCCATGGGGGGCGGCAGCTTTCAGGTGGCCCTGGCACCCCAACCGGAAGGTGGTCCGGAAGGTCTGGAAACCGTCGAATTCAGGGTGGCCGCCAATCCCAGCCAGCCCCTGCGCCCCCTGGCCAAAGTGGCTTCAGGGGGGGAGCTTTCCCGCATCGGGCTGGCGATCCAGGTGATCGCCAGTCGCAGCGCCGCCACGCCCACCCTGATCTTCGACGAAGTGGACGTGGGCATCGGCGGGGGCGTGGCAGAGGTGGTTGGCCGCCTGCTTTATCAGCTCGGCTCCGAGCGCCAGGTGATGTGCGTGACCCACTTGCCCCAGGTGGCCGCACGGGCGGACTGGCAGTGGTCCATCGCCAAGGTGCGCTTGGGCGAGGAAACCTTGAGCCAGGTGACGGTGCTCGACCAGACCGGGCGCGTCGAGGAACTTGCCCGGATGCTGGGGGGTGTCAGGATTACCGAAACCACCCGCCAGCACGCGGCGGAGATGCTCGGCGTGGCTTGAGCTTTTGCTAGCCGGTGCGACCCGCCCCGAGCAGGGTCAGGGCGCCGGTGAGCACGAAGAGGGCGGCAGCGGCCCAGCGGATCTTGTCCAGGGGCAAGCGGTGGGCCAGCTTTTCTCCAATGATGACCGCCGGCACGTTGGCGATCATCATTCCCAGGGTGGTACCCAGCACCACCGCCCAAAGTTCGGGGAAGCGTGCCCCCAGGGCCACTGTGGCAAATTGGGTCTTGTCCCCCATCTCAGCCAGGAAAAAGGCCAGCGAGGTGGTGGCAAAGACTCCCCAGGTGGCATGCTTGAAAGTGGCCCCCTCGTCTTCCAGCTTATCGGGAATCAGGGCCCATAGTCCGAAGACGATGAATGTGAGTCCCACGATCCAGGTCGTCCAGGCGGCGGGCACCACCCTGGCGACCCAGTTGCCCACGGCGCCGGCGAAGGCGTGATTGAGAAGGGTGGCCACAAGGATGCCCGCGATGATGGGCATCGGCCGACGCAGACGGGCGGCCAGGACAAAAGACAGCAGTTGAGTCTTGTCGCCAATCTCGGCGACGGCGACCAATGCGGTCGCCGTCAGGAATGCTTCCATGGTATGTGCGGGCGGTTGCCCAGGAAGGTTGCTGGCGGTGGCGGGGCTTAGCGATGCTTCGCCGTCTTTTCGACTTCCGGGCAGTTGGCCGGGCATTCGCCGCTGCTATCGACGTACTCGCATTCGCTCTTGGCCGGGCATTGGCTCTGGCCGGTGCAGTTGGGCTTGAGGCAATCAGCGTAAAGATAGAGGGCGTGTTCCTTAACGGCAAAGCCCCGCTCGGCGGCCACCGCATTCTGGCGTTTTTCGATTTCCGGATCGAAGAATTCCTCGACCCGGCCGCATTGCAGGCAGACCAGGTGATCGTGGTGATTGCCTTGGTTGAGTTCGAAAACCGATTTGCCGGATTCGAAATAATGCCGCTCCAGCAGCCCGGCCTGCTCAAACTGGGTCAGCACGCGATAAACGGTGGCCAGGCCGATGTCCATGCCTTCGTTCATCAACAGGCGATAGACATCTTCCGCCGTAAGGTGGCGCTGGTCCGTGGTCTGGAAAAGATCCAGGATCTTCAGCCGGGGGTAGGTTGCCTTGAGGCCGATATTTTTTAAGTTCTGGGAATTCGAGGGCATGTTTACGCCTCTGTAGGGGGCAGGCAATGAGCGCCATGGGTGAGGCCGCACGGGCGATATGATATATTTTTCGCCCCTGTCTGAGAACGCCGGGCTTCCTGGCCCGACCGAGAAAGTGTCCAGTTGATGCGTATTCCGAGCCCTGTTGCCACGCTGGCGTCCTGTCTGTTGGCGGCCTGTTCTCTCCCGGCTACCGTGGCCGACAATCTCCATCCTTACCGGATCGATATCCGCCAGGGCAACCATGTAGACCAGGGGATGGTGTCTCAGTTGCGCAAGGGCATGACCCGGGACCAGGTTCGCTTCGTCCTAGGCACGCCTTTGCTGACAGACGTATTCCATGCCGACCGTTGGGATTATCTCTATCGGTTCGCTCCCGGTAGCGGCGATCTGGAGCAGCGTCGAATCGCGGTGTTCTTCCAGGACGGCAAGCTCGACCACGTGGAAGGCGACGTGGTAGCGGGCATGGGCGGGCCGGGCGAGATGGCGGAGGCCCGCTCCCGGGTGATCGATCTGATGGAGCCGGTCAAGAGCGATAAGTAGTCGCCCTCTCCCCCGCGCAACCCTTTCTCGCGGGCATGTCGTGCCCGGGATTGCTTTTCAGGACCGATAGATTATGAGTGCAATGCGTATTGCCATCGCGGGAGCATCCGGCCGCATGGGCCGGATGCTGATCGAGGCGATTTTGCAAGACCCCGGAATGGAGCTGGCGGCGGCCTTCGATCGTCCGGGCACCCCCTTCATCGGGCGGGACGCCGGCGAGATGGCCGGGGCGGTTACCGGAGTGATCATTGCCGATGACGCGGGAGCTGCCATCGCCGCCGCCGATTGCCTGATCGACTTCACCCGTCCCGACGGAACCCTTGAGCATCTGGATCTGGCTGTGAAGACTGGCTGTGGGGTGGTGATCGGGACCACGGGCTTCGATGCCCAGGGCAAGGCCCGGATCGCGGCCGCGGCCCAGCAGGTGCCGGTGGTGTTCGCCCCCAACATGGCGGTGGGCGTGAACGCGGTGTTCAAATTGCTGGACGTGGCCGCCCGCATCCTCAACGCGGGTTATGACGTGGAGGTGATCGAGGCTCACCACCGCTTCAAGGTGGATGCCCCATCGGGGACCGCCCTGCGCATGGGGGAAGTGGTGGCCAAGGGGCTGGGCAGGGATCTGGAGTCCTGTGCGATCTACGGCCGGGAAGGACACACCGGCGAGCGCAAGGCGGAAACCATCGGCTTCTCCACCATTCGTGGCGGGGATGTGGTGGGGGACCATACAGTCCTGTTCGCCGGCATCGGTGAGCGCATCGAGATCACCCATAAATCCGGCAGCCGCATGCCCTACGCCCAGGGCGCCTTGCGGGCAGCGCGCTTTCTGCAGGGGCGCAAGGCGGGCCTGTTCGACATGCAGGACGTCCTGGGGCTGGCTTAGGCATCAGGCGTTCGAGGCCGCCATCGCGGGGCGGCACCCCGGTCCGCATTGCCGGGAAGGGGTAAAAAAGTTAAAATATAAAGGTTTAGACGGCGGGATGGGCCATGCGGCCAGTCCCGTTTTTCGTGTCTGGAGCGCGCCCTGCTGGAGCGCGGCTCCCCATCAGAATCGACCGCATTCTCTGGAGTTTCAACGTGACTTGTTTTCCGCCCGCCCTTCTCGCTCTCGCCGACGGGACGGTTTTCCATGGCAAGGGAATCGGTGCGCTGGGTAGCACGGTGGGGGAGGTGGTGTTCAATACCTCCATGTCGGGTTACCAGGAGATCCTGACCGATCCCAGCTATTGTCGCCAGATCGTGACCTTGACCTATCCCCATATCGGCAACACGGGGGTGAATCGGGAGGATTGTGAGTCGGCCCCGATCCATGCCGCTGGCCTGGTGATCCGCGATCTGCCCCTATTGCCCTCCAATTGGCGGATGGACCAGAGCCTCGACGCCTATCTCAAGGCTGAAAAGGTGGTGGCCATTGCCGGCATCGACACCCGCAAGCTGACCCGCGTGCTGCGGGAGAAGGGCGCCCAGGCCGGTTGCATCGTTACCGCCGAAAGCGTCGACGGCCTCAACGTGGAGGCGGCGATTGCCCAAGCGCGGGCTTTCCCCGGCCTGGCGGGGATGGACCTGGCCAAGGTGGTGAGTGCCCCGGCAAAATTTGAATGGACCGAAGGGGAGTGGGATCTGGCCAAGGGCTACGTAAGCCCAGAGCGTTTCCGTTTCCATGTGGTGGCCTACGATTTCGGGGTCAAGCGCAACATTCTGCGCATGCTGGCCAGCCGAGGCTGCCGCCTGACGGTGGTGCCGGCCCAGACGCCGGCGGCCGAAGTGCTGGCCATGAATCCGGACGGCATTTTCCTGTCCAACGGCCCCGGCGATCCCGAGCCCTGTGACTACGCCATCGCAGCGATCCAGGCGTTTCTGGCCAAGGGGATCCCCACCTTCGGCATCTGTCTGGGGCATCAGTTGATGGCCCTGGCTTCCGGCGCCAAGACGGTGAAGATGAAGTTCGGCCACCACGGGGCCAACCATCCGGTGAAGGATCTGGATTCCGGCCAAGTGCTGATCACCAGCCAGAATCATGGCTTTGCGGTGGATGAAAAGTCCTTGCCCGCCAACCTGCGGCCCACCCATGTATCCCTTTTCGATGGCAGCCTCCAGGGGCTTGTCCGCACCGACGTGCCGGCCTTCTGCTTCCAGGGGCACCCCGAAGCCAGCCCCGGGCCCCACGACGTGGCCTATCTGTTCGATCGCTTCATCAAGTTGCTGGAAGCCCGCAAGTAATTTCCGGGCGGCGCCGACAGGTGTCGCCCTCAAGCCCTACCGAGGTTAGGCGATGCCTAAACGCACAGACATCCAAAGCATTCTCATCATCGGCGCTGGTCCCATCATCATCGGCCAGGCCTGCGAGTTCGATTATTCCGGCGCCCAGGCCTGCAAGGCCCTGCGGGAAGAGGGCTACAAGGTCATCCTGGTGAACTCCAATCCGGCCACCATCATGACCGATCCGGGCACCGCCGACGTGACCTACATCGAGCCCATCACCTGGCAGGTGGTGGAGCGGATCATCGAGAAGGAGCGTCCCGACGCGGTGCTGCCCACCATGGGTGGCCAGACGGCGTTGAACTGCGCCCTCGACCTGGCACGCAACGGTGTGCTGGAAAAATACGGCGTGGAACTGATCGGCGCCTCCGAGGAGGCCATTGACAAGGCCGAGGATCGTCTGAAGTTCAAGGATGCCATGACCAAGATCGGTCTGGGCTCGGCACGCTCCGGCATCGCCCACAGCATGGAAGAGGCCATGCAGGTCCAGGGGGGGATTGGCTTCCCGGTGATCATCCGGCCGTCCTTCACCCTGGGGGGCACCGGCGGCGGCATCGCCTACAACCAGGAAGAATTCGTCGAAATCTGCAAGCGTGGCCTGGAGGCTAGTCCCACCAGCGAGTTGCTCATCGAGGAATCCCTGCTGGGCTGGAAGGAATACGAGATGGAGGTGGTCCGCGACCGGGCGGACAACTGCATCATCGTCTGCTCCATCGAGAACCTGGATCCCATGGGGGTGCACACGGGTGATTCCATCACCGTGGCTCCCAGCCAGACCCTCACCGACAAGGAATATCAGATCCTGCGCAACGCCTCCATCGCGGTGCTGCGGGAGATTGGGGTGGACACCGGCGGCTCCAACGTGCAGTTCGCCATTAATCCGGCCGACGGGCGGATGATCGTTATCGAGATGAATCCCCGGGTGTCCCGTTCGTCGGCCCTGGCCTCCAAGGCCACCGGCTTCCCCATCGCCAAGGTGGCGGCCAAGCTGGCGGTGGGCTACACCCTGGACGAGCTCAAGAACGACATCACCGGCGGTGCCACCCCGGCGTCCTTCGAGCCCTCCATTGATTACGTCGTTACCAAGATTCCCCGGTTTGCTTTCGAGAAATTCCCCCTGGCCAATGATCGCCTCACGACCCAGATGAAGTCGGTGGGGGAGGTGATGGCCATGGGCCGGACCTTCCAGGAGTCCTTCCAGAAGGCCCTGCGGGGCCTGGAAGTGGGGGCCTACGGCCTGGACGAGGTGGAAGCCGATCAGGAGGACCTGGAGCACGAGCTGGCCAACCCCGGTGCCCAGCGCATCTGGTATGTGGGCCAGGCTTTCCGGGAGGGCATGAGCTTTGAGAAGGTGCAGCAGCTTACCAAGATCGACCCCTGGTTCCTGGCCCAGATCGAGGATATCGTTGCCACCGAGAAATCCCTGGTGGGGCGTTCCCTCAAGGGGCTGGGGACGGCTGAACTACGGGAACTCAAGAAGAAGGGCTTTTCCGATCGGCGCCTGTCCAAGCTGCTCAGTACCGACGAAACCTCGGTGCGCCTGCATCGCCACGCCAACGGGGTGCGGCCGGTATTCAAGCGGGTGGATACCTGCGCCGCCGAGTTCGCCACTTCTACCGCCTACCTCTATTCCTCCTACGAGGAGGAGTGCGAGGCCCTACCCACCGACAAGAAGAAGATCATGGTGCTGGGGGGCGGCCCGAACCGGATCGGCCAAGGCATCGAGTTTGACTATTGCTGCGTCCATGCAGCCCTGGCGCTGCGGGAAGATGGTTTCGAGACCATCATGGTCAACTGCAACCCGGAGACCGTGTCCACCGATTACGACACCTCTGACCGCTTGTACTTCGAGCCCATCACCCTGGAAGACATCCTGGAGATCGTCCACATCGAAAAGCCGGTGGGGGTGATCGTCCAGTTCGGCGGCCAGACTCCCCTGAAGAGGGCCCGGGATCTGGAAGCCAATGGGGTGCCCATCATTGGTACCAGCCCCGACATGATCGACGCCGCGGAGGACCGGGAGCGCTTCCAGAAACTGTTGGTGGACCTGGGTCTGCGCCAGCCCCCCAACCGCACCGCCCGCACCCCGGAAGAGGCGGTGCGCCTGGCCGCCGAGATTGGCTATCCCCTGGTGGTGCGCCCCTCCTACGTGCTGGGGGGCCGGGCCATGGAAATCGTCCATGAGCAGAAGGATCTGGAGCGGTACATGCGGGAGGCCGTGAAGGTTTCCAACGAGTCGCCGGTGCTGCTGGACCGTTTCCTCAACGACGCCACCGAGGTGGACGTGGATGCCTTGTCCGATGGCAAGCAGGTCATCATCGGCGGGATCATGGAGCACATCGAGCAGGCCGGCGTCCATTCCGGCGATTCGGCCTGTTCCCTGCCACCCTACACCTTGTCCGCCAGGCTGCAGGACGAATTGCGGCGCCAGACCGAGGCCATGGCCCGGGCCCTGGACGTGGTGGGCCTGATGAACGTCCAGTTCGCCATCCAGGGCGAAGGGGATGAGGCGGTGGTGTATGTGCTGGAGGTCAATCCCCGGGCGTCCCGCACGGTGCCTTTCGTTTCGAAGGCCTGTTCCCTGCCCCTGGCCAAGATCGCCGCCCGCTGCATGGCCGGCATCTCCCTGGCCGACCAGGGGGTGAAGGGCGAGGTGGTGCCACCCTACTACTCCGTGAAGGAAGCGGTCTTCCCCTTCGTCAAATTCCCCGGCGTGGACACCATTCTGGGACCTGAAATGAAGTCCACCGGTGAGGTGATGGGGGTGGGGAGCACCTTTGCCGAAGCCTTCGTGAAGTCCCAGTTGGGGGCCGGGGTGCGCCTACCCACCTCCGGCACGGCCTTCATCAGCGTGAAGAACTCCGATCGGCCCAAGGCGGTGGAAGTGGCTCGCCAACTCCATCAACTGGGCTTCACCCTGGTGGGCACGCGGGGTACCGCTGCCGCCATTACCGCTGCCGGTGTGCCGGTAACAGCGGTGAATAAGGTGAATGAAGGCCGCCCCCACGTGGTGGATATGATCAAGAACAACGAGATCCAGTTGGTGATCAACACCGTGGAAGAGAAGCGCCAGGCCATCGCTGATTCCCGCTCCATCCGGACCTCGGCCCTGGCGGCCAAGGTAACGGTATTCACCACCATCGAGGGCGCCCGCGCCGCCTGCATGGGCCTGAGCCACCTGGAAGGCCTGGAGGTCTATTCCCTGC
This sequence comes from Rhodocyclaceae bacterium, assembly GCA_034004685.1. GTDB lineage: Bacteria > Pseudomonadota > Gammaproteobacteria > Burkholderiales > Rhodocyclaceae > JAEUNX01. The sequence goes on along the minus strand of JAVEWG010000028.1, from coordinate 39,272 downwards.
AGGACCTGCATCTGCAGCTGGGAGCCAAGGCATGAGCAAGGTGCCCTTGACCATCCGGGGGGCTGAGCTGCTCCGCCAGGAACTTCACCGCATGAAGACGGTGGACCGGCCCAACGTCATCGCAGCCATTGCCGAGGCCCGCTCCCACGGCGATCTGTCAGAGAATGCCGAGTACGACGCAGCCAAGGAGCGCCAGGGTTTCGTGGAGGGCCGGATCAAGGAGCTGGAGGGCAAACTGTCCAACGCCCAGATCATTGATCCCAAGCTGCTGGACGCCGACGGACGTTGCGTGTTCGGCGCCACGGTGGAACTGGAAGACCTGGAGTCCGGCCAGACGGTGACCTACCAGATCGTGGGGGACGACGAGGCCGACATCAAGGCCAACATGATTTCGGTCAGTTCCCCCATTGCCCGCGCCCTCATCGGCAAGTACGCCGGTGATGTGGCGGAGGTACAGGCCCCCGGCGGGCTGCGGGAATACGAGATTCTTGACGTTCGTTACGCTTGAAGCCGGATCGTCCATGGGGCGGATTGCCGATGGGTTGAGGGCTCTGGTGGTCACCCTGTGGGTGGGAAGCCTGTGGACCATCGGATTCATGGTGGCGCCCGCCTTGTTCGCTCATGCGGGTGATCGGGTGCTGGCCGGCGAGTTGGCCGGGCGCCTGTTTGCCCTGGAGAGCTGGCTGGGCCTGGGGTGTTGCTTATTCCTGCTGGGCTTGATGGTCGCCCGGGCGGGGGGGCGAGCCTTGAAGAGCGGGGTGTTCTGGCTGCTTCTGGCGATGGGTGGGCTGGTCGCGGCGGGGCACTTTGGCGTCCAGCCCATCCTGGCGGCACTCAAGGCGGAGGCCTGGCCCCGGGAGGTCATGCAAAGCGTGTTGCGGGATCGCTTTGCCAGCTGGCACGGCATCTCCAGCGGCCTCTATGTGGTTGAGGCCATCCTCGGCTTGGCGCTGGTGGTATTGCAGGGGCGGCTGTCTCGCTGACGGCCCCAGGTCGCTGGTTCAGCGGCTGGTGCTGCGGCCGCGGCGAGGGGCGTAGCTGGCCGTGCCGGCGCGGTTTGGCGCAGGCCGGGCCGGGCGGGCTTTCGGCGCCTTGCGGGCGGACACCACCGCACGGGCCACTTCGGACAAGCGCTTTGCGGGCCGAACCGGGCGAGTCCTGGCGGGCTTTTCCTCCACGGCTTCGGCGGGCTTCTCCCGCCACAGCACCAGGAGGTTGCCGATGAGCTGGACCGGCGCGGCGCCGGTGGCGCGGCAGATATCTTCCATCAGGTTGGCGCGGAGGGTTCGGTCCTGACCATAGGTACGCACTTTGATCAAGCCGTGGATCGTCAGGGCGCGGTCGATTTCAGCGAGAACCGCCGGGGTGAGCCCCTTGTCCGCCACGCTGACCACCGGATTGAGGTGATGGGCCTCGGCACGCAGTTCGCGCCGCCGGGCGGATGAAATCTCGTCCATGATGATTGCTAACCGTTTGAAGGAAGGGCGGGATTCTACTCCCATGAAGAGAAGCAAGACCAGCAAGGCGTGGATGAATGAGCACGTCAATGATCCCTATGTTCATCGGGCCAGGGCAGAGGGTTATCGCTCCCGGGCAGCCTTCAAACTGCTGGAGATCGACGGCAAGGACCGGCTGCTGAAGGCTGGCCAGGTGGTGGTGGATCTGGGGGCGGCGCCCGGATCCTGGAGTCAGGTGGTGGCCTCCCGGGTGGGGCCTTCCGGGCGGGTGTTTGGTCTGGATCTGTTGGAGATCGCTCCCCTGGCCGGAGTGGACTTCATGCAGGGAGATTTTCTCGACGAAGCGTTCGTCGACCGCTTCGAGGCTCGCCTCGCCGGGCGGCCGGTGGATCTTGTGATTTCGGACATGGCCCCCAACATGACGGGTATCGCCTCCGGCGATCAGGCCCGCGCCATATACCTGTGCGAGTTGGCGCTGGATTTTGCCCAGCGTCATCTGCGGGAGGGGGGGGGCTTTCTGGTAAAGGTCTTCCAGGGGAGCGGTTTCGACGAGTTCCGCAGGGCCATGCAGGGGGCTTTCCGATCCGTGGTGGTCCGCAAGCCCGACGCCTCCCGGGATCGCAGTTCCGAAGTTTATTTGCTTGGTCTGGGGCGCCGTGGTGGATAAGGGAAAGCCGCGTTTACGCTGGGGAACGTTCGGAACTAGAATCAGTCCATGGGTCATGGCCTCGGATAGGCTGCGGAAGGAAGTATTTTGAACAATCTTGTGAAGAACCTCGCGATCTGGTTGGTCATCGGCGTTGTGCTGATGACGGTGTTCAATCAGTTCAATTCCCGCCAAGCGGCCCAAAACACCATGGAGTACTCCCAATTCCTGGAGGAGGCCAAGCAGGGGCGTATCGCCAAGGCCGTGGTGGAAGGCCGGCTGGTGCGGGCGACCACCCAGGAGGGGCGGCAGATCGTCGTGTATACCCCGGGTGTTCAGGATATCTGGATGGTGTCGGACCTCATTCGCTATGGGGTCAATGTCACCGCCACCAAGCCCGAGGAAGAGCAGTCCTTCCTCATGAGCATTTTCGTGTCCTGGTTCCCCATGCTGCTGTTGATTGGCGTATGGGTGTTCTTCATGCGCCAGATGCAGGGTGGCGGTCGGGGCGGGGCCTTTTCCTTTGGCAAGTCGAAGGCCCGTATGCTGGACGATTCGGCCAATTCCATCACCTTCGCTGACGTGGCGGGTTGTGACGAGGCCAAGGAAGAGGTCGGGGAGTTGGTGGATTTCCTGCGGGATCCGTCCAAGTTCCAGAAGCTGGGAGGCCGCATCCCAAAGGGGGTGCTGATGGTTGGGTCGCCGGGCACCGGCAAGACCCTCCTGGCCAAGGCCATCGCAGGCGAGGCCAAGGTGCCGTTTTTCTCGATTTCCGGTTCGGATTTCGTGGAAATGTTCGTCGGCGTGGGCGCCGCCCGGGTGCGGGACATGTTCGAGCAGGCCAAGAAGCACGCCCCCTGCATCATCTTCATTGATGAGATCGACGCGGTGGGCCGCCAGCGGGGTGCTGGCCTGGGGGGCGGCAACGACGAACGGGAGCAGACCCTCAACCAGTTGCTGGTGGAGATGGATGGTTTCGAAGGCCAGACCGGAGTGATCGTGATCGCCGCCACCAACCGACCCGACGTGCTGGATCCAGCCCTTCTCCGGCCGGGGCGTTTTGATCGCCAGGTGACCGTGCCCCTGCCGGATATCCGGGGGCGCGAGCAGATCCTGAAGGTGCATATGCGCAAGGTGCCGGTAGCGCCGGATGTGGATCCCACCATTCTGGCCCGGGGTACGCCGGGCATGGCCGGCGCGGATCTGGCCAACCTGGTGAATGAAGCGGCCTTGTTCGCGGCCCGCAGCAACAAACGCCTGGTGGATATGGAGGATTTCGAGCGGGCCAAGGACAAGATTTTCATGGGAGCTGAACGCCGCTCCATGGTGATTTCCCCCGAGGATAAGAAAAAGACGGCTTATCACGAATCCGGCCACGCCATCATCGGCTCCTTGCTGCCCGGTTGCGACCCGGTGCATAAGGTGACGGTGATTCCCCGCGGCCGTGCCTTGGGGGTGACTTGGTCCCTGCCGGAGATGGATCGCTTCAGCCTCTACCAGGACCAGATGCTGGCCCAGATCAGCATGCTGTTTGGTGGGCGGGTCGCCGAGGAATTGTTCGTCGGTAACGTCTCAACGGGGGCTTCCAATGACTTTGAGCGGGCCACCTCCATTGCCCGGGACATGGTGACCCGCTATGGCATGTCCGAGGCCCTGGGGCCGATGGTGTATGCGGAGAATGAGGGCGAAGTGTTTCTTGGCCGCTCGGTGACCACCCACAAGAATGTTTCCGAGGCGACCTTGCAGAAGGTGGACGGCGAAATCCGGCGTATCATCGACCAGCAATACGCGTTGGCGCGCCGTCTCCTGGAAGAGAATCGGGACAAGGTAGAGGCCATGACGGCTGCGCTGCTGGAGTGGGAAACGATTGATGCCGATCAGATCGCCGACATCATGGCCGGCCGGCCGCCCCGGCCGCCCAAGCAGACACCCCCGCCGCCCAAGCGCAGCGACGTGGATTCCCCCGGGGCGGAGCCCACCGCGCCCGCGCCTGCGGCCTGACCCCATTCTGTCCTGCAAGGGCCGGCTCGCGCCGGCCCTTTTTCTTTGGAGTGACGGCCATGCCTCACCTCGTATGCGGCACCTATCGGATCGATTTGGTCCGGCCGGTCATCATGGCCATCATCAACATGACCCCCGACTCCTTTTCTGGAGATGGTCTTGCCGGCCAGGGCGTGGCAGAGGCACTGGCCCGGGCAGAGCAGGCTCTCGAGGCCGGAGCCGGCATCCTCGACGTGGGGGGAGAATCGACCCGCCCCGGCTCACCCCCGGTCTCCGACGCAGAGGAAATCGAGCGGGTCGTTCCGGTGGTGGAGCGCTTGACGGGCCTGGGGGTGCCGATTTCCGTGGATACCATGAAGCCGGCCGTCATGACCGCAGCTTTGGCCGCCGGGGCCAGTTTGATCAACGACGTGAATGGCTTGCGGGCCTCCGGGGCGCTGGCAGCGCTTGCCGCTTCCGGGGCGGGGGTCTGCGTCATGCATATGCAGGGCATCCCCGGGACCATGCAAGTGGCGCCAGTCTATGGCGATGTGGTGGGGGAGGTGATGGAGTTCCTTGAGGCGCGGGTAAGTGCCCTGAAGGCTGCGGGGGTGGCGCGAGCACGGATTTGCCTGGACCCTGGCTTTGGATTCGGGAAGGCCCTGGAGCACAATTTGGCGTTGCTGCGGTCCCTCAAGCGCTTTGAAGCGCTGGGTTTTCCCCTGTTGGTGGGCCTTTCCAGAAAATCCATGCTCGGACAGATTACCGGCCAGCCGGTGGATAAGCGGATGGTGGCCAGCGCGGTGGGGGCGGTACTGGCGGTAGAGCAGGGCGCACGGATCCTGCGGGTCCACGACGTGGAAGCCACCCGGGATGCCTTGCGGGTGTGGGAAGCGTTCAATGCAGGGGCTTGATTCTGCGCCCCGTCTTGGACGGGCTCATGCATAATTGCGCCGGATTTTTGCCACTGGGATGCGACATGGGACGAAAGTATTTCGGGACGGATGGAGTGCGCGGGCGGGTTGGTGAAGTGCCCATCATTCCCGAGTTTGTCATGCGACTCGGTTATGCCGCCGGGGTGACCCTGATGCACCGTGAGCGGCTACCCCATGGTGACCGGCCGACCGTACTGATCGGGAAGGACACCCGCAGTTCCGGTTACATGCTGGAAGCCGCTCTGGAGGCCGGTTTTGCCGCAGCTGGGGTGGATGTGATGCTGGCCGGGCCGATGCCCACGCCGGCCGTGGCCTACCTTACCCGAGCCCTGCGCTTGCAGGCGGGGGTGGTGATTTCTGCCTCCCACAATCCGTTTTACGATAACGGCATCAAGTTTTTCTCCGCCGGCGGGAGCAAGCTGCCGGATGCGGTGGAGGCGGAGATCGAGTCGCACCTGGATGAGCCCATGGGCTGCGTCGAGCCGGCCCACCTAGGGCGCGCCCGGCGGATCGAGGATGCGGCGGGCCGCTACATCGAGTTTTGCAAGAGCACCTTCCCCAATGAGCTGGACCTGCGAGGCATCAGAATTGCCGTGGACTGTGCCCACGGGGCGGCTTATCACATCGCGCCCAAGGTCTTTCATGAGCTGGGGGCGGAGATCGTGTCCACCGGGGTGGAGCCCAACGGCCTCAACATCAACGACGGCGTCGGGGCGACTCGGCCGGAGAGCCTGCGTAACGCGGTGCTGTCGGCGGGGGCCGACATTGGCGTGGCGCTGGATGGCGACGCGGATCGGCTGGTGATGGTGGATCGCCACGGTGAAATCTACGATGGGGACAAGCTCCTCTACGTGGTGGCTTGCGCCCGCCAACGGGAGGGGCGCCTGGATGGGGTGGTGGGCACCCTGATGAGCAATTTGGGTTTCGAGCACGCCATCGGCCGGCTGGGGGTGCCCTTCGCCCGGGCCAAGGTGGGCGACCGCTATGTGCTGGAGGTGCTGCAGGAAAAGGGGTGGAAGCTGGGGGGAGAGAACTCCGGACACATCATCTGCCTGGATCGGCACACCACCGGAGACGGGATTGTTTCGGCGCTCCAGGTGTTGGCCGCGCTGCGCCAAAGCGGACAAAGCCTGGCCGAGGCCTGCAGTGATCTGGCGTTCTATCCCCAGCGCCTGATCAACGTGCGCTTTCGCCCGGGGTTCGATTGGCGGGCCGACAGCTCCATCCGCGCGGCTGAAGAGTCAGCGGCCGCTGAACTGGGCGATCGGGGCCGGGTGCTGTTGCGTCCATCCGGGACGGAGCCGTTGCTCCGGGTGATGGTGGAGGGGCAGGACGGCGCCCAGGTGGATGCCCTTGCCCGGCGTTTGGCCGGCGTAGTGGAGGCCGCAGTTGGCTGAGGGTGGATTCGCGTCGAGGATTGCGATCTTGCTACGTGTCACGGAGCTGTAACAGAAGCTGCTTAGAATCCGCCGGTCTCTACCCTTTTCCTCAAGGAGATCGTCAATGCAAGGCTTCAAATTCGCTTCCGCAGTGCTGGCCGTTGCCGGTGCCTTCTGTTCTGTGCAGGCCCATGCCGATGCGCTGGTCAAGATTGATGGTTCCAGCACCGTCTACCCCATCACTGAAGCGGTGGCGGAAGAGTTCCAGAAGTCCAAGAAGGGCGCGGTGAAGGTTACCGTCGGCATTTCCGGCACCGGCGGCGGTTTCAAGAAATTCTGCCGCGGCGAAACCGACATCTCCAACGCTTCCCGGCCGATCCTGGAGAAGGAAATGGCTGCCTGCCGCGAAGCAGGTATCAAGTACATTGAGTTGCCAGTGGCCTTTGATGCCTTGACCGTGGTGGCCAACCCCAAGAATCAGTTCCTGAAGCAGATCACCGTTGCCGAACTGAAGACCGTCTGGGCACCGGAAGGGCAAGGGAAGGTGACGGCCTGGAACCAGGTCAATCCCGCCTGGCCTGCCACGCCCCTCAAGCTTTTCGGGCCGGGTGCTGATTCCGGTACCTTCGATTACTTTACTGAAGCCATCGTGGGCAAGGCCAAGTCTTCCCGGGGCGACTACACCGCCTCCGAGGACGACAACGTTTTGGTTCAAGGGGTTTCCCGCGATGCCGGCGGCCTGGGTTACTTCGGGTTCGCCTACTATCTGGAGAACAAGGACAAGCTGGCGGCGGTGCCCGTGGTCAACAGCAAGGGCAAGGCGGTTCTCCCCTCCCTGGAAAACGTGATGAACGGCAGTTACGAGCCCTTGTCCCGGCCGATTTTCATCTATGTGAGTGCCAAGGCGGTGGAGCGGCCCGAGGTCAAGGAGTTCGTGGAGTATTACCTGAAGCAGGCCGAGCCCTTGGTCAAGGAAGTGAAGTACGTGCCCCTGACCGCCGCGGACTACAAGCACGCCCTGGCGAACTTCGACAAGCGCAAGACCGGCACGGCCTTCGGTGGTCAGGCTGAAGTCGGGGTTCATGTCCAGGATTTGCTCAAGCGCGACCCCAAGGAGTAAAGGGTTTTTCCCGCGATGGCCCCGGGCAGGGTCCCGGGGCTTTTTTTGGCCATTTCCCGTCGGGTTCGGCCTGCCTCTTAAAGCGCGTAGAATTCCATGTCTTCAATTCTCGCTGTCCATCAGTCCGATATGCTGACTCCGGCAATCACGAGCGATCGGCTCAAGAAGCGGCGTACTCGCCATATCAAGGAACAGGCGATCGAACTGGTCTTGTTCTTTGCTGCTTTCGTGTCGGTGTTTACCACCGCGGCGATCGTGTACATCCTGGTTTCTGAGTCCCTGGTGTTTTTCCAGACGGTGCCGATCATCGACTTTCTGACGGACACCCAGTGGACGCCTCTGTTCGATGATGCTCATTTCGGCATCATGGTGCTCCTGTCCGGTACCCTTACCAGTTCCGCGGTGGCTTTGTTGGTGGCTATTCCCGTGGGCACCGTCATCGCTATCTGGCTTTCCGAGTTTGCCGGTTTTCGTGTCCGGGAGATTGCCAAGCCAGTGCTGGAACTTCTGGGGGGGATCCCGACGATCATCTATGGCTACTTTGCCTTGGTTTTCGTGACGCCCTTGCTGCAGGCCATGTTTCCCGAACTACCGGGCTTCAATCTGCTCTCCGCCGGCCTGGTGATGGGGGTCATGATCATTCCCTACGTTAGCTCCCTGGCCGAAGATGCCATGCGCGCCGTGCCCATGAGCCTGCGGGAGGGCTCCTACGCCATGGGCGCGACTCGCTTGCAGACGGCTCTGCGGGTGGTGGTGCCGGCAGCGACTTCCGGCATTTCTTCCGCTTACATCCTGGGGATTTCCCGGGCGGTCGGGGAGACCATGATTCTTGCCGTGGCAGCGGGCATGCAGCCCAACCTGACCTTCAATCCCGCCGAGCCTGCTGCCACCATCACTTCCTTCATCGTGCAGGTGGCCCTAGGGGATCTTCCCCATGGCTCGATCGGCTACCAGACGATTTTTGCTGCGGGGCTGACACTGCTGCTCCTGACTCTGGCCTTCAATGTGCTGGGAATGGTGATTCGCAAGAAGTTCCGGGAGGTGTATTGAAATGAAGGAAGCCGATCTTCAGGCGATTCGGGGCATCATTGCCCGGGCCAAGCGCTGGGATGCCATTTTCGGGCTGGTTGGGATTCTGGCCTTGATGATGGGGGTATTGACGCTGGCTACCCTGTTTCTGGACATGGCCTTGTCCGGGTTCAGCCGGCTCGATGCCGATTTCTTCATGAATTTCCCGTCCCGGCGAGCTGCCTCCGCCGGCATCCTATCGGCCTGGGTAGGCACGACCCTGGTGATGCTGGTGACGGCCGCCGCCGCCGTGCCCCTTGGCGTCGGAGCCGGGGTTTACCTGGAGGAATACGCCCCCAAAAACTGGCTGACCGACATCATCGAGATCAATGTCACCAATCTGGCCGGCGTGCCATCCATCGTCTATGGCCTGCTCGCCCTGGGTTTGTTCGTTTATCAGTTCGGTTTCGGACAAAGCATTCTTTCGGCTGGCCTGACCCTGGCCTTGCTGATCCTGCCAGTGGTGATTGTCGCCACCCGGGAATCCATCCGGGCAATTCCCCAGGTGATTCGGGAGGGGTCCTATGCCTGCGGTGCCACCACCTGGCAGACCGTCAGGGATCACATCGTTCCCTATTCCAGCCCCGGGATTCTGACCGGCGTCATCATTGGCATGGCCCGGGCCATCGGCGAGACCGCTCCCATCATCACCATCGGTGCCCTCACCTTCATCGCCTTCCTGCCTCCCGCTCCCTTCACCGGAGACCCGCCTGCGGGCCTCTTCGACTGGCTCTTTGCGCCTTTTACCGTCATGCCGATCCAGATGTTCAACTGGACCTCGCGTCCTGAAGCCGCCTTCCAGGAAAACGCGGCGGCGGCCGGTTTCGTGCTGGTGATCATGGTACTGGCCATGAACGGGCTGGCGATCTGGTTGCGCTATCGCCTGCGTCGCAACATCAAGTGGTGAGCCCAGGGTCTATCGGCAGAGTTTGGAGAACCAAGAAATGAACAACTTCGCTACAGCGCCCGAGCCTTCGGAGCGGGTCAAGGCCGAGGTCAATGGCCTCAATTTTTTCTACGGCTCATTTCACGCCCTCAAGAACGTGAATTTTCCGGTCTATGACCGGAAGGTAACCGCCCTGATCGGTCCCTCGGGCTGCGGCAAGTCGACTCTCCTGCGTTCCTTCAACCGGATGCATGACCTTTACCCCGGCAATCGCTACGAGGGGGAGATTCGCTTGCATCCCGACAACACCAATCTGCTGGCGGAGGACGTGGATCCCATCGAGGTGCGGATGCGCATCAGCATGGTCTTTCAAAAGCCCAACCCGTTTCCCAAGTCGATCTATGAAAACGTCGCCTATGGCCTGCGGGTTCGCGGGGAGCGCAGCCGGGCGGTCATCGACGAGAAGGTGGAGCAGGCCCTGCGAGGTGCGGCCCTGTGGGATGAGGTAAAGGATCGCCTCAACGATCTGGGGGCCAATCTCTCCGGCGGCCAGCAGCAACGCTTGTGCATCGCCCGGGCCCTGGCCACCGAACCGGAGTTGATCCTGTTTGATGAGCCCACCTCGGCCCTGGATCCCATCGCCACCGCCAGCATCGAAGAGCTCGTGACCGAACTGAAGGATCGGGTCACGATCCTCATCGTGACCCATAACATGCAGCAGGCCGCCCGGGTGTCGGACTACACCGCCTACATGTACATGGGGGAAATGGTGGAATTTGGCGTCACTGACCAGATGTTCATCAAGCCTCAGAAGAAACAGACCGAGGATTACATCACCGGCCGCTTTGGCTGAAGATTCTTCGGCGCCAAGCGCTTCCGGAGGGCGGGCCAGGTGCCCGCCCTCCGGCTTTCGGAAGCCCTCGCCGGGGCTGTGCTACCATCCCCGTGCGCGCCCCGAGGGGTGCGGTCTTTCAATTGAGTTTCCTTGGCGTGTTTCCCATGCTGCGTGTTCTGGTCAGTAATGATGACGGTTATTTTGCGCCCGGTATCGCCGCGCTGGCGGAGGGCCTGTCGCCCCTTGGGCGGGTGACGGTAGTCGCTCCCGAACGGGATCGCAGCGGGGCAAGCAACTCCCTCACCCTGGACCGGCCGTTGATGTTGCGTCGGATGGCCAATGGGTTCTTCCACGTAAATGGCACTCCCACCGACTGCGTCCACCTGGCGGTGACCGGAATGCTGGAGGAAGTGCCCGATCTGGTGGTTTCCGGCATCAACCATGGGGCCAATATGGGGGACGACACCATCTATTCCGGTACCGTGGCAGCCGCCACGGAAGGTTATCTGCTGGGCATTCCATCCCTGGCGGTTTCCCTGGTGGGCAAATCCGGGTTTCATTTCGAGACTGCCGCCCGGGTGGCACGGGAAATGGTCCAGCGCTTCCTGGCCCAGCCCTTGCCGGGGCCGGTCCTGCTCAACGTCAACGTCCCGGATGTGCCCTACGATGCCCTCAAGGGCATTCGCGCGACCCGCCTGGGGCGCCGGCACAAGGCCGAGCCGGTGATCCGTGGCTCCAACCCCCGCAACGAGACGGTCTATTGGGTGGGTGCGGCAGGCGAGGCCCAGGATGCGGGGGAAGGCACGGATTTCCATGCGGTGGCGGAAGGCTACGTTTCCGTCACGCCCTTGCAGATCGATCTCACCCACTTTGGTTTGGTGGATGAGGTGACGGAGTGGCTTCGGGGATGATGCGGGCGGTGGGCGAACCAGGGCACACCGCTCTGCGGGCACGTCAGCGCATGGTGGAACGCCTGCGTCAGCAAGGCATCCAGGATGAGGTGGTACTGGCGGCGATGCTGCGGGTGCCTCGTCATCGCTTCGTCGAGGAGGCCCTGGCCAGCCGGGCCTACGAGGATACTGCCCTGCCGCTTTTGCGCCAGCAAACCATTTCCCAGCCTTTCATCGTGGCCCGCATGATCGAAATCCTTCGCTGCGGCCGGGAGTTGGGGCGCACCTTGGAAGTCGGGGCTGGATGTGGGTACCAGGCCGCGGTTCTGGCTTCGGTGGCCAGCGAGGTGTTCGCGGTGGAACGGATTCGGCAATTGCTGGATCGGGCCAAGGAAAACCTGCGGGAACTGCGCTTGCCCAACGTGCGACTGAAGCATGCCGATGGCAAGTTGGGGTTGCCCGAAGCTGCGCCCTTTGACACCATCATCGTGGCGGCCGCGGCCGCCGGGGTGCCGGTTGAACTCAAGCAGCAACTCGCCCAAGGGGGACGAATGTTGGTTCCCGTGGGCGGCGCGGAACAGCGCCTGCTCATGGTGGAGCGGGTGGTGGGTGGATTCCGCGAGAGCCGTCTGGATGCGGTGCGCTTTGTCCCGCTGCTGGATGGTACGGAAACATAGAGGGATAGATGATTAGAGTCAGAGACTTTTGGTGGGCGGTTTTTCTGGCGGTGTTGGGTGGGTGTGCGTCCCCCGGTCCCGCGCCGGTTGCAGATCGAGGCAATGTAATCGTCCGTGCGCCTGAGGTCGCTCCGCCTTCCCCGCAGCCCGCCAAGCGTGCAGTGCATGTGGTTCGTCCAGGTGAAACCTTGAACGCCATTGGGCGTCAATATGGCGTGGCCACCAAGGATTTGGTGGCCTGGAATGGCTTGGTCGATCCCAATCAGATCACGGTGGGGCAGGAGTTGAAACTTGCTCCGGGGGACGGGGTGGTGGTCAAGCCAGTTATTGCCAGCGAAGGAGGCGAAGGGCGCGCCGTTGCGCCGGCAATACCCTCCCAAGCGGTCAAGGACGGTCCGAAGGGGGGAAAGATTCTCTACTCGGAGCAGGCCTTGGCCCAGGCCAGATCGGAGGGTCAGGCCAGTACCAAGGTTGAGGCCACGGGGGCTGCATCGCCCGCCGTTGCACCGCCGGTCAACCCCGCGCCCACTACGCCTGACGCGGAGGGTGATTGGCTGTGGCCGGCCAACGGCAAGGTCATCAGCGGATTCGCTGATGGCGCGGGCAAGGGCGTGGATATTGCAGGCAAGCTCGGAGACCCGGTGCTGGCAACGGCGGCCGGTAAGGTGGTCTATGCGGGCTCCGGGTTGCGAGGGTACGGAAAACTCGTCATCATCAAACACGATGACAGCTTCCTGAGCGCCTATGCCCACAATCGCCTGTTGTTGGTGAATGAAGGGCAGTCGGTGGCGAAGGGCCAGAAAATCGCGGAAATGGGGAGTACCGATACGGATCGGCCCAAGCTTCATTTCGAGATCCGGCGTCAGGGCAAACCCGTCGATCCGCTGAAATATCTCCCCAACCGATAACGGAGGCGATATGTACGATCCGGTTTCCCATGACGAACTCGAAAGTCAAGAACCGGATCTGCCCCCCGAAGTGGAGGTCTTTACCGAGCCTGCGGTCAAGACTTACGAGAGCGAGTTCCTCAGTGACGTTACCCAGCTTTACCTGAATGAAATTGGCGCCAATCCCCTGCTGACGGCAGACGAGGAGGGGGCCTTGGCACGCCGGGTGCGCACCGGTGACTTCGCCGCCCGGCAGATCATGATCGAGCGCAATCTGCGCCTGGTGGTGAATATTGCCAAACACTACCTCAACCGGGGCATTCCCCTGCTGGATCTGGTGGAAGAGGGCAACCTGGGGCTCATGCACGCCCTGGAGAAATTCGATCCGGAGCGGGGCTTTCGTTTTTCCACCTACGCCACCTGGTGGATCCGCCAGAACATCGAGCGGGCGATCATGAATCAATCCCGAACCATCCGGCTGCCTGTCCACGTGGTCAAGGAACTCAACCAGGTGCTGCGGGCTCAACGCCACCTGGAGGCTGCGCCGGGCAGCGATTCGTCAGTGGATGCGGTGGCGCGACGCCTGGGCAAGACGGTGGACGAAGTCCAGGCGATCCTGGCCCTGGCCGAGCATACCGCCTCCCTGGATGCGCCTCTGGATATCGATCCCAGTCTTTCCATCGGCGAGTCGCTGGCGGACGAGCACCAGGAGTTACCGGAGGTGCGCATCCAGGAGGCCGAGGTGGAAGGTCTGGTACGGGAGTGGATCAGCATGCTGTCGGACAAGCAGCGGCTGGTGATTCGTAACCGCTATGGCTTGGACGATTGCGAAGTCCAGACCCTGGAAGAATTGGCGGAACAACTCAGCCTGACCCGGGAGCGAGTGCGTCAGATTCAGCTGGAAGCCCTTGGCCAGCTCCGCCGGATCGCCAAGCGGCGGGGCATGTCCCGGGACGAATTGCTCTGACTTCCCTGTAGCCTGCTCTTTAGCGCAGACTCGCCTGGGTTGGGTTGGGTGCTTGAGCTTCCAGCAGGGCCGAGGCCAGTTGAAATACCGCCATGGCATAGAAGCTGCTGCGGTTGTAGCGGGTAATCACATAGAAGTTCTGGTAGCCGAGCCAGTATTCGACGGGGGCTCCGGGGCTATCCAGGCTGATCAATGCGGCTTTGTCTGCCACGCTTTGGTCGTCCTCGGGAAAAATCCCCTGGGCCGCCAGCTCTGCCGGGCCAAAGCTGGGCAGGATATCGGCGGACACGACCTGGGCGGAGGGGGGCTGGGTCAGCCGGGCCCGCATCGCCACCGGCCGGCCGGCCTCCCAGCCGTGGCGGTGGAGGTAGTTGGCCACGCTGCCAATGGCATCGGCGGGATTGCCTTCCAGATCGACATGGCCATCCTCATCGAAATCCACCGCGAAATTCCGGATGCTGCTGGGCAGGAACTGGGGATAGCCGATGGCTCCGGCGTAAGAGCCCCGGTAGTGTGTGGGGGATTCCTTTTCGTCCCGGGCGAGCAGGAACAGGTTTTCCAGTTCCCGTTGAAACAGGGCGGCCCGGGGTGGATAGTCGAAGGCCAGGGTGCTCAGGGCATCCACCAGTCGGAAGTTTCCTGTGTTCCGACCATAGAAGGTTTCGACGCCGATGATGGCTACGATGACCTCCTCCGGAACCCCGAATTTTTCGCTGGCCTGGCGCAGGCTTAGGGTGTTCTCCTGCCAGAAGGCAAGCCCGCCCTCGATACGGGAGGGTTCAATGAAGCGAGCTCGGTAGCGCGCCCAGGATCGTACCCCCGGACGGCCGGGGGGGACGATCAGTTTCAGAACCCGTTCATTGCGCTGGGCTTCACCGAGGGTGGCTAAAACCGCAGCGGCATCGATGCCGTGGCGGGCCTGGAGATCCTGAGCGAAGGCAAGGGCTTTCGGGTGTTCGGCGTAGCCGCCGACAGCCAGGGCCAGGGATGGCAGAAGTGCCGTCAGCCACGGGGCCCAACGTTTACATGAACCGATCATGGGAGCTTGAGGGTGTGAATGGCGTGCTTGAGCAGGGCGAGGTCACCGGGTGCCGCGGTCGGACCATAGCGCAACCGGGCATATTGACTGGCGATGTTCTGCAGTGCGGGGTCAGCTCCGGGAAAGGCCTGGCTGGCCCGCGCAGCATAAGCCAGCGGACCTTCCCAGGGCAATCGGGGGAGCCCCCGTTTGGCCAGGCGCCGACAGAAGCCGGCCCATAGCCGATCCAGCGCATCCAGCCGATGCCTGGAGCGCAGGGCCCAGGCCAGCAGGCCTGCCATGAGCAATCCGCAACACACCGCCAGGATGGTGACCATGCGCTGCCAATCCGGTTGGCCCAGACCAAGGCGGGAGAGAAACTCCCGCTGGCGATCGGGTGTGTAGCCCAGAATCCAGCGGTTCCAGCTGTGGTTGAAGGCTTCCCAGCGAAGGCGCAAGTCTCGTAGCCATTCCAGGTCGCCCCGCAGCATGAAGGGCAAAGTCTCGTTGTCCGGCAGGGCCTGGGCCAGGCCTTCGCTCTGGCGCCGGGGGGCGGCCAAGGCGGTGGGGTCTACCCGCACCCAGCCGCGCCCCTCCAGCCACACCTCCGCCCAGGCGTGGGCGTCGGACTGGCGGACCACCATCACCTGATCCACCGGATTGATGTCGCCCCCCAGGTACCCGGTGACGACCCGGGCTGGCACCCCGGCGGCCCGCAGCAGAAAGACGAAACTGGACGCAAAGTGTTCGCAGAAGCCGCGCCGGGTGTCGAACAGGAATCCGTCCACCGGGTCGTCGGCCAGGGGCGGTGGGCTCAGGGTGTAACCGAACCCGCCCTGGCGGAAGTACTGGAGGGTGGCCTGGAGAATCTCCCCGTCGTTGCGGCGGCCTGCGGCGAGGGACGCGGCCAGCTCGCGGCTGCGCGGCCCGCTGCCGGGGGGGAGTTGGCGGGCCCGGGCGAGGGTTTCTGGATTTTCCGGAAGGCCGACCTGGACGCCCGGATAGGCCGTCAGGTTGATCCGCTGGCGGCTTTGGATGGGCTTGCCGGCCAGCAGCTGGAAGGTGGTGGCATAGCGCGCCCCGGGGATGCCCGGGCCGGGGAAATCCAGGGCCAGGAGCCAGGGATAGTCGAGGGGCTCAAGGGTGAGTTCGTATTCAAAGCGGTCCCCTTGCACGGGGTAGCTAGGTTGGGTGGCCCACCCTCGGCTGCCTGGCCGCCAAGTGCGGCCGTCAAAGACTTCGAGGACCGGTCCACGCCAATAGCGCTGGTTGGGGAGAGGAGGCGAGCCGTTGAAACTGGCGCGCAGGGCGATGGCGTCGGATTGAACCAGCTCGCCGATGGAGCCCGGGCTCATGGAGTCGGACAGCCCGGTTTTGGCGGCGAGGGCATCCTCCGGCAGTCCCCACAGGGGGCCCTGGACCCGGGGGAAGAGGGCGAACAATACCAGCATGAAGGGGAGACCCTGGAGCAACAGGGCGCCGGCAATGCGGGCGGGGCCCTTAAAGCCATCGTCGATCTGAAGGCTGACCAGAGCGGCGAGGCCGATCCAGGTGCCGAACAGGGCCAGGACGGCGATTGGGATGCCTTGGTTGCGGAAGAACAGGCCGAACTGGAGAAACAAGGCCAGGAAAATGGCCGCCCGCAGGTCCCGGCGCCGCCGGGATTCCAGCTGCTTCAGGCACAGGAGGCCTGCCAGCAGGGCCAGCCCGGGCGCCTTACCCAGAAACTGTTGGAATTCCAGGCTGATGCCGGTGGCCAGCGCCAGGGCCAAGAGGCTCGTGACCAGGCCACTGAGGGGGGGCTGCCTGGTGAAAGTTCGCAGGGCCTGTCCCGCCAGCATGACCCCACAGGCGAGGACCAGCCAGGTGGGTAGATGGGCCAGATGGGGCGCCAGGGTGATGCCGCTGAGACCCAGCAACCAGAGGAAGTGGGCGGGTAGAGGCAGGGGTTCAAGCCTGGCCATGGTCGGAGGGGAGGGTAAAGAGTGCGAGGGCTTCCAGGCAGCGGCTGGCGTGGGTTGTTCCGGCCGACGGGGGAATCCGGAGTCCCGGGAGCCTCAGGGAGAAAGGCAGGCCCAGGGTGCCGGCCTGGCATACCCAGGCGGTCAGGCGGGAAAGCCGGGCTTCGGTGGCAAGATCCATCGGCAGGGTTTCCCAGTCCAGGACGATTTCGCCGGCGTCGCCCCCGGCGAACTCCTTGACCATCAGGGGTCCTTCCCGGGCGTAGACCTTCCAGGCGATATGGCGGGGTGAATCGGTGGCCAGGTGGTTGCGTAGCCCGGCAAAGTCATCGTGGCCGAAGGCGCCCTGCTGGTGGGCCTGGGCGCTGGAAGGGCCGGTGGGCAGGGGGGGCGGATTGGCTTCCGGCTGGGGATAAACCAAGCAGCTGGCATCCGGGGTGAAAACGCTCCAGGCCCGGATCAGCCCCAGGGGGAAGCGGGTCTCCAGCAGGACCCGGCCGATCTCCAGGCGTCCCCGCTTCCGGGTGGGGCGGACCAGTGCCACATGGGCGGTGGCCTTGGCACTTACCTGGAAATCGGTGACGGGGCAGCCCTTGATCCAGCATCGCAGCGCAGGGCGAGGGGTGGGGCGGGGGTTGTGGACGAGCAGGGTGAAGTTGGCCGGCTCGCCAGCAAAGACCGGGGCGCAGTTGCCGGGACGGATGGAGAGCCCGAGGAGATTGCGGAAGGCCTGCAGCAGACTGCTCAGGGCAACTCCGGCCAATAGGAAGGTGAGGGCGAAGCCCAGCCCCAGGTTGTAGTTGATGGCCCCCAGGAGCATGGCCAGGAGGGTCAGGCCCAGAAGCAGCCCGGCCCCGCTGGGCAGGACGAAGATGCGCCGCTGGATCAGCTGGATGGGGCCGGATTCCGCCGGGCGAATCCGGAACAGCCAGGAATCCAGGCGTTTACCGAGGGTAGAGGCGAGCCCCCTCACGGAACGGCAACGCCTTCCAGCAAGACCTGGAGGGCCCCGGGCGTGGCGGGCTGGCCGCCCGGGGCCAGGCGCAGACGATGGCCCGCCACTGATCCGAATACCGCCTGCACATCCTCGGGCAGCACCAGATCCCGTCCCTCGAGGAAGGCCCAGGCTCGCGCCGCTCCCAGCAGGGCCAGGCCGGCGCGAGGGCTCAGGCCGGCGAGGAAGGCGCCATCCCGGGAGGCTTCCAGCAGGCTCTGGAGGTAATCCACGAGACGGGGGGACACGTGCAAGCCCCTTACCCGGGTCTGGAGTTCCGTAAGGGCGCCGGGGACCAAGGCTGGCGCCATCCGGGCCAGCAGGGTGCGGCGGTCCTCTCCCAGGAGCAGGGCGCGTTCGGCGGCCCGATCCGGGAAGCCCAGGTGGATGCGCATCAGAAAGCGGTCGAGTTGGCTTTCCGGCAGGGGAAATGTGCCGATTTGCTGGCTGGGGTTCTGGGTGGCTATGACGAAGAAGGGGGCCGGGAGGCGGTGAGTGGTGCCATCCACGGTGACTTGGCGTTCCTCCATGGCCTCCAGCAGGGCGCTCTGGGTCTTGGGGGTGGCCCGGTTGATCTCATCGGCCAGGAGAAACGGACTGAATACCGGGCCGGGGTGAAACTCGAAGCGCTGGGTCTGGCGGTCGAAGACCGAGACGCCGAGCACGTCGGCGGGGAGCAGGTCGCTGGTGAACTGGATCCGCTGCAAGGGTAGCCCCAGCAGATGGGCCAGCAGGTGGGCGAGGGTGGTCTTGCCCACGCCCGGCACGTCCTCGATGAGGAGGTGGCCACGGGCCAGCAGGCAGGCTACCGCCAGGCGGATTTCCGGCTCCTTGCCCAGCAGGATCGATCCGGCCTGGCTGAGGAGGGTGTTGACTTGACGCAAAGGCATGGGGGTTTTGCCTCTCGAGCTTGCTGAAGAATTCAGGATAATGAAAACTTCAATCGCCAGGGGCATCCGGTGAGGCTGACCCCGCCGCGAGCCCTCGGGTCCGGGCCTTACAAACGCGAAGGGAAAGGGAGATATGTCCACGACTGCGTTCATCACGCATCGCGAGTGCTGGCTGCACGACATGGGGGCTCATCACCCTGAATGCCCGGATCGTCTAGCCGCCATCCACGACCGCCTGATCGCGTCCGGTTGCGACCAGTTCCTGTCTTTCCACGACGCGCCTGTGGCCACCCCGGCGCAGTTGACCCGGGCCCATTCCCACGACTATGTGGAACTGATCCTGGCTAGCGCCCCGGAGCACGGGATTCGGCACATGGATCCCGATACCGCCATGTGTCCCCATACCGTCAAGGCCGCCTTGCGCTCGGCGGGTGCCGGCGTGCTGGCGGTGGATCTGGTGATGTCCGGCGAGGCTGAAAATGCGTTTTGCGCCGTGCGTCCCCCCGGTCACCACGCGGAGCGGGCCAAGGCCATGGGGTTCTGTTTCTTCAACAACGTGGCAGTGGCGGCGCTTCACGCCCTGGAGGCCCACGGCCTGGCACGGGTGGCGGTGGTGGATTTCGACGTTCATCACGGCAATGGAACCGAGGATATTTTTCGGGATGATCCCCGGGTGCTGATGGCCAGCATCTTCCAGCACCCTTTTTTCCCCTATAGCGGCGTCGACCATCCCTCTCCAAACATGATTAACGTGCCGGTGCCCGCAGGTACCCGGGGCGACGGGTTCCGTCAGATCGTGGCCGACATGTGGTTGCCGGCGCTGCGTCGGCATCGCCCCGAGTTCATTTTCATTTCCGCGGGCTTCGATGCCCATTATGAAGATGACATGGGATCTCTGGGCTTGCTGGAGTCGGACTACGTCTGGGTCACGGGCCAGCTCAAGACCCTGGCCGAGGAATGTGGCCATCGGCGGATCGTTTCCTTACTGGAGGGTGGGTACGCCCTGTCCGCCCTGGCCCGTTCGGTCACGGCCCATATCAAGACCCTGGCCGATCTGTGATGGGCCGCCCCGCCGGGGCTGGAGCGTACCCGGGCTGTCTAGCCGTTGCGAGGCATTCGGGTACAATCCAGCCTTTTGATCCTTACGCCACATCATGATTACTGGATCGCTTGTCGCCATTGTCACGCCCATGCACGAGGATGGCAGTCTGGACTTCCCGAGCCTGCGTCGCCTGATCGATTTCCATGCCGCTGGGGGAACCGATGGCATCGTGATCGTTGGGACGACCGGCGAATCACCCACGGTGAATGTGGATGAGCACTGTGAATTGATCCGGTTTTCGGTGGAGCATGCCGCCGGACGCATTCCAGTGATTGCCGGCACCGGTGCCAATTCGACGGCCGAGGCGGTGGCGCTGACCCGATTCGCCAAGCGTGCGGGCGCGGCGGCAGGTCTTTCGGTGGTTCCCTATTACAACCGTCCCACCCAGGAAGGGCTCTACCAGCATTTCCGCAAGATCGCCGAATCCGAGGATTTACCCATGATCCTCTACAACGTGCCGGGCCGCACCGTGGCGGATCTGGCCAATGACACGGCGCTGCGCCTGGCCCAGATCCCTAACGTGGTCGGCATCAAGGATGCCACCGGAAGCCTGGATCGAGCCTGTGATCTGGTGGCACGGGCTCCCGAGGGCTTCGCTCTGTACAGTGGGGACGACATGTCCGCCATGGCCTTCATCCTCCTTGGTGGGCATGGCATCATTTCAGTCACGGCCAACGTGGCGCCTCGGGCCATGCATGAAATGTGCGTTGCAGCCCTCAAGGGCGATGCGTTTGCCGCCCGGCAAATCAACGCCCGCCTGGTGGGGCTGCATCGGGATCTCTTCTGCGAAGCCAATCCGATTCCAGTGAAGTGGGCGGTGGCGCGGATGGGCCTGATGGGCCCGACCATCCGGCTGCCCCTCACCGAACTGTCGACCCAGTATCACCAGCGCGTGCTTGCCGCCATGCGTCAGGCGGGTATCAACCTTTGAACGGACCCAGAATGATCTCCAAGTCGTACCGGGCTTCAGCCCTCTTCGCTTGTTCAACCCTCATGCTGGGCTTGGCGGGTTGCTCTTCCAATCTGCTGGAAGGCAAAAAAATTGATTACAAGAGCGCAGCGACCCGTCAAACACAAAATACCCTCGAAATTCCCCCCGACCTGACGGCGCCCGCCAAGGACGAGCGCTATACGGTGCCGGATGGGGCGCCCCGGGGGTCCGCGACTTTCTCCGCTTATTCCAGCGACCGGGCCGCGCCAGTCCAACCCGCTGCGACTTCTTCGGTATTGCCGGCCGCAGAGAAAATGCGCATCGAGCGCGCCGGTTCTCAGCGCTGGCTGGTGGTTCAAGGAACGCCAGAGCAGTTGTGGCCGGTGGTCAAGGAGTTCTGGCTTGAGCTGGGTTTCATCGTGAATGTTGATCGTCCCGAGATCGGCGTAATGGAAACCGATTGGGCGGAAGATCGGGCCAAGATCCCCCAGGATATCCTGCGCAGTGCCCTGGGCAAGGTGATCGACGGGGTTTACTCCACGCCTGAGCGGGACAAATTCCGCACCCGTTTCGAGGGAGGCAAGGACTCCGGATCCGTCGAAATTTATGTCTCCCACCGGGGCATGATCGAAGTCTATTCCACCGAGGGCAAGGATCAGACGGTTTGGCAACCGCGGCCCGCGGATCCTGAGCTTGAGGCAGAAATGCTGCGCCGCCTGATGGTTCGGTTGGGGGCTCAGGAGGACAAGGCCAAGCAGATGCTGGCGAGCCGTCCGGTGGAGGATCGGGCCAGCCTCCAGCAGGTGGCGGGGCGTTCGGCCTTGACGCTGCAGGAATCCGTCGATCGGGCCTGGCGTCGTGTGGGCTTGGCGCTGGATCGGGTTGGTTTCGCGGTGGAAGATCGGGATCGGGCGAAGGGTTTGTATTTCGTTCGGTATATCGATCCGGACCGTGACAACCAGAGCAAGAAGAGCGAAGGTATCCTCTCCAAGCTGGCTTTCTGGCGTAGCGAGGACAAAAAAGAGATGAGTCCTGACAGCTATCGGATTCTGGTTAAGGGTGATGGCAGTGCAACCACCGTGTCAGTGTTGACCCGGGAGGGGGGTGAGGACCAGTCGGAGACTGCCCGCCGGATTCTTGGTTTGCTTCACGGCCAGTTGAAATAGCTTGGTTGAGGCAGGTATCAGGCGCCCATCGCTATGGGCCTGATGGTGAAAACCCCGTCCAGATTGGCGGGGTTTTTCTTTTCAACGCATGGGCTAAAGTGGTCAGGGTGTCCGATTGCTCCTGCCGGCGGCATGCCATGTCTGAAATATTGTTGGGCAGCCAGGTTGACGGCGCCATATCCCGGGAGGGCTCTGGGTGCTCTCCTCGATCCACGCCTTCGCCCCGCTTTGAGCCACGCGGAGGCTTCATGCTTTCACGATGCCTTTGAACTGAACGTTCAAGGCTGAAGCCTAAAAAAATAAAGCCCCCGATCGGGGGCTTTGTCAGCGGAATGCCGTGGCCCTAAGGCCAGCTTCACGCTAGTCTGGCGGCCAGATTACTTGGCGGCTTCGGCAGGAGCAGCAGCCGGAGCGGCTTCGGCAGGAGCCGCGGCAGGAGCAGCTTCAGCGGGGGCCGCGGCCGGAGCGGCTTCGGCGGGGGCCGCAGCGGGAGCGGCGGCCGGAGCAGCAGCTTCAGCGGGGGCAGCGGCCGGAGCGGGAGCCGGTTCTTCTTTCTTGGCGCAAGCGGTAACGGCCAGGGCGAGAAGAGCGGCGACGAGAAGCGATTGTTTCATGTTCTGTTCCCTTAATAATGGATGAATTCAACAGTCGGTGACTACTGAGCGAACAACTCCTAGACCAACTCTTAAATGATAGCACGCAAGTTTTTTGGAAATCCAGGACCCGTCAGCGTGCAAGCTTACTTTAATGCCGTTGGTAATTGTGTGGAGCGCGGACCATAATATTTATGGTCGGCAACGTATTGAATTTTATTGAAAATTCAAATTAAAAGGGTGGCTGTTCGAGGCTGCGGCCGTGGTGGGGGTTTTGTAAGCCAATTTAAGGCAGCGCTGAGAAAATGGTTTTATTCAGTTGTGGGTACGGGGCTGTCGTTCCATCAGGATATTGTCCAGTGCCGAGGTCAAGGCTCCACATTCCGTTTCGGTGCCAATGGTAATGCGCAGGAACTGGTCGATGCGTGGCACCCGGAAGTGCCGCACGATGACTCCGTGTGCGCGCAATTGGGTCGCGAGTTCCCCTGCGTCATGAAGGGGGTGGCAAGCCAGAAGGAAGTTGGCACTGGACGGTAGAACCTGAAAGCCTATTCCCGTGAGGTGCTTGGCCAAGAGCTCCCTGCTGAGAATGACCCGCTGCCGGGTTTCCTGGAACCATTGCTCATCGGCCATGGCGGCAGTGGCGCCAGCGAGGGCGAGCCGGTCCAGAGGGTAGGAATTGAAGCTGTCCTTGACCCGAGTGAGGCCTTCGATCAATTCGGCCTGCCCTATCGCGAAGCCCACTCGCAAACCCGCCAGGGAGCGGGATTTGGAGAGGGTATGGATCACCAGGACATTCGGATGCTCATGGATCAGCGCCACGGCTGATTCCGCGCCGAAATCCACGTAGGCTTCATCCACCACGATGGGGCAATCAGGAAGACCGTGAGCCAGCCTGGCGATGTCCTTCAACGGGATTGCTCGCCCGGTGGGGGCGTTGGGGTTCGGGAAGATCACTGCGCCGACATTGCCTGGCCCTCGGGCCAGGTAGTCATCCACCCTGATCTGAAAATCGGCGTCGAGAGGCACCGTCTCGAAGCGGATCCCATAGAGCCCACAATAAACCGGGTAGAAACTGTAGGTGATATCCGGGAAGAGCAGGGGGCCCTCATGCTGGAGGAGCGCCTGAAAGGCATGGGCCAATACTTCGTCGGAGCCATTGCCCACAAAAATCTGCTCAGGTTTAACATGGTAACGATTGCCGATGGCCTCCCGCAGGGATGTGCCGGTGGGGTCAGGATAGAGCCTGAGGCGCTCCCCGCCATGGACCAGTTCAGCCTGGATGGCCTCGAGCACTTTGGGGCTGGGGGGGTAGGGGTTCTCGTTGGTGTTGAGCTTGACGAGATTGGCGATCTTGGGTTGTTCGCCGGGGACGTAAGGGGTCAAGCCGCCAACGACGGCACTCCAGAATCGACTCATGATGGTATGGGTGGTGGGGGCAGGACAAACCAGACAGCGCCAATGGTATCATGGCCCACCCTTACCCTTTTTCCGCGCCGCCGGAAGCCCTCTTCTCATTCACCCATGCGACAGGCCGAAGTTACCCGTAATACCCTGGAAACCCGGATCACGGTACGCGTCAATCTTGACGGTACTGGCCAGGCAAGGCTGGCCAGCGGTGTGCCATTTCTGGACCACATGCTGGATCAGATCGCCCGCCACGGGGCCATTGATCTGGAGGTGGCGGCAGTGGGGGATGTGCATATCGATGATCACCACACCGTAGAGGATGTGGGGATTACCCTCGGTCAGGCGTTTGCGCGGGCCTTGGGTGAGAAAAAGGGGATACGCCGCTACGGCCATGCCTACGTGCCGCTGGATGAGGCCTTGTCCCGGGTGGTGGTGGACTTCTCCGGACGTCCGGGATTGCACTATTTCGTGGAATACACCCGTGCCCGCATCGGCAGTTTCGACGTGGATCTGGTGCGGGAATTCCTGCAGGGCTTCGTCAATCACGCCCAAGCCACACTGCATGTGGACAATCTGCGGGGCGATAACGCCCATCATCAGTGCGAAACCATATTCAAGGCCCTGGGGCGTGCCCTGAGGATGGCGGCCGAGCTGGATGAGCGCGCTGGCGGTGTCATCCCGTCCACCAAAGGGGCCCTCTGAGGAGGTCCCGAGTCTGAGTCTTGAGCGGTCTGCCAATGAGTAGCAGTAGCGTTGCCATTATCGATTACGGCATGGGGAATCTACGTTCGGTCTGCAAGGCGATCGAGCACGTGGCGCCCGCCGCACGGGTTGTCGTGACCAGTGATCCCCAGGTGGTTGGCCGGGCTGAGCGGGTGGTGTTTCCCGGGCAGGGCGCCATGCCTGACTGCATGCGCGAGCTGGAGGCCCGGGGTTTGCGCCCTGCCGTCCTGAAGGCAGCGCGGGAGAAGCCCTTTCTGGGAATCTGCATCGGGTTGCAAATGCTCTTCCACCACAGCGAGGAAGGGAATGTCCCGGGGTTGGGAGTCTTCCCGGGCGAGGTGCGGCGTTTCCCGGAAGCGCGGATGGTCTCACTTCAGGGGGATCGCCTCAAGGTCCCCCACATGGGGTGGAACCGGGTGTTTCAGACGGGTGCCCACCCTATGTGGGAGGGGATTCCGGATGGCGAGCGGTTCTACTTCGTCCATAGTTATTTTGTGGCGCCTGACGACCAGGACTTGACTGTAGCGACCACCGATTACGGCCTGCGCTTTACCAGCGGGGTGGCGCGGGATAATATCTTCGCGGTCCAGTTCCATCCTGAAAAGAGCGCCCATGCGGGCCTCCATTTTCTTGCCAATTTCATGCGCTGGAAGCCTTGAAGGCTAGTGCATCGATCCCTGTAACCTAGATTCAATCCTGACCCGCTATGCTGCTAATTCCCGCCATCGACCTCAAGGACGGACATTGCGTGCGCCTTAAACAAGGTGAAATGGAAGGTGCCACGGTCTTTTCTGAAGACCCGGTGGCCATGGCCAGACATTGGGTGGACCAGGGCGCGCGCCGATTGCACCTGGTGGACCTCAATGGCGCCTTTGCCGGCAAGCCCAAGAACGAAGCGGTGATCAAGGAAATCGTCCGGGAGGTTAGTGACGACATTCCGCTCCAACTCGGCGGTGGGATCCGCGATCTGGATACCATCGAGCGGTATCTGGATGACGGGATTTCCTATGTGATCATTGGTACCGCCGCCGTCAAGAACCCGGGTTTTCTGCACGATGCTTGTTCCGCTTTCGGTGGCCACATCATCGTGGGCCTGGACGCCAAGGATGGCAAGGTGGCCGTGGATGGCTGGTCGAAGTTGACCGGGCACGACGTGATCGACCTGGCCAAGAAGTTCGAGGACTACGGGGTCGAGGCGATCATCTACACGGATATCGGTCGGGACGGCATGCTCTCCGGGGTGAACGTGGACGCCACTGTGCGCCTGGCCCAGGCTTTGCGCATTCCGGTGATTGCCAGTGGCGGTATCGCGGCCCTTGGGGATATCGAGGCGCTGTGCGCCGTAGAGTCCGAGGGTATTATGGGGGCCATCACCGGGCGTGCCATCTACGAGGGGACGCTGGATTTCCGCGCTGCCCAAGCTCGAGCCGACGAACTGGCCATCTGATCCATGCTGGCCAAGCGCATCATTCCCTGTCTTGATGTAAACGCCGGGCGCGTGGTGAAAGGGGTCAATTTCCTCGAACTGCGAGATGCCGGGGATCCGGTGGAAGTGGCCCGTCGTTACGACGAGCAGGGCGCCGACGAGATTACCTTTCTGGACATCACCGCTAGCTCCGATGCCCGGGACATCATTCTTCACGTGGTGGAACAGGTGGCCGAGCAGGTCTTCATTCCTCTGACGGTGGGGGGCGGAGTGCGCACGGTGGAAGATGTGCGGCGCCTCCTCAACGCGGGGGCTGACAAGGTTTCAATCAATACGGCCGCGGTCAACAACCCTCAACTTGTGGCCGAGGCCAGCGGTAAGGTGGGGAGCCAGTGCATCGTGGTGGCCATTGATGCCAAGCAGACCGCCCCGGGCCATTGGCAGGTGTTCACCCATGGCGGACGCAACAACACCGGGATGGACGCCATCGAATGGGCGCGCAGGGTGGAATCCCTGGGGGCCGGGGAAATTCTATTGACCAGCATGGATCGGGATGGCACCAAGGCGGGTTTTGACCTGGCTCTGACTCGGGCCGTGTCCGATGCGGTGGGCATTCCGGTGATTGCCAGCGGCGGTGTCGGGAGCCTGGAGCACTTGGTTGATGGGGTAAGCATCGGCGGAGCGGACGCTGTTCTGGCGGCCAGCATCTTCCATTTTGGCGAACATACCGTGCGGGAAGCCAAGGAGCTGATGCGTCAGCGGGGTATTGAGGTCCGGCTGTGAGCGCTCCCTTTTCAGCCAAATGGCTCAACGAAGTGACCTGGGACGACCAGGGCCTGGTGCCGGTTATTGCTCAGGAGGCTGCTACCGGCACGGTCCTGATGTTTGCCTGGATGAACCGGGAAGCCCTGGCCCGCACCGCGGAAACCGGTGAAGCGGTGTATTGGTCCCGCTCCCGGCGCAAACTCTGGCATAAGGGCGAAGAGTCGGGCCATGTCCAGAGGGTGCTGGAAATCCGCATGGATTGCGATAACGATGTGATTCTGCTTAAGGTGGAGCAGGTGGGCGGCATCGCCTGCCATACCGGGCGGCACAGTTGCTTTTTCCAGAAGCATCTGGCGGATGGCCAGTGGGCTGCCGTGGAGCCGGTCCTGAAGGATCCCAAGGATATCTACAAATGATCGACATCGAAGTGCTCCACCGACTCTCGGCCACCCTGGCGGAGCGCAAGCAGGCGGATCCCACGTCGTCCTACGTTTCCAGTCTCTACGCTAAGGGCACCGACGCCATTTGCAAGAAGGTAGCGGAAGAAGCGGCCGAAACCATCATGGCGGCCAAGGACAAGGATCTCCTTCACCTGGTGTGGGAGGTGACGGACCTGTGGTTCCATTCCTTGGTACTCCTGAATCACTTTGGCTTGTCGGTGGATGATGTCCTGGCGGAGCTTCGCCGGCGCGAAGGAGTGTCGGGGATTGATGAGAAAAAAGCCCGGGGCGGTGCCTGAGCCTTCCATGGACGATTGCATCTTTTGCCGCATCGTCCGGGGAGAAATCCCCGCCCGCAAGGTCTTCGAGGACGATGCCGTGATGGTTTTCCACGACATCCATCCGGCGGCGCCCGTGCATCTTTTGGCCATTCCCAAGGTCCACCTGTCGACCCTTGCCCACGCCGGGCCGGAACACGAAGCGTTACTGGGCCGATTGCTGGTGGTGGGCGTACGTCTGGCGCAGGAAGAGGGTTGTGGCGATGGTTTCCGGACCATCATCAATACGGGGAAGGTGGGCCGCCAGGAGGTGTATCATCTTCACGTCCATTTTCTCGGGGGCGCCGGCATTCTGCCCCCCATGTTGAAGTACTGAGGAGCGTGGTATGGGTTCATTCAGCATCTGGCATTGGCTGATCGTTCTGGTGATTGTCATGCTGGTTTTTGGCACCAAGAAGCTCCGTAACATCGGGCAGGATCTCGGCGGCGCGGTGAAGGGCTTCAAGGACGGCATGCAGGAGGCCGAAGGTTCTGGCGACGCCCCGGGCAAGATCGGTGGCAAGGAAACCATCCTTGAAGGTGAAGCCAAGGAGAAGGCCAAGTCTTGATGCCTGGCTGTCATCCAAAACGGGGAGGGGCGCAGATGCATCGGTGCGCCCCTTTGTTTTGTGTGTTGATCGAAGCTGGCAGGCCCTTTTTCAGGGTACCGGAGTGAAGCGGTGCCGGCCTTGATCGACCCCTAAGTCTTGGTTCCCGATCCATGTTCGATATTGGTTTTTCCGAGCTGATGGTGATTGGGCTGGTGGCGCTGATCGTCATCGGCCCCGAGCGCCTGCCCAAGGTGGCCAGGACTGTGGGTCATCTCCTGGGACGGCTACAGCGTTACGTCTCGGACGTAAAGTCGGATATCCAGCGCGAGGTTCAACTGGACGAGCTCAAAAATCTCCAGCAGCAGGCGGTGGAGTCCGCCCGGGAGTTGGAGGACTCCCTGCGGGGGCAAATCTCCGCTGTGGAGGCCGATGTCGGGCAGGCCGCTGCGGCTGCGGCCGCTGCTTTGGCGTTGAATCACTCTCCGGTGGCAAGCTCCCCACCGGCCCCCGAAGCGAAGGTATTCGTGACGGAGCCGGATTCCGGCGCCATACCTGAATCCCCGATGGAGATTCCTGGCGAGCCCCCATCGAATCAAGGGCAGCTCGAACTCCTCCTCGATCCCGTGCCTACCGGGACTTCGGTCAAGCCATCATGAGCGATTCCCAGGAAACCTTCATTTCCCATCTGGTCGAACTGCGGGACCGCCTGCTGCGGGCCATCGTGGCGGTGGTGGTGGTGTTCTGCTGCCTGATGCCCTGGGCCGGGAGCATCTACGATTTGCTGGCTCAGCCCATGATGCGGGCCTTGCCGGAAGGAACCCGCATGATTGCCACGGGGGTTGTGACGCCCTTTTTCGTGCCGGTCAAGGTGACCCTGATGGTGGCCTTCGTGCTGGCGTTGCCGGTGGTGCTCTACCAAGTCTGGGCCTTCGTCGCCCCCGGCCTGTACGCCCATGAAAAGCGGCTGGCCTTGCCGATGGTAGTGGGGAGCACGGTGCTGTTCATCCTGGGAATGGCCTTCTGTTACTTCTTCGTGTTTGGAACGGTTTTCTCGTTCATTGCCACCTTCGCGCCCAAGAGCATCACGCCCGCCCCTGACATCGAGCAGTACCTGGCCTTCGTGATGACCATGTTCCTGGCCTTCGGCATCACCTTCGAGGTGCCGGTGGTGGTGGTCCTGTTGGTGAAGTTCGGGGTGTTGAGCGTTGCCAAGCTGAAGGAAATCCGCTCCTACGTGATCGTCGGGGCCTTTGTGGTAGCTGCGGTGGTCACGCCCCCGGATGTGGTTTCCCAGCTGTTGCTGGCGATCCCCATGGTCCTTCTTTATGAGTTTGGCATCCTCCTGGCGCGCTTCGTGGAGCCCAGACCCGATGCATTTGCTGCGGAGGGTGAGACCAACCGGATCGGTGTGGTGGATCCCGATGCCGATGGGGGGTCCCCCGGCTAGGGTTGGGATGCCTTGGGGATCGGTCGCCGGCTGATTTCCACTGCCAGGGGAAGCTCCTTGCGGTTGCGCATCAGGGTGACGCGGGCCTTGGTGCCAGGATTCAGACCCGCCACCTGCTCCAGCATGCGCTGGGGTTCATTGACCGGATGGCCTTCAATGGCGCGCAGAATGTCCCCCGGGCGGATGCCAGCCCGATCCGCGGGACCTCCCCGCATGACTCCGGAAATAAGTACGCCCTGGGTATCGGGCAAATCAAAGGATTCCGCCAGCTCGCGGGTGACTTCCTGAATTTCCACCCCGATCCAGCCCCGGGTGACTTCGCCGGACTGGATGATCTGTTCCATCACGCTCTGTACCAGGGAAACCGGGATGGCGAATCCGATTCCCAAGGAGCCGCCGGAGCGGGAATAGATGGCGGAGTTGATGCCCACCAGGTTGCCGGTGGTGTCCACCAGTGCGCCACCTGAATTGCCCGGGTTGATGGCGGCATCGGTCTGGATGTAATCCTCGAAGGTGTTGATGCCCAGATGGCTGCGGTCCAGGGCCGAAACAATTCCCATGGTGACGGTTTGGCCAACGCCGAACGGATTGCCGATGGCCAGCACCACGTCACCCACCTGAAGGCTGTCCCGGGGTGCCAGGGCGAGGGTTGGCAAGGTGCCGGAAGGGGTGATCCGCAGAACCGCCAGATCGGTCTCGGGGTCCCGTCCCACGACTTGGGCGGGAAACTTACGCCCGTCGTTAAGCGCGATCTCGATACCGTCGGCCGCCTCGATCACGTGATTATTGGTGACGATGTAGCCTTCAGGGCCCACGATGACCCCCGATCCGAGCCCCGAGGCCTGCTGGCGCGCCCCATCTTCCGGGCGGTCGCCAAAAAAATGGCGGAACAGGGGGTCGTTGGCCAAGGGATGGCGGGGCTGCCGAACGGCCTTGGTAGTGAATACGTGCACCACCGCGGGCATGGAGCGCTGGGCCGCGAGGGCAAAACTGGTAGGCTGCGCCGACGAGGGCTGGGGGAGGGGTGAAGGGAATGGCGGCTCAGGCGAGCCCAGGGAGGAAGGGGGGTGTCCCGTTGGTAGCCAGTCTGGCCGGAAGGTGGTGATCACGAACAGGATCCCTACCCCAATGGTGACTGTCTGGCAGAAGATCAGCCATAAGCGATGCATAATTGCGGTTTGCCTGGCATGGGTCACCCGGCGGAAACCCCGATATGTTCCCCGGTTTGGCGAGGGAGAAAAAGATTATGCATCGAGAAGAATTGGCGGCTTATCTGGACCAGCTGCTGGAGGCGGGACGATGGAAGGATTATTGCCCAAATGGATTGCAGGTGGAAGGCAGGTCCGAGGTGAGGCGGGTAGTGTGCGCCGTGACGGCCAGCCAGCGGGTGCTCGATGCGGCGGTAGCCAAGGGCGCGGACACACTGCTGGTGCATCATGGGTATTTCTGGCGAGGGGAGAGCGGACGAGTGACGGGATTTCGTCAGCGCCGCTTGAAGACCCTGCTCACGCATGACATCAACCTGCTGGCCTACCACCTTCCGCTGGATGGTCATCCGATGCTGGGTAACAACGCCGGGCTGGGGCGGCTGATGGGCTGGACCGGGGAGGGATGCTTTGGCGACCAGCAGCTGGGGTGGCTGGGGCGGCCCGGTGAGGTGGTCAGCGCGGTTCAGATCGCCCGTTCTCTGGCCGCGCGCCTGGGGCGGGAGCCGCTCTTGGTGGGGGATGGGGCGCGGCGGGTCGCCCGTGTGGGGTGGTGCACCGGCGGGGCCCAGGGGTATTTTGAAGAGGCCATTGTGGCGGGCGCGGACCTGTTCGTTTCCGGTGAAATTTCCGAGCAGACCGTCCATCTGGCTCGGGAGTCCGGCGTGCCTTACCTGGCGGCGGGGCATCATGCTACGGAGCGCTACGGTGTGATGGCGCTGGCCAACCACCTTCGTGAAACCCTTGGTTTGGAGGCGGT
The DNA here is from genome assembly GCA_034004685.1 of Rhodocyclaceae bacterium. Classification (GTDB taxonomy): domain Bacteria; phylum Pseudomonadota; class Gammaproteobacteria; order Burkholderiales; family Rhodocyclaceae; genus JAEUNX01. Next base: position 7,846 of record JAVEWG010000028.1, on the reverse strand, counting down.
TTTCGTGGACGAGGAAAACCCGGTCTAAGCTTTGGTGGTGGGCTCAGCTTCCCCGTGCCCGTCCTTCCACGGCAAATCGATGGTCAAGTACCGCAGCCAGCACCAGCAATTCGTCCACCACGCTGATGGGAAAGCCTCCGCGACTGCCGCCGCGATTTTCCCGCAGCAACTTTTCGACTAGGGCGCGACATTCCGCGCTGCCCCATTGACGCTGGATGGGTTCCAGGATGTGGGGAAAGTCCTCCACCGAAGAGGATGGGTGGCGTAGGGCCTCCTGAAAGTTCTCCCAGGTGATGGGTTCCACGTTGAAGGTGGCATGAAGCCTGGTGACCAGGGCCTCGAATTCCCCGCGCATGTCCGCGGTGTGATAGACCTCGAGAAGCTTGAGCCAGGGGGCTACTGAACGGCCAGGGTGGGCCTTGATGAAATCCGCCAGGGTTTCGGCGGCGCCGTGGACCCGCCCGAAGCTCAGCATGATTTCCGCCAGTTCGATCACTGAATCATGCTCCGCCAGCATGTCCTCCTCAGGCAGCCTCGGGACGGCCTGATGGGTGGGGGTGGTGACGGGAAAGGATTCCCAGGCGATCCCGTTGTCCGAGGGAGGGATGGGTTGGGGGGCCGTCGATGGTGTCGGCAGGCTGGCTTCCTCCTCTTCCTCCGATGGGGCCGCACCCCCGTGGGGCTGGCTTGTACTCGCCAGGATTGCTTGAGGTACGGGGGGTGTCACCTTGCGGCGCCTCAGGAGGACGCCAATGCCGGCCACCAGCAGCAGACCGGCGGCGATGATGGGCCAGGCCGCCAGGCTGGTGGTTTTCGCGGGCTCAGGTGGGGAGGGCGGTCGTGCCGCCGGTGGGCGCTCGGCCTCCCCCATCTGTTGGGCCTTGGCCTTCAATTCGGCCTGCAGGGTTTCCAGGCGCCGTAGGCGTTGGGCCAACTCCACCTGTTCGACCATTTGCCGATCGGCGGTTTCCTGAAGCTGGCGCTCCCGCAGGAGTAGTTCCCGCTCCTTGTCCTTTTCCGGGTCCTGGGAAGGTGCCGGCAGGTTGGGGGCGAGCTTGAGGTGGGCCGCACCGCTGGGGGGTGTGCCTTGAACCTCCAGGCGATCTTCCCGGGGGCGGGGGGGCTGAGCCAGCGCGCCCTTGGGTTTGATTGCCGGGCTTGCCCTGGTTGGCCGAGGAGATGCAGCTTGGAGCCGCTTCCCGGCGGGCAGGTAAAGGGTGGTGCCGACTGGTAGGGGGGCTCGGGCGCTTTGGCGGAGATCAGGATTGGCGGCCTTGAGGCGGCGCATCAGCCTGGCCTGGGCCGCCCGGTCGCCGGGGGCGTGGCGTCGGACCAGGGTTGCCAGGGATTCCCCGGGGCCGGTGGTCAGCCATTCCCGCAGAGGGGGGCTGGTGGGGGCCTGCCTGCTGGGGGGAGGCACGGGCGTGGCTGGAGCGATCGCAACCGTGGGTGTTTCAATTTCCGCAGGCTCGGAAAACAGCAGGATGTATTCCCGCCGCAATCCGGAACAGGTGTCTTCCAGGGCCAGCCGTGCCACCGGGTGGGGAACCCGGGCGCTATCCCGGATGATGGCGACTTGTCCCTCGCCAGTCTGTCCGAGGCTGATCCGCCCTCCGCGGAGAGCAGGAATGCCGTCGTCGCCCGGGCCTGGGCGGGCCATGACCCGCAGGCACTCAGGGGCGCGGGCCGCGTCAGCGCCGGATAGAAGAATCTCGACACGCAGGGGCCGGCCCACCGGGGACTGGCTGATGACGCTTCCCAGAGCAAAGGCTCGGGCGGGTTGGGCCGGCAGAATGGAGAAGGTGGCCGTCAGGATCAGTAGGCATTTCGATGGGTAGCGCATCTTGGCCAGAGCAGGGATAGGTGTCCCGGATTGGAATTTGTCCGAGCGTATTGTAAGAGAAGTGTTGCAGATGGCTTGGGCAAATTACGCAGCAGGCTTGTCGGGGACGAGGCTTTGGGTCTGGAGCCGGCCTTGCGGGTGGAATAGCCGGCAACGGGCATGCCCGTCGGCGTGATGGTGGGGCAGGGGGAGGCTGAATTCAGCTATAATTTTAAGATCCGCCTTGGCATTGCCTTCCTCGGCGACTGGGGGGGTGAGGGGCAGCATCGCGTGTCGGGTGTTGCTCCGTAGCGGTGCGGCCGTGGACGAGGGAGACTGCGGGTGTGTCGCGGAGCCTTGGCTCCGAAGGTCCCATCAACTTAGTGTTCGTGGCAAGTCATTGGCTGCGATTTCGATCGAAGGGCGATCATGAAGATTCATGAGTATCAGGCAAAAGAACTACTAAGGAAGTATGGCGTGGTCACACCCCGTGGCGTGCCGTGTTTTTCCGTCGATGAAGCAGTCAAGGCTGCCGAACAACTGGGCGGCAAGATCTGGGTGGTGAAGGCCCAGATCCACGCGGGTGGTCGGGGCAAGGGCGGCGGCGTGAAGCTGGGCCGCTCCCTGGACGAGGTGAAAGCCCTGGCCGGCGAGATCCTGGGCATGCAACTGGTGACCCACCAGACCGGCCCGGAAGGCCAGAAGGTTCGCCGCCTGCTGATCGAAGAAGGCGCCGACATCAAGAAAGAATATTACGTGGCAGCCCTGACCGACCGGGCGACCCAGAAGGTGGCGATGATGGCTTCCTCCGAGGGTGGCATGGACATCGAGGAAGTGGCCCACAACACCCCCGAGAAGATCATCAAGGTTTTCGTCGATCCCCTGGTGGGGCTGACCGATGCCCAGGCCAAGGAGCTGGCGGTGGGAATCGGTGTGCCCGAGGCCTCCCAGGCCATGGCCATCGACACCCTCAAGAAGCTGTACACCTGCTACATGGAAACCGATGCTTCCCTGGCGGAAATCAACCCGCTGATCCTGGAAGGCAACGGCAACATCAAGGCCCTGGACGCCAAGTTCAACTTCGATTCCAACGCCCTCTACCGTCATCCCGAAATCGTCGAGATGCGCGATCTGGACGAAGAAGACGCGGATGAAATCGAAGCCTCCAAGTTCGATCTGGCTTACATCTCCCTGGACGGCAACATCGGCTGTCTGGTTAACGGTGCCGGTCTGGCCATGGCCACCATGGACACCATCAAGCTGTTTGGCGCCGAGCCGGCCAACTTCCTGGACGTGGGCGGCGGCGCCACCACCGAGAAGGTTACCGAAGCCTTCAAGATCATGCTCAAGAACCCCAAGGTGAAGGGCATCCTGGTGAATATCTTCGGCGGCATCATGCGTTGCGACACCATCGCCACCGGCGTGGTCGCGGCCGCCAAGGAAGTCCATCTGTCCGTGCCCCTGGTGGTGCGCATGAAGGGCACCAACGAGGATCTGGGCAAGCAGATCCTCAAGGATTCCGGTCTGCCCATCATCTCCGCCGACAGCATGGCGGAAGCCGCCACCAAGATCGTTGCCGCGGTCAAGTAAGGAGTTCCAGCATGTCCATCCTGATCAACAAAGACACCAAGGTCATCACCCAGGGCATTACCGGCAAGACCGGCCAGTTCCACACTGAAAAGTGCCAGGAATACGCCAATGGCAAGAACTGTTTCGTGGCCGGGGTGAACCCCAAGAAGGCCGGCGAAAAGATCTTCGACATCCCCATCTACGCTTCCGTCAAGGACGCCGCCAAGGCCACCGGTGCCACTGTTTCCGTGATCTACGTGCCGCCCGCCGGCGCCGCCGATGCCATCTGGGAAGCCTGCGAAGCCGATCTGGATCTGGCCATCTGCATCACCGAAGGCATTCCCGTCCGGGACATGCTGATGGTGCGCAACAAGATGAAGGCCAAGGAAGCCGCCGGTGGCAAGAAGACCCTGCTGCTGGGCCCCAACTGCCCGGGTCTCATCACCCCCGATGAAATCAAGATCGGCATCATGCCCGGCCATATCCATCGCAAGGGTCGCATCGGCGTGGTGTCCCGCTCCGGCACCCTCACCTACGAAGCCGTTGCCCAGCTGACCGAAATCGGTCTGGGCCAGTCTTCCGCAGTGGGGATCGGCGGCGACCCCATCAATGGTCTCAAGCACATCGACGTGATGAAGGCCTTCAACGACGACCCCGATACCGATGCCGTGATCATGATCGGTGAAATCGGTGGTCCGGATGAAGCCGAAGCCGCCATGTGGTGCAAGGCCAACATGAAGAAGCCCATCGTCGGCTTCATCGCTGGCGTGACCGCCCCGGCCGGCAAGCGCATGGGCCACGCCGGCGCCCTGATCTCCGGCGGCGCGGACACCGCCGATGCCAAGCTCGCCGTCATGGAAGAGTGCGGCTTCAAGGTGACTCGCAACCCCTCCGAGATGGCCAAGCTGTTGAAGGCGATGATCTGATCGGATCCGCGATCCACTGAAAATGCCGGCGCAAGCCGGCATTTTTTTGTCCACCCACCCACGCTGGGTGGGTTTCTTCGCGCAGCTTTCAATCGATCGTGCGGCAATCCCGGGCGTAGCGGCGGCCATTGTCCGCGTAGTGTTCGGCGCCATGGCCCAGGTGGTCTGATTCCTCCTGGCTCAATTCCCGCACCAGTCTGGCGGGGCTGCCCATGATCAGGGAGCGGGGCGGGAAAATCTTGCCCTCCGGCACCAAGGAGCCTGCTCCCACCAGGGAGCCAGCGCCGATCACCGCCCCATTCATGATGATGGAACCCATGCCGATGAGGCAGGCCTCGCCGATGGTGCAGCCGTGGAGGATGACCTGGTGGCCCACCGTCACCCGGGGGCCGATGTCCAGCACGATGCCCCGGTCGGTATGGAGGGTGGAGTTGTCCTGGATGTTGGTGTCGTCACCGATTCGGATGGTGTCGATATCGCCCCGGATCACCGTGTTCCACCACACGCTGACGTTGTCCCCCAGGCGCACGTCGCCGATCACCACGGCGGTGGGGGCGATCCAGGCGGTGGAGGGGATTTGAGGGGCGACGTCGCCGAGTTGGAAGCTGGGCATGGCTGGCTCCGGATGGAATGTTGGAAGAATGGGAAGTCGGGACCGGCAGCCCCAAGTGTCGAGTAGCTTAGTGGGAGATTGGCCTGGTGGCGATCCTGGCGGTATCCCGAGTTAAACCGGGTGTGGGCTGGCTAGTTCACGGGCGCGAGCTGGCAGGGCAGTGTGGGATGGGTCGGGCGGTGGTGGGCGTTTGCCCGGCTCGGGTGGCTTGTCATGGATACGACGAAGGGCTTCCGGGTGAATGAATTGGAACAAGGGTGGGGCTGACCGGTGGGGGCATGGGCCCCAAGTCACGCGGGAGTTGGGGCACCGGGAATCGGTGGCCGGCCTGGATCGCTTCTTGCAGGAATGGGGCGACCGGTTTTGGGCCGGCAAGCGCGCCCCCGTTTTCCTAGTCGGGGCGATCCCATCCATGGGGGGCCATCCACGCCCCACAACGACAGCGAACAGGAAAAATGTCCATCAAGACCATCAAGGCCTTCTCCGATCAAGCCAGGACCGATCCGGAACTCCAGGAAAAGCTCCGCACTTGCCAGAAACTGCGGGAAATGCTCAATTTGGCCAAGGAGTATGGATTCGAGCTCGACGAAGTCGAACTCTACCCCCCCAACGAACCCCAATTCACGGAAGACCAGCTCTCAGAAAAAATGGCCAAGGCCCTTCTCCGGGTTTAACGGCGAGCCGCCGCCGGTTTTCCGGGCTGGAATCCCCGGTGGCGGCCCGTTTAGGCTTCGATACAGCTGGTGTCGCCCTGAAATGTCACGGCGAGGCGATGCTCGGGTAAGACGGAAATAGCGTTGGCTCTCCATGGGGCCTTTGGAACCACTCCAGGGGCTGGATTTTCTTGGGTTGCTGTTCGCTTGGCATAGATCCCAGTCCTCCATGAATTGGGCTCGGTGCTCCATGGCCCATTCGATGGTGAGACTCAGGGCCCGCGTTGGCAAGTGTCCGCCCAAGACTTCCAGGGGTCGTATGTCGATCAGGGCCCCGTACTCCCATAAAGGGCGTGGAAATGGGGAGGAGCGTGTTCCCGCCAGAACATCTGGCTCACGATTCCAAAGAACTGGCTGATTGTTGGCATTCGTAGTGCTCGCTCCGAGTGTCAGTTTCTGCAGGACCGGTGACGCAGGAACCGCACCATTGTGGAGGTGGGGCGGTGCGGTTCGTTCCTCACCGCCCCTACGCCTAAACCGGCCTCCCAGGCAGGTTGATGACCCGGGCAGTAGCGGCCGCCGCGCTGGCCGGCGGTTCGGCCTTGCGCAGGAACACCGGCGCCACGTTCCACTGCTGCCCCTGCTCGGTGATGACGGTGACCGACTTGCGGTTGTACTTGGTGAGGATGCCGGTGAGCAGGGAGTGCCCGTCGGGCTGGAAGCACACCCGCTCGCCGATGCGGAAATCCAGCATCCGCGCATGGGCGTGCATCTCCCCGAGTGTCCATCTCAAGCACCGCAACCATACCAATGACTTCTGGGAGGAAGTCGAAAAGGTATGTCCCCAGTGGAGGCGGGCCACAGAGTGGCTTCGTTTAAATGGAGCCGGTAGGTCGTTTTAGCTGAAAGGCGGGAAGGAATCCCTCCCCTCCCGCCTACTTTGTTAGTCTGACTTCCCGAGCGCTTTGGGTAGCAGTTCGACAACTGATTTTGCCGAAACGGCACTTTCGCCACTTCCGCCTTTGGTGTAACCCGTTTCCTGCGGAGAGAAGATACATGCGGAGGCGTGAGTCAGGACGATATCTTTGTTGTCCGGGCTATGCGCAGCTTCTGCTAGCGCATTGAACGTCATGAGCGCATTCTGCCTATGTCGATTAACAATCTCATTGTGCTGATGCGCTAAGAAGTTTTTTGCAGCCAATGCCAGCAGATAGGCTAGAACACCAAAGAGCAGGAGTTTGCTCGAGACCAATTGAATGGCCTCAAAGGAGTTGGTCGGTCGCAGCCAGGGTATCTGGTTAAAGAACAGGCTTAACGCGGTATAACCGCCCACGAGCCAAGCCGCCCGAATGGTTGTCGTTCTCCAGGTGGCGGCTAAACCCTTGTGCAATTCGGCCTCAGTGTTGAAGTGAATTGCTTGCTGGGATACCCCTTGCTCTGCTGCGACCCTGCGAATCTCGTTGAGTGTGCTGTTTGCTGCTTTTTCACTCTCTTGAAGGTTAGCGGTAATGCGTTCCGCTTGGTCAGAAATGCTCTGGAGGACAGCTCGTGATTCGTTCTCTAACCGCTGAGAGTCGATGGCTTTACTGACTCCATAGGCAATGTATTGCCATAGCGCGTTAAAAGTTGCGTCGTAAGCTGACTCTAGTTGATTTATGTACTGGTCTCGAGTCGATTGGGGGTTAGATATGCTCGTCGAGAAATCGAGAATGTTCTTGAATCGTGAGTAGTCTGCGTCGGCTTGGCTCTTTACTGCCGTCAAGTGGGTATCAGTTAGGTCCTCAATAACCGATGTTCCAAGCCGCTGGTAAAGCTCTGTCAGTTTTTTGGCAAACGGGATAGCTTCTTCAAATGAAAGCGACCGCCCAAGCTCATCCGCTCTTGCCAATTGGCGTACGTCGAAGCGTTGCATCCGCTCCAACGATTCTTTCGTGGATTCCAGTAAATCTTTTGTGGCCATTCTTTGTTCCAGTCTTTCTGGCTAAAGAGTGCTAAAAAAAACGCCCGCATTGAATACGGGCGTTTTGTAGGCTAGGTCAAGGTTGCCACCATGTGGATTCGGGCCCCGGACCCCGGACCCCGCATCCTGACTTGCAGGATATGGGGTCCGAACTTGCACGATATGGGGGCTCCCACACGCCGAATCAAGCGTCATCGACGCGGAATCACCCGCAGGTCCCCACCGCCCCGCAAGCCGTACAGAAATCGCACCCATCCTTGCGGATCACCGAATGGTTGCCGCACTCGCTGCACAGGCCGCCCT